>NZ_JAEHQU010000001.1:0-733354 GCF_016238105.1 Proteus sp. PR00224 | reverse complement strand
AGCCAGAGCCAGAGCCAGAGCCAGCAAAGAAACCCGCTACCAAGAAAAAGGCGGTGAAAGATGCAGATAACAACGAAGGGTGAGTTAGTCATCGCAGCACTGCGTAAACTCGGTGTCGCATCGGATGCCACGCTAACAGATATCGAACCGCAATCATTAGAGGACGGAGTAGTTGATTTAGAGTCAATGATGTATGAGTGGTTTGAAGATGGCGCAGGAATTCATACTGGTTATAAATTCGCTGATGAAGATACACCAATCGACCAAGGTGATGAGCACGGGCTGCACAAGCAAGCCATTAACGCAGTTATCTACAACTTAGCTACTCGCATTGCACCTGATTACCAAATTGCCCCACTCGATAAAGTTATTACAACTGCTAGATATGGCAAAGAAAGACTCATGCGTAGTTGTGCTTTAAAGAGAGCTAAAAATGCCAGATCTCATCATCCAGATGGTTTCCCTATTGGCTCAGGTAATCGCTTATTAACGATGACTGGTCAACGATACTTCCACAGGAGAAAACCACATGCCAAGAATTCAGATCCCTCTTGCTAGAGGTTTGCGAAAAGACCCGCACACAGCAGATTACATAGACGGTCTGCCAGTTAACATGCTAGCCACGCCGAAAGAAGTATTGAATGCGTCCGGATATTTGCGTTCATTCCCTGCATTAGAAAAGCGTCATAGTGTTGATGGTGTATCTCGTGGTGTTCAGTACAACACGAAAAACAACACTGTATATCGTGTGTGTGGTAATAAGCTTTATCGTGGTCAGAATGCTATTGCTGATATTCAAGGTAAAGATAGGGTGACTATGGCGCACTCTGGTTACAGTCAAGCAGTAGCGTCAGGTGGTAAGTTAAAACTCTATCGCTATGACGGTGAGGTCAAAGAATTAACTAACTGGCCTGAGGAAAAGGTAATTACCGAAGGCTATAAACGCGACGTTAAAAAATGGACTCACAAAGACGGTAATGATGATTTTGTACCGCTCACAAAGAATGATCTAGATGGGTTCTTAACGTTAAAAATCACGCCTAAAACTTCTGATGGTAAAACCGGTAATGAGATGCTTATTACTGAGCAAATGGTGGGCGTTAAATTATCTCAGCAGGAAGATGACGAGAGACCTTATCTTACCGACGTTCTAGTCGAAGGCCTTAAGCGTGCAGGCGGTAAAATTACAGTCACGTATAAAATGAACCTTGCTAAATCTAGCGAACAAACAGCCAAAGACGTTACTGAATTTGTAATGACGCAAGAAGTGTTAGAGGTAGTTGAAAGATACCCTCAATACGAATTAGGTGATGTTGTCGATGTTGCTCGTAACCGAGGGCGCTACATCTGGTTGCAGAAAGGCGGTGAAAGGTTTGGCGTTACTGACTTAGAAGATGAGTCAAAACCTGATCGCTATCGTCCGTTCTACACTGCCGAGTCTCAACCTGACGGCATCATTGCTATTGATTCTTGGCGCGATATGGTGCTCTGCTTTGGTTCATCAACCATTGAATACTTTACCATTACCGGATCAACGAGTGCGTCACAAGTAATATATGCGCCACAGCCATCTTATATGGTTCAGATGGGTATTGCTGGTCGTGATGCTAAGTGTAAGTTCGGAGAATCATTTGCATTCATCAGCAACCCAGCAAACGGCGCGCCATCTGTCTATATCCTTGGCTCTGGTTCTGCCAGTCAAATATCTACTGCAAGTATTGATAAGATCATTCGTAGTTATACATCAGACGAGTTATCACATGCGGCTCTTGAGACTATTCGCTTCGATGGTCATGAGTTACTCATTGTTCACTTACAGCGCCATACACTTTGCTTTGACGCAGCGGGAAGCCAGCAATATCCGCAGTGGTGCATTCTAAAGTCTGGACTGTATGACGAAACCTATCGTGCAATTGATTTTATGTATGAAGGTAATCAGATCACTGTTGCGGATAAGAACGATGGTGTTGTTGGTAATCTTACCTTCAATAAATCATCTCAGTACGACAAGCAGGTCGAGCATATCCTATACACGCCTATGGCTAAAGCCGATAACGCAAGGGTGTTCGATTTAGAGCTTGAGGCATCAACAGGCGTCGCCCAGATTGCTGATAGGTTATTTCTCTCTGCAACGACTGATGGCATTAACTTTGGTCGTGAGCAAATGATTGAACAAAACTCACCATTCCAATATGACCGCCGTGTGTTATGGCGACGAGTAGGAAGAGTGAGAAAGAATATAGGGTTTAAGGTTCGCGTTATTACTAAGTCACCTGTAACACTGAGCGATCTATCGATGAGGGTTGAATAATGGCAAGTGAAAACCTTTCTAAACCCATAGAAATTCAATCCGCTTATATTGTTCCAGATATCCTACCTACTAATTTCAGTGAAACATATCGACGCATAGTACTTAGCGGTGCTGATGATATGGCAAAGGTAGCTGGTCGTGCAAATGAGGCTGGTGCTGAGGCTTTTGATGCTCAATCTAGAAATGATGAGCAAGATATTGTTCTTGCAGATCATGAGGAAAGGCTTGGTGATGCCGAACAGACAATTATTGAGCATGGCATTAGGTTAGCTAATCATGAAGAGCGGATAACGAAAACGGAAGAGGACTTATCTAAGTTAGAGGTAAGAGTTCTTAACGTTGAGCAAGACATTGATGGGCTGAAAATAAAGATACAAGACCTCGATGGTCAAATATCTGAAATCAAAGTTGATTACGTTTCTCTCAGTAAAACAGAAAAACAGAAGCTTTTATCTCCTATCGATGTTTCAGCATCCTACTCAGTAAACGGAACTAAAGTTGTTGGCACTCGTGTTGCTGGCTTTACATCAGCAACGGGTACAGCACTTAAGGGCTCGTTTAACGCTAACCAATCCTACTCATTCAGTGCTGATTACACTCGGTCAGAAATGCAAACCCTAGCAAATGGGTTAATTGAGGCTAGACAGAGAATCAAGGCGCTAGAAGATGCACTTCGCTCACACGGATTAATAGACTAATGGAAATTAAAATTATTGATAACCCTATTCGACTATCTGAGTTTTTAAATGATAAGTCGAACACGGGAAATATCGTTGATGGTAATGATCAGTATTTCATTAAGACCGATGCGCTTTACTTAGGTATTTATGAGGGAGTTCTATTGGTTGGTGTTTTCGAGGTGCGCAACTTCTGGCATACAGTCGTTGAGTGTCACGCCATATTTGATGCTGGATTCCGTGGCAAGTACGCCTTTGATGCACACAAACTATTCTGCAAATGGTTACTGGATAATAGTCAATTCACTAACTCGGTAACTATGGTTCCAGATACCACAAAATATGGTCGCGTTATTGTGAAAATGCTTGGTGCTACACGTGTCGGTCATTTAGATGATGCGTATATCAGTAATGGTAAACCAGTAGGTGTCACCATCTATCAACTAAAACGCGAGCAGTACGAGGAGTTATTAAAATGCTGATTATTTCAGAGAAATTCAGAATCTCACTTCTACCAATGCATGGATACATGAAAGGTGGCGGTGATGGCGGTGCGGGCGCTCAAGCTGATGCCACTCGTGAAGCCACTGCGTTACAGCGTGAAATGTGGCAGACGAACATGCAAAACCTTGCGCCGTTTACATCACTCGCCCAGCAATATATTGGTCAGTTGCAAAACTTATCTTCTTTAGAAGGTCAAGGTCAAGCATTAAACCAATACTACAACTCTCAAGCATTTAACGATTTATCAAACCAAGCTCGTTATCAGCAATTAGCTAGCGCAGAAGCTACTGGTGGGCTGGGCTCAACAGCAACAAGTAATCAACTTGCATCTATCACTCCTACGCTCGGACAAGGTTGGTTGGCTGACCAAATGAATAACTACCAGAACTTAGCCAATGTTGGTCTTGGTGCTTTGCAGGGTCAGGCTAGTGCTGGTCAAAACTACGCAAACAATATGGGGCAATTGCTACAACAAAATGCAAATGCTCAAGCGGCTATGGCTAATCGACCGTCATCTATGCAACAAGGAATGATGGGAGGTCTTGGTGGTGCTATGGCGGGCGCTCAACTAGGTAGCGTTGTTCCCGGCCTTGGTACTGCATGGGGCGCTGGTATTGGTGCTGGGGTTGGTTTATTGGGAGGATTGTTTTAATGGCTACATGGCAACCATCAGTTAACTCAGGCGGGTTTCTTGGTTCGATAGGTCAATTTAATGACAATGCGCCAAGAGCTAGTGATGCAAATCCTGTTATTAACTCAATTAATCAAAGCAATGAATTAGCTCGTTCTGGCGCTAATAACATGGGTCTGCAAGCATTAAATGGACTTGTAGGTCTTGCTGGTATCTATCAGGAAAATAAAGCCAAAGAGCGTCTTGGTGAATTCCAAAAAGCATGGGGTGAGGCGTACGCGAATAGTGATCGTGATGGCATGAGACAGTTGCTAGCTACTTATCCAGAGTACGCTCAAGCCATCACTGGAGGTATGCAGGGTGTTTCTGCTGATGTTCGCGAATCTTTGGGTAACTTATCATCTGGCTATCGCAATGCGGTAATGAATGGTAATGCCACTGATTACGTTAGACAGAATGCAGATACATTTCGCCGCCTTGGCATTGATCCTATGGAAGCCGTTTCTATTGCAGAAAAAGACCCTAAAGCGGCTGTTCAATTAGCTGATCACATTGGCATGTCATCATTAGGCATTGATGATTACTTTAACCTACAAGATAAACAACTTGGCAGACAGATTGACCAAGGTCGTTTAGATGAGCAAATCAGAAGCAATCAAGCTGGCGAAGCACTAACAAGAGAAGGTCATCAGATACAGGTGCGTGGACAAAATATCTCCGCTCAAAACTCTATGCGTTCAGCTAGCTCAGCAGGTAGTAAACCAGCGGCAGTTCAGGAGTATGAGTACATGATGACACTTTCACCCGAACAACGTAAACAGTTCTTGGCGCTAAAAGGCAAATCGGGAACTGAAATGCAACAAGCTCAACTGGCTAATGGTCAGACTGTGATGATAGACCCAAATGCACAAGGCGCTGGTGATTCCAAATATTACAAAGGGTTTGATGCGAACGGCAATGTAGTAACTATTCCTGTTAACGCTTTATCTAGTGTGTCATCTACTGCTGGAACAGCATCAAGCACGAGAATGAATGAGGACTTATCTTTAATTGCAAACGCTCCAGCCTCTCAGCTAAATGCAATAACTGGTGTTACTGGAGGTACAGGGACAGCGCCGATTACCGCAGATGCAGGGACTAGAACGGTAAATAAAGATGCAAGGGCTCTTTATAATGCTGCTCAACGCATTCAAGGTAACATGCAGAATCAAGGTATTGGCGCAGCTAGAGAGATGGGTGCAAGTGGCATCAATACTGTCGCTGAGGCTAAGATGTTCTTCCAGTCCATGCCGCAACTTGATTACTCTAGCCCAGAAGCATTGCAAAACTCAGTTAAGATAATCGATCAGTATACAAAGGCATTCAACTCTAAAAATAATGCCAATTTAAGCTCACCAGCAAGTCAGCAACCAACACAACAAGCGCCCGCTAATAATCAAGGTGGGTATTCTAATCTCTGGGGTGGGTAATGGCTAAACCATGGAAAGATGTGATCTCGTCACCTGAGTATCAATCACTATCTAACGAACAAAAGGTATCAGCACAGGAGCAATATTTTAATGAAGTAGTTGCTCCAAATGTTGGTAACGACGTAGATAACGCAAGACAACAGTTTTATACCGCATACCCACTTCCACAATCACAACCCGAACAAGCAACCCAACCACCACAACCAGAAAACAGCTATATCGCTGGCATGAAACAAGCCAACCAGAACCTTTCTCAAGGGTTACAGCAATCGTCTGATGATGCTAAAGGTTTCCGTGAAAATGTGATTGACGCATTTACTGGTGAAAGCAAGATGACTCCTGAAGTTCAAGGGCTAGAAGGGATCATGTCTTCGCCAGAAATGAATGCATTTAATACTGATGCAATGAAAGCGGCTTGGGTACAAATGTTCGGTAATGATAACGACTTTGTAAAAGTCATCAGCAATATGGGGGGGCAAGTATCTCAAGATGAGAAGGGTAACTTACTGGTTGATTTACCGTCTGGTCGCTATGCATTAAACAAGCCAGGTCTATCATCTGAAGATGTCATGCCATTTATCGCGAACGCAGTTGCATTCACTCCAGCGACTAGAGCGCCAACAGTGTTAGGTGCAACTGCAAAATCAGCGGGAACAGACTTGGCTTTACAATCGTCTGTTAATATGGCAGGTGGTGGCGATATTAACCCGTGGCAAACTGCATTATCAGCAGGGCTTGGAGGTGGATTTAAAGCGGCAGAGAAACTTGTTAATAGTGGTTATCGAGTAGCAACAGGTAAGCCAACTCAAGAAGCATCTGAATTGTCTGAATTTGCTAAGCAGAATAATGTTCCTTTATACACGACTGATGTTGTACCTCCGCAATCAAAAACCGGTAGGCTGGCTCAAGGAGCTGCTGAAAACATTCCTTTTGCTGGTACGGCAGGTTTGCGATCAAATCAACAAGAGGCTAGGAGTAAACTTGTTCGTGATTTTGCTGACAGGTTTGGAGAGTACGATCCTAGTCAAGTTGTTGAGAGCTTGAAACGCAAAACGTCAACAATAAAACAGGCGGCTGGTGAAAGGTTAGAATCAATCCAGAATGCGTTATCTGGCGTACCCATTACTCCTAATCGAGCAATAAACCAGATTGATAGCGAAATAGCCAAGTTATCTAAACTTGGTGAGGTTGCTGACACGCAAACCATTTCAAAATTACAATCTTACAGAAACGAACTTGCATCTAGTAACGTTGACATTTCTCAACTAAGAGACTTAAGAACTCAATTTAGACAAGACGTAAAGGGTGAGAGAATGGCTATGCCCAATCGCTCTGATGCCGCGATAAATAGAGTTTATAAAGCCATGTCTGATGATGCTAGCGATGCAATATCAACAAACTTAGGTGCTGATGCTTTACGCAAGTATAACCAAGCTAATTCTATCTATGCAGATGAAGCTAATAAAATATTAAATACTCGATTGAAGAGCATCTTAACCAAAGGTGATTTAACACCAGAGGTAGTTAACAATATTTTATTTAGCAAAAACAAATCTGAAATTAGAAGCTTGTATAACTCAGTTGACACCCGAGGTCGTGCTCAAATAAGGAATGCCATTATTGGTAAAGCAATTGAGAAAGCGGGTGATTCTCCTGAGCAGTTCTTAAGGCAACTAAATATCATGTCAAACCAAACTGGAATAGCATTTAGAGGTCAAGAAGCTATTTATATAAATGGGTTGAAGAAGTATTTAGAAGCTACACGTCAAGCGTCAAAAGCTGGTGTCACAACGCCGACTGGTCAGCAAGCAATCCCATTCATGCTTGGTTTAGGCGCAGCAATAAAACCGTCAACTGCAATTGGCGCTGGAACTTATGGCGCACTAGCTCGCATTTATGAAAGTAAACCAGTTAGAGAGGCAGTGATGAGATTAGCAGGAACTCCGGCAGGAACAAGTAAGTTCGAAAAGGCAGTCTCTACAATATCACAAAGTTTAAGTGCTGGTTCGCAGGAAGAAGTCAGGAACTAATCAATTAGGTTATGGACAACCTACAAAATAACAATACCGCTTAATTGCGGTTTTTTTACGTCCAAAATACACCAGTTTTAATCTGGTGCGACTACTCACGCTTGGAGAAAGCAATGTCAGATATTATCCCTAATGTCGTCGTGTCGATGCCGTCGCAATTATTCACTCTAGCAAGGAAATTCCAAGCAGCGAGTAATGGTAAGATTTTCATCGGTAAAATTGATACCGATCCAACATTACCAGAAAACCAAATCCAGGTTTATTTAGAGAATGAAGATGGTTCTCATATTCCAGTTCCTCAGCCTTTAATTATCAATCAGGCTGGATTTCCTGTTTACCATGGTCAGATTGCTAAGTTTGTAACAGTTGAAGGCCATAGCATGGCTGTGTATGACAGTTACGGCGTTCAGCAACATTATTATTATAACGTGTTGAAGTATGATCCTGACCAATTAAGAAATGAATTGGAGTTAGATTATGGTTCATCACTAATTGGATACAAATATCCAGCTGCAAATTCTGTAAAGCGACAATTAAATAAAAAGCTGGATGATTCTGTTTCTATTCTTGATTTTGGCGTTGTTGGTGACGGAGTACATGATGACACATTGGCTTTGATGGAGGCACTAGAATACTGCTACGAAAATAAAGTAGGTATTAATGGTGTTTCCGGGTTAAGGAGTAAAATAACTGACACAATTTACCTGCCATTATTTGAAGATCGAATGAAGTTGATTGATTTGGATTTTGGTGGGTTAATTCTTTTGCCAACTGATGATGTTGGCGATGTGTTTATTTCTGGTAAAAAAGATAATGGTAGGTGGGTGTCATGCATGGATGATCCTGTTATGGCGCAAAATGTTAGTAATCTCTATGTAAGAAATTTAGTTATTAATAATAATAATGTAGATAATGCGATAGGAAGAAGAGCGTTTGGATTTAAAGAGTTACATATTAATTGCAAGACAGACAACCTCGTTGCTAGAAATTTTGGTTTAGGTTTCGATTTTAATAATTGTTTTTATCTTCACTCTAACAATAACGTTCTTTTAAATTCTGAGGCGTTATTATCTCAAGAATCTATTGGCCACAAATATAGGAATGCTTGTAACTTGATAAAGATTGAGTCCCCTATAGCATTAAATACTAGGAATGGATACCTTTTTGAACATGGTGTAACTGGGTTAGTTATGGATAAAGCTTCATTTGAGGCTCAAGGAGTATCAATAGTCTCCAATGGTGAGATATTTGATATGACAGTGAAAGATAGTTACTTAGAAAATGTTGGTGATGATAGAGACGTCTGTTTTGACTTTAGATCATACTCTCACGTAACGTTCTCAAATAATTATATGTTACCAAAAAGAGCAAAACATCTATTTAAACATAAGCCATTTCAACCAAGAAATATGATTGAGGTACAGAGAAATAATCATATTATTGGCATTGATCCAGAGAACTATTTTATAAATAAGGGATTATCATATAGTGTAATAGACCTTAAAAATACACAGGCCAATGCCAGCTTATCTAACACACTATACAGAATGTCTGAAATTGGTGAAGGGGTAATTATTAACAAGAAGGCTATGAATATTAATGCTGGCGGCCGGATAACTCATATTAGCAATGTGGTTAATGAATATATACCAGGAAACTACAGCGGTAAATATAATTCTGGATACACTTATGGTGCTTTGCATGGATTATACAACCCAATAAAAGACATTGAAAAAGGAACATGCTCCTTTAATACACAAATACTGTATTCTGATATGCAGTTATTATTATTAAATCTTCGCATTGCGGATACCAATGAAACAAAAGAGTATATTGGTACAATATGGGGTAACACATGCAGGAAACCAGACGGAACAATAGATTCAAGAGTCCAAGTAATTAACGACAATGGAAAGGTTTCTTTAATTATATCAGGAATTAAGGTTGGGAACTTTAATATTGTAGGTGGTGAGTTAAGAGTGATTTAAATCACGTATAGCACCAATATCAATGCACAGTAACGAAGGTTTATTAATTTATTTTTCATATAACTTATTGCTGTGCATCATCTTTTAGATAACATCATGTATAATCTTATAATATTTTATTAAGAATGGTTTATAACTATATAAAATACATTACGTATCAACAATATAGTTAAATTTGAGGCTTGGTTAATGTTATCTTATAGAAGAGAGCTTGACGGCATTAGGGCGTTGGCTGTATTTGCAGTAATACTTTATCACGCAAACTTTCAGTTGTTTGGCGTGAGTGTTTTTAAGGGTGGCTACCTAGGTGTAGATGTCTTTTTTGTTCTTTCAGGGTATTTAATCACTAGTATCATAAGAGACAAACTCGAAAAAGGAAATTTTTCGATAGTTGATTTCTATTGGCGAAGAATTAAACGTATAGTTCCAGCGCTGCTTGTCGTTTTAATATTCACATCAATTTGTGCATATTTTGTTCTAATACCAGACTCTTTAATTGCTTATGCGAAATCATTAAGATCGGCATTATATTTTGGCTCTAATTATTATTTCTTATCTGAAGATAGCTATATTGCTGAAGCGAGTATACATAAACCTTTACTTCATACATGGAGTCTTGCTGTCGAATGGCAATTCTATGTTTTATTCCCAATTATTATTTTATTCATAAACAAGTTTTTTAAAAGATACACACTGGGTATCTTAATTATTATGATGCTTGCATCTTTACAGTATGCAAATATTATTGTTGGTGAAAGTTCGGATGAAGCATTCTATTTACTTCCTTCTAGGGCGTGGGAACTATTTGCTGGAGGTATAGCCACGTTTTATAACAGATCAAATCTTGATACATTGAAAGATGGAACAATAGGTAGCTTAATTGCCAAAGTAATGCCAGTTTTTGGTTTGTTTTTAGTTATTCATAGTATGCTTTTTATTGGTCATGATAATCCCCACCCATCTTTTATAACTGCGATCCCTGTTATTGGGATATGCTTGTTTATTATCTTTGCAAATAAAGGAGATATTGCAAATGATATATTCTCAACTAAGCCTATTGTATTTATAGGTTTAATTTCATACTCATTATATTTATGGCATCAGCCTGTTTTTGTTTTTTTTAGATTACTAAAGTCTGATGAAATAAATCACTCTCAATTAATTATTTTAATAATAATCGCAATGTTATTATCTGTAATAACTTATTATTTGATAGAGAATAAATTCAGGGTGAGGAAATTAAGTATTTTTAAAATAATAACACTTATATTAATGGCTTCTTTACTGTTTTCTTTTTACAAAGTAGCAATAGAAACCAAAGGCTTTTCTGATAGATTTAGTGGAAAATTAAAAGAAGTAAATGAACGATTCAGTGTATTAGAGTTTAGAAAATTAAAAGATGAAAATAATTTAGGTAAAGGATATTTATCTAGTCAACAACAATCACTATGTAATAATAGAACCGTTGATACAGCTTGTGCTTTTGGTGATAAAAAATGGATTAATATTGGAGATAGTTTTGCTGGTCAGTTAGATCCTGAATTGAAAAAGGTATTAGATGAAAAAGGCCATGGGTTTATTAGTATGACTTATGAGCAGTGTCCTTTTGTATCTCCTAATATTTGGTTTGGTAATGTCCCTGAATGCGTAGTGGTTAATGAGGATAGATTAAAATACTTTTCTAACTTACAAGAGAAAAAGAAAATTATAGTCGCAGCTAATTACTGGCAGTTTTCATTGCCCAAAAAAAGGATACCTGTAAGCAATTTATCTTCATCTGCATTCCCAGAAAATGTTGATTTTGATAAAGAAATAGCGTGGAAAAGTTATGTTGACAACATTAAGTTCTTATTAAGTAAAGGTCATGATGTTTATGTCATCTATCCAATTCCTGTTCCTCATATTGATGTAAGGAATCAATTACTAGGACAATTAAATACTCCTATCTCTACATACAGAGAGGAATTTTCACCGAGCAAATTATCATATCCAGATACAATAAGAACGACCAAAAAGCTAGATTCTCTTTTACCAGATCACCCTAATCTGCATAAAGTTTATACAGATAAGATTTTCTGTGAGAATGAGCAATGTTTAATTATTAATAGTGATGGTGCGATATATAGCGGTGGTGGTGGTCACTTAACTGATGTTGGCGCTAAAATGGTTTTAAAAAGCTTTCTTTGATTAATAGAAAAGCCCACTAAAGTGGGCTTTTTCTTGTTCATTGCCAAATATTACTCAGCTAGTTACTAAAAGAATTCTTAAAGCTCACATTTATCATTTTTATGACGGGCATCTTATTGATGCCTATTTTTCATATATCACACTTTCATTTCATATTTCGTACAAGTATATTATTTATATATAAATCAAATTACGAGGCTATGATTTTGTGGGCTGATAACTTAAGGTCAATATCGATACTTGCTGTTGTTTTGTTACACGTATCTTCAGGGTTTGTTGGAGATATAGGCATTTCAAGTGATTTATATGGAAGTAAAAGCTGGTGGGCAGGGAATATCTACGAATCTATATCAAGATGGTGCGTTCCATCTTTTGTTATGATTAGTGGTTATTTTTTGTTAAATAAGAAAGAGGATAACCTGACTTTTTTTCACAAAAGAGTAAAAAGAATATTAATACCACTTATCTTTTGGTCTGTATTTTTTTCTTTTTGGATGGTGTTAAGATATTTTGTTAAAGGTGAATTGCCAGATGTATTGCCAGCTTTAATAAAAAACTGGCTCCTTGGTCAGCCTTACTATCACCTTTGGTTTTTATTCATGATACCATTCTTATATTTGGTGACACCGATTTTAAGAGTGGCGTTTAGTAACTCATCTAAAGGTGTTTTATTTTCATTTATAGTATTGTGTTTTTCGTTATCAATGCTCACTGTTATATTTTACTATATTGCATCCTTACTTAACATGGGTAGCAAGGTAACTTTATTCACAAATAACTTTCTGATGTTTTTGGGTTATTTTTGTCTTGGTGGGTATATTTGCAAGTACAATATAGAGTTAAAATTGGTAAATAGTTTACTTATCTTCCTTCTATCAGTAATGGCGACAGCCATAGGTAGCTATTTCTTTACCTACGAATATTTTTACTCTTACTTAAGTATCACTACCGTTTTTTCATCTATATCTATTTTTTTCTTAATCAAGCAATCTTTAAATAGAAAATCATTCATTGGTTATTTTTCTGGATTAAGCTTCGGCATCTATCTTATACACCCTGTTTTTATAGATATAATCTCTTTTTTAGGGAAGGGCTTAATACAGGGGAAAATAAACGCATTCATTTATATACCGCTTGCAACAATTTGTGTTTATCTTCTTTCATATTTAGTAGCACTATTTATGAGTAAATCTAGAATTCTTAATAAATGCATATGACCATAAAGCCCACTTCGGTGGGCTTCTATTATTCACTCTTCAAATAATGCACCGAATTCCCATCAGGCAATTTCTTACTTCTCTCACAATAAAACGCTAATCGTTCATTAAAGTACGCTCTCAAATGTGCTGGTTGTTGCCGTTCAACTTCGGGCGCAACAACTGGCATGTTTAGTCGTTCTTTATATGCGACACCTGAAGCGGATAAATCAACATTAACTTTGTCTTTTTCTTCTTGAGTTAGGTTTGCGAGATTCATAGTAGATCCGGTTAGTTTTTGGAGAGTATAGCAGGGTGTGGAATTAAAAGTGAGGAGGTGTGACATACTGTGTCGAGATTGTGACACAATATATGTGAAATGATGGTAAAAATGATTAAATTCTGCAAAGCCAAACTTTGCTGGCTGGCATAGATAGTGGCTTTGTAGGCTAAATAGCGTTAATCAATACTTTCACATCATCCGATATTAAATCTATTCAGGAAGAAGTGAATCAACGTACTGCGGAAATTAATCGTATTTCAGAACAGACTCAATTTAATGGCGTAAAAGTGTTAAGTGAAGACAGCACATTAAATTTACAAGTGGGGGCGCTTGATAAAGAACAAATCAGTGTTGATCTGAAAAAAACCGATGCCACTACATTGGGTATCGATAAATTAGATCTTTCTGTTAAACCAGAAAAATTACATAGTGGTTCTGCATCAACTTTCTCTGTTACTAATCAGGTAAAAAACCCAGTATCAAAAGATATTGATATTGATACTACATCGTTAAAAGCAAGTTTAGCAACAGGTGAGTCTTTAGAAGGTGTCTATTATGCAGTGGATGCAACTGGTAAAGAAGATAAAACTAAATTGGTAATTGAGATAAAAGATGCCAATGGTGATGTCAAAACTTTTGAAGCAACCCCAGATACATCAAAAGTCATTGATAGTAGTACTGGCGACTTTGTTCCTGGCGGTAAAGTGAGTTTAACTAAAGGTAATGAAGTTAAACCTAAAAACCCACCAACAATTAACGATGCACCATTAAAAGGATTAGATGATGCACTTTCTCAAGTCGATACTTTACGTAGTGCAATGGGTGCAGTACAAAACCGTTTAGATTCTACTATTACGAATTTGAGTAACACCGTTAGTAATCTAACTGCATCACGTAGCCGTATTCAAGATGCGGATTATGCAACAGAAGTGTCTAATATGAGCCGTGGTCAAATCCTACAACAAGCGGGTACTGCGGTATTGGCTCAAGCAAATCAAATGCCACAAAACGTATTATCACTGCTGCGTTAATTTCAATCTTAAATAATCCTCAAATAACACCCACTGCAAATTTTGTAGTGGGTGTTTTATCATCAAAACAATCGTTTTTTTAATTAATCATTTATGAGTATTTCAACTGACTCCCAAGAAGCTAAAATCGCACAAAATAAAATACTATGATTTATATGTTATTTTTTTATGAACAGAATGCACTTTCTATGAGCTGATTTCTTTTAATGAGAGAAAGTATCAATTTAATTAACGGTTTTTCTAAGGATTAGTCACTAATGTTTTAGGGTAAAGTAGTTCTCGTAATGCAATGACAAATTAATTTATCAATGAAAACCCGATTTTTACTGAAAATTTGGCATAGGTGAAAAAGAGGCGCTTTTGCTTCACTGTTCAGTCGATTGCTAAATTTATTTAGCCAGATAATGGTTTCCGGTCTTTTATCCAAAGGTGTCTTTTGTTGTGAGTGATTTGTATACCGCCGAAGGCGTGATGGACAAAAATAGCCTCTGGGAGCGATATGTCCCGTTGGTTCGCCATGAAGCATTACGATTACAGGTCAAGTTACCTGCGAGTGTTGAATTGGATGATCTTTTGCAAGCAGGTGGAATTGGGTTATTAAACGCGGTTGAGCGTTATGACTCAATGCAAGGCGCTGCCTTTACCACTTATGCTGTTCAACGTATCCGTGGCTCGATGTTAGATGAGCTACGCAGCCGCGACTGGGCGCCACGCAGTGTGCGCCGAAATGCAAGAGAAGTTACCCATTCTATTCATCAATTAGAGCAGGATCTAGGACGACCCCCATTAGAACAGGAAGTTGCTGATCATTTGCAGATTGAGTTAGCAGAATACCGGCAGATCCTATTGGATACGAATAACAGCCAATTGTTCTCTTATGACGAATGGCATGAAATTTACGGTGAAAGCTGTGAACCGTCTCAAGACGAAGATCATGATGACAATCCATTACAGATGTTATTAGAAAGTGATATTCGCCAAAGAGTCATAGACGCGATAGAATTGCTTCCCGAAAGGGAAAAAATGGTTCTTACACTGTATTATCAGGAAGAACTTAATTTGAAAGAAATAGGCGCAGTGCTTAATGTCGGGGAATCCCGCGTGAGCCAGCTACACAGCCAAGCCATAAAAAGGCTGCGAGCACGCTTAAACCCAGAGAAATAGAAGTTTTGCTTATTTTTGTTTTTGTTTATTAAGACTACAACACAGGGCTTTATCTCTTATGTCTGTTTCAACACAAAAGAAACGGCCGCTAAGCCGTTACATTAAAGACTATAAACACAGCCAGACTCATTGTCTACATTGCCACAAGGCGCTTGATCGGATCTCTCTCGTATTCAATCGCCAAGTCATCAATAAAGAAGCCATTTCTGAAATGACAGATTTAGTTGATGATGAAACGTGGGAAACGTTACAAGAGAAGTTTTCTGCGCTATGTCGTTTCTGTAGTGAGATTTACTGTAATAGTGAAACTGACTACTTTGACATTATGTCTTTTAAGCAGTATTTGTTTGAACAAACGGAGATGAGCCACAGTACTGTTCGTGAGTATGTGGTTCGTTTACGTCGGCTCGATGAATTACTGACTTCAACTAATTTTCCGCGTCAAGAATTTACGACAGAGAAAATTCAGTCAGACCTGAGTAAAAAGCTCACTCCCTCTGCATTTAGTAACTACAACATTGCGCTACGTAAGTATGAGCAATATCTCGATTGGTGCCAAGAGCCACCATCGATGAGTAGCAGTCACTAATTGCGCTCAAGAGAGACCTTAAAAGGAGTAGCCTAGCCTACTCCTTTTTCTTTTGTCGCTGATAATCACACTTTATTTACCTTTCTGCTTTTCCTCTTATCTTAAAAAAGTCTTTTATTTATCCTTTAATAAGGATATTTGCACTGATAACCTATTTTTAGATAAAAAAAAGCGCCCACAGTGGGGCGCAAGTTTCAGGTATTCATAAAGATATAATTAAATCAACTTCTAGGTTGACTTGGGCGTAAGTATATTTACGAAACTAACTCGTCGCGAATAATAAATATAAAAAGAGTGAGAGTAGTCACAGCATTCAAAAAAATAATATTTTGGGCTATCTCTTTAGAAAAAATGGAGTAACAAAAGAAAAAACCACCTTTAAGAAAACAAACTTTAAAGGTGGTCTCAAAGATAAGGAGAGAAAGAGAGGGGGTAATTAACTAATCGTCATCAAGCTTGCATTGCCTCCAGCTGCGGCTGTATTAATACTGAGGGCTCGCTCGTGTAATAAACGTTCTAACAGTAAATTTGTCTCATCTCTAGCGAATCCTTGTACTGAAATGATAGCACCTTTACGTTGCGCTATTTTCTGGCAAATTTCTTTAAGTTGATCGCAATCACCATGATAAATAACGGCGTTAATTTTAACTGAATCATCATCCCATTTATCAATAAGAGTGATAGATTTCCTAACGTCATCCGGTAATTCACGATATGTTTTTTGCGAGAATGCACTGTTAACCACAATGGCATGACAGCCTGAAGCTAATACTCCTGCTATTTGGCTAAAGCCATCTTTTTCGTTATCTGCAATGCAAAGTACGTTGCCACAAGGAACTAACTGATAAGTATTACGTTCACCAGTCGGACCTGGTAATACACGCAATGTACCAGCCTGAGAGGCAGTAGCGTAATCTTCTAATGCAGCATAATACGTTTTTTCAACTTTGTTCACTAACCATGCCATAAAGTTATGATAGGTTTGTAACAAACCATTACGCATTGAAGTATCAAGAGGGAGATAAGCATCTTGGCGCGATAAAGTTTGTGTTGTCGCATTTTCAGGGCGTTTAGATAATAAGCGATATAAATAAGCAGGCCCGCCCGCTTTAGGCCCCGTACCTGATAATCCTTCACCACCAAAAGGCTGAACACCTACCACAGCACCTACCATATTTCGGTTTACATATAAGTTTCCTACTTTTGCATGAGTAGCAATATACGCAATAGTTTCATCAATACGAGTATGAACTCCCATAGTTAAACCATAACCTGTGGAATTAATCTCATTTAATAAAGTAGGCAAATCTTGACTTGCGTAGCGAACAACATGTAAAACAGGACCAAAGATCTCTTTTTTCAGTGAACTGACTTTATCTAACTCAATTAAAGTCGGTTGAACAAAAGTACTATTGCTCTCGATGTGTTTCGGCAAACTATTATGAGTCGCTTGATAAACAGAATGTCCTTCAGTGCGCATCGCTTGGATATGGCGGTCAATACCTATTTTTGCTTCTTTATCAATAACTGGACCAATGTCGGTTGATAAAAGACTTGGGTCGCCAATATTTGCTTGAGCCATCGCACCTTTAAGCATTTCAATTGTGTGATCAGCAACTTCTTCTTGAATACATAAAATACGCAATGCTGAGCAGCGTTGACCCGCACTATCGTAAGCGGAGGCCATTACATCGGTTACCACTTGCTCAGTGAGTGCCGAAGAATCAACAATCATGGCATTTAAGCCGCCAGTTTCGGCTATTAAAGGAACTGGACGACCTTCACTATCTAATCTACCCGCTAGTGTTTTTTGTAAAATATGAGCAACAGCGGTGGAGCCAGTAAACATCACACCACGAACACGTTCATCAGCAACTAAATGTGCGCCAATCGTTTCGCCTTGCCCTGGTAATAGTTGTAATGCAGCGCGAGGAATACCTGCTTGATGAAATAACGCAATTGCTTTAGCGGCAATTAGCGGAGTTTGCTCAGCAGGTTTGGCTAATACGGTATTTCCTGCCGCTAATGCCGCCGCAATTTGTCCACTGAATATTGCTAATGGGAAATTCCAAGGGCTAATACAAACCACAGGGCCTAAAGGTCGATGGGTATTGTTATCAAAGTCTTTTTCAACCTGAGCGGCATAATAATAGAGAAAATCTATTGCTTCTCGTACTTCAGCTATCGCATTGTTATACGTTTTGCCAGCTTCTCGAACGAGGATCCCCATTAATGAGCCCATTTGTTGTTCCATTAACTGAGCCGCGCGAATTAAAAACGCAGCGCGTTCTGCTGGTGGTGTTGCAAACCAAATCTCACCATTTTCTTGAGCTATCGTTAAGGCAAAATCAGCTTCAGCTTGCGTTGCTTCGCGGACAGTTCCTACAATATCGGCATGATTTGCTGGGTTTAGTACTGATTGAGATATTAATGATGTTTCTGGTTGACTAAATTCACCACCAAGTATTGGCTCACAGTGCATTTTTTCTGTTGCTGAGGTTAACAAGGCACTAGAGAGAGATGCCAAGCGGTGTTCATTCGACATATCAATGCCTTGAGAGTTTTTACGCTCATCACCATAAAGCTTATCAGGCAGTGGAATTTTAGGATGAGAAAGTCCAACGTGACCTTCTGTTTGAGCCATTTTATTGACTTCTTTAACAGGGTCGGCGACCAGTTCATCTAACGAAATTGTGGTATCAGCAATACGGTTAACAAATGAAGTATTAGCGCCATTTTCTAATAAACGACGCACTAAATAAGCCAATAACGTTTCATGAGTACCAACGGGGGCATAAATACGGCAAGGACGACCTAATTTACCTTCAGCTATCTTACCTACAACCTGAGCATAGAGAGGTTCGCCCATACCATGTAAACATTGAAATTCATATTGACCCGGATAATAGTTTTGCCCAGCTAAATGGTAGATTGCAGAAAGAGTATGCGCATTATGAGTTGCGAACTGTGGATAAATAAAATTAGGTGAAGACAGTAATTTCTTTGCGCAAGCAAGATAAGAAACGTCGGTATACACTTTGCGGGTATAGACAGGATAATCTTCAAGCCCATCAATTTGAGCACGTTTAATTTCACTATCCCAATATGCGCCTTTTACTAAACGGATCATTAAGCGACGACGACTACGTTGTGCTAAATCAATCACATAATCAATGACTAAGGGACAACGTTTTTGGTAGGCCTGAATAACAAAACCAATACCATTCCAACCGGCTAATTCTGGCTCAAAACAGAGTTTTTCAAGTAAATCGAGTGAAATCTCAAGTCTATCTGCTTCTTCTGCATCAATATTAATACCAATATCGTATTGCTTTGCTTGTAATGTTAATGAGAGCAGGCGAGGGTAAAGTTCAGACATAACACGTTCATATTGCGCACGGCTATAACGAGGATGTAATGCTGAAAGCTTGATAGATATTCCTGGGCCTTCATAAATACCTCTGCCATTAGAGGCTTTACCAATGGCGTGAATTGCTTGTTGGTAAGAGACTAAATAATCTTGGGCATCTTTTTCAGTTAAAGCGGCTTCACCTAACATGTCATAAGAATAGCTAAATCCTTTTTCTTCTAATTTACGCGCATTAGCAAGAGCCTGAGAAATTGTTTCTCCGGTCACAAATTGTTCACCCATCAAGCGCATCGCCATATCAACGCCTTTGCGGACTAATGGCTCGCCACTTTTGGTGAGAATGCGATTTAAAGAGTTAGACAGTTTTTCTTCATTATGTGTAGAAACTAATTTACCTGTGAATAATAAGCCCCATGTAGCCGCATTCACAAACATAGACTGGCTTTGGCCTACGTGTGAACGCCAATTTCCGTGGCTAATTTTGTCACGAATAAGTGCATCACGCGTGGCTTTATCTGGAATACGCAATAAAGCTTCTGCTAAACACATTAGGGCAACACCTTCTTGTGAAGAAAGTGAGAATTCTTGTAATAGACCTTGAACTAACCCTGAGCGTCCAACACCATTTTTTTGTTTACGTAATTTTTCGGCAATGGAATAGGCTAATTTATGCGTTGCTTGTGCCTCATGTTCAGGTAAGGTCGCTTGTTGTAAGAGCATCGGTACTGCTTGTATTTCAGGGGTGCGATAAGCAGAAGTAATTGCTGAGCGTAAAACTGATTGAGGATGAATATGTTCAGCAAACTCCAAGAAAGGCTGATAATGAGCGGTTGGTGTTTCAATGCTTTCATCAATATCTTGCTCTGTAAATGTTGAGTCACCAAGATTAACCTGATTATTTTCAACTTGTTCTAGATAATTGAAAATAGCCTGTTTAATTAACCAATGCGATGTTCTATCTAGTTTCTGTGCAGCTTCTTTTAATCTATTGCGGGTTTCTTCATCAAGTCTAACACCCATTGTTGTGCTACTCATGCAGTGCTCCTCATATTCTATTTCTAATTCACAAGTACAGTTACCCGTTATTTTTATTAATATCATTCATGTTGCAACTTTGTGCAACATTGTTAACAATTTATTTATAAATAATGTGAAAGTAGTCAGGTTTTGTGGGTGATTAAAAGTGATCTAATTTATTTTCTCTATATATTTATATATAAATCAATAAATTATATTTATTTTGTTGATGTTTATATTTATAATACACCTTCGAATTAAGACAAATAGTGTGAAGTCATATACAAAATTTAAACATTTAAACGTTAATTTCTTGTTAAATGCAGTTAACCTATTCTAGGATTGATGTGAATGCTTTATCTGTTGCTGTAAGAAATTATTTTAATTAAAAACTGAAAAGATCATTAATGCGCAACGAAGTGCAACGTTCCTGTACAAGTCAAAAGCATACCGATGATCGGAAACAGATTTATGGAGAACTGCAATTATGGCTTTAACTTCGCCAATGCTAATTACATTTACGATCTATATCTTGGGTATGCTTTTTATTGGCTACCTTGCTTATCGTTCAACAAAAAACTTTGATGATTATATTCTTGGCGGTCGGCGATTAGGCAGTGTAGTCACTGCGTTGTCAGCGGGTGCTTCAGATATGAGTGGTTGGTTATTAATGGGATTACCTGGCGTGGTGTTTTTCGCTGGTATTTCAGAAAGTTGGATAGCTATTGGACTCTGTTTAGGCGCGTGGCTAAACTGGCGTTTAGTTGCAGGGCGTTTACGTTTGCAAACTGAAAAAAATAATAATGCATTAACGTTGCCCGATTATTTGACATCGCGTTTTGATGATAAAAGCAAAATGCTACGTATCATTTCAGCGTTAGTTATTCTTACCTTCTTTACTATCTATTGTGCATCAGGCGTGGTTGCTGGTGGAATGCTGTTTGAGTCTACGTTTCATATTCCTTATCACGAAGCGATGATTTATGGTGCGCTTGCAACTATCGCATATACCTTTTTAGGTGGCTTTCTTGCTGTAAGTTGGACAGATACCGTTCAAGCGACTTTAATGATTTTTGCTCTGATCCTGACACCTATTATTGTTATTTTCTCAGTGGGCGGCATTGATACTTCTGTTGCTATCATTAAAGCAAAAGATCCATCTTATTTGGATATGTTCAAAGGGCTTGATTTTATCGCGATTGTTTCGTTATTAGCATGGGGATTGGGCTATTTTGGGCAACCTCATATTCTTGCACGTTTTATGGCGGCTGATTCTAATCAAACTATTCGTAAAGCACGCCGTATTGGTATGACGTGGATGATCCTCTGTTTAGGTGGCACGGTTGCGGTTGGATTCTTTGGTATTGCTTACTTTGAAATGAATCCAGCACAAGCTGGCGCTGTAACAGCTAAAAATGAACGTATTTTTATGGAGCTGGCTTCACTGCTCTTTAATCCATGGATTGCTGGTATTCTGTTGTCTGCAATTCTAGCTGCGGTAATGAGTACATTAAGCTGTCAATTATTAGTCTGTGCAAGTGCGTTAACTGAAGATTTATACAAGCCATTTATTCGTAAAAGTGCGAGCCAAAAAGAGCTAGTTTGGGTAGGGCGTGGCATGGTGTTATTAGTTGCGATAATCGCAATCTTCTTAGCGCGTGATCCAAACAATAAGGTGCTTGATTTAGTGAGTAACGCGTGGGCTGGTTTTGGTGCCGCTTTTGGCCCTGTGATCCTCATTTCTGTAATGTGGAAACGTATGACTCGTAATGGTGCATTTGCTGGAATGTTGATTGGTGCTTTAACCGTGTTAGTGTGGATGCAATATAAATGGTTTGGGTTATATGAAATAATTCCTGGTTTTATCTTTGCCTCTATCGCTATCGTTGTCATCAGTTTAATGGGTAAAGAGCCGAGTAAAGAAAACCAACAACGTTTTGATGAAGCTGAAACTCAATATCGTAATACATAATAAAATATAGAAAATTAGAACAATAAAAGGCCACTTTATTTAATAAGGTGGCCTTTGTTATGTAAATTCATTATAAATTTAAAAGAGAGTATAATTTATAATACTAGTAACTTACTCATAATATTCAAATTTATTATATACAATTGCTGTGCTGGTATCGATTATTGTGTCATCTTTTCTAACTTCACTTACCATATTCCATGTTAAGCAATTATTATATTTATCCCATTCTTGGCAAGTACTATCATACTCTCTTATATCGTCATACAAACTCGTAAATATTTGCGTTTGATGTAAGATTTTATCATCTTCACCATAATTAAATTCTAACATTACTTCATTATTATCAATTGCTTTTAAGAGGCGGCCTTTATTATCATAAGAATAATATATTGTACTTCCTTGATTTTCAGCACTAGATTCAATAATTGTTTCTGATGCAATCTTATTGCCATCATAAACAATTTTTGAAAAATCGGTTCCTATGAGTGTTCCATCTCCATCATAGAAATGAGAAGTTTTATTTATTAGTTGGTTCTGACTATTTTTACCATATATTTCATTCAGATAGAGAGTATAGATCTTGTGTAAGCTCTTTAGCTGGTATTTATATTTGATATTATAAGGTGTTGACATTCTTACAAGATTTGTTTCGATTCGCTCATGAATATATTCTTGCGTAGAAGAATCAAATTTAGTAAGAGAGCCACATTCATCAAATTGTATTTCACCTTTATAGGCTTTAAATCGACCGTTTTCAGGTAATGTACTAGTGATGCTGATTGATTTTATAGGCCCATAATAAAACTCTAACAGAGTGGGCATATTATTAGACTGGTTCACCTGTTTTTGTAGAACTTTACAAGATGTTGATGTCGCAAATACTGGGAGTGAAATAAAAAGTGTGTATAGAGAAAAAATAAAAAGAAGTGATAATTTCATATAATGCGTCATCTTAAATTTTATTAAAAGAGAACATGCTATAAAGCATATTCATCATTAATTGATTTAAGTAGTTTTACACAAATTGTTTTTTAATGAAAGTATCACGAAGAAGTATCTAACCATAGATAAGAAGATATGTAATAAATATAAAAACCAGTCTATTTTTGATAGTCTGATTTTTATATTATTAACTTAAATTTGATACAAAAATATAATGTAAATATTATTCGTAGTAAATAAACTCGTTATGAAGCATGGCTTTACTGAAATTAATCACTTCATCATTAAATTTAATCGTACTTTCAAGTTCCTCTTTTGAACAATTAGCAAATTTGTCCCATTCAAGGCAAGTAGTGATAAAGGCTTTATCTTCTCCATTAACGCCTTTGATATAGTTTGATTGAGTAACGACTTTTCCTTTTGGATCATACTGATACTCTACATTTATTTTACCGTCTTCTATTACGGATTGTAGTTTTCCTTGAGGATTATAGATGTACTCTGTTGTGATAGTCTCAGTTGTAGGATCAGACGATTTACTCGTTTCTTTAATAATGCGCCCATCTTTATAGTCGAATTGGCTGGTGATTGTATCCAGTAAAGCGCCATCATTTGCATAATATTGAATTATTTTTTTGTTGAACCGGTTCTGTCCATCTTTATGATAGGTTTCTTGCATGTAGATAGAGTGTGAGCCATAGGCATTTTTTATCTGAAATTGATATCTGATAACAGAAGGATTATTAGGTAATGTTCTTATTAAATTAGTTTCTACATTACCTTCAAAGTACTCTTGCATTGATGTGCTATCTTTCAATAACTTTCCACATTCATCAAAGTAAATTTCACCTTTTAGTGCTTTAAAACGCCCGTCATGGGGTATAGAGCTTGTCATCGTGACTGATTTAACAGGGCCGTTGTAAGAACTGAGCAATATAATATTGCTATTAGCAATATTGGTTTGTTTTTCAATATCAGTACATTGAGTCGACGTAGCGATTGCTGGCAATGAGGATACCGCATAAAGGGAAAGAGAGATAAGGAGTTGTTGTAATTTCATAAGACCGTCCATGTATATATTTGTCATATTTCAAGCTACAGCGCTACTCGTCATACTTCAAGCTACAGCGTTGTTGCCTATGTTCATTCACACTAGTCACATACTTATGTATGCTCCTAGTGACTCATTCACTTGTCGCCTAGCTGTAACTTGAATTATTTAGAGTATTTGTTTGCATATATTCAAGTTGTTGCAAATTATTTAGCGTATAAGTAGTACATAAAATATAGGTCTAGTATAGATAAAATCCTATATAATTAAACAATACATAAAGGTAAGAAAAATATTTTGGTACGATCAGAATTGTTTTTTTGGGACATGAATATGTTAAACGCATTTTCTTTTATGACTGATACGGCAACTCTGGCCATTTTTGATTTACAAGCGATCCGGCATAGAAAATCAGATACAGCAGATTGGTGGAGCATACCTGATGATGAGTTAAATGAAATGAACAAAGGTAATATCGCATTTATTGGTTTGGGTAATGATGGTTTTTACACTATTAACCTATGCGATAAAATTGAAGATCCAGATGTAAAAATAAACATACATTGTCCATCAGGTGAAATTTTTATTGGTGCAGGAGAGGATACAACTGGCGGTAATTTAGAGCCAGATGATCCACAATATCGTGCAGGAGAGATTATTTTTCTTCCAGTAGGATATTATGATGTATCATTAAAAAAGGTAAATAGCCTACTTTTTATTTCTATCATTTACAGTAAAGTGAAAATAAATAAATTTGAGAGTGTTTTACGTTTATATTAAAGGAATATATAAATGGTAACATAAAGGTATAATAACAATTTAAAAATACTATTATTTAAAGCGCCATTCCTGTACTTTATTAATAAGTTAATAAATGTAGATTAAAAAAACATGGTTATGTTAAGTACAATATAACGAATACGGTAATTATAAATAAAGTTAATCAATTAACTACATCTTAATTAATTAATTAATTAATTAATATGGTTTAAATTTCACTAAAAGAAAAAATAATATTTCAATAATAAAATAAAAAATGGGAAAGGTTTTATTAAATTTAATTAATAAATTTATTGTTCTTATTTTATTAAAAATGACAAATATCAATTTGAACTTGATTAATATAATTTTTAATATTAATCCTAATAAAATTAATAAATTTTTTACCAAAAATACGTAATAGTCATATTTAGATTATAAGAATATACTTAAAATCGAAAAATGTATACGTATTAACATCTATGCTCGGCGAATTTAGTTGCATTTTATGAGTAAATAAGCTGATAATTATACATACTTAAATATTAGTACGTAATAAACATGAAATAAGGTTATTAATAAACTTATTTCATGTTCGCCTTTTTATATTACCAATACAATAAACTAGTCTTATTTTGATATATTACCGGAGAGTTTTATTATGAATAAAATACTTCTTGCTACTGTTATAGCAGGTGTTTTTTCTTCTACCGCTTTTGCAGCTTCTGATAATACCATTCGTTTCCAAGGTGAAGTTTCTGATGAAACTTGTACTGTAACTGTTAATGGTAATTCTGCACTTCCTGTTGTTTTATTACCTACTGTTCCTGTTACAGCATTAGACACAGCAGGTAAAACTGCAGGACAAACACCATTTACTATCGCAGTGAGTGGTTGTACTGGGTCTAAACCAACAGATACAAATATTAAAACCATTTTTATTGCTAATAATCTGACAACAGAAGGTCGTATTGGTAATACAGCAGCAAATAACAATGTTAGCTTAGAAATTATTGATCCTGCGAAAACAGGTACCAAAATTGATTTAACTGGTGTAGGTAACGAAGGTTTAGTATTAAAAGCAAACGAAAAATCAGCATCTTATGATTATGCTGTACGTTATTATGCCGATGATGTTGCAACAGCAGGTAAAGTAGAAGGTAGTGTGCAGTACTCTATCTCTTATCAATAATGCTTATATGTCTCCTTTATATAAAGGAGACATTTTTCTATTTATATAAGAGGAAGATAAGTAATGAAAAAAATAATAATGCTAATTGCCGTATTTTTCTTAAGTTATAGCACAGCATCATATTCTAGTGTCACTATGCTAAAAACACGTATTGTTTATTCATCGGATTCACGCTTTGAAGTTTTAAAGTTTATGAATAACGATGAAATTCCCTACATTATGCAAATATGGGCGGATAAAAATAATCCTAATTCGACCCCAGATAATGCAGATGCGCCTTTTGTTATTCAACCCCCCGTGTTTCGTATCGACCCTAAAACAGGGAGAGACGCACGATTAATTTATACTGGTGAAGGTTTACCACAAGATAAAGAATCTATTTTCTATTTAAACGTAGCACAGATCCCACCTAAAGATTTGAATAAAGATATAAAAGAAGGAAATAGCTTTACGGTTATTGTGCATCATCGATTAAAAATATTTTATCGCCCAACAGCGATTGTCTCGCAGCTAAATAATATCGAGAAACAAATATCTTTCTCAAAAGAAAGTAATGGCAATATAAAAGTTAAAAATGATTCACCTTTCTTTGTGTCATTTGCACAACTTGAGGCCACTAATGCTTCGGGACAAAAATTTATATTTAAATCAACTATGGTTTCTCCGTTATCAACGGAGATATTAGTCGCTGAAAATGGCGGAAAGCTTTCATTTTTACCCGATAAAATGACCTATAAATACCTTAATGATCTAGGTGGACAAAATAGCATGACAGATTTAATTCATTAATAAAAATGGCATTGAAATGAAAGTCATAGAAAAAAGCACAGCACAATTAAATAATAGAATAAAAGTCGTACTCTTAATCGGCTCATTTTCTCTATTTATTCAATCAATGACTTCTGCATTTGCTGATGATTATGAATTTGATCCTTCTTTATTATTAGGTAGCAAAAATAATATCAACATTAATCAGCTTCATGATAGTAATTATGTGGAGCCTGGTGATTATGATGTTGACATCTACATTAATAATCGTTTTTTTGAAAGAAAAACTGTGCGTTTTCAACTAAATGATAAAGGTAAAGTGACACCTTGTTTTAATCAACAACAAATTGATGAAATGGGGATCTTGCTGGATAACGAGATCAGTCAAGATAATAGTCAATGTTTAGTATTAAACCAAATTAATACAAACATTGTAGATTCGTTTGATGCTTCTAACTTTAGAATAATGATTGCAGTGCCTCAAATCTTATTAAAACGAAGACCACAAGGCTATGTCAATGAAGACGATTTAGATGCGGGCAACACCATGTTGTTCACCAATTATTCGGGTAATTACTATAAGAATAAATCGAACGGACAAACTTCAGACTATGGTTTTGGTAGTGTCAATATGGGCGTAAATCTGGGAACTTGGCAATTTCGTCAACAAGCATCTTACTCTTATAATTCATCAAAATCGGGAAGTAATAGTGACTTTAATTGGATAAGAACTTATCTACAAAAGCCGTTACTGACATTAAAATCGATGTTAGTTGTCGGCGATATTTATACAACAGGCGCACAATTTTCAAGTCTGGCATTTAAAGGTATTCAATTAATGTCTGATGAAAGAATGTTGCCAGATTCTCAAAAAGGCTATGCACCTGTTATTCGTGGTATTGCGACGACTACCGCCCGTGTAGTGATAAAACAAAACGGCACTGAAATTTATCAAACAACGGTATCACCTGGACAATTTGAAATAAACGACCTTTATCCAACCAGTTATGAAGGGGATTTATTAGTCGAAATCCACGAAAGTAATGGCAAAGTTTCTTCTTTTACAGTGCCATTTACCGCATTACCTGAGTCAGTAAGGGCAGGTCGCTTTAAATATAACTTTACTGCGGGTGAAGTGAATAACTTTGGTTCAGAAAATAGTTATTTTTCAGATATCGCTTTGCAATATGGTGTGAATAATACGGTAACGCTAAATACAGGGATGCGTGTAGGTCATCAATATCAGGCAGTATTTGTCGGCTCTGTTATTGCTACAAAATTAGGGGCGATAGGTTTTAATTCGGCCTTTTCAAATGCTGAAGTCGGCGGTAATAATTATCAAGGTGGACGATTAGGTATTAGTTATAGCCGTACTTTTAGCCCAACCAATACCGTTATTACACTCGCAGGTTATAAATATTCAACAGAGAATTTCCGCGAATATAATGATGTCTTGGGATTGAGAAAAAGTGCAAGCAATGACATGGAATGGAATTCCAATAGTTATAATCAAGAAAGCCAGTTTACACTGAGTGTTAATCAGTCTCTTGATAAGTGGGGGCAACTTTATATTTCAGGCTCTATCAGTAATTATTATGGTAATAAAGGACATGATGCCCAGTATCAAATCGGTTATTCCAATACCTATAAAGATATTGCTTATAGCCTCGCTTATAGCCGCCAAAAAACGGGGCAAATGATGGCAAATAATACTTTTACATCAATAACAACCGATCCGATATCGGAAGATATGGTGATGTTATCTGTTTCTATGCCATTAGGACGCTCTGATTATTCACCAATGCTATCATTATCTTCTAGTCATTCTAGTGATGATTCAAGTTACCAAACGAATTTATCAGGACTTTTAGGGGAAGATAAAACACTTTCTTATAGTGTAAATGCAGATTACGACACACAAAATAGAGCGGTGGGCAGTGGTTTGCATTTAATTAAACAGCTTCCTTTTACTACGTTATCAGGCAGTATCTCTAATGGTAAACATTACACTCAAGGCAGTGTGGGTATTCAAGGTGCCTTAGTTGCACACAGTGGCGGGGTAACATTAGGGCCTCGTATTAGTGATTCTTTTGCTTTAGTGGAAGCAAAAGGTGCAAGTGGTGCGAGTGTGAGTAATGGTATGGGGGCACGCATTGATCCTTTTGGTTATGCTATTGTGCCTTCCCTTGTTCCTTATCAATATAACAATGTTAGTTTGGATGGGAAAAATATTAGAAATAATAATATTGAGCTACTGGAAAATACTAAACAAATAGCACCGTATTCAGGTTCAAGTACCAAAATCGTTTTTAAAACCCAAGTCGGATATCCTGTATTGATTTCGGTTAAGCCTGAAAGTCCATTGGCATTAGGTGAAAATGTTTATGATAAAGATAAGCACATTGTTGGCATGGTGGGGCAAAGTAACCAGATTTATGTCAGGGTTGAAAATAAAAAAGGGACACTGACCGTCGGTAAAGATGAAGATAGCTGCCAAATCGATTACTCAATACCAGAAGAAAAAGAAGCCGATAAACTCATTTTATTATCAGGTCAATGCTTATGAAATTAAATCGCTGTTTACTTTCTTGTCAGTTCTCTATTTTATTAGCGTTGATGCTATTTCCTTATTTAGCTTCGGCAACATGTTATAAAATAACAACCACGACGACGAATCCCAATAGTGTACTTTATACTGAGCCTGGTAAAGGTTCAGCGAAAAATTGGCAAGGCGCGCGGGATGATTCAGGATCAATGGGAAGTACGCCTAAAGTAATTAATGTTAATAACGATCAGTTTCAAATTCCGGGTACATTAGTGGCGAGTGGCTTTGTCTCTTTTTTTGAGGCGGGTTATGAAGTTTATGATCCTGAACAAATATTATTTCGTTGCACAGCCGATGAGGAAGGAAAGTTAAGAGAGTTTTATTCAACGAATGGTGATTATAACTATGGTGGCAAAAATTTAGTTAATCCAGCTTTAGGATTACAAGAAACATATATTAGTCTTGCAAGAGGATTAGGTATCCGTATTAAAAATACTATTACGGGTGAATATTATAGCCGCTATTGGAAATCGCGACCATTAACAAATTTAGAAAGAGATAGCAAAGGGTGGATCTTAGTAAAAGCAAAAGACTTCTCTAATATGGAAGTGGAGTTATTTAAGATTAACTATGAAAGAACAAGTGATATGCCACCCGCACAATCAAGTAGTGGGCTAATTACGTTTATTAACCAACCAGCAGGTTATATCGCTTTTCAAAGCTCTAACTTCTCTTATTTATTAAAAGATGGTACAGATCACGCTACAAATTATCATGGCTTTTATGCTTATTGGCCTGCTGCTGTAAATATGTCTCGTCGTATTTATATTCGTAATGCGTCTACTTGTTTTGTACGAAATGTTACGCCTTATGTTTCATTCCCATTGGTCACTATTAATGAGTTAGCAAGTGGCAAAAAAGTGACTTTACCTATTACTATTGATTTTTATTGTCAATTAGCACCACCTGCGAACGATGGCATGAGTAATATTTCCAGCGGAACGGGAGCAGGGCAAACTGCAATGGGATTTTTACCTAGACCTACAAATGTTAACAAGGCAATTGAATTAGGATTAACAGTACCTAATGGTGCCGCAATTACCCATTTAGTGACAGACGGTTATGGTACTGACTCAAATATGGCAAAAGGGGTTGGTGTAAGAATATATCGCCCATCAGGTATGCCATTAAACTTGTTATCAACATTAGCTAATGAAGGGCAAGGTGAGGGTTATGGTTGGTATCCTATTTATGATGATGCTAGTTCAGTCTCATATAATAATGGTATTGCCGATTTAACTAAAACATTATATGCCTCATTAGAAGCGTTACCGAGAGAGAAAATAACTGCTGGTAAATTTAATGCGACATTACAAGTAATTATACAGGTGCAATAAATATGAAAAGGATCAGTATTTTTATTCTGTTACTGTGTTTTTCGTTTATCGCCAAAGCGAATTTAGCATTAGAGGGGTCAAGAGTGATCCTTTATCATTCAGACAGAGAAGCATCCTTAAATATAAAGAATGATGGTGAGTTTCCTGTGGTGGTTCAAACATGGGTGGATGATGGTAATCCAGAAAATACTCCAGAAACCATAACTGATGTTTCCGCTTTATCATTACCGCCAGTATTACAATTAAAACCGAGTGAATCACAACGAGTACGAGTAATTAATAAATTTACCAATACAGATAAAGAGAAAGAGACACTTTACTGGCTTAATTTATATGAAATCATGCCTAAGCCTGAGAACAAAAAATATGATGAAGGTTTAATTAATGTCGTTGTCAGATTACAAGTAAAAGTATTCTATCGCCCTGATGATTTAATTATGGTGATTTCCGATGTCAGTAGCGCTCTTGTTTTTACGAGATCAGATAAACAGTTTACAATTGAAAATCCGACACCTTTTTATGTCACCATTAAATCAGCATCTGGCGAAAATAATCCTAATATTCTCATTCCTATGATAGCGCCATTTTCAAAACAACAAATTACATTAGAAAACAGTCAAATAAACCAAATTAGCTATATTCTTATTGATGATTTTGGTGGCGAATTTAAAGATAAAAAAGAGATAAAGTAGATTTGCTGGTAGTTTGTATTGGATTATGTAATTAAATTAGACTAATTGTTTGTTTTAATTAGTCTCATTAATTATAAAAATTGAATGAAATATAAGCCAATGTTATTTTTTAATTACCGTATTATTTTGAGTTTCTAGATTAAGATAAATGCGCCATTTTGTCGCCACTTTCCTCCAGAGACAAAAAAGCCACTTATTTCTAAGTGGCATAAATGTCTGATTTATCAGCTTAAAATTGGTGGGTCGTGGGAGGCTCGAACTCCCGACCAATTGATTAAGAGTCAACTGCTCTACCGACTGAGCTAACAACCCGATGCGCTGATTATTCTCCTCTCAAATGCGATGGTCAAGTGCTTATTTTGATTTTTTTTCAAATGGATAAAATATCGCCGATTAAATTAAAGAAAGGATCTTATCTGGTTATCAAAGCATCATTCATTTTACTAAAAGTGATCTTTTCATTACTTATACTGAGATTTGTGTCACAATAATTTCGCAAACATATTACCGCGTCAAAAAATAAAATAGCGGTAAAAACAACATCGAAAATATGAAAACACTTCAGGTATTGTATGGAAGATCAAACAGAAATTTCTCCTCCCGCTAGAGTGAAAAATGCCACTCTACAGCGCGGGCTAACAAATCGTCATATTCAATTAATTGCTATTGGTGGTGCTATCGGTACTGGTCTATTTATGGGATCAGGGAAAACCATTTCGTTAGCTGGACCATCAATTATTTTTGTTTATATGATAATTGGCTTTGTCTTGTTCTTTGTGATGAGAGCGATGGGCGAGCTGTTGTTATCAAATTTAGAATATAAGTCATTTAGTGATTTTGCTGGTGATTTATTAGGGCCGTGGGCTGGTTTTTTTGTCGGCTGGACTTATTGGTTTTGCTGGGTCATTACGGGTATTGCCGATATCGTCGCTATAACGTCCTATATTAGTTATTGGGCTCCTAATTTTCCTGAATGGGGAACATCCTTTATTTGTGTGCTGACATTGCTTATTTTAAATTTAGCAACAGTCAAACTCTTCGGAGAAATGGAATTTTGGTTCTCCATGATAAAAATAACCGCAATTGTCTCTTTAATTATTGTTGGTATTGTTCTTATCAGTATTGGGTTTGAATCGCCAGCAGGACATACAGCAGCACTAGAGAATATTTGGAATGATGGGGGAATGTTCCCTAAAGGGTTAAGTGGATTTTTTGCTGGATTCCAAATTGCTATTTTTGCGTTTGTTGGGATTGAATTAGTCGGGACTGCGGCTGCAGAAACTCGTGATCCAGAAAAATCCTTGCCGAAAGCTATCAATGCTATTCCTATCCGTATTATTACTTTTTACGTATTAGCATTAGCAATTATCATGTCGGTAACTCCATGGCGTTCTATTTTGGCGGATAAAAGCCCATTTGTTGAGTTATTCGTTATGATAGGAATACCCGCAGCTGCAAGTTTAGTAAACTTCGTGGTATTAACGGCAGCAGCCTCTTCTGCAAATAGTGGGATATTTTCCACAAGCCGAATGTTATTCGGTTTATCTAAAGAAGGCGAAGCGCCAAAACAGTTTAGCCAATTATCTAAACGTGCAGTACCTGCCAATGGACTGTTATTTACTAGCTTATGTTTGTCATGTGGAATTATATTAATCTACTTTATTCCTGATGTTATGCACGTATTTACCTTGGTAACAACAGTCTCTGCGTTATTATTTATGTTTATTTGGAGTATGATTTTATGCTCTTATTTGGCATATCGTAAAAAACGCCCACAATTGCATGAAAAGTCTATCTATAAAATGCCTTTGGGAATTATTATGTCGTGGCTGTGTCTTGCATTTTTTGCATTTATGACGTTGCTACTCGCTTTTGAACATGATACTCGCCAAGCATTAAGTGTGACTCCATTATGGTTTATTGCATTAGCAATTGGCTATCAGTACGTTAAAAAACGTAAACAAAAAATGGCAATAGAAAAATAAATTACATATTCTTTTTTATTAAATGTATAGCCTTATCAATCCATGATAGGGCTATTTTTTTAATTAAAAATTAGGTGTCATTCAAGTGAGTTAAAATATTTTTAGAATATGTTAACTATATCCAGCAATTTTTTAAAAATACACTATCCTACAATTAAAATAAAAGGAGACGGTATGTATAAGAATATTTTGGTTCCCATTGATATTGATGAAGATAACCTGATGAACAAAGCAATTCCGTTAGTGGAAAATATTGCAAAAAATGAAGATCCTTATGTTCACTTTTTGTATGTGTTACCTAAACTTCCACAATCTTCTTATTATCGACTTGTTATGAATGGCGATCAATTAGATCAAGGATGCTTAAAAACGTCAGCGGAAAAAGAGCTTAAAAAAATAATCGAACGTTTTGATTTACCTGATGACAGAATGCAAACTCACATTTGTATTGGTACACCACGAGATGCAATATTGCAGATTGCTGATGAGGTGAATGCGGATTTAATTGTGATTGGTTCGCATAATCCTGAAGATGATTCTTATCATATCGGTTCAACCGCCGCAGATATTACACGTTATGCAAAACGTTCTGTTATGGTAGTAAGATAATAGAGCCGTAAGATAACTCTAATGTGTTTATAAGTGAAAAATAAGAATATTTGCAGAGTTTAGTGATATCGCTGTTATGTTTTGTTCACACGTAACAGCGATTATGCGATTAAAAAGGTAAAGCAATCGCACAAATCAGCAGCTTTTATATTTGGAACAAATTCTTTTTTTAATTACTATTACGTTATCTCCTGATAATAATTAAAAAATCCCTATGTTAACGATCACCGCATTACTAGAAAACAAATCGATTAATCCTGAACTTAACCATTATCCTGGTTTATCATTATTGTTAGAAGATGATGAGTGCCAAGCTAAAATTCTCTTTGATACTGGAAAAGACCTTACCTTTATTTCAAATGCAAAAAAAATGGGTATTGATTTAACCACATTGAAAACGATTGTTGTGTCTCATGGGCATTATGATCATTTTGGTGGACTTACACATTTGTCAGCAGATTTTTTCACCCATAAACCACGAATTATCGCCCATCCTCATTTATTTTCTGTTCGCTATTCAGCCCTTTTTTTAGGTAATAAAAATATTAAATTTAAACGTTTAGCACCTTTATTTGATCGAGCAAAACTCGAAGCGCAGTTTTCTTTTGAATTAACACAAGCACCGTTAGTAATCGAAAAAAGTTTTATCTATTCGGGACAAGTGACTCAACGTCAAGTGAATAAACGCTATGGTGTTATTATTCATGAATCAGGTGAAGAAGATGATTATGTTCTTGATGATAGTTTTCTTGTTTGGCAAGGAAAAAAAGGCCTAGTGATTATCACTGGTTGTAGTCATTCTGGTATTGAATCTATCATTGAGCACGCGAAAAAAATAACCGGAAATAACCAAATTCAAGCGATTGTCGGGGGATTGCATTTACGTTGTGCAACACCATTTGATTTACAGCGTGCTAAAAAAGCCATAGATGAAAATATTGATGTGTATGGATGCCATTGCACTGGGGTATTAGGGCGAAAATATCTTAATGCGAAAGATTTCAATGCAGGACAATCTTTATCTTTTGAGTAGTATTTAATAGAACGAAGTCTATTGAAAGAGACGAAATTTTTGTTTTTTTGGTTTGCATTCTAACAAAATAAGCTATTGAAACAAAAAAATTAAAGTGCATTTAGTGCTATTTATAATGAAGAGAATAGTCGAATACTTATTGGCAATAAATAATATAACTTTATTGCCAAAAGGAAAGTGTTTTGGTGATTTTACTTGCGGATAACCATTACTGAACGCGACGTATTGTTTACAATATAATCCGCTGTTGAACCCAGTAAAATATTACGTTTATTGCGTGAACTTGAACCAATAATAATGGTATCTGCATCAATTTTATCTGCTAACTCTAGAATATTATAATTAGGTGTACCAATAACGGCATGGCATTGGTATTGCTCTTTGGGTAAGTTAAATTGTTGTTTTACGCATTGCTCTAATTTTTCAGTCAATAAAACTAAAGCTTGTTGCTTTTTCTCAATGACCGACGAGCTGTCACAATTAAGCCCATAAGCTTCTAAAGAGCGCAAATTAGGCATAACTGTAATGAAATGGAAATAATTTTCTGGTTTCCTAGCTAGGAAGTGAATATCTTCGATCATGCGCTGAATTCTGCTATCTTCTAATAAATCAATTGCAACGAGGTATTTGTTAGCCATAGTGTGCCTTTTCAATAAATTAGCCCTTAAATTAAGTATAAGTAAATCGGCTTACAAGTTGAAATTTAAAAGTAAATATTGCGATTATTGCATCATTATTCTTGGTTTTTTGGCTCTAAAAGATAAAAAAATGGTGTGGTGAATGCGTAAATCCATTAAAATTTAGTAAAATTGTTTAATAGATCTTTTATTATTATTACACATCACGGAATGATCCCACTAGGTTATAGTTTATATGAGAAAATCAAGCGAAGACTTACTGAAATGTATTGCCACTATATTACAGTGGGTGCTTAATATTGGGTTACTTATTTTAGCGATTGTATTGGTCAGTTTTCTTATCAAAGAAACATATGTAATTGCTTCATTATTATTTAATTTAGGTGCAGAAGAGTCGTCTTATCAATTATTAGAAGGTATTTTGATCTACTTTCTTTATTTTGAGTTTATTGCACTTATTGTTAAGTATTTTTTATCTGGTGGGCATTTCCCATTAAGGTATTTTATTTATATCGGAATAACAGCAATAGTACGACTCATTATTGTTGAGCATAAAGACTCCGTTGATACGCTAATTCAATCAGGTGCAATATTGTTGTTAGTTATTGCGTTATTTATCGCTAACACTGAAAAACTAAAACGAACTTAATTCGCCTATAAGTTGTGCTTAGTAAGCTACTCAGCATAGAAAGCATGACTTAAGATTAAAAATAAAGAGTAAGGTTTTCCGCAAGATTGGGAGAGGTATGTTATTATCTCTCCCAATTCTATTCTGGGTTATACAAAAATATTACTATGTCTTATCAATGTCCATTATGTTATCAGGCGCTTTCTCTTCAAGCTCACAGTTGGGTTTGTGAAAATAATCATCAATTTGATTGTGCTAAAGAAGGGTATGTCAATTTGTTGCCAGTGCAATTTAAACGCTCAAAAGAGCCTGGTGATAGTGCTGAAATGATTAACGCACGCCGTGAGTTTTTAGATGCAGGTTTTTACCAGCCAATGCGAGATAAAGTGGCTGAGTTAATACAAACATTATTGCCTGAAGATAACAGTGTTGTATTGGATATTGGTTGTGGTGAAGGTTATTACACCAATCAATTTTATCAAAATCTAAAATTACATAATTCACAAGTTTATGGCTTAGATGTTTCTAAGGTTGCAATTAAATATGCAGCTAAACGTTATTCATCCATTCATTTTTGTGTAGCTTCAAGTCAACGTTTACCTTTTTGTGATGCTTCTTTAAATGCGGTTGTGCGTATTTACGCCCCCTGTAACAGTGATGAATTAGCAAGAGTCATTGTGCACAATGGTTATATTATTACTGTTACACCAGCCCCTCGTCACCTTTATCAGTTAAAAGCACTGATTTATTCAGAAGTACATCTTCATCCATTAAAAGAAGAACATTTTGATGGATTTAATAAAGTGTCTGAACATCAGGTTGCTTATATGATGAATTTAAACGGTAAGCAGGCTTTTGATTTATTACAAATGACGCCGTTTGCATGGCGTGCAAGCGAAGAAGTAAAACAGACATTAGCGGAAAGTAAAAACTTTGAATGTGAAACAGACTTTTTAATTCGAGTCTATCAACGTCATGCTTAATAATGTGAAATAACAATATTTTATTAAGTTAATAAAAAAGCTTAGGTCGTGATATTTCAAACCTAAGCTTTTTAATATGCTTTATTAGCGATTATTTGGCGTACATAAATAATTCTAAGTGTTCGAATACAATATTAAAGCCGATAGCAATTAATACGATCCCGCCAATAATTTCTGCTTTTTTTCCAAGTACTGGGCCAATGTAGCGCCCAATTAGCATACCCAGCGTAGCCATGATCATGGTCATCATACCAATCGTCATTGCGGTATGAACAATATTGACTTGAAGGAACGCTAAACCGACACCAATTGCCATTGCATCAAGGCTTGTAGCAATACCTGTGGCGATTAAAGACAGTGAGCCGTGACGTTGTGGGGCGTCTTCTTCACAAGGACAATCATCGCCACGTTTTAAGCTTTGGTAAATCATCCGGCTACCAAGAACAAACAGTAATCCAAAGGCAACCCAGTGATCCCATTGAATAATATATTGGCTAGTATATAAGCCTATCGCCCAACCAATAACGGGTGTGCTGGCTTCAATAATACCGAATATAAATCCAGTGCGGAGTGCTTCGCGAAAACGAGGTTTGTGTAATGTGGCTCCTTTACAGACAGCAACAGCAAATGCGTCCATAGAAAGGGCAAGGGCGAGAATGATAGTAGCGTAGAAACTCATAATAAAGCCTCGGTTGGGGTATTTCCATATACACACAATTGACCCCCAACCAAAGAAGTACAATTATGTGTCTATGGTCTTGCCAACCGTATTACGGCATCTGCACCACGCTAGATGAAAATAAGCGAGTATGTTGATACAGATTTCTTAAAATAATTATTCTTATTTTAAGACAGGCTACTCCCCAATGACTTGGTGCAGAAGATAACATATTATTTTCGAAAGGCAACATATTATTTATTATATTTCAAAGATGATATTGATAATAATTATCATTATTAAATCAGATTGCTTTAAATATATTTTAAACGATCTTTAAATGTTAAAAAAATGATAAAATTCAATATGATGAATTATTAACCATATAATAAATAATGGGTTTTAATTATTTTTATAATAAGAAATTAATATTTTATAGAAATGAGTACACCTAAAAATTATAAGCTCTATTTCCTACAAAATTAAATGAATATTAAATGAGCCTATATTTAATAAGTATATTTAGTGCTGGAATTTAATATATAAAAATAAAAAGTTTTAAATTATAAAAAGATAGATTGCTTAATTTCAAATGTATATTTAATAATTATTTTCTTTAGTTATCTAAGGGTTAAGCGATGATTAAAAATAAAGTAGCTGAAATAAAAAAGCCATTCAAAAAGAATGGCTTTTCGTCTAAATAGTATTAATTAGTCACACTGTACTTTGATTGCAAGACCACCGCGCGATGTTTCGCGGTATTTAGCATTCATGTCTTTACCCGTTTCATACATAGTTTCAATGACTTTATCGAGAGAAACACGAGGTTCACTGGTACGACGAATTGCCATACGCGCGGCATTAACGGCTTTAACAGAAGCAATGGCATTACGTTCAATACAAGGAACTTGAACTTGGCCTGCAACAGGGTCACAAGTTAAACCAAGGTTGTGTTCCATACCGATTTCAGCAGCGATACAGACTTGTTCTGGACTTCCGCCTAATAATTCAGCAAGACCCGCAGCTGCCATTGAACAAGCTACGCCAACTTCGCCTTGGCAACCTACTTCTGCACCAGAAATAGAAGCATTCATTTTGTAAAGAATACCAATTGCGCCAGATGCTAAGAAATAGCGTAAGTAGATTTCTTGTGTAACAGGTTCGATGCAACGATCGTAGTAAGCCAATACAGCAGGAACGATACCACATGCGCCATTTGTTGGTGCTGTTACAACGCGTCCACCTGCTGCGTTTTCTTCATTAACCGCCAGTGCAAACATATTGATCAGATCAACGACTTTCATTGGATCGTTTGACAGGCTGTTGCTTGATGTCAATAAGCGATTTAATGCAGCAGCACGACGAGGTACACGTAATGGCCCTGGTAATACGCCTTCTGTATTTAAACCGTGTTCAATACACTCTTGCATTGTTTTATAAACATCAGCGAAATAAGCATTAATTTCTGCTTGAGTATGCAGATCCAGCTCATTTTTCATCATTAAGCTGGAAATGGATAAACCCGTTTCTTTACAGTGTTTTAATAGCTCTTCTGCGCTAGCATAAGGGTATGAAACAGGCTTGCTGTTTAATGTTGATTTACCGAAGTTTTCTTCATCAACGATAAAACCACCACCAATAGAGTAGTACGTTTTTCTATAGACTTCTTTGTCGCCAGCAAAAGCATGGATTGTCATACCATTTTCATGTAATGACAGGTTGTCATTGCTAAAATGCATACTTTCTGCTGGGAAATCGACCACTTTTAAGCCGTTTGCTAATGATAGCTTGCCAGTTTCTTCAACTTCACGAATAAAACCGGGAATGCTGTCAATATCGACAGTAGCTGGTGCATTACCTGCTAACCCCATAATAATTGCGATATCAGTATGGTGACCTTTGCCTGTCAAAGACAAGGAGCCGTAAACATCAACAGCTACGCGAGTGACAGACGCAATCAATTCCTGGCTGACTAAATCATCGACAAATTCTTTACCCGCTTTCATTGGCCCTACGGTGTGAGAGCTAGATGGTCCGATGCCCACTTTAAACATGTCGAAAACGCTAATCACGTCAGACTCCTTAATAATAAGAGAGAGGGTTAAAAAGAATGAAATATAGTTATTTATAGTAAAGGGATCGTTTTTACGATTATATCGTCCCGTTAATGATGTAGTTTACAACATTTTTTTAAAATAGCTAAGTAGAGTTGTGAAGGCGATGATAAAAAGCACAAGCTGAATATAAAATAGCGTGTTAAGTAATATGTAAAGCGAGTCTATGTAAAATAGCGGCGGTTAATCCCCAGACGAGATGTCCATTATAGGGATAAAAGTAGATACGATGATTTTCACCAGCACGATGAAAATCTAGTGGTTGATAATGTTGGGCATTAAGTACATGGCTTAGTGGCATTTCAAAGATAGAGGCGACTTCAGCAGGGTTATGGCGTAAAGGTAAACCCGCAGGAATAACACCCACAATAGGGGTAACTAAATATCCGCTAGAACTTTGCAAAGGGGCTAATTGACCAATAACGGATACGGCATGGGGTGGAATAGCCACTTCTTCATGCGCCTCCCTTAGAGCTGTTGCAATAAGGTTGCTATCTTCAGGATCGCGTTTACCGCCGGGTAAAGCGACTTGCCCTGCATGAGAGCGTAACGTTGATGCACGCTCAGTTAATAATAATGTTGGGTTAGGTTTATTGATAATCGGCAGCAAGACGGCTGCCGATTTTTGGGCATGAAGAGGCTGATTTACCTTGTCATCAGGTAATGTGAGTTGAAAACGATTGATAAAAGTATCAATGGGTGTCATCGATAGTAGACTCACTTAAAACAGTTAATATTTGCCCAAGTTTATCGAATGTTTCTTGGTACTCTTTTTCAGCAACGCTATCAGCAACAATACCACCGCCTGCCCAACAGTAAATTTTATTTTTTTCAGTTAATAAAGTGCGAATGCTGATATTGGTGTCCATTGTGCCACAAAAACTGATATAACCAATTGCACCACAATATCCATGGCGACGATGAGGCTCTAATTCTTCAATGATCTCCATAGCTCTGATCTTCGGCGCTCCGGTAATTGAACCACCAGGGAAAGCTGCTCTTAATAGATCCGTTGCTTTTAAATGCTCAGGAAGCGCTGCGGTGATGGTACTGACTAAATGGTGTACTGCAGGGAAACGCTCGACAACAAACAATTCAGGAACCTTAACAGAACCTGTTACTGCAACTTTGCCAATATCATTACGCATCAAATCTACAATCATTAAGTTTTCAGCGCGATCTTTACGTGAATTTGCTAATAATTGAGCTTGTTCATCATCTTCTTTTGGCGATGCTTTACGAGGTAGTGTGCCTTTTATAGGACGTGTTTCAATTTTATTATCAACTAAATGAATAAAACGTTCAGGTGAAACACTAATCACAAAGTTATTTGGCAAACACATAAACGAAGAAAAAGGTGCCTTATTAGCTTGATTCAATGTTAAGAATGCGTTCCACTCACTGCCTGTATAGCTTGCACAAAAACGTTGAGCTAAATTAACTTGATAGCAGTCACCCGAAAGTAAGTATTGATGAATTTTAGCAATTTTCTCGTTATATTCATCACTACTAATGTTTGATTGCCAATCTGTTGTTAAGGTGAATTGTGAATCAAGAGCAGTGGAAGTTTGGCTTTCTAACCACTGTAAGCGCTCATCAATATTGTGATAGCTAATTAAAGTGGCTTTTTTTAAGTCGTGATCGACAATAAGTGCCCAATCATAAATACCAATTGCCATATCTGCGAAACTAAGTTCATTTTTCGCTATTTCAGGTAGATTTTCAAAACGACGACCTAAGTCATAACTCCAGATACCTAAAGCGCCACCCAAAAAAGGCAATGAATCACTTTGTTCTGGGTGAAAATCGAATTGGTCCAACGCAGATTGAATGAGAGTGAAGGGATCTTTTTTGGAACGTTTGACCGTACCGTTTTTTTCTTTAATCGTTGTCGTTTGTTTGCGAGTTTCTAAAGTCACAGCAGGATCGGAGACAACAATATCAAAACGATTATGAGGATGTTCGGCAAAGCCAGAATGAAGTAAACTAGACCAAGGCAATGACGCAATAGGAGAAAATACCCGCAATGCTAGATCAGGGGTATAAGTTAGTTCGCGTTGTTGTAATTGCATATCCATCTTATGACCATGTAAACAAAGTGTGTTGTATTATTTGCACAATAAATTGTAATCAAAAAGATTACATTCATGTAAATACAAAATAGACGTTAATAAAGATAAGAGTAACATTATGTTTCTAGGAATGCCTACATTAACACATGAAGAGCAACAAAAAGCGGTAGAAAAAATCCAATCTCTTATGGCTGAGGGAATGAGCAGTGGAGAGGCTATCCAACTAGTAGCTCAAGAGTTAAGAGAGAAACACGCGACCCGTGAATCTGTTTCTATTGTATTTGATGATGAAAATGAATAAAACAATTTTTTAACAAATGTCACAATTGTGTTATTAACCATATGCTATGCTTAATGAAAACACATCCTGTTTTAAGGGATATTTTCGGGAGGTTATATGAAATTAAGCAAGCTTGTGAGTCAAACAGGGATACTTGGAGCAGGTCTTTTACTTGCCGTTTCTTTTGGAGCATTTGCAGAAAATATCGAAAATGTGAATAAAGATATTGTGCGCTCTGCACCATTTTCGAGTTGTGTTAATTTAGATAACAATCAACTTGTTACAAGAGTAAAAAATGATTATTTACAAAATCGTTTACCTCGCTGGCAAGATGATAAAAATGCATTAGGATCAAAACCTGTTGCAAGTATTAATGCTAATGAAGTTATCAAGATGGATAATAACTATCAGATGGTATTGAATGTAAGAGGGGCGAGAACAGATCTTCGTTACAATGTTCAAGTCAATTGTGATGACAATACTATTACTTATGTTTCCCCTAAATAATAGATAGGTGATAGTGAGTTGTAGTTAATCGATTGAAAGAAAAAGAGATAAACCAAGGTTTATCTCTTTTTTTTACCATTATCAAAATAACGGAGAGTGTTTGACTATTTTTTTACCGGTGGGTCATAAGGTAAACGAGAATAGTGTTGGCTTCTTGCACGATAAAATACCAGCCTTTCTTGAAAGAAGGCTTGAAAAGCTTGAGGCTGTTCTCTTAAAACAGCATCTGCTACAACGGGCATGTTATAGCGCTCTTTAAAAGCAACGCCTGAAGCGGCTAAGCTTATATTTAGCTTATCTTTTTCTTCTTGTGTTAATTCTGAAAGGTTATAACTCATTATCTTTCCCTCTATAACAATATAAGTAAGGTAAAAGAGCGTGCTTATTAATGCAAGTAAATAAAGATATTAGTCATTAATGTGTAGTAAAAATGATGTGCTTTATTTGGGTCGATTTTTAATCAAGGTCATTAAATATAACAATAAAAGTCTATCCTTCTTGAATTGTTATACCACTTTATGAGTAATTCAAATAAGGCTAATGATAAAATGAGCATTTTTAATCCTTATTAAATAGATTTTAAAATAGAGAAAAAAGCAGTTTATCTCTGAAAAGAGTAAATAATATGAATGTTTAATTTGATTTAGATCAATGAAAAGAGTGATGGATTTTGCATTAAAAATAGGTAAATAATGTTAATTTATTAATGAGATATTTCATGTGTTTTTATTTTGTATTATTTGACAATGAGTTATGATAAGGCACTGAAATATTGAGATAAAAAAATGCCCTGTTGGGGAAACAGGGCGAAAATTAATACAACACCAGGGAAAAACATAGTATAAATAAAATTAACCAAATGGTTAATAGGTAAACTTACGTGATTCTACATTTTTTTATTAATATTAAATAAAGGTTATTAAACTTTAATTAATGTTCAAAAAAGAATAAGGTTATTAATGAATAGCTAGTGAATAAAAAAGAGAAGAGAAAGCAATCAACAGTATTCATTAAAAATGAAAGATAACAAACCATGCTAGAATTAATGCATTAGGAAAGTATGATAAAATAAAGATGTAAAGTTTATTTTTATCTTATTTTAATATATTATTAATATTAAAGCATTTTATTGACATGACAATATAAAATATTTATTGTTAATTGTTATAAAAATCTTTATTTCTTAAATGTTAATTACTGAAATTTTAAATCTGACATTAAAGAAAATCTTAATTAAACACTTTAATAGTTCATTTAAATCTTATTTTAGATAAATAGAAAAGATTATTAATTGATGTTTTTTTAATCTGTTTGTTCTTTTTTCTAAAATGACTGATTAACTTAATGACTAAAGTATTTACTTTACTTTTCTGAGTTAATAAAATAAAGAAATAATTATTTATCCTAATGATATGTATGGTTTTTTATCTTTTAAATATTGTTCATTTTAGTTAACGATATAATTAAATTAAAATAATAACATGTAAAAAAATAAACAAAAAATATACATATCACGCAATATTGTGTTACATTTAGTTCGCTTTTCACACAGTAATTTTTGATATTACTTTAAGACGGATTCGGATCAGTAATTGACTCAATTACACGATATCTGCTTACTTTTTTATTTCAATAGCGATGTAAGGATAGGTTATATACGTTATTACATAAGGGGATTGATTTGACAGGGCTAATAAACTTTGCGAATAACATTTTATGGGGATATGTTCTTATCTACTTACTTCTTGGAGTAGGTATTTACTTTACTATCCGTACTGGATTTATACAAATCCGACATTTTAGTCATATGTTCTCTATTTTAAAAAATAGCCATAAGTCAGATAAATCAGGGATTTCTTCCTTTCAGGCATTATGCACCAGTCTAGCTGCGCGTGTAGGTACTGGAAACTTGACGGGAGTCGCGATTGCTTTAACTGCGGGCGGCCCTGGCGCTATTTTTTGGATGTGGGTAGTCGCTTTAATTGGTATGGCGACATCATTAATAGAAAGTACACTCGCACAACTTTATAAAACAAAAGATGATGATGGTAACTACCGTGGTGGTCCTGCTTATTATATGACAAAAGGACTGAAAATGCGCTGGATGGGGGTTCTCTTCGCCATTTTCTTAATTATCGCTTTTGGCTTAGTTTTTAATGCTGTTCAAGCGAATTCGATTGCTCAAGCTACAGCTTCTGCCTTTAATTTTGATCCACTCTATGTGGGGATCTTTTTAGTACTCACCAGTGGATTTATTATTTTTGGTGGCCTGCGTTGGATTGCTCGTGTTGCTGAATTAGTTGTTCCTGTCATGGCAACAGCTTATTTATTATTAGCATTTTGGGTTGTTGCAGATCATATTGAACGCTTACCCGAAGTTTTCATTTTAATTTTTAAAAGTGCTTTTGGATTACAAGAAGCGGCTGCTGGTGCCATTGCTTACGGTATTAGCCAAGCGATGACACAAGGTATTCAACGCGGTCTCTTTTCTAATGAAGCTGGTATGGGTTCTGCACCGAATGCGGCTGCTTCAGCAACACCTTATCCACCGCATCCCGCATCTCAAGGCTATATTCAAATGCTAGGTGTTTTCATGGATACCTTGGTTATTTGTAGTGCCACTGCGGTGATCATTTTATCATCAGGTGTACTAGACAGTTACCCTGAAGGTATTAACGGTATTCAATTAACACAATTAGCCTTGTCATCTAGTGTGGGTGGTTGGGGAAGTACTTTTATTGCAATTGCAATTTTCTTCTTTGCTTTTACCTCCATTATTGCCAATTATGCTTATGCTGAGAGTAATATGATTTTCCTTGGACGTAATCACACAACAGGGCTATTTCTTTTACGTTCAGCGGTTTTAGCTATGGTGATGTTTGGCGCTTTAGCGGATATGCCTCTTGTTTGGAAAATGGCCGATCTCTCAATGGGATTAATGGCAATGACTAATTTAATTGCAATTATCTTGCTTTCTGGTGTCGCCTTAAAATTAGTTAAAGATTATAACCAGCAACGACAAGCAGGTTTACTGCCGACATTTGATATTCGCCAATATCCAGAGTTACAAGATGACATTGAGGAAGGAATTTGGGACGAGAATATTGTTCCTGATGAACCTTTAGTTCGATGTGAAAAAGTGAGCAATAACTAAAGCACTAATAAAAAAGAGTCAAAACGCAGAACCCATATTCTTTAATATGGGTTTTTTTATTACAATTTAACTTTGGGAATAATCAATCAAGGATCAGAAATGAGGTCTAGTCGGTATTATATAGGATTACTTATTGCAATAAGCCTCCTAACCAGTTGTGCCAAACAACCAGTATTTATTGATAGAGGTGAATATATAGTTAAAGTTATTCCTAATAAGCAGGAAGCAAATGACTGCGTAAAATATCTGGTGATGCACTATACCGCGCTAGATGATGAACGCTCGCTTAAGGTTCTTACTGGGGGGCGAGTCAGTAGTCACTATTTGATCTCTACACATCCTTCATCTATTGATGGAAAGCCAGTGATTACTTCATTAGTGGATGAAAGGCAAATTGCATGGCATGCGGGCATTAGTCAGTGGGGAGACGCAACTAGCTTAAATAATTGCTCTATTGGGATCGAGATAGTCAATCTGGGTTACCGTGATAATGGCAAGTTTAGGTATTGGTATTCTTATACAGCGGATCAAATCGTGACGATTTCAGCGGTAATGAAAGATATTATTGACCGTTATGATATCGAACCTCAAAACGTTTTGGGTCACAGTGATATTGCACCTCTCAGAAAAGTTGATCCGGGTCCTTTATTTCCTTGGGAAAGATTAGCCAGTCAAGGTATAGGTGCTTGGCCTGATAAGCAATTAGTGAAAACTTATTTAGCAGGTAGAGATCCTTCAGAGCCTGTTGATGTTGCGAACTTCCAAAAGTTATTACAGCAATATGGTTATCAAACACCAACGAATGGTGTGTTAGATAATAATGCACAAAAAGTAGTGAAGGCTTTTCAAATGCATTTTAGGTCGAGCAAAGCAGATGGTATTCCTGATGCTCAATCAGAGGCGATTTTAAAGGCATTGATTGAGAAATACCGAACTTAAAGTTTCCTGTGATAAGCTGTACTGAATAGATAGTAAAAATGCAGGTAATAGAAAAGCAAAAAGCGTCTCCAATATAAAATTTGGAAGACGCTTTTTTTATCAACTTATAATCAGCATTACAAATTAGGTGATATATGCTGGTTATTTCGCTGTATTTTCTATTGGAAGATTTTCTTCTTTAAAATTTAAGCTAACAACCAGCGAGATCACAAATGCAATCGCACCTGGTAATACCCAACCTAAGCCATAATCAGACAGTGGGATATAGCTAAATAATTGCAGTAAATCAGCATTTAACCATTTCAATTGTTTCAACGTATCGAAAAGGCTCATCAAAACAATGATTGCAATTGTAAAGCGATAGGTAAAGCGAGGCGCTTTTAATTTATTACGAATAAATTGCAGTAATACCAATGTGACTGATGTTGGATAAATCATTAATAATGCAGGAATAGTCACTCGTAATAGTGTATCAAGACCAAACGTTGATACGACGGTGGTCATTAATGTAAATACCACAACCCAAAAGCGATAGCCTAAACGGTGATGGAATGTCGCAAAGTAGTCTGCCGCAGCACTTGTTACACCGACAAGTGTTGTCATACTGGCTAATAAAACAATACCTCCCATCAACCAAGTACCCACAGAGCCAAATAACGCATCAACATAACGTGAGAAAATCTGGCCACCGTTAGTAGCATTGAGTGCTGGATCAGCAAAAACAGAAACAGAGTGGCTTGTTGCACCTAAGTAGAAAAGGCACAGATAAAGTGCTGCTAATAGTAAGACTGAAATCATACCTGCTTTTATGGTAATAAAACCGATCTGGCGTGGTTCAGTAATGCCTTTGGTATATAAAGCACGAGCAACGATACCACCAAATGCCATAGCAGAGAGGACATCCATGGTTTGGTAACCATCAATAAAGCCAGAGAAGAAGCCATTTACCGCATAAAGGCCTGTTGGTTCACCAATTGGGGAAATCGGTTTAGCCACAACAGCAATGCCCACAACCACCAGCAGAATTAACAGTGCTGGTGTCATAAACTTACCAATGGCGCTTATCATTGTGCCTTGTTTGAGCATGAAAAACATACTTGTGATATTGAAAACAAGTGCGAAAGTAAGGTGTGTTGCCGTATTTTTCTCAATAAGCCCTAAAGGTAAGAAACCCATTTCATAAGCAGTATTGGTGACACGAGGCATCGCAAAAGTAGAACCTACGATAAGATACAGTGCTACCCAGAAAATCACAGCCACCCATGAAGGCAAATCAACAGAAAGGCGCTCTCCACGTCCACGAATTGCGACGATAACCAAGGTAAGAAAAGGGAGTAAGACACCTGTAACCAGGAAACCTAAAGATGTACTAAACCAGAGGCTTCCTGATTGGAAACCCGCCATAGGAGGGAAAATAATATTGCCAGCGCCAAGGAAGAGTGCGAAAACCATCATCCCAAGAACGAGCATGTCTTTTGTAGAAAGCATAACTAAAACTACCTGTCTGTGAAGAAAATATATTAATGATTTATATTTGTTATTCTATATCTAGCCTAATTAACAGCTTAATATGTTGTGAAAATGCAGTTTGAATAACGAAAAGTGAATTGATAGTAACAAATTCTGAAGGATATGTAAGAAGAAAGGCAGATTTAACGCTCATTTAACAGTAATTATAGAATAATAAAAGGCTATGTTTTTGGTCGAAAAGCAGTGTGATCCTCTGCTGAGGATCACAATTGCTATATAATTTTGTAGACATTCGCGATAAAACACAAAAAAGATCGTGTTTAAATAAATTTATCGATAGCTACTGCAACACCGTGCTCTTCATTAGAAAGTGTGACGAATTTAGCGACTTTCTTCACTTCTTCAGGCGCATTTCCCATCGCAACACCTAAACCCGCATATTTTAGCATTGCCAAATCATTACCTTGATCACCAATACACATGATTTTTTCTGGTGTGATTTTCAAATGTTCAGCAACTTTTTTAACCGCACTCCCTTTATTGACATTGGTATTTAATACTTCAATAAAATAAGGGGCACTACGTAATATGCTGTATTGTTCATAAATATTAGTAGGAAGATATTGAATAGCATTATCCAAAACGGCAGGTGCATCAACAATCATAAACTTACTAAAATACATATCAGTTTGCATTTCATTCAGTGGACGATAATAAAGCGGAGTCCAAGATAAAAAGGCTTCTTGGCAGGTGAAATGGCTAATATGACTGTTGGTAGTATAAATCTTATTATCGCTGATAACGTGAAAATGGACGCCAATCTCACGAGCAAGGTTTTCAAAATAGAGATAATCTTCAAAATTGAGCAGATCTTGAATAATCACTTCACCATTATCTGCTTGATGGATTTGGCTACCATTATTGCTGATGCAGTAACAATCAGAGGTATCAAGACCGAGTATTTTTAAATAGGGATAGATGCCATTGAAGGAGCGTCCTGAAGCTAATACAATCTTAACTCCCGCCTCTTTTGCTCGCTGAACTGCTTGTTTTACTTCTGGCGTAATTTCGTGTTGTTTGTTAAGCAAGGTTCCATCTAAATCAATCGCGATAAGCTTAATACTCATTAGCATCCCCATATTAAATAAAAGCAATTATGATAAAGGAAGGGCGAAGCGGTCTATCATCACATAGCTTGAGTATTATTTATGTGACATTAAAGGCTATCTGTATAATGCCACATAAATGGAAGGGTTAATCACAACAAGGTGATTGTAAATGTAAAGGCTGTTTGGTTTCTAAAACGATCTCTTGATTTTGCCGAAAGTCGAAAGGCGTGATGCCATACTCTTTACGGAACATATAAGTAAAGTGAGATTGTGAACCAAAGCCGAAATCAAGGGCGATATCGAAGATAGAGCGCTCACTGGTACGTAATAAGTGAATAGCACCAGCTAATCTACGCTGACGGATATACTTTCCTAAAGAGGTGCCCGTGACTTCTTTAAAGATTTTCTGCATGTGCCAAAGAGAATACCCAGAATAAGCCGCCAACTCTTCAAGATGGATAACACGGCCTAAATGCTCCTCAATCCATTTACTTAGGGCGCAAACCAATGCGAGATGATTATCTTGTGGCATTACAGTTCCATTCTATCAATGAAGTTAAGGTAAAAATCAAAATTAACTCCCTAATCTTATACAAAAAATAGCAGACAGAGAAATCCATATTAATGGATAGCTATCTCTAATCGTTGGCAAAATGTGTACTTAAATAATATAAGGTCATTTTACATACAGTTTAGAGCGAAATAATGCAAATTATCTGAAGTCTGTCGAGGAAGCGTTTACCTTTCATAATGAAAGTTATGCTAAATTTACTCATAGAGATAATTGATTGCGAATTTTATAACAACAACTCCCTGTCTTGTTATCGTATTTAAGCGAATGCTTATAATGTGATAAGTCATACTAACAAAATGTATTTAAAGGATTTTAAATTGAACGCAAAGAAAATAATTATTAGCTTAATTATTGCATTAGTCATTACCTTTGGCCTCTATCTTGTGGCTTTAGATAATTTTTGCGATCGAGGAGAGGATTTCCAACAAGGTCTTTGTCGCTTTACCACATTATTCCCCTCTAAGCATCACTAAAAGATAGCTTTTCTTATTATTTTTCGCCTAGCATAAAATGTATTTGTTATTCAAGTCAGAATAGTGTTTTAATGGTGGCTTGAAATAAACAAAATCGTAAATATTAGTTTACACGTTAAGTTGATAAAATAATAAAGAGAAGAGGATGTATGGCGAGAGAGTCGCAACAGACAGAACTTAAGCGCGGTCTGAAAAATCGACATATCCAGCTAATTGCGCTGGGTGGTGCTGTCGGCGCTGGTCTGTTTCTTGGTATAGCGCAAACTATTAATATGACAGGCCCATCAGTAATATTAGGATATGCTATTGGTGGTTTTATTGCGTTTATGATCATGCGCCAATTAGGCGAAATGGTTGCCGAAGAGCCAGTTGCGGGTTCGTTTAGTCACTTTGCTAATAAATATTGGAGCCCATTTGCTGGCTTCTTATCTGGCTGGAACTATTGGGTGATGTTTATTCTTGTCGGTATGGCAGAATTAACAGCAGCAGGTAAATACATTAACTATTGGTTACCTGATATTCCTGTTTGGGTTTCCGTTGCTATCTTCTTTGTGGCAATCAACTTAATCAATTTGATCAACGTTAAGATGTATGGTGAAACAGAGTTCTGGTTTGCCATTATTAAAGTATTAGCGATTGTTGGTATGATTTTATTTGGGAGCTACTTACTGGCAAGTGGTAATGGTGGTCCTCAAGCTTCGGTTAGCAATTTATGGGAGCTAGGCTTTTTCCCTCATGGTTTTACGGGGTTCATGTCTGCATTAGCCATTGTGATGTTCTCTTTTGGTGGACTTGAGCTGGTGGGGATCACTGCGGCTGAAGCTGAAAACCCAAAAGTGAGCATCCCAAAAGCGACTAACCAAGTTGTTTATCGTATTTTAATTTTCTATATCGGTTCATTGTTAGTGTTACTTTCACTTTATCCTTGGACTCAAGTTGTGAAAGGTGAAAGCCCATTTGTTCTGATTTTCCATAACTTGGATAATTTCTTAATCGCGAATATTTTAAATGCCGTGGTATTAACTGCTGCACTGTCTGTTTATAACAGTGGTGTTTATTCTAATAGTCGTATGCTTTATGGTTTGGCAAAACAAGGTAATGCGCCACATGCGCTTTCTCGCATTAATAAACGTGGTGTACCGGTAGTGTCGTTACTATTGTCAGCAATTGCGACTTCATTAGGTATCTTAGTTAACTATTTATTACCTGATCAGGCACTAGAACTATTAATGGCGTTGGTTGTAACCACGTTAGTACTTAACTGGATCATGATCTGTCTAGCGAATTTAAAATTCAGAGCGGCAAAAACAAAAGAGGGTGTAGAGCCTTTCTTTAAAGCACTTTGGTATCCATATGGTAACTATATCTGCCTGGCTTTCTTATGCATGATTTTAGTGATTATCTTATTTATGCCACAAGTGAATATTTCGGTGATTTTAATGCCATTCTGGATTGCGTTCTTATGGGTTGGATTTAAGATTTCCCGCATGAAGAAAACACCTAATAGCACTCAAGTAAGCCAAGATATTTAAATATTACTGACTTATTTGGATAATAAAAAACGCATCATTAAGATGCGTTTTTTATGTTCTATTTTTATCATTTGCAATTATTCTGAACGGAAAAAATAAAAAATTACTGCCAACGTAACCAAGCAAATAACACGTTACCATTGTTATAAGTACCAGGCACATAAGTGGCTTGTAATGAAAGATGTCCGTAACCGACAGAAACTAACGGTAACGGGAGTGGCATAGGAATATAGTTGTATTCATGGCGCGCTGTAATACTTAGTGTAAAACCTGCGCCCATACGAAACCCGTCTTTATCACCGGGATACCACATTTTCTCAAAACCATAACCCATAATAGGCTGTACACGGTTATTTGAGTCCATAAATGCCATCGCATAAAGAGAGTGCCAATCACCATCGTTGTCATAACGATATTTCCCCATACCAAAGCCCCAAGGTGTTTCGTTATAGCGATCCGTTTTTTCTTTATCGTAAGTAAAACGATTATGCCAAGTCCATACAGGCAAATAGTAGTTATATTGGTCATTGTCCCAAGTTTGATTGACATTACGTTTGAATTTTCCCCAGTAGCTTTCTTCATTATTAGATTGAGATGGATTACTGGTGATTTGTTGGTTTTCTGTCGTAATAATCTGATGGGTATTGGAATTATTTTCAGAAGCGAAAGCAGACGTTGTTAATGCAAGAGACAACAGCGTTGTGGCTAATACGCTAGGGTGAAAATAGGATGATGACATAATATAACTCCGAGTACGGCATAAACAGTGATTCTGGTGATGACAAATAAACATTATTAATAGTGTTATTTAATCGACAAGTATTTAAGATAAGAGGTATCTGAAACTTTACTTCTTAAATAAAATCTTAAGGGATAAGAATCGGTTATAAAGAAAATAAATAGATTTATTATATTTATGGATGTAATTTTGTCTGATATTAAATGCTGTTTATCTTTATAATAATGTATTGTTTTTAATGAAAAATTAAGTTTTTATTAGATTGCTAATAAATAGCTGATAAATAAGGTTAAAGAGAAATAATTTTAGGTTGGTCATTTTCAACAGCAAAATTCCATAAAATAGCTATTTTTATGACTTAATGAAAATATTGAGATAAATTTAATATCAATAACATTAGGTTATAAAAAGAGATTAATTTCCAGCGGATAATAGAGTAACGAATAAGAAGAGTTAAATAAAAAAAAGAAAAAAACAGAGGTTGGTTTATAAAACGTTTAGGTTTAAGCGCTAACAACAGGAGTGTTGTCTGTTTTTTATACAGACAATCCTATGTTGAAAGAGTGCAAATTAAAGAATTGTTGCTTACACTCTCTCAACGTGAAGAAAGCATTTATTGAGATAATTTTTCTTGGCTAATAACAAGGAGTCGGTGAGTATGAGTATCACGATCCTTACCCCAGCAGAAAGCGTCCCACTTATTGTAGAAATCTTCAATACTGTTAATTAAGTGTAATGGTCTATCTTCTTCTGTTCCATCTGAGGCATAAATATAATGACCTTTACTAAAAGCCCATAAAATCATATCAATCCAAAAACCTTTACCATCAGAGGTTTGTTCTTCATCAGTAACAACGATATTATGAACTTTTAAAAGATTACAGAAAAAAGTACGAGGTAATTCTCTTATAGCATTACGATGTTTAGGTATACGGGAACGCCACACTTTTATTTGAGTGCATGTTGTTTTTCCATAAACTATGTCTTGTCGGAATCTAAGCTCAACAAGATAGGCTGTTTCACTTTCTTTGTCTGTAGTGACAAGCCTGTACTGATCTTTACGTAATGATTTAACTAAACGGTATCCTATTGGAATGTCAAAACCTTCCAAATCAACATCTTTTACACCTTGAGTGAGAAACTGAAGTGTATGTTCAATATTTTTAGCTGGTAGTTTCAACTTTTCATTAAAATCTGCATCAGGAATAAGATAAGGCATTGATTGTCCATTATTCTGTTGCGATGGTTCATTTTTCATTTAGCCCCTCCGCATTGTGTGATTGTCCAGAAATGCATTATAAATACCTCATCTAGCAGATAATATATCGATTGTCGTTAAAACGAACAAAATAATTTATTTTATTCTTATTATTTAAATATAGCTGAAATATATTCCTTAAATTGATGTGTCATGCAATAGAAGCCATCGGCTTAGTATTTATTATATACAACCTTAGCTGATTTATCTTACTGAATCACAAATCTCAACAATAGAGAATCGATAGATTGAGATGAGCTATCAAACTAGCTTCTTTATCTTGAGCATGCGATACTCCTTATCGCCTGAATTTACAGGCTTTGGCTCGGGGCGCCTTATGGCTGAGATGAACCCGTATAACCTGATCTGGATAATGCCAGCGTAGGGAAGTCAAGGTAGCTCTGCTGATTAACAGAGTCCGACTTTTCTGTAACTGGTGAAAGGAGGAGTTAATCAGTGAGATTCAATGCATTGTCTATCGCAGGCACCGACCCTAGTGGTGGTGCAGGTATTCAGGCCGATCTGAAAACATTTTCCGCACTGGGTGTATATGGCACAACCGTAATGACGGCACTAGTTGCCCAAAATACCTGTGGTGTCCGTAGTGTCTATGATTTATCCCCTGATTTTGTTGCAGCTCAATTAGATGCTGTCTTGTCTGATGTTCGAATTGATAGTGCCAAAATTGGCATGCTCTCTAATGCCTCAATTATTGATGTGGTTTGCGACAAACTTCAGCAATATGCGATCCCTTTTGTTGTACTTGATACCGTGATGATTGCAAAAAGTGGTGATCCTCTATTACAGTCTGATGCGGTTAATAAAATGGTTACTCAGCTTTTGCCTCTGGTTGATTTGATCACGCCTAATTTACCTGAAGCGGCAGCACTGCTAGGTTGTGAAGTTGCTCAAGATGAAATAATGATGAAGCAACAAGGCTATGCATTGCTAAAACAGGGATGCCAAGCGGTGTTGATGAAAGGCGGGCATTTAACCGAAAATGAAAGCCCTGATTGGTTGTTTACTCAAGAAGGTGAGTGGCGATTTACCTCAAAACGCGTTAATACAAAAAATACGCATGGGACAGGATGTACACTTTCAGCCGCTTTGGCCGCTATTCGTCCTCAAGTTTCTAACTGGCAAATTTGTGTTGAACAAGCAAAAGCCTATTTACAACAAGCATTAGAACATGCCGACAGTTTGGAGGTTGGACAAGGTTTTGGTCCTGTACACCATTTTCATCGCTGGTGGTGATGTAAAAAAGCCCCTATAAAAGGGGCTTTAGCGTGTCGCAGAATTGTTTTTTTAAGCAATAGTGACAGATTTGTTTAGATAAACATCTTGTACTGCATTAATTAGCGCAACGCCATCTTTCATTGATTTTTTGAAGGCTTTACGACCTAAAATTAAACCCATACCACCCGCACGTTTATTGATAACCGCAGTGCGTACAGCATCTTCAAGGTCATTATTACCTGAAGCGCCACCAGAGTTAATTAACCCTGCACGACCCATATAGCAGTTTGCTAATTGATAACGAACTAAATCAATTGGGTTTTCAGTGGTGAGTTTGGTGTAAACACGCTCATCAGTATGACCAAAACCAATCGCTTTAAAGCCACCGTTATTTTCAGCCATTTTTTGTTTAACGATATCCGCACCAATTGTAGCGGCTAAATGGTTCGCTTGACCTGTTAAGTCTGCACTTGCATGGTAATCAACACCGTCTTTTTTAAATGCAGGGTTACGTAAATAGGCCCACAATACGGTGACCATACCTAATTCATGAGCGCGTTCAAAGGCCATTGAAATCTCTTCAATTTGGCGACGGCTTTCTTGTGAACCAAAGTAAATGGTCGCACCCACTGCAACAGCACCCATTTCAAATGCTTGTTCTACACTGGCATACAGTGTTTGGTCATATTGCGCTGGGTAGCTTAAGGTTTCATTGTGGTTTAACTTCACAAGGAAAGGAATTTTGTGTGCATAACGACGAGAAACAGAAGCAAGAACACCATAAGTAGAGGCAACACAGTTACAACCCGCTTCAATAGCCAACTCAACAATATTTTTTGGATCAAAATAGAGTGGGTTTGCGGCAAAAGAGGCCGCGGCAGAGTGCTCAACACCTTGGTCAACAGGTAGAATAGACAGATAGCCCGTTCCCGCTAAACGTCCGTGATTAAACAGGGTTTGCATTGAACGTAACACGCTATTAGGGCGATTGTTATCAATCATAACACGATCAACAAAGTCAGAACCTGGCAGGTAGAGATTTTCGCTTGGGATGGTTTGGCAACGATGTTCTAATAATGATTTTGCATCAGCACCTAACAAACTTACTATATCAGTCATTACATACTCCAGTTCATGATGAGATGAGAGTGATTGTCATTTATCTACACTAAGATAACAAGTCACATTGAGGCGGTAACCGGCAGTGGATCGCTTCAGGTAACACAATAAATTCAAATTTATTCCCTAAAAGTGGTTCTCCATCTAAATTAAATACCATTTCATGAGAAGCACTAATGTTTACCCAGCGACTGTCGCGCTCGATAATCTTGTCGTTTTTTTTACGATCAAACAGGCTATTCAAAAGAGAAGGGAGTAATTCGTGTGCTTCAACAATGGTGATATTGAGTTTATTGTCGTTAATTAATGCTTCGGGGCAGAGTTGTTGTCCTCCTCCTGCTTGACGACCATTACCAATACCTAAAATCAGTGATTCACCTTCCCAGTGAAAATTTTCAGCTTCAATTGTGCAATGATCCGCTTTTAAAGAGTCAATACTTAAAAGGCCATTAATAAAATAGGCGACCCCACCTAATGCTGATTTTAAGGCTTCAGGGGTTTCTGTTGTGATTTTTGTTCCAAAGCCGCCTGATGCCATATTGATAAAATAGTGAGTCTTATTCACAGCGATAACATCAATTGGTACAGCGCGACCTTTAATGGCTAAATTAAGTGCATTTTCCATATCACGAGGGATTTGTGCGCTGGTCGCAAAATCATTTGCTGTGCCTAATGGAATAATACCTAGAGTGGGAGGAGATGAAGGTGAAAGATGAATTAATTCAGATGCAACACGATTAATTGTACCGTCACCACCAGCTGCAATAACAGTTTCAGCATTTATATCAATAGCTTCTTGTACAAAACGTTGCACATCACTCGATTCCCAAGTCACTCTCACTTGGAGATCAAAATCTTCATCACGTAATTGGTAAACGGCGTTTCTTAATGCGCTATTATTCGCGCTTTTTCCATTAATGATTAGCAAACTAATTTTACTCATTGATGAGTTCCTTTAATTGAATCACTCTTTTAAAGGTAATGGATATCGAGAAAATTACTATGTTTTTTACAAATGATAACGAAAAAAGGAGTGTGTTTTATACAAAAGGGGGATTGATAAGAAGGGAACAAAAAGAAAAGGCAAATCCAAGGGAGATTGGATTTGCCAAGGAGGTGGTTCCTAGTCTTACTGTATTCATTCTAGTTCTTTATTTTTCGGAACTGATGATACGGTAAACAAATCATTATTGATGTGATCTGTATTTGAAATTGACCACTTTAAATCAGATTATGACGCTTTACTTCACTTCTACCGCATCAATTTTATGTGGTTGACGTGTTGTTGTACCTTGTAGGTTGCGGATCAGCAGTGCAAAATCTAAATCAACATCTTCAGGAACAGATAAATAAACCATGTGACCATTACCTGGTGCAACATCCGTTGGCTGCTGTTTTTTGTTAAACAGCGCTTCTAGCGTAAATTGAATATTTCCCGTTGGTGTCATTAATTCTAGGCTATCACCTAAAACAAATTTATTTTTAACATCAACTTCAGCTAAACCGTTTACGCGTTTACCTGTAAATTCACCGACAAATTGTTGAGTGTCAGAGACAGAATAACCATATTCATAAGTTTGGTACGCATCATGGGTATGACGACGTAAGAAACCTTCTGTATAACCGCGGTGTGCTAAGCCTTCTAATGTAGTTAGCAACGTTGGATCAAAAGGTTTACCTGCAACAGCATCATCAATTGCACGACGATACATTTGTGCAGTACGGGCACAGTAATAGAAGGATTTAGTACGACCTTCAATTTTCAGCGAATGTACACCCATTTGAGTTAATTGCTCAACGTGTTCAATCGCGCGTAAGTCTTTAGAGTTCATGATATAAGTACCGTGTTCATCTTCGAACGCAGTCATATATTCACCAGGGCGTTTTGCTTCTTCGATTAAGTAAACTTTGTCTGTTGGCGCGCCAACACCTAAAGTAGGCTCAACGTTTTTAACTGGGATTGGTGTGTATTTTTCAACGATATTACCAACCTCGTCTTCTTTGCCTTCTTCGACTTTATATTCCCAACGGCAAGCATTAGTACATGTACCTTGGTTCGGGTCACGCTTATTGATGTAACCAGATAACAGGCAACGGCCTGAGTAAGCCATACATAATGCACCGTGAACGAAAACTTCTAATTCCATATCAGGAACTTGCTTACGAATTTCAGCAATTTCATCAATAGAGAGTTCACGAGAAAGGATCACGCGAGTTAATCCCATTTGACGCCAAAATTTTACGGTTGCCCAGTTAACGGCATTGGCTTGCACTGAAAGGTGGATATCCATTTCAGGGAAGGCTTCTCGTACCATCATGATCAAACCCGGATCAGACATAATCAGCGCATCAGGGCCCATATCAATGACGGGTTTTAAGTCACGGATAAAGGTTTTTAATTTAGCATTATGAGGTGCGATATTAACCACAACATAGAAGCGCTTACCTAATTCGTGGGCTTCTTGAATACCTTTAGCAAGGTTTTCGTGGTTAAACTCATTATTACGCACACGTAAGCTATAACGTGGCTGACCTGCATAAACGGCGTCTGCGCCATAAGCAAATGCATAGCGCATATTTTTTAATGAGCCAGCAGGAGAGAGCAATTCGGGTGTAAACATGGTTAATTTCCTGGTTCTGATTTCAAGTCAGTCCCCCCACACATTGGGTAGGGGTATATCATAAAGGGGTGGATTCTAGCGCTTAAGTGTAGCGAGGTTCAATGTATTCCTGAAAAAATATCATCGAAAACGGTAAGCTTGGGTTTCCCAACGATAACCTTGACCATAAATTGAGCGAATAAATTCAATTTGATCGTTAAGTTGCTCAAGTTTACGTCGTAAGTTTTTAATATGACTATCAATGGTTCTATCCGTCACAATGCGGTAATCATCATAAAGATGATCCATAAGCTGATCTCGCGTTAATATCTTGCCTGGTTGTGTGGCTAAGGCCTTTAATAGGCGAAATTCAGCGGTGGTTAAATCGAGAATTTTATTATTGTATTGGATTTGATAAGCCTGTTCATCAATCACAACTAACTTATCGCTCTGAACAATATCTTGAGGACGATAAAAACGACGCAATAACGTTTTGACTCTGGCGACCACTTCTCTTGGGCTATATGGTTTGCAAATATAATCATCAGCACCAATTTCAAGACCTAATAATCTATCGACTTCTTCTGTTTTGGCAGTGACCATAATAATGGGAATGTCGGAGAATTGGCGCAACTCTTTACAAATTGTGATGCCATCTTTTACAGGTAACATAAGATCTAACAAAACTAAATCATAGTGCTGCTGTTTTACACAATGGCTGACTTCCGCGCCATCGGCTAACCAATGTGTTTGATAACCTGATGCTTGCAGATAATCAATGAGCAATTGTGCAAGTTTGGGTTCATCTTCAACAATTAGGATTGAATAGGGTGATTCAGTCGTTGTCATTTATCAGCTCAATAATTATTAGCGCAAAATGATAAGGCTTAATTATCATCAGAATATGCAGGTAATTCTATAAGGATTTTCATACCACCTAAAGAGGAAGGCATGGAACTTATCTTACCATTATGAGCTTCAATAATATTTTCGCAAATCGCAAGCCCTAATCCAGACCCACCACTTGCTCGATTTCGTGAACTTTCAGCACGATAAAAACGCTGAAAAACCGCTTTATATTGCGATTCATCAAGCCCTGGTGCGCTATCTTCTAATGAAATTAGCACACTATTATGGCCTTTCTTGGTACTGATATGTAATTGACCTCCAGAATAGGTATAACGAACGCTATTTTCTAACAGATTGTGAAAAAGCTGGATAAGCCTATCTGGATCGGCTTGTACAATCAGCGACGATAAATCATCTAACTCGGTGAATAGGGCAATATCTTTGGTTTGATAAGTGTGACGATAAGAGGCTACCGCTAATAAAATTACTTCATTAATATCAACAAAGTCTTTGCGATAGGTTAAAGAGCCTCTATCTGATAATGAAAGCTGGTGGAGATCATTGACGAGTTTAGTCAGATTCGTCACTTCAAATAACAGAGAATTTAAGGTTTCGGCTGTAGGTTTTCTCACACCATCTTGTAATGCTTCAAGCTCACCTTTTAAGATAGCCAGTGGTGTTCGCAATTCATGAGAGATGTCGGCCATATAATCACGGCGAATTTGCTCATTTTTTTCTAATGTACTGGCAAGTTGGTTAAAATCAGTGGCGAGTTGGCTGATTTCATCTTTACTAGTAGGATGAACCCGAACAGAGAAATCGCCAGCAGCCAGTTTATGGGTTGCTTCAACCAAACGCTTAACAGGGCGTATCATGCTGCGAGAAAGAACCAATGTGATTAGCAGTGCAAACAGAACAGTTGCACCTGCAATAATCCAACTGGTACGCAGTTGTTGCTTATCAAAACTGATATCGGCTTCACTACTGATTTTATCTGCGGCACTGACAATCACCCATCCAACAATTTCATCGTGAAAGGTAATAGGCTTTTTAAATGTCTCTGCGGGAAATTGATTGTCATGTCCAAATAAGCGCTTCATGTCTTTATCTACAATCCAAAACTGTGTACGCCAACCGCGAGGCGGAGGGCCATCACCACTTTGGCTTATCTGATCAATGGTTCTTAATATTTGATAGACAGAATGTTCATCTTTGTATAAAAAATGCCAATCACCAGCTAATTCATATTGTTCAGTTAAGGCTTCTGCAATATGAGTTGCTCGCTGTTCACTGTTTTTCTTGATATAGCCAATAAAGCCTTGTTGAAAGCTACTACGAATACCAATATGCATAGCAAAGACAACCACCATGCACGTTGCGAAAATCACCAGAAACAGCTTGCTTCTCAATTTCATGCATTTGCCTCTTTTTTGCTGATACGTCGTTGTTGCCAACGTTCACGCAATCCATCAAAAAATAGATAAATAACAGGGGTGGTATAGAGCGTTAATAGCTGGCTCATTAATAAGCCACCGACGATGGTAATACCCAAAGGTTGTCTTAATTCTGCACCATCACCACTGCCTAACATTAACGGCAAAGCACCAAATAACGCCGCAAGTGTCGTCATAATAATAGGACGAAAACGCAATAAGCTGGCTTGAATAATCGCCTCTTTGGCAGACAATTTACCTTCACGCTGTGCGGTAATTGCAAAATCTACCATGATAATGGCGTTTTTCTTCACAATACCAATAAGCAACATAATGCCGATAAGTGCAATTAGGCTAAAGGGGGTATCGAAAAGCTGTAACGCCAATAACGCACCTACGCCCGCAGAAGGAAGGGTAGATAAAATGGTTAGCGGATGAATATAGCTTTCATACAGCACACCTAACACTAAATACACCGTGACTATTGCTGCCAAGATAAGAATAAGCTGTGACTTTATGGTTTCTTGGAAAACCTGTGCAGTGCCCGCAAATGTGCCTCTTACCGTATTGGGTACACCCAATTCAGTCATTGTGCGTTCAATAGAATTAATGGCATCAGCTAACGTATAGCCTTCAGGTATATTAAAAGCAATAGTTGACGCTGCGGATAATCCTTGGTGATTCACACTTAATGGTGCGTTAGCAGGATACCAACTGGCGAATGCGGATAATGGAATACGTTCACCTTGTGAATTGACCACATACATTTTATCTAATGCAGAGACATCTTGGGTATATTGTTCAGACACTTCCATCACCACTTTATACTGATTTAATGGCGCATAAATGGTGGAGATCTGGCGTTGACCAAAGGCATTGTTAAGTAGATTATTCACATCACTGACATTAATACCTAATTGCGACATCGTATCGCGATCATAAGTCAGAGCCATTTCAGCGCCTTTGTCTTCTTTATCTGAGTTAACATCCACAAGCTCAGGTAATTCGCCTAAGGCTTTACGTACAATAGGCTCCCATTTACGCAACTCGCTTAAATCATCGGCTAATAATGTAAATTGATAACTGGCATTGGCTTGACGCCCACCCGCTCTTACATCCTGTACGGGCATTAAAAAGAGGTTAGCTCCGGGTTCATTCGCTAATTTTGTGCGTAAACGATTAATAACTTGATTCGCACTGTCAGTTCTTTCTGACAACGGATTGAGGGAGATAAACATAAACCCACTGTTAATGCGGCCGCCACCAGTAAAACCAGTCACGCTATCCACGTCTTTATCCGCATTAATTTCCTGCATAAAGCGAGCCATTTTTTCTTTCATCGACTGGAATGAGATGCTCTGATCCGCTCGCACAAATCCCATTAATCGACCTGTATCTTGATCGGGGAAAAAGGTTTTGGGCGCGCTAATATATAAATAAACATTTAAGCCCAAGGTTGCGAGAAAAATCGTCATAACCCAGCGTTTATGGCGCAATGCAGCTTGTAATGTGACGCTGTAACCTTGTTGAGCGCGGAAAAGTAACTTACCAAAACCTCGTAAATGCGACTGTGCTTTCGGTTTCATTCCTTTTAATAAATGTGCGCACATCATGGGGGTTAGCGTTAACGAAACAAACAAAGAGATAGCGATTGCTGTCGTTAACGTAATGGCAAATTCTTTAAATAATCGCCCAACAAGACCATCCATTAACAGTAATGGAATAAAAACGGCAACAAGAGAAATGCTCATCGAAAGTACGGTAAAACCCACTTCACCGACACCTTTTAGTGCGGCTTGTTTAGGCTTTAAACCATTTTCAATATGACGAGAGATGTTTTCAAGTACGACAATCGCATCATCAACCACAAAACCTGTAGCAACCGTTAATGCCATTAATGAAAGGTTGTTTAAGCTAAAGCCACAGAGATACATCGCTGAAAAAGTACCAATTAATGAAACGGGTACAGCAACAGCAGGGATCAGAGTGGCGCGACCTGAGCGTAAAAATAAGAACACCACTAAAATGACTAACGCCACCGCAATGGCTAACGCACGTTCAACTTCAGCTAGGGATGCGCGAATAGTCGGTGTTCTATCTTGTGCAACTTTTAAATCAACACTGGCAGGAATAAGCTCACGCAATTCAGGAAGTTCATCACGAATACGATTAACGGTTTCAATAATATTTGCACCTGCTTCACGGCGAATAACCAACAAGATAGCAGGCTCACCGCCACTCATACCCGCAGCGCGTGCGTTTTGTACGGAATCAGTCACTTGTGCCACATCACTTAGACGCACAACCGCATCTTGATTGTAATGCACAATAATTGGGCGATATTCAGCGGCTTTGCTTAGTTCATCATTGGTTTGAATTTGCCAACGATTATCATCATTATTCACAAAGCCTTGAGGTCGTCGCACATTAGCTTGGTTTATGGCTTTTCTGACATCATCTAGGCTTACGTTTTGATTGAACAATGCATCAGGATTAAGGGCGACACGAACCGCAGGTAGTGAACCGCCACCGACAGAAACTTCACTGACGCCTTCAATTTGTGAGATTTTTTGTGCCAATCGTGTTGATGCTAAATCGTAAAGCTCACCCGTGTTTTGTGTGTCGGAGGTGAGCGTTAAAATCATAATCGGTGCATCAGAAGGATTCGATTTATAATAACGTGGGCGGCTTGGCATCCCTGAAGGTAGCAAGCTTTGTGATGCATTTAATGCCGCCTGTACATCTCGTGCCGCCGTATTGATATCTTTATTTAAATCGAAAACCAGTGTGATATTGGTACTCCCTAGCGAACTGCTTGATGTCATCTCATCAATCCCCGCAATACGCCCTAAAGAGCGCTCAAGCGGCGTAGCAACAGAGGATGCCATCGTTTCAGGAGATGCCCCAGGCAATGAGGCATTGATATTAATAACGGGGTAATCCACCTGTGGCAAAGGCGCCACAGGAAGTAACATAAAGCCCAATACACCGCAAAGTGAAATTGCTAAACTGAGCAACGTGGTTGCTACAGGTCGTTGAATAAAGAGGGCGAAGAACTTCATGATACAGCCCCGTTATTATTTTCAACGTGTTTATTGCGGTTGATATAGAGCGATAATTTATCAAATAACAGATAAATTACCGGTGTCGTAAATAGGGTTAAGATCTGGCTCATAATTAAGCCTCCAACCATACAAACCCCTAATGGTTGACGTAATTCTGCCCCTACACCTGTACTCAACATTAAAGGTAAAGCACCTAAAAGCGCCGCCATTGTGGTCATTAAGATTGGGCGGAAACGTAATAAACACGCTTGATGAATAGCTTCGTAAGGCGTTAAACCTTGTTCTCGTTCAGCGGCAAGGGCAAAGTCTATCATCATGATCGCATTTTTCTTTACGATCCCGATAAGCAAGATGATCCCAATAATCGCAATAATATCAAGCTCATTGCCTGCGGCCATTAAAGCAAGTAATGCCCCAACACCCGCTGTTGGCAGTGTAGATAAAATCGTAATAGGGTGAATAAAACTCTCATATAGCACGCCTAATACAATATACATTGCTACAATTGCCGCGATAATCAGCCACAAAGTACTCGAAAGCGCGCTTTCAAATGCCAGTGTCGCCCCTTGGAATTGGGTGGTAATATCTTTTGGCATAGAAATCTGCTCTTCAGCCAATTTCACTGCATTCACCGCTTCTTCAAGAGAGGATTGTTCAGCGACATTAAATGAGAATGTTGCTGAAGGAAATTGTTCTTGATGATTAATAGAGAGCGGTGCCAAGCGTTGCTCTACGGATGCAATAGATAATAAAGGTACCATCGCACCATCTTTACCCGTTAAATGCACGGCTGAAAGTGCCTGTAATCCATCTCCGTTGCGAATATTTTGTTCTAATACCACGCGATACTGATTTGCTTGAGTGTAGATAGTGGAAATTAAACGCTGACCAAACGCATTATAAAGTGCATTATCAATATCACTCATTGAAATACCTAAACGGCTTGCTGAGTCTCTATCCACTTTGATATACGCCATCATGCCGTTATTTTGCCAATCACTGCTAATATCAGTCAATTCAGGGCTATCTTTTAATGCTTGAGAGAGTTTTGGTACCCAAGAGGCCAATTCATCTAATGATGTTGCTTGTAGCGTAAATTGATACTGAGTACGAGAAACTTGCGTATCAATCGTTAAATCTTGAGTTGGTTGTAGATAGAGAGTCATTCCTGAAATAGAAGCAATACGCTCTTGTAAACGAGGAATAATCACATCTATCCGATCTTCACGCTGATCAAGAGGCTTCAACGTAATTTGTAAACGACCAGTGTTTAAGGTTGCGTTGCTTCCATCAATACCCACGAAACTAGCAATATTATCAATAGCAGGATCATCAATTAATTTATCAACGACCTGTTGCTGTTTTTCTACCATTGCTTGGTAAGAAATAGATTGTGAGGTTTCAATGGTGCCTTGCAATAGCCCGTTATCTTGTAATGGGAAGAAGCCTTTAGGAATAAACATATATAGCAATACGGTTAGTACTAATGTGCTAAGTGCTACGCCAAGCATTATCCATTGATGGTTTAAAACACGTTTGAGCCAAACTGCATACACTGCAATCATTTTTTCAAAAAAACGCTCGCACGCCATTTCAAAACGGTTGTGTTTGATTTCATTTTCAGGCTTTAGCAATCGAGCACACATCATTGGCGTTAATGTGAGCGAAACCACCGCAGAGATTAGAATGGCAACAGCAAGGGTGATTGCAAACTCTCTAAATAGACGACCAACAATATCTCCCATAAATAATAGGGGGATCAGTACGGCAATCAGAGAGAAAGTGAGTGAAATAATGGTAAAGCCAATCTCGCCAGCTCCTTTTAAAGCGGCTGTTAACGGTTTATCACCACGTTCGAGATAACGGGAAATATTTTCAATCACAACAATGGCATCATCGACAACAAAGCCTGTGGCAATGGTTAATGCCATTAAAGTGAGGTTGTTGACAGAGAATCCACAAAAATACATCACCGCAAACGTACCTACTAATGAAAGCGGTACGGCAATACTTGGGATTAAGGTTGCGACACCATTACGTAAAAAGAGATAAATGACCATTACCACAAGGGCGATAGCTAAACCAAGTTCAAACTGCACATCTTTAACTGAAGCGCGGATCGTTGTCGTTCTGTCTGTTAAGATCTCAACATTAACGGATTTTGGTAAATTAGAGACTAAATCAGGCAATAAATTACGAATATTATCAGTGGTATCAATAACGTTAACACCAGGTTGTCGTTGAACATTAATAATAATCGCTTGCTCATTATTCGCCCATGCCCCTAATTGATTGTTTTCAGGTGCTTGTTCAATAGTGGCAATATCAGATAAACGGATTGGTGCGTTATTTTTATAGGTAACGATTAATTGGCGGTAATCTTCTAATGATTTCATCTGATCATTAGCAGATAACGTCACAGAGCGAGTTGGCCCATCAAGGCTCCCTTTCGCTGAGTTAACGTTCGCATTATTGATTGCTACACGAATTTTTTCGCTATCTAAACCGTAAGATGCTGCGGCTTGTGCATTGAGTTTGACTCTAACAGCGGGGCGCTGACCACCCGCTAGTGCCACCAAACCCACGCCATTAACTTGTGAGATTTTTTGCGAAATACGGGTTTCAACCATATCTTGCAACTGTGTCATTGGTAATGTTGAGCTAGTAACCGCCAAGGTTAAAATAGGCGGATCAGCCGGATTGACTTTGCTGTAAATCGGAGGATAAGGTAAATCGGATGGTAGCAGATTAGTCGCTGCATTTATCGCAGCTTGTACCTCTTGCTCTGCAACATCTAATGGTAATGTGAGTTGAAACATCAGTGTGATCACTGATGCACCACCAGAGCTTTGTGACGACATCTGTTTTAATCCAGACATCTGCCCAAATTGACGCTCTAATGGCGCGGTAACCGCGGATGTCATTACATCAGGGCTTGCACCAGGGTAGAGTGTAACAACTTGAATTGTTGGGTAATCGACTTCTGGCAAGGCAGACACTGGCAACATACGATAGCCAACAATACCCGCTAACAGTATGGCAACCATAAATAAAGTTGTTGCAACAGGGCGCAGAATAAATAAGCGAGAAGGACCGCCACCTGTACCGTGTGTTTTTTCTGTCATTACGCTTTCTCCGCGACAACACGGTCATTTTCTTTATTTTTTGGTGCTGTTGGTGTCACGATATCGACTTTTGCACCTTGTGTTAATCTATCCACACCATCGGTTACAACACGTTGATTTGCTGATAAACCCGAAGCGATAACCACTTTTTCTGCATTTTGTAATGCAACTTCAACACGTAATTTGCTCACTTTATCTTCGCTATCAACAACCCAGACAAAGTGACCTTCATTCCCCATTTGCAATGCTGCATTAGGAATAACCACTGCCTTTTCTAACGTGGTGACGTAAAGGCGTACATTCACGAATTGATTAGGGAATAGTGTATTTTCTTGTTGAGGGAAACGGGCTTTTAACTTTATGGTGCCTGTCGCTGCATCAATTTGATTATCAACACTAAATAGTGTGCCTTGTGCTAATTCAAATTGATTATTTCTATCTAACGCCGTAACAGGCAAATCTGCATTGTTTTTACGTGCTTGAATAACATTCGCTAAATCTTGTTCTGGCAAAGTAAAAAGCACATCAACAGGGTCCATTTGATTGATAACAACGATAGGCGTGGATGAACCGCCAGAAATATAGTTTCCTACATCAACTTGCTTTAAACCCACTCGGCCTGAAATAGGTGCCGTGATTTTGCTGTAGGTTAATTGCAGTTGTGCATTGCTGATAGTGGCTTCATCAATACGAATACTGGCTTCAGATTGTTTTACTAAAGCTTGCTGGTTATCTAACTCTTGTTGTGAGACTAAGTTAGTTTTCGCTAATTTCTGATAACGCACTAAATCAAGGCGTGCATTTGCTAATGTGGCTTGATCTTTTGCTAGCTGTCCTTTGGCTTGGGCTAATTGTACTTCAAAAGGGCGCGAGTCAATTTCAGCTAAGAGATCGCCTTTTTGAACTTGTTGGCCTTCGGTGAAATGTAGCGCCATTAATTGACCTTCAACACGGCTAGTGACGGTCACGCTGTTAGTGGCTTTTACTGTACCTAAAGCAGATAAAAATTGAGGGACATCTTCTTGTGTTGATGTTGCAAATTGAACAGGCGGTAAAGGAGGACGACGAGATCCAGATGTACCTCTACTCTGGGTGTTTGTTGCTTGAGTCCCTTTATTTTCGGGCGACGCTGTTTTTGCTGCATTAAATTGCCAATAGGCGTAACCACCTGCGATTACGACGATTAAAGCGATAATGAGAGAAACTCTTTTTTTAGCATTTTTGTTTTTATTCATTACTTTTGTGATCCCACTGGCAACTAGCTAATCAGAAATACTGAAATGAAAATCTGGAATGGTGACATTCTACCTGTTTCTTCACAGTTAAAAATGGAGGAAATATGGAAATTAAGTCAAGGAATGTGTTTTGTTGGCGTTATTTTAATCAGTTAAAACAAATTGCTACTGGCATTATTTTACCGTTGTTATTCAATAAGAACTAATTTAGCAAAATATAGGTAAACAGTAGCGTAGCTTAATTGTTTATATAGGGATAATTAAGTGAAAAATAAATTATTGATTATCAGTGAGTTATTTTGTTTGATGTTTTTTTAATCGCATAACTATTTTGTACAAATGCCTGTAACTATGATAAAACGCAATAGTTAGTTATAATTCTTAGATAATTATGCTTTCCAGTGATAGAATGCCAACCTTGTTTTTCTCTGCGTTGAACTCTTTTCAAAGAATAACAATCCAGTATGAAATTCACCGAGCTTTAACTCTGTCTTAAATAACGAAATTTTTGTAAAAAATTAGCCTAAATATAAAGGCGTAATAGAATAATTAGAGGTTTTTAGTGTCAACTGCAAACACACCTGACGATGGACAAAAACCGAGCCTGAATGCATTTAAACAGCCTCGCGCGTTTTATCTTATCTTCTCAATCGAGTTATGGGAACGTTTCGGCTATTACGGTCTTCAAGGGATCATGGCCGTTTACTTGGTTAAAATGCTGGGCATGGGTGAAGCGGAAGCTATCACTGTTTTTGCTGCATTTACCGCGTTGGTCTATGGTTTTGTTGCTATCGGTGGATGGCTTGGGGATAAAGTCCTTGGTACTAAAAGGGTTATTATTCTTGGTGCAATCGTACTGGCAATTGGTTATGCAATGGTGGCATTCTCTGATCACGATAAAGACGTGATTTATTGGGGACTTGCAACGATTGCGGTAGGTAATGGTTTATTTAAAGCTAACCCATCTTCATTATTAGCAACTTGCTATGAGAAAGATGATCCGCAATTAGACGGTGCATTTACCATGTACTACATGTCTATCAATGTGGGTTCTTTCTTCTCCATGTTAGCGACACCATGGTTGGCGGCTAATTATGGTTGGGATGTTGCATTTGCACTGAGTGTTGTGGGTATGCTGATCACACTAGCAAACTTTGTTGTTTGTCGTGGTTGGATAAAAGATAAAGGTTCTAGACCTGACTTTGAACCGCTTAACTATTCAAAATTATTATTAACGCTGGTGGGTATTGTTGCACTGGTCGCTGTATCCACTTGGTTGCTACATAATAATGAAGTGGCAAGTTGGTCTTTAGCAATCATCTCATTAGGTATCATCCTGATTTTTGCGCGTGAAACGTTCATGATGAAGGGCGCTGCTCGCCGTAAGATGATTGTTGCATTCTTGCTGATGGTTGAAGCGGTTGTATTCTTCGTTCTTTACGATCAAATGCCAACTTCTTTAAACTTCTTCGCGATCCATAACGTTGAGCACTCAATCTTAGGTTTCAGCGTTGAACCTGAACAATTCCAATCACTTAATCCATTCTGGATCATGTTAGCAAGCCCGCTACTAGCGGCTGTATATAACTTTATGGGTGATAAACTACCTATGCCATATAAATTCACTGTGGGTATGTTCTTGAGTGCGACCGCATTCTTAGTTCTGCCATTAGGTGCTAGCATGGCAAATGAAGCAGGTATTGTGTCTTCATGGTGGTTGGTCGCAAGTTATGGTTTCCAAAGTATTGGTGAGCTGATGATTTCTGGCTTAGGTCTTGCGATGGTTGCTCAACTTGTACCACAGCGTTTAATGGGCTTTATTATGGGCGCTTGGTTCTTAACTTCGGCAGCCGCTGCAATTATTGCAGGTAAAGTTGCGAGTTTAATGGCAGTACCAGAAGACGTACAAAGTGCTCATGCTTCATTAGAAATTTATAGCAGTGTCTTCTTACAAATTGGTATTGTAACAGGTGTTATCGCAGTTCTAATGCTGATCACCGCACCGATGCTAAGTAAAATGACACAGTAATTTGTGCTCTTAAAAATAAAATTTTAAGAAAAAAATACCGCTCTGATTAAGGGCGGTATTGTATAAGGGGACTGGTAGAACGATTTTGTGATATTGATAAAGGCCTAACTGACCACTTTATCAATCTGCAATGCAACATTTTTTTCTCTTGTGGTGGGTTTTACAGCCGTCCAACCTTTATAAGCTAAAGGTAAGAAAGCGACTGCAATAGCTAATAATGATACGCCTGCAACATAATATGCACCTGCCATTGCAGTTTTTTCTAACCATATTCCTGTTAACATTGGCGTTAATCCACCGAATAAGGCATAAGCCATATTGTAAGCAAAAGACAAACCAGAAAAACGAATTGATGGTGGAAATGCTCTTGTGCTAACGATAGGTGTAGTTGCAATCGCCCCGACAAAAAAGCCCATCAAACCATAGTTAAACGCTAACTGAAAACCTGACATTGCTGCATCTAAACTGCCATAGAAATGGAATGCAGTAACAATCAAACCACCCCATGATAATGTCATTGACGCGCGTGTTCCTAATTTGTCACTAATCCAACCCCAGAATATGCAACCTAAGGTTAAGGTTAATGTTGCAACGCAGTTCGCTTCTAATGATGTCGTTCTATCAATTTTGTAGATCCCTTCAACAATGACACCGGGGGTCATCAAAATGGTGACAACAATAGCTGTTGATAAAGACCATGTTAATGCAGCAGTAATTAAGCACGCTTGCTTGTGATTTTTAATAACTGAAACCACAGGCATTTCTTGTGCTAAGGCTTTTTTTGCAGCCATCTCTTTAAAGATAGGTGTTTCTTGTAAGAAGCGACGTAAGTAGACAGAAATCAAACCGAATACGCCACCTAAAATAAACGGTATACGCCATGCAAAGTCATTTACTTCTTGGCTGGTATAGCTACGTTGAACGATAATTGCCACGATTGAACCTAATAAAATACCGCCTGTAATGCCTGAGGTTAATGTTCCTACACCTAAGCCATAACGTTGTTTTGGCGTGTGCTCTGCGATAAACACCCAAGCACCTGGCATTTCACCACCAATGGCCGCACCTTGCATAATGCGCATTAACAACAACAATAATGGTGCAGCAACACCAATACTGGCATAAGTTGGTAATAAACCAATAACTAATGTTGGTACAGCCATTAAGAAGATACTTAAGGTAAACATGCGTTTACGTCCAATAATATCTCCGTAGTGTGCCATAATAATGCCACCCAAAGGGCGGGCAAGGTAACCAGCAGCAAAAATACCTAATGTCTGCATTTGTGCAATAAAGGCGTTATCACCGGGAAAGAACAAGTGGCTCAATGTTTTCGTAAAGAATACGAAGATCACGAAATCATAGAACTCCAACGTTCCCCCTAGCGAGGATAAACCCAACGTTTTATAGTCGTTGCGGTTCAATGGTCTTGCCGTAGGTTGACTCAACGGCTGAGTGGAGTGTGATTGTGATGTCATAATTACAACCTATAATAATCATCGTGATAAAAAAATAATGCGTAATAAGATCACAAGTAAATTCTTTGAAAATTAACGAATAAAATAGGGTGAAAATAAATAACATCGAATGGTTATTTATAGGCTATTTATGCGAGAAAGAATAATGTTGTGATGATGGTTTAAGTTATAACAGGAAGCTCTTAATAATGTAAATAGATGAAATTAAAACAACTAAATGAACTTTATTATTATTATTTCTTGTGTTTTTATGTGGTTTAATTGTAGATACTTAATATTAAACTCTTATTTTATTTTCTTTATTGATATATTGTAAAAATATTACAATGCTTATTAATAAGTGAAATTTCGATATTATCAAATAAAATAGATATTATATTGAATATATTTATTACGATTTAAATTATAAATTGAATAATAAATTCAGTCATAATTTAATTTATTATTTTTCGTTAATAAAGTAATTATTAGATAATTAAGAAAGTTATTCTCATCAATAATGAAAGATATGATCTGATAGAAAATAGATTACTAGAATATTCTGCTATATGTTAAAAATATTTTTGATAAACTTAAATTTCAAAAAACTCAATGAAATTGAAATTCAATGCCAATAAATCTTGGGTGTATAATCATATTTTTGTGTTTTTATGCATTGTGTGATTTTTTTGAATTTTATTGTCGAATTAGAAATAAAAACAAAAATAAGCGTCAAAAAAGTGATTGTTGGTTATAATTACATCAGTAAGTCAAATTGAACTGTCGGAGGATTTATGGTCTCTATTTCAATGAGTGCTGTTCTTTTAGCTGCAATTATTTTGTTCGCATCACTTTCTATCGTTGCATTAGGTGGTGGTTTAGTACTAAAAGCCATGCTTAATGACACCAATCAAAATGGCAGTTATCTATTAAGTGCCTCTGTTAAAAAGACTTTTATTACTTCATTGGTTATTGCATTGTTGCTTGTCTATTATTACCTATCAACAACGGCTTAATATTTGTTTGATTGATATAAAAAACGCCACTGCATTTTATTATCAGTGGCGTTAGTGTAATGAGAAAATGTCTTAAACTAAGAAGATAGTTGCTAAACCTAAGAAGATAAAGAAACCACCTGTATCCGTAATAGCGGTTATCATAACGCTTGAACCAATGGCAGGATCTTTACCAAATTTTATCATCGTCATTGGTATTAATACGCCCATAATGGCAGCCATTAACAGGTTGAGCACCATTGCCATTGTCATCACGGCACCCATTGCAAGGTCGCCATAGAGAAGGAAGGTGACAATTCCCATGATCCCTCCCCACACAATACCATTGATAAAGGCAACACCAAGTTCTCTTAAAATTAAGAAAGAAAAGCTTCCAGTTTGAATTTGGTGTAGAGCTAATGCACGGACAATCATTGTGATAGTCTGATTACCTGTATTTCCCCCAATACCAGCAACAATTGGCATCAGTGTTGCTAAAGCGACTAATTGGGAAATGGTGTGTTCAAACACGCCAATAACACGAGAGGCAACGAAAGCAGTACATAAGTTGATAGCAAGCCAAGTCCAACGTGTTTTAACCGCTTGTCCTACTGGTGCAAAGACGTCTTCTTCTGGGCTCAAACCACCCATACGACGAAGATTGGTATCGCTCTCTTCATGCATGTTATCAACGATATCTTCAACAGTTAATCGCCCCATTAGAAGGCCATTACTATCAACAACAGCCGCAGAAATTAAGTCGTAACGTTCGAACGCACCCGCCGCGTCTTCGCCTTTTTCTTCTGGCATAAAGCTCACGGTGTCTGTTTTCATTACATCAGAGACAAGCTTATCAGGAGATTGCGTTAAAACAGTGGTTAATGGAAGCTCGCCCAATAGATGATTTTTATTATCAATAACGAAGATTTTATCCGTTGCTTCAGGAATAGAGCCTCGTTGGCGTAGATAGCGCTGTACCGTTTTTAACGTAACATTACCTCGCACAGTGACGAACTCAAAATCCATCATCTGGCCGACGCTGTCTTTTGGATATTGAAGAACTTCTCTTATTCTATTACGCAGACTTGGTTCTAAATAGGTAAGAAGTCGACGCATCGTATCGCGAGGTAAGTGCTCTGCGATGTACGCTTGCTCATCCACATGTAATGTGGCGACCGATCGTAATAATTCACGGTCAGTCATATCTTTAATTAAGCTGTCCCAAACGGCGACAGAAGCTTCGACTAAAACAGCACCACGTTCATTATTATCAACCAAATGCCACAATGCGAGACGTTCGTCATAGGGAAGGGCTTCAAGAATATCTGCAATATCTGCCGCGTGTAGATCTTGTAGTAATTCTCTAACAGTGGTGATTTTTTCATGAAGTTCATGGTGGCTCAGCCTATCATTTTCACTTGCTTCACCTAAAACGGTTTCAACAAAATGATCATCTTCGAGAAAGATGCTCAAAATTTGCTGACGCAGGTGTGCCACTTTTTGTGAATACGGATTGATGGCAGCCGCAGTATCATTGTTGATAGCTGGTTGAGACATGTTATTCCTTTTTAATTCTTACGAGGGAGATAACCATTGACACTAATTATTCCATTTTAGGATGATTATCGGTCTTCTCCGTATAAAAAATATGAATCTTGAACAATATTGCGTTGGTGATGTTCATATTATCGTCACAAATCAAACCTATGTTGTTATGTGATAGTTGTTGTATGATAGATGCAACAAAAGACGCATTGACTAGCGTCTTTTTCTGTATAATATCATATTGTTAAGCAGATTCCTCTTTTATATCCAGTTTCCACCCCGGAACTGACTGCCAATGTTCTTGTTCTTTTTCTAAATCCAATTCCATCAATGTGTTATCAGAAAGATAATTTGCAGGAAAATAAAGCGTCCAATGATTTTCATCTGTAACTAAACGCAAAGATGCAGGTTTTGTCGTCGATTGTCGCTGATTATTAAGTAAAGTTGCTAATCTTAGTATTTGTACGAGTGGAAAATACTGTTTCTTTTTATAAAGATTAAATTTAGGTAACTCATCTAACTTGATCCCCTTTCGGTGATAGCGAACGAGAGTTGTTAATAACAGTTGTTGCTCTTGATTAAAGCCAGGTAAATCAGTATTTGAAAGAATATAAGCAGAATGGCGATGTAATCCACTTAAATTAATACTTAATCCCACTTCATGTAACATAACAGCCCAAACTAAAATAGCCTCTAAATCAGGGCGAACTAGCTTAGGATTTTGCTGTGCCCACTGAGCGTAAAGAGATTGCATAGTTTCAAGAACACGTTTTGCTTGTTCTCTATCGATATTATAGTGTTCTGCAAGGCTTTTAGCTGTGCGCTGGCGGATATCTTGATGGCGAAATCTGCCTTCCATTTCATAAAGCACACCTTCACGTAATGCACCGTCAGATAGGTGTAGAGCTTTTAATCCTAATGAATCAAAAATACCGCATAAAATCGCCAAACCTGGCACAAAAACATGTTTACGTTCATCGGATAAACCTGGAAGGGCGATATCTTTAAATTTCTTAAATCGTAAAACTTGTTTAGTGAGCATAAGTAGGCGTTCTGGAGTAATAACACCGTCTTTTTCACCAAACTCAACTAAGATCTCATGAGCCGCTTTAATTGTTCCTGATGCCCCTAAAGCCACATCCCAGCCAGTCATTTTGTATTGCCATGCAATTTTTTCCATTTTACGCGCTGCCTTTTCTCGCGCTTTGCGAAAAGCAGATTCGCTAATTTTTTGTTCTGGGAAAAATTGACGGCTAAAACTAACACAACCCATGCGTTGGCTTTCGATTAAAATTGGCTCAAAATTTTCACCAATAACCAATTCTGTTGAGCCACCACCGATATCGATAACGAGCTTTCGACCTTTTTCAGATTGAGTGTGCTCAACTCCCATAAAAATAAGTCGAGCTTCTTCATGCCCTGAAATAATTTCAATAGGATAAGGAATAACTTCTTTGGCTCGTTGAAGAAAGACTTTCGCATTAGTGGCGACACGCAAAGTGTGTGTTCCCACGACGGTGACATTTTCTGCGGGAAAACCCTGTAACCTTTCAGCAAAAAGGGAAAGGGCGGAGAGCCCACGTAACATAGCCTCTTCGCTTAATTCGTTATCATCATCAAGTCCATCAGCAAGATAAACTCGCTGTTTTAAACGACTTAAGACTTGTAATGCGCCATTAACAACACGCGCAATTATCATATGAAAACTATTAGAACCGAGGTCAATAGCCGCAATTTCTAAAGGACGTGGTGAAGAGTCATCTTGTGATAAAGGCATAAAATTACGCTCGTGAACCGGGTTGTTCTAACAATTTAATATACTCATAGACAGCAAGCTGGGAACGGATCTTACGTTTATTTCCACGAGGAACATAGCTATTTGTTAAATCTTTATCGATATAACGTGCTTTTACGGTGTCATTAAATTGAATATCCAGTATATCAAGAACGCGCTGTTTAAGTTGAGGATCAAGCAAAGCTACTGCAACTTCAATGCGATAATCAAGATTTCGCGTCATCCAATCGGCAGAGGAGAGAAAGATTTTTTCATCCCCTTTATTGGTGAAAACATAAACACGATCATGCTCTAAAAAGCGGTCAACAATACTGGTTACTTGAATGTTTTCACTAAATCCCGGCTGATTAGGCACTAAAGAACACATTCCTCGCACTAACAGTCGTACTTTTACGCCTGCTTCTGAAGCGTCATAAAGGCGATTAACTAATTCTTCATCAACTAAATTATTCACTTTTAATGTAATACCCGCAGGATGCCCTGCTTGTGCACTGTGAATTTCATTGGTGATTAATTGATTTAAAAGGGTGCGCGAGTTTTGTGGCGAAACCATTAAATGCTCAAAGGTGACAGGGCGATAAGGGTTTTCAATAAAGCTAAAAACGCGACGTACTTCATTGGTAATTTCAGTGTTAGCCGTTAATAGTGAATAGTCAGTATAAAGACGCGCTGTTTTTTCGTTAAAGTTCCCCGTACCGATATGAGCATAGCGAATGATTTCACCATTTTCTAAACGTGAAATGATAAATAACTTCGCGTGAATTTTTAAACCCGGTGCAGAGAAAATAACGTGAACGCCCGCTTCAGTCAGGCGTTTTGCCCAGTGGATATTCGCTGCTTCATCAAAACGTGCTTGTAACTCAACAACTACCGTGACACGTTTGCCGTTATGCGCAGCGTGGATCATCGAATCAATAATTCGAGAGTCTTTAGCAACACGGTAAATATTGATTTTGATTGAGATAACACTTGGGTCAAAAGAGGCTTGGCGCAACAATTCCAACACATGCTCAAAGGTATGATAAGGATAATAGAGCAAAACATCACGCTCACGTATCGCATCAAAGCCATTACGGAAGTTATCAAACCAAATATGGCGTAAACGTGGAATAGGCTTATTTAATAGAAATTTACTACCCTCATTTGGGAAGTTAATAAAATCTTTAAAATTATGATAACGACCACCAGCAATGACGGAGTCATTATTCGATAAACCTAATTTACTGCGCAGCAACGCCACCATTTCATCAGGCATATCGCGTTGATAAACAAAACGGACAGGCTCTGCGGTAAGGCGTTGTTTTAATGTTGATGACATCATTTCAAGTAAACTTGATTCCATTTCTGTTGCAAGATCGTATTCTGCATCTCGCGTCATTTTCATGGAATAAGCACTTAATGAGTCATAATCAAAGAAGCCTTTAAACACCTCATCAAGACAGTAGCGTAAAATATTATCCAATAAAATCATGGATTTTTTCTTACTACGCCCTTGGTCTGTCGGCAGAATAACAAAACGAGGTACTTTATCTGACGGAATTTCTAACAGGGCATAATGAATAATTTGCCCTTGCACAATTTCAACCGCTAAATAGGTGTAGTCATCTTTAAGAAACTCAACCAAGTCTGTTTCAGGATTAATTAAAATAGGCGTGATGTGTTTTCTTAAATTTTGACGGAAATATTGGCGTAACCAGATTTGTTGATTAGGCGAGATTTGGCGTTCATTAATTAAAAAGATTTGGTTTCGCGCCATTTCAAGTAACAAATCATTATATAAAGCATCAAACTCTTGGTCGGCTTTAGCTACTTTTGATTGAATTTTCTTTATAAGATGACGAGCATGGCTTGATGCAGAGCGTGAGCCACGTTCTTCATTAATCAAAATACGGCGTTTTACATCGGCAAAACGAACCTTGTAAAACTCATCAAGATTATTTGAATAGATCCCCAGAAACCTGACTCTTTCAATTAACGGGTTTCTTTTATCAGCCGCTTCTTGTAATACACGTTCATTAAACGCAAGCCAACTGATCTCTTTATCAATATAGAGTCGTTCCTGGGACATCTGAACTCCAACAAGGGTTAAAGTTAAAACTTAATATCTGAATAAATCAGACGTGTTGCTTAATAGTCGCACCCGGTTTAACAAAATTCTCGGGTTTCGCCTCTTTGGCTTTTTGTTCAAAATAAGGTGCTTGGAAAGTACACATTCTAATCGCAGAACGGTAGGCACCGTTAACAAAAAACTCATCTATTAAATCACCTTCTTTTTTAAAGCCAAGCTTTTCATAAATATGAATCGCTTTAGCATTCTCTTTATCGACGATTAAATAGAGTTTGTATAAATTAAGTACAGAAAATGCATAATCCATCGCAAGTTTCGCCGCGCGTGCAGCATATCCATGGCCTTGATGCGCAGGAGCGATGATAATTTGGAATTCAGCACGACGGTGAACATAATCAATTTCAACCAACTCGACAAGTCCAACTTTAGTGCCGTCACTTTCGGCAATAAAACGGCGTTCACTTTGGTCGTGAATATGTTTTTCATAAAGGTCACTTAACTCGATAAAAGCCTCATAAGGCTCTTCAAACCAATAGCGCATAACGCTGGCGTTATTATCAAGTTGATGGACAAAAGAGAGATCTTCTCGTTCGAGAGGACGTAATTTTATAGGTGGAACTTTCTTACCACCGGACATAAGCACCTCGGTGAATGCATTGAATAAAAAGAGAAAAGGGTGACATAAAAAAAGTCACGCGGGCTACAGTGTAGCACAATGTGACTTTTTATCTTAAACGAAATAGTCAACCAAGGTTGTCGAAAAGCGCAATATCATCGAGAAAGGCTTGATTATTCTGCATTTTTAATCGCTCGTCAGCTAACCAACCGATCGCTAATGGATAAATACGATACTCTTCTGCTTGTATTCTTGTTTGTAATGATTGTTCAGTATCATCTGGTAAAACAGGAATGCGAGCTTGAATAATCATGGGACCACCATCAAGTTCTTCTGTAACAAAATGGACGGTAACGCCATGAAAAGAGTCTTTATTCGCTAAAACTTGGCGATGAGTGTGTAATCCGGGATATTTAGGAAGTAAAGAAGGATGAATATTTAATAATTTATGCTGATAATGAGTCACAAAATCAGGCGATAAAATACGCATAAAACCGGCTAAAACCACAATGTCGGGCTGATAAGCATCGATTTTTTCAATTAATGCTTTATCGTAATCAGCTCTGTCATTATATAGAGTTGGATCAACAAAATATGCTGGAATATCAGCAAGTTTTGCCCGTTCAAGACCATACGCATTAGCTTTATTACTTAAGACAGCAACCACATTACCCGTGATTTTATTTGCCCTACAGGCGTCAATAATCGCCTGTAGGTTGCTGCCGTTTCCTGAGATGAGGACGACAATATTTTTCATTCACATGTTTTCATTAGTTAATAATAACTTGTGCTTCACCCGCAGCTTGTGGCGCAATTTCACCAATTAACCATGCGTTTTCACCACACTCAGCAAGATGTGCTAATGTTTTTTCAACGTCATTTGGGTTAACGGCAATTAACAATCCAACACCACAGTTAAAGGTGCGATACATTTCATGTGTGCTGACTTGTCCCGCATCTTGTAACCATTTAAAAACCAGTGGCCATTCCCAGCTTTTACTATCAATACGCGCTTGCGTCTTTTCAGGTAATACACGAGGAATATTTTCCCAGAATCCGCCACCTGTAATATGTGCCACAGCATGGATATCCACATTTTCAATTAATGAAAGTAGTGACTTTACATAAATACGAGTAGGGGCTAATAGGTGATCAGCTAATGATTTATTGCCTAAGGATGTGTTTTCAGCTTGTGTATTGCTGACTTCAAGAATTTTTCTGACTAATGAATAACCATTAGAATGAGGACCACTTGATGCTAAAGCGATTAGAGCATCGCCAGCTTTAACTTTGCTGCCATCGATAATTTCTGATTTTTCAACCACGCCGACACAAAAGCCTGCGATATCATAATCATTACCGTGATACATTCCTGGCATTTCAGCAGTTTCACCACCGACTAATGCACAACCAGATTGCTTACAACCTTCTGCAATACCTGTTACTACGCGTGCTGCGGTATCGACATCTAATTTTCCTGTGGCATAGTAGTCAAGGAAGAAAAGGGGTTCTGCACCTTGAACAATTAAATCGTTGACACACATTGCGACTAAATCAATCCCGATGTCATCATGGCGATTTAAATCCATCGCAAGGCGAAGTTTAGTTCCTACGCCATCTGTGCCTGAAACTAAAATAGGTTCGCGGTATTTAGATGGAATTGCACAAAGTGCGCCAAAGCCACCTAAACCCCCCATAACTTCAGGACGGCGGGTTTCTTTTACTACACCTTTGATACGATCGACTAAAGCATTACCTGCATCAATATCGACACCGGCATCTTTATAGCTGAGAGAGGATTTGTTAGTCACGTAGAGCCCTCACGGCAAGTTGCTGTTAAGAAAAAATGTGTGCGAGCGCTATTCTAACAGGCAAAGCAAACGTTTGCGAGGATCTTCTTTATAGGTCACAATTATTCATGTTGGTGTGGTTAAAAGCTGTGCGCTTGATCAATATCAATAGAAAAACGATGGAATGTTGGCAAAAAAGCGGTATAATCTCGCGATTTTTTTGTCAGGCTGCGTCGTACATTAGGAGAAATTATGAAGATCGTTGAGGTAAAACACCCACTCATTCAACATAAATTGGGGCTGATGCGAGATCATGATATAAGCACTAAACGCTTTCGTGAACTGGCTTCAGAAGTTTCCAGTCTACTGACGTATGAAGCTACCGCCGATTTAGAAACAGAGACGGTAACAATAGAAGGTTGGTGTGGTTCGGTAGAGATAGAACAGATTAAAGGAAAAAAAATCACAGTAGTTCCTATCCTCCGTGCAGGTATCGGGATGATGGACGGAGTATTAGAAAATATTCCTAGTGCCCGAATCAGTGTAGTTGGCGTTTACCGCGATGAAGAAACATTAAAACCTGTCCCTTACTTCCAGAAATTAGCATCCAATATTGAAGAGCGTATGGCTCTTGTTGTTGACCCTATGTTAGCAACAGGCGGCTCTATGATTGCCACAATTGATTTATTAAAAAATGCGGGTTGTACTTCAATTAAAGTATTAGTACTGGTTGCTGCTCCAGAAGGTATTAAGGCATTAGAAGAAGCTCATCCAGATGTGGAATTATATACTGCATCTATTGATAGCCATCTTAATGAGCACGGGTACATCGTTCCAGGTCTTGGCGATGCTGGTGATAAGATATTTGGTACAAAATAATAATTAAGCCGACTTTGATAGTCGGCTTTTTTTTGAACCTAATTATCTTGTTCTATAGTTAGAAATATACAAACCAATTTCACATTCATATTAAAGAGAGGTCGTAAGCATGACTCGTCGTGCAATCGGGGTAGAAGAGCGCCCACCATTATTACAAACAATCCCGTTGAGTCTTCAGCATCTGTTTGCAATGTTTGGCGCCACCGTACTTGTGCCAATTTTATTTAAAGTTAATCCGGCAACAATATTATTATTTAACGGGATCGGAACCCTGCTTTATCTCTTTATTTGTAAAGGACGCATTCCTGCTTATTTAGGTTCAAGTTTTGCGTTTATCTCACCTGTGCTTTTGTTGTTACCTTTAGGGTATGAATTAGCACTTGGGGGATTCATCGTCTGTGGTGTGTTATTTTGTATCGTTGCTGGTATTGTCAAAATAGCAGGGCGAGGCTGGATTAATGTGATGTTCCCGCCTGCGGCAATGGGCGCAATCGTTGCCGTCATCGGGCTTGAATTAGCAGGAACCGCGGCGGGAATGGCAGGATTATTACCAAGTGCAGATGCACCAGTTGATAGTCAGACACTGCTTATTTCTATGGTGACTTTAGGTGTGACTATCTTAGGCTCTGTGATGTTTAGAGGATTCCTTGCTATTATTCCTATTCTTATTGGGGTATTAGCAGGTTATGCACTCTCTTTCTTCTTGGGCGTTGTTGATATTACACCAATTAAAGAAGCTAACTGGTTTGCACTACCGACATTCTATTCACCGCGTTTTGAATGGAGTGCTATTTTTATTATTCTACCTGCCGCATTAGTTGTTATTGCTGAGCACGTTGGGCACCTTGTTGTTACAGCAAATATTGTACAACGCGATTTAATGAAAAACCCAGGTTTACATCGTTCTATGTTCGCAAACGGTTTCTCTACCATTATTTCGGGTTTCTTTGGTTCAACACCTAATACCACTTATGGTGAAAACATTGGTGTTATGGCTATCACTAAGGTTTACAGCTCATGGGTTATTGGTGGTGCGGCAATTCTCGCTATCTTATTATCTTGTGTCGGTAAACTGGCTGCGGCTATCGCTGCTGTACCTGTTCCTGTTATGGGTGGGGTTTCATTACTGCTTTACGGTGTTATTGGTGCATCAGGTATTCGTGTCTTGTTAGATTCAAAAGTGGATTATAATAAACCGCAAAACTTGATATTAACTGCCATTATTCTGATTGTCGGTGTGAGTGGTGCTTCCATTCAAATTGGTGCTGCTGAATTAAAAGGTATGGCATTAGCAACCATCGTGGGTATTGTTTTAAGCTTGATCTTTAAATTAGTGAGTGTTGTTCGCCCTGAAACAGAATTAGTGGATAACACCATTGAATCGGTTAGTGGTACAGCAAACAAAAAGTAATCGATTAAGTAAATCTAAAGCAATATGCTGAAATTAATAAAAAAGGTGGATGATCTCCACCTTTTTTATTGTGTTTTATTTTTATGTCATATTAAAAACTAAGATTTTTGATATTTTAAGTATTAAAAACTTAGAAAAGCATGATTAATTCAATCATGATGTTTATTTAAATAAAATAAATGAGACAATGGGGGTCTGTTCTTATGCGAAATAGGCATTTTATCTGCTATTTAAGTGATATTCGTTTTAAGGTTGGGGTGTTTCAAAAAAGGTATAACGTAATTTATGGAAAAGCTGATTGAAATTTATGATTTCATTACATCAAAGCAGATTTTTACCACAATATTTTTAGTTATTGTGTTGCTGGTGGTGTGGTTTCTCGCCAAAATGATTTTCCGCCGAATAGCAAAGCGTTTACTTTTTTTATTTACTGAGCTTTCAGATGAAGAAACCATAGAAGATATTGCTAAAAAGAGCGCATCTATTGTTGCAGTTACACTTGTTCTCTATATTAATCAGCTACTACCGTCTTTTTCAGCTGAAATGAATATTATCTTTGAAACGGTTGCTCGCGCCTTTATTATCATCAATATCGCTTCATTGCTTAATAACGCTCTTGATATCTTCAATATTAGGCACGCTAAAAAAGCGTGGCATCGAAATAATTCCATCAAAGGCTATATTGAAATTGCCAAAATTGTGGTCTGGATTATCTCTTTTATCCTGATTATTGCGTTATTTACTGAGCAATCACCACTTATTATTATCTCAAGCTTTGGTGCCATTGCTGCGGTGTTAATGTTTGTTTTTCAGCATACACTTATCTCTTTTGTTGCCAATATTCTTATCTCTAACGGAAAAGTATTAAAGCTTTATGATTGGATTGAATTACCCAGTAGTAATATCAGCGGTGAGGTTATTGATATCGCATTACATACGATCACTGTACGTAATTGGGATAATACAATTTCCCGTATTCCAACCAAAGACTTTTTGACCGAAAAATATACTAACTGGCAACCGATGTTTTCATCGGGAGGGCGTCGGATTAAACGTAGTTTTTATATTGACCAATCTTCGATTTCATTTGCAACGCAAGAGTTAGTATTAGAATTAAAAAATACAGCGCCGCTTCGTAAAAGCATAGAAACGATGCTTGAAGGAAAAGAAGAAGAAATTGGCGATATTAATGAGTGGTTAGAAACAAAAGGCGTGACTAACTTACAGTTATTTCGTAAGTACATGCTAAATTGGATAAAAATGCGTGGTGATGTTCGACCTGATATGTATTTAGTGATCAGAACAATGCCACCTACACCAATGGGACTACCTGTAGAGTTATATTGTTTTACTCGTGCAACCACTTGGGTTGAATATGAAGAAACTCAATCTGAAATTTTTGAGTATATAAATGCATCAGCCAAATATTTTAAGCTCGACATTTATCAGCAACCTTCTGGTAATGATGTTGCGAAATTAAAATTCAGATAATAAAGTAAAACTAATTAAACACGGAATGCTTTCTGATTTGGCTCTAAATAACTCGAGGTACAGTTAGGAAACCCTTCAATGAGGTGATAGGAGTATATAAAATAGGCTTATCTCGGTGATCTTGCTGTTATCTTAATCAGTGCAATGTGCTTTTTTAATATTGGTTCTGACCTTGTGAGAATTTGTGTTAGAATCACCACGTTTATTAAACTATTCAGGTGAGGTGCTTCTGAATACGCCGTCACAGCTATCATTACCACTATCTCTGCCCGATGATGAGACATTCGATAGCTTTTATGCAGGGGAAAACGCGTCGTTAGTCGCGGCAATTCGAACCGCCATTCATCAATCTCATGGCAGTTATATCTATTTCTGGTCCCGTGACGGAGGTGGAAAGAGCCATCTATTACATGCCGCTTGTGCTGAGCTTTCATTAAAAGGTGATGCTGTTGGGTATGTTCCCCTTGATAAACGTGCCTATTTTGTTCCCGATGTTCTTGAAGGCATGGAACATTTATCCTTAGTTTGTATTGATAATGTTCAGTGTATTGCTGGTGATGAAGAGTGGGAACTCGCCTTATTTAACCTTTATAACCGTGTTTTAGAGCATGGACGAACCTGTTTATTAATTACAGGGGATAGACCGCCTCGCCAAATAGAGTTACAACTTCCTGATTTAGCATCTCGCCTTGATTGGGGGCAAATCTACCGTTTGCAACCTTTAAGTGACGAAGAAAAAATTCAGGCGCTGCAATTAAGAGCAAAACTTCGTGGGTTTGAATTACCTGAAGATGTGGGTCGTTTTGTATTAAAACGTTTAGATAGAAAAATGCGCACCTTATTTGAAATGCTTGATGAACTTGATCACGCTTCTATTGTTGCTCAACGTAAACTGACCATCCCATTTGTGAAAGATATACTCAAACTTTAAATAGCCTCACTCATCTCGTTAGGTGAGGCGAATAATCTCAATCCTACCTCTCTTTTTCAAATTCAACACCCATTGAAGGTAACAAATATTTGTTATTTATTAAGGGTGAATTTTCTATTTTTGTCTTTTCTAATAAAAACACAAGATAAAAAAACCGCTTGTCTTTATACAAGGCAAGCGGCGAGAGACACAAACAATAAAGGAGGAGGGTTAAATAATTAGTTTGCTTCTACTACTTTGGCTTTCTTCTGAGGAACCAGTAAGAAAATCAGATAAAGTGCAGTGATTGCAACCGTGTAGCCAGTGAAGATTAACCAGAATGATTTCCAATCAACCGCACCATTGGTGGTATATAAATCAATGACCCAGCCACTTAACATTGCACCTAAATAAGTACCAAAACCGTTCACTAAGGTCATAAACATACCTTGTGCTGTTGAACGATATTGTAAAGGGATCTCTTTTTCTAAGAACAGTGAACCAGAGATATTAAAGAAGTCGAATGCACAACCATACACAATCATTGATAACAATAAGACGATTTGACCTAGTGATGTGTAGTCACCGTAGGCAAAGAAGCCGAAACGTAAGATCCAAGCAACCATACTGAATAAAACGATCGTTTCGATTCTTACACGTTTTAATAACAGTGGCAGAAATAGAATAAATACGACTTCTGAAATCTGTGAAATAGATAAGAACACAGAAGGATAACGTGCAAAGAATGAATCATCTGCATTTGGAGATTGTGCGATATCTTGTAGGAATGGCACACCAAAGGTATTGGTAATTTGCAGTACAGATCCTAACAGTGTTGCGAAGAATAAGAAAACAACGACATTTTTCTTTTTAAATACTTGCAAGATATTAGTGATACTAAATGCCACTTCTTCGGCTTTAGTTTCATTTTTGTCAGCTGCTTTAGTTGCAGGTAAGAACATTGCAAATACAGCTAAAACAATAGAAGCGATCGCTGCAACGAAGAGCTGGTGGTAACTATTACCTAAACCTAAGAAGCTAATAACCCACATGGCTGCAATAAAACCAACAGTGCCGTAAACACGAATTTTAGGGAAATAGTTATTAGGCTCTAAATGTTTTTGTTCTAACAGTTCGAAAATGATGCTGTTTGCCATTGAGATACTTGGCATAAAGAACAATAAATGTAATAAAGTTGCAAAAAATAGTGTGGTTACTGTCGTCATTTGCGACATTAACACTAATGCTAATGCAGAAAAAATATGCAGGGTAATAAACACTAATTTGCGGTTGTTTATTTTATCTGCAATAAATCCCATGATGACGGGTGCGATAAGTGAGGCAAGTCCAAGAGCACTGAAAATAAGCCCAACATCACTACCTTTAAAATGCAGCTCTCCAAAGAGATACGAGGCAAATGTTACAAGCCAAGATCCCCATATAAAGAACTGGAGGAATGAGACAAGTTTTAATCTAAGTACGATATTCATCTGTTTTCCTATTAGCCTAGCAATCACCCGACACCAATAATGGCGATTGGTTAGTTTTAATTGCCCATAATGTTGGCTATAACGTTGTTTATTTCATATACATCTACAACTTCGTTTCACACTGACTAATTGTTATCAAGTTAAAAAAACAACAATAAAAGAAGAGATAGAGTAAATAACAAATTGAAAGCTTATTGCTGTGTTGCAGTATTGTTTTAAATGTGTGTTTTTTGTTAATTTCTTTCTTGGATGATAATGAAAAAATATTTTGGCGAGAATTTATTGTTTATCAATTCTGCTATCATATTTTCTGATATCCATGATATGTAGGAATGCATTTGTGTAAAGAGACTTGAGTCACAATATAAATGAAACACATGATTATTTTTTTCTTATAATTGTGAGTTTATACGATGTCGTGTGATCTCGATAGAAGTTTTCAAAAATGGCGATTTCTTACTCATAAAAAATATGAGGTTGAGATGAAAAATTTTGAAAGCATAAAACGATTGGTTTTTTCTATTGTGGAAATAAGAAACACTTTGCTAATTGTAATGTTTACAATTTAACAACATTTAATAATTTATTTATTAATTGAGAAAAGAGAGTAAACGGTTGCGGGATTAATAGTGAAGTAAATAGAGAGAAGCCCATATATGTAAGAACATAAATATGGGCTTTAAATTTTGAAAATTAAATAAACAGTTCTTTTACTTGCTCTGGTGGACGGCCTAAACGGGCTTTATTACCGACAACCACAATAGGGCGTTCAATAAGTTTAGGGTTTTCATGCATTGCTTGAATTAATGCATCTTGTGATGTTTCATCAGCCAGTTTTAGCGTTTTATAAATTTCTTCTTTTGTGCGCATTAACTCTCTTGCATCATTAAAACCTAATGCTTTGAGCAGTGTTTTAAGCTCCGTTACTGAAGGTGCTGTATCTAGATAGTGAATAACATTAGGCGTTATTTGCATTTCTTCGAGTAAATGTAAGGTTTCACGGCTTTTTGAACAGCGTGGATTATGATAAATCGTCACTTTTTTGGTCATGATTGTCCCTTATTTAAATTGGCTGTCTCTTTGCTGAATTTTTCTTAATTGGTCTATGCGAGCATCAAAGCGAGCTTGATCATTGCTACCCAGCTTAACTTGTCTGCTTGCATCACCTAAGTAACGGATCGCTGTTTCAAAGTCACCTCTGAGTGCTAAATCTTCCGCATAAGCAGCTAATTCATGAGCTCTATCACCTTGTTTGGCTGAATTTTCTGCCATTAATTGCCAGCCAATAGGATCGTTTGGGTTATCAAAGGTATAACGATAAAGTAGGCGATTAGCTTCGTTATATTGCTTATTATGCATATATGAGTTCGCTAAGTTGGCAATAAGGACATTGTTATTGGGCCTTTGCTTTAATGCGAGTTGTAATCTTGCAACCGCATCACCTGCACGGTTTTGTTCTAAATCGATATCTGTCATGGCATCAATAAGCCAAATATTGTTAGGTTCTTTTTCTAACATCGGAGTGAGCAATTTTCTTGCGTCATCAAATTTGCGATCACGAGAATAGAGCAGTATTAGCGCATAATTTGCGGCTGACTTTTCAAGAGCAGTACCTTGCTTAAACTGATCAAGTATCGTTTGTAATGCATTCTCTGATGTTGGGTTTTTCGTCAGCATGGTTAATACACGCATTTTAGCAAACAGAAAGTCAGCTGACTGTGGAACCTGCCGAGCAGGAAATTGACTGGCTCGGCTTCTTGCATCGGATAAACGGCTATCAGGTAAGGGGTGCGTTAATAACATTTCAGGCGGTTTAGAGCTATATCGTACTTGGTCAGCAAGAATTTGCATAAAGTCAGGCATCCCTTTGGGATCAAATCCTGCTCGATAAAGTGTCTGTATTCCGATACGGTCTGCTTCTTGCTCGTTCATTTGTGTGAATGTGATCATATTTTGCTGCATACCCGCCATACTTCCCGTAAAGGTTGCAAGACCTGCATTCGGGTTTGCCATAAATATCAAAATAGAACCTAATACACCTGCAAGAGCAAGAGGTGTTGTTTTAGCCTGATCTTCAAGCATTCTCGCTAGATGTCGTTGAGTAACGTGTGTGATTTCGTGAGCCATAACAGAAGCTAATTCGCTTTCTGTTTGGCTATATCGAAAGAGGGCAGAATGCAAAACAATGTTTCCCCCAAAATAAGCAAAGGCGTTAATATTGGGGTTGTTAACTAAGTAGAAGTGAAAAGGGGTTTTGACTGAGCTGGCGTTAGAAACCAGTTTTTGTCCCAAATTATTAATATAGTTAGAGAGTAATGGGTCAAAAACTAATGGTGCACTATTTCGCAGTTGGCGAGTATAGTAATCACCCATAGCAATTTCTTGATTGATGCTTAATGTTGAACCTGCGGTCGTTCCCATATCAGGTAAAGAGTCTTCAATATCAATCGCAGCATTCGCTGGCACTACTGATGTTGATAGCAACGCAGAAACAAGAAGCGCGACTAAGGGTTTTTTAAGTCTGAGTTTCATACAACTGTATCCTGATGGCTATCTTAACGAATAATTAATAATTAATGATGTATGATAGCAAAACCTAACGTAAAATCTGTCAAAAGATTATTGCTTATGTAAATGAATACATATAGCTCTATTGTTCTGATTATTATAAAGGATCTTTATTTTCATGCTGGACTTGCTTGTTCAATGGTACAAACGCCGATTTGCTGATCCACAAGTTATCGCCCTTGTGGTCATTTTGATTGCCGGCTTTTCAATTCTGTATTTTTTCAGTGGCATACTTGCTCCTTTATTGGTGGCAATTGTGCTTGCTTATCTTTTAGAGTGGCCAACTCATTTACTTGAAAAATTAGGATGTGCCCGTATATGGGCAGTATCGATAATTCTGACACTCTTTATCGGTATTAGTGCCATTGTTATTTTGATTTTAGCGCCAACGGTGTGGCAACAAGGGATGACACTGATTTCAGATATCCCAAATATGATCAATAAGTTCAATGCATTTGCACATGAATTACCCGATCGCTTCCCTGCATTAATGGATGCCGGCATCGTTGATATGATGGCAGAAAATTTACGCAGCAAGTTCTCAACGGTGGCTGAATCTGTATTAAAAGTATCTTTAGCTTCGTTAATCGGAATTATTACACTGTCTATTTATCTTATTCTTGTTCCTTTAATGACGTTCTTCTTACTTAAAGATAAGCAACAGATGCTTAATGCGGTTCGTCGTGTTTTGCCGAAAAACAGAATATTGGCAGCACAAGTTTGGATTGAAGTTAATCAGCAAATTACCAATTATATTCGCGGTAAAGTCACTGAAATGATAATTGTGGGTATTTTTACTTATTTTGTATTTGCTTTCTTTGACTTACGCTACTCTGTATTACTTGCTGTTATTGTCGGTGTTTCTGTTTTAGTTCCTTACGTTGGTGCTGTTTTAGCAACGATCCCAGTTATTGTGATTGCATTATCGCAGTGGGGATTAGGCTCTGATTTCTGGGCGTTATTTATCGCTTATCTTGTTGTTCAAGGATTAGATAGCAATTTATTAGTACCAATTCTGTATTCTGAAGCCGTAAATATGCACCCGTTAGTCATTATATTATCAGTGATTATATTCGGTGGAATGTGGGGATTTTGGGGCGTTTTCTTTGCTATTCCATTAGCAACGCTGATAAAAGCAGTATTGCATGCATTACCCGATGAAATTGCGAATGAGCAAAATATAAAGAAAAGCTAAGTACCTCATTGAATATATTAATAAAAAACAGATAAAAAAACAGACAGTGTAAGCTGTCTGTTATCTTATCAATTCGAAGTATTAATTATGGATGTTGAGCGAGATAGTCGAGAACGACTTGATGGTGGTTACTGGTTTTAAAGTTATCAAATACGTGTTCGATAATACCATTTTTATCAATTAAGAATGTTGTACGATGAATACCATCGTAAGTTTTTCCCATAAATTGCTTTTCTCCCCAGATACCAAACTCTTCTGCGATCTTATGATCTTCATCTGAAAGCAACGTAAAATTTAACATCTCTTTTTCAGCGAAACGGGAAAGTTTTTCTGATTTATCTGTACTGATACCTAATACTTCAACTTTGGCTTTTTTTAGTGCATCCATTTCATCACGTAAGCCACAAGCTTGGGTTGTACAACCTGGTGTCATTGCTTTAGGGTAAAAATAAACGAGCACACGTTGGCCAGCGAAATCAGATAAATTAATCGTTTCTCCATCTTGGTCGGGCAGACTGAATTGAGGCGCCTTTTCACCGGCTTTTAATGGGTTCATTAGGTCATTCTCCATTTTTTACTGTTTCATCATCAGACTATTTACGATACTTATTGTGCCTTGAGCGTTCAGCTCTGTACATAATTGATTAAATTTCTCATTAATAACAATACCATGATCATCTAATGGATTATGCGCCGTAATCTGTATTTCTAAACGGGCAGGTGAGCCATCTTCTGATGGATGTGTTTTAGATATTAATTCAGCAAGATTAAAATTATGTTGGCTAAATAGATTAGTAAAGCGTTCTACAATACCGGGCGCATCTTCAATATCAACTTTCGCTGCAATTGTTGAAGGATAGGTAATTGGTGCACCATTGGTCGTTCTTTTCATTACGGTCAATAAATCCAGTTCCGCACTTTTAATGGGCAACAACGCTTCTAACTGTGCAATAGCGTTCCAGCCACCTGAAAGTAGCATGATAAACGTAAACTCTTGACCAAACATCGCAAGTCGGCTGTCCTCGATATTACATCCGCATTGGCTGACTAATTGTGTAATGGTATCAACAATACCAGGACGGTCAGCACCTAATGCAGTAATGACGAGAAAATGTTTATCAGGTATGGGCAAAATAAGGTTCCTTTTGACTTTCAGTTTATTCTTAACAGGTAAACACAAATTTCGATTTCTGCCAAGATCCCTTGCTCACTATCTTCAATTATTATATCTCTTTAATTCATATCAAAGAATATTAGCAAATTTCATTAGAAACCTAGAGTTAAGTAGTTTTCAATAGAGCAATGAATGAGTACCATTGAGTATACGTCTATCTCGGAGCAATGATTATGGTGAATAACGAATTTAATTTTACAGGCAGTATGGTGGCATTGGTGACACCAATGGACGCAAAAGGCAACGTTGACCGGGTTAGTTTACGTAAATTAGTTGATTATCATGTTAAGGCAGGCAGTGCTGCAATTGTTTCTGTCGGTACAACTGGAGAATCTGCAACATTAGGTCATGACGAGCATGTTGATGTCGTTTTAATGACATTAGATATGGCTGATGGGCGTATTCCTGTCATTGCCGGTACGGGCGCTAATGCAACATCTGAAGCAGTCTGGTTTACACAACAGTTTGAAAATAAAGGTATTGCAGGTTGTTTAAGTGTAACGCCATATTATAATAAACCTTCACAAGAAGGGTTATATCAGCACTTTAAAGCGATTTCTGAAAGCACCGAGTTACCACAAATCCTGTATAATGTACCGGGTCGTACTGGATGCGATTTATTGCCTGTAACTGTTGCACGTTTAGCCAAGTTGGATAATATTGTGGCAATTAAAGAGGCGACAGGGAACTTAAGTCGTGTTAGTCAAATCCAAGAGTTGGTTAATGATGATAGTTTTATCTTATTAAGTGGTGATGACGCATCATCATTAGACTTTATGCAACTTGGCGGTCAGGGTGTTATTTCGGTTACTGCTAACGTTGCTGCGTCAGAGATGGTAGAATTATGTCGATTAGCAAATGCGGGTGAGTTTGCGAAAGCGCGTGAACTTAACCGACGTCTGATGGACTTACATCATCAGTTATTTGTTGAACCTAATCCAATCCCAGCTAAATGGGCGTGTCAACGTATTGGATTGATTGAAGACGCCACATTGCGCTTACCTATGACTCCGTTGACATCATCAGGTCAGCAAATTGTTGAGAAAGCGCTGTTAACAGCGGGAATACTGTAAAACTTAGGGAATTTTAATGGCAACACTATTGCATAAATCAAAGATTATGAAAGTCGCGGGTCTGTCGCTGGTGGTCTTACTGGCAGCCTGTTCAAGTGATCAGCGCTATAAACGTCAGGTCAGTGGTGATGAGTCTTATTTAGAGACAGCAGGGCTAAAGAATTTAGCGATTCCGGCGGGTATGGTGTTGCCTTTGCAAAATGGGGAATATGACATTCCAACCCCTAAAAGAACTGAACCTGTTGGTTTAGCGCTTGATATTCGTCCACCAACTCAAGCATTGAATCTATTAAGTGGTTCTCGTAGTGAAAATAATGCAGATAACAGCCGTTTGCTATTACCAAACTCACCTGAAAACACAACACTATATGAACAAGTTAGCTCTATCTTAAAAGAGAAAGGTATTGCGATTGTTAAAAGTGATGCTGGACAAAAAGAGCTCCATACTGATTGGATCACATGGTTACGTGCTGATGAAAACGTACCTTTCCAAACACGCCAGCGTTTAGTAATTGCTCAGTCAGGTAATGTTATTTCGTTAACAGTGACTAACGAAGGTTTACGCCAAGGCGAAACTGAAATGACTGATCCGGCTGAAGTGAAGCGTTATAATATTTTAATGCTTAACGAATTGGTTGATGGCTTAAACCGTATGCGTAATTTAAGCGAAAATACGGCAAGCAGCAACATACAAGGTATTATCGATGTCCAAAGCGGCAGTGATAATGCTGGCCTTCCAGTGATCATCGTTCGTGCACCATTTGATGTGGTTTGGGATAGATTACCTATTGCATTAGAAAGTGTTGGTATGAAGATGGGCGATCGCACACGTTCTAAAGGTTCAATTGAAGTAACCTATAAAGGAATGAGCAGTGCAAACTGGAGTGCGTTAGGTGTTGATAGACCAACTGTTGAAGAAGCGGATTATAAATTACAAGTCGGCGATTTAAATAACCGCAGTAGTTTACAATTTATCAGTGATAAAGGTAAACCATTAACACAATCACAAAATGATCAAATGGTTGCTGCACTGAAAGCTGCTTTCAGTAAGCCTGTAAAATAAGTATTCTTCTTTAAAAATATGAGAAGCCGCACAATATATGTTGTGCGGCTTTTTTTATGATCTTAACTTAATTGTATTAATTTAAATTAAACATCATTAATTGAATGCTCTTTTAATGATAGGGTTTAATTTAAATTTATTAATAATATTAATCTTAATGCAATACGCTTAATTTTATGCAATATTGCGTCAATTCTTATTCTTAAATAAAAATAACAAAGCATTCTCTGACTATATGAAGGAGTATTTATGAGTGCAGGTGATATGATTATTCACTTGATATTAAGTGGGATACTTATTGTAGGTGTTTATCAATTTTATTTTTTTACTCAACGATATACATTGAGAGAAGTGAAAATTATTAATTCACCGATTGATGAAAAGATCCCTTTCTGGCCATGGTGGTCATGGATCTATAGCTTTTTATATTATCCTGCAATTTTATATCTCAATTGGATCATTCAAGACTCAAGACAATTTATTATGATTGTTTTTAGTTATATTGTTTTGTTAGTTATGCAAATGTTTTTCTTTGTTGTGTTCCCTGTTGCAACCCCAGCACATTGGCGTACCTTAAACCCAGGAAAAACAGCGTCAGAGAAATTTCTTAAGTTTGTTCAGTATTTTGATGATTCCTCAAACTGCTTCCCAAGTATGCACGTTTCTGTTGCAACACTCACAGCGTGTCTCGCTTATGCAACTTTAGGACCATGGGTTTTCTTATTCCCTTTATTTATTGCATTATCTTGCATGTTTACAAAACAACATTACTTAATTGATTTACCTGCCGGCGCTTTATTAGGTTGGTTTGCTTATGAGATCTACTGTTTTATTATTTAATAAAGCATTATGTTATTACGAGATAACATGAATTTTTTTAATATAAAAATAGATAAGAGATAAATCATTAAAACTTGTTAATGCTAATATTGATAACCAGATTAATTTTCAATAAAAAGAAATTAATCTGGTTTTTTTATTATTGATTACTCAAAATAGATGTAATCTGAAACACATCTAAGGTCTATTAAGAATATCATCTGAAAATAGAAATAATAAGGTGATATAATCTATAATTATTCTTATTCTGACTTTTTATATTTTATATATCCTAATTTTACTAAACCACTCTTTATATTGATTATGATAACTTTAGTTATTAGCGCAGTTATTCAATAGAATTAATTGAAATATGATTTCTAATTATGGTGTGGTTTTCAACAAAAAAACGTTGTGAGCAATGCGTTGTCGCTGAGATTTTTTAGTGATAGTACTCACGTTTTAAAAGCTTTTTTATCTAATCTAGAGTAGAGTATGGGAAGCAAATTTCTTGTTAAACCTATCACATCTTTGGAGTGTGTCAGATGCAGAAAAAAGCTGAGTTGTATCGTGGAAAAGCCAAAACGGTCTACGCCACTGAATCTTCTGATTTTCTTATCCTTGAATTCAGAAATGATACATCAGCGTTAGATGGCCAACGTATTGAACAGTTTGATCGTAAAGGAATGGTAAATAACAAATTTAACCATTTCATTATGAATAAACTGGAAGAAGCGGGTATCCCAACGCAGATGGAACGTTTGCTTTCTGATAATGAAGTGCTAGTAAAAAAACTCGATATGGTACCTGTTGAATGCGTTATCCGTAATCGTGCAGCGGGATCATTAGTCAAACGTTTAGGTATCGAAGAAGGTACACTTTTAAATCCACCAATCTTTGATTTATTCTTGAAAGATGATGCTCGTCATGATCCTATGGTCAATGAATCTTATTGTGAAACCTTTGGTTGGGTGTCTAAAGAAAACCTCGCAGAAATGAAACGTTTGAGTTATAAAGCAAACGATGTCCTTAGCGAACTCTTTGATAAAGCAGGACTTATTTTAGTCGATTTTAAACTTGAGTTTGGTCTATTTCATGGCAAAGTTGTATTAGGAGATGAATTCTCTCCTGATGGAAGCCGTCTATGGGATAAAAACACCTTAGATAAAATGGATAAAGACCGTTTCCGTCAAAGCTTAGGCGGATTAATTGAAGCATACGAAGAAGTTGCACGTCGAATCGGTGTTTCTTTAGACTAAATACGCAAACGATTACGTCAAGTTAAACAAGATGTAATTAGAAAAGGTCAGCTTAAAAGCTGACCTTTTGTTTTAAATATCACGTTTTAAATGAAAATGTATTAAAGAACATAATTAAGCAACTATACAGATAGCTTGATTGAATTATGTTTAATAATAAGAAAATTTATCGTAATCCTAAGCTTTCTAATAATTGTTTAATCTCATTATTAAGCGCAAGGCTATCAATATATTGATTAATCAGAGGTGTAGGCTGGATAAGCGCATACTTGCACAAAAATATAAGGAAATAACCCACATAAATATCAGCGGCAGTCAGATTTTTACCACAAAGATAAGGTTTGGCGCTGGCTAAGCCCGTTTCTAAGCAATGAAAAGTGCGTTCAAAAGAACCAAAACCAGATGATTTTTGCTGTTCTTCATTAAGTTCAATACCAAGCTCTTTCACCGTAAATGCAGATTCAATAGGGCCTGCTGTAAAAAAGAACCAACGATAATAAGCAGCACGCTCAGGTGAATTAAGGGCAGGAGCAAATCCTTTTTCAATAAACTTATCTGCTAAATAAGCACAAATTGCCGCTGTCTCTGTAACAACGGTTTCGCCATCGACTAATGCAGGAACTTTTGCCATCGGATTAATAGCAAGATATTCAGGGGTGCGCATTGGTTCGCCATATTCTAATTCAACACGCTGATAAGACACATCTAATATTTTTAAGAAAAGTTCAACGGTGTTACCGCGAGACATTGTATTAGTATAAAGAATAAGTTCACTCATAATGTTTCCTTACTGTGTTGATTAATATGAAGTTGTTTAAACTGAAACTATAGCTAAACAAAGAACAGCGAACAGCAAGGAAGATATTACGCAAACGGTGCGTCAGTTTTTGTCAGGAGCCTCTTTGAGGATCTCTTTTTTCCATCGAGAGAGTAAATAGTTTTTAGGGTAAGGCAAATTCTCACTTAATACTTCATAAGAGATAATTCTATCGAGCCTAAAATGGCGATAGCTTTGGCGTAGTTCACACCATGCAGCAATCACTTGTGAATCTTGAAAGTAACCCACAGCAATAGGCCAAATAATTCGAGTGCTTAATTGTTTTTGAGCATCTTTATAATCTATTTTGGCTTTTTTTTCTTCGCGTAAACTAAAACGCATATCTTTAGCAATGGTATGATCAACTTCAATAATTCGGTTAGTGGGAACAAACAATGTATTTTGTTCAAGCAATGTTTGATGCTGTGTTGTTATTACAGCATTGATTTTATTAATTGCCCGTAACGCCGAGTGACTTAACTCTTTATCTGTATTACTTTCTACCCAACGTAAACCTAAAATAAGTGCTTCAAGTTCATTAATATCAAAGGTTAATGGCGGTAGGAGTAAACCTGATTTTAGCTGATAACCTATACCTGCTTCACCCGTAATTTCTGCACCTTGATTACGTAAAGACTCAATATCACGATAAATAGATCTGACACTAATTTGTAATTTATCTGCTAATACCTCTGCCGTTATCGGATAGCGATTTTCTTTTAAAATCTGCAATAAAGTGAGTAAACGTTGAGTTCGAGTCATTAAATTATCTATTTATTAGTGAAGAAAAAATACAAAGGCAAGAAATAAGAATTCTATTATGAAATCGTTAAAAAAGCAGTTTTAATTCCTTATGATGCTTATTTTTTTCGTTGTGACAACGGGTACTAGCTTACTCTGATAGTCTCTATTATCTTGCTCTTAAAAAATAGGGAATAGAGATTGCAATTATTTGTTATTATCTCAAATCAAGTGATAAATTTGTTCATAATAAATCTAAAGTCGTCTATTTAAAATGTGGGGATAAGTTATGCGTTGGAATGATCGCCGAAGAAGTGACAATGTTGAAGATAGAAGAGGGCAATCTTCTCCCGCATCAGGCGGTGGCAATCTCCCATTAGGATTAATTGCACTTTTGTTACGCACTAAATATGGGTTTGTGGTTATTATTGTTTTAGTGATAGCCAGTTTTATGGGATTTGACTTTAACTCATTAACGGGTGAAACCGACCAATCGCCACAACGCAACGAACAACAAAGTGCCCTTTATAATGAAGCCGCAGATTTTAGTAGCGTCGTTTTAGCCAGTACAGAAGATTTTTGGCAAACTATTTTTGCACAAGCAGGCAAACAATATAGCTATCCTAAACTTGTTTTATATACCAACAGCACCACAACGCAATGCGGTACAGGTACAAAAATAATGGGACCTTTTTATTGTCCCGCGGATAGAAAGATTTATCTCGATCTCTCTTTTTATAATGAAATGAAACATAGCCTAGGTGGTGGCGGTGAATTTGCTCAAGGTTATGTGATTTCACATGAAGTAGGGCACCATGTTCAGCATTTATTAGGTATCACTAATCAAATGCGTGAAAAACAACAAATGGCGCGTTCAAAAGCAGAGGCAAATCGTTTATCTGTAAAATTAGAGTTGCAAGCAGACTGTTTTGCTGGAATGTGGGGACATTTTATTGCAGGTGAAGGTCGTATTGATGAAAGCGATTTATTAACCGCGATCAAAACGGCGCAAGCGATAGGTGATGACAAGTTACAGAAACAACAGCAAGGTTATGTAGTGCCCGATAGTTTTACACACGGCACAGCAGAACAGCGCAAGACTTGGTTTATGAGAGGCTATAACAGTGGCAGTATTAAATCTTGCGATACATTTGCTTCTTCGTCTTTGAACTAATACCATTTGTCGGTAAATAAAAGATAATTAACGCTATAAAGAGAAAGGCTTAGGAACAAACATGAGTAACGTTGATCCCTCACTATTAATTTTGCTGGTTCTCGCAGGACTTGGCATTATTAGTCATAATATGACTGTAACGTTAGCAATGCTTGCTTTGCTAGTGATTAAAATCACACCTCTAAATCAATATTTTCCTGTTGTTGAAAAATATGGCATGACTATCGGGATCTTAATTTTGACCATTGGGGTAATGACACCCATAGCAACAGGACGTATTTCAGGGCAAGAAGTTCTTAACTCATTTTTAAACTGGAAATCATTACTAGCAATTGCGATAGGTATCGCGGTTTCTTGGTTAGGCGCACGGGGCGTTTCTCTAATGAATAACCAGCCTTCAACGGTTGCTGGCTTATTAGTGGGAACAGTCATTGGTGTCGCACTTTTCCGAGGTGTGCCTGTTGGACCATTAATTGCAGCTGGTATTCTTTCATTGTTAATCGGTAAATCCTAGCTGTGCCATTGTCTCATTTACATCAATATCAGCAAAAATTAGCTCAATTAGGGCAACGCCAGTTACTGCTATTAGCGGGTGAACCAGCATGGCAAACGGCACAGATCCAGCAAATTACTCAATTATGCCAAGGTGATTGGGTCACTATTTCTTCCAATCAACCCCATGCTATTTTACCTGAACAAGCTATTCGCCTATTGGGACGTGAGTTCCTACATGCGGTTTTTGATGCTAATGAAGGATTTAATACTGATGCTTTAGCCATGTTAACGGGCACATTAAAAGCAGGTAGTGTATTGATTTTGTGCTTGCCTGATATTGAACGTTGGGACAGTTATACCGATAACGATAGTCAGCGATGGAATGATGCTCAAGGTGTGCTTTCAACACCAAATTTTATGGCATGGCTAAAAAACATCACTTTAGGTGATGACAAAGCAATTGTCTGGCAACAATCAACGCCATTTCAATTACCCAAATTGATTGAAAAGGCTAAACCTTGGGCACTTCCACAAGGTAAACCAACCGCAGAACAGCAAGTAATTTTAGATAATTTGCTATTATCGACATCGGGTATTTGGAGTGTTATTGCACCAAGAGGCAGAGGAAAGTCAGCGCTGGCGGGAATGTTTATCGATCAATATCAAGGAAATGTACTGGTATGTGCACCTGCTAAAAATAGTACAGATGTTTTATCTTCACACACCAATAAAGCTATTTCATTTTACTCTCCTGATAATTTATTAGCGCTGTGTATAAATAACGAAATCCAAAGTGATTGGCTGATTATTGATGAGGCTGCTTCTTTGCCTATTGCACAACTAGAAGTGCTGTGTGGTTATTTCCCTAATGTCTTAATGACAACTACAGTACAAGGCTATGAAGGAACAGGGCGAGGTTTTATGCTGAAATTAGGAGACAACATTCCTAATTTGCATACCTATCAATTACAAACACCAATTCGTTGGGCTAAAGATTGTCCATTAGAAAATTGGCTTAATCAGTTGTTATTGCTTGATGAGCTTGAGTCTGATTTCGAGCGTCAGAAACAAGGTGGAGTCGATATCCACCAGCTTCAAGGAAATTGGCATAACAATATTTCACAACTACATGATTTTTATCAGTTACTTACCAGTGCGCATTATCGAACAACGCCACTTGATCTACGACGTTTACTTGATGGTCAAAAACAGCGTTATTGGTCAGCTTCAATCAATAAAAAAATCGTGGGTGCTGTGTGGTGTATCGAAGAAGGAGGATTACCTTTCGAACTTGCTTATGATGTTTGGCTAGGTACTCGTAGGCCAAGAGGTAATCTGGTTGCTCAATCATTAGTAACTTATGGTTTAACACCCGATGCAATGTGTTTGAACTCATTGCGTATTAGCCGCATTGCTGTTTTACCTCAATATCGACGCCAAAAAATTGCCGCAACTTTAATTGCTAATATTGTAAAAGAGAGTCAAAAACAGACTATTGATTATCTTTCGGTGAGCTTTGGTTATACCGAAGTGTTAGCACAGTTTTGGATGCAATGTGGCTTTCAAATAGTGCGCTTAGGGGTACATAAAGAGGCAAGCAGTGGATGCTACGCTGCAATGGCAATTTATCCACTAACAGAAAAAGGCGAACAGTTATTACGCTCGTCTTTACGTGCTTTTGCTTTGCAATATCCGCAGATAGAACAGCAAACCAAGCTCTGCTTAGCGGATAATTTAATACCAAATCATATCGCTACATCACAAGACCGTTGGTTAGTGATGGCGGGTTTTGCATTTGCTCATCGTCCAGCACTGACTGTTTATGAGAGTGTTGCTAATTTTTTAGCAGGTTATGAGCAACACTACCCGTTATTAGTGGCTTTTTTTGTAGACAATAAGTCAGTCGAGCAGTGTGTGGCTGAGTTTTCTTTATCAGGAAAAAAAATCTTAACTAAGCAATTAAGAGAGCAATGTGCGCAATTAATGGCTGAAAAAGATCCTCAATTAACATCGCGTTATCAACAGTGGTTAGCTACTTATTCTCATCCTTCTTGTTTTGATTTTGTTTAGGCCAATCATCTTCATCATCCCATTTATCATTAAAATCACGATGTGGAGGCAACTTTCGCTTATTTTTAAGAAATTGCTTGGGATCGATTTTGTTCATATCTTTAATAGCGTTAATGATAATTCCTACTAAAAGAATTAAAATTACCCACCAATAGTCAGCAATCCAGTGCATAAATAAGCCTTATATTTTAAAATTGTTGTTGAGAATGAGGATCTTTTTTATTTACTCTATAAAATAACACAATAAAGCATAGGTTGGAAAAGCACAGCATGAAACGGATATTATTGATTATAGCAGGTTGGTTATGTGTTGGATTAGCTACATTAGGTGTTATTTTGCCTGTGTTACCCACTACACCTTTCTTATTGCTTGCTACATGGTGTTTTTCTCGTTCATCGAAGCGCTTCCATTATTGGTTACTTTATCGCTCTTGGTTTGGTCCTTATTTACGATATTGGCAAACTTATCACGCTATGCCTAAAGGGGCGAAACCTAAAGCTATCTTAGTGATCTTAATTACCTTTGCGATTTCACTGTGGCTAGTGTCTATGCTTTGGGTCAGAATATTATTGCTGATAATCTTAGTGTGTTTGTTGATATTTATGTGGAGACTTCCTGTTAATGATCAACAAGAAGTCCCATGTGAAAAATAACGTTATTCAGGCAAAACAATGTAACGTGCAAATATTTCGTCAAGATTAGCTAATAGCCACTGTTTACCATAAATATTCTCTTCTTCTAACACAGATTTTAGAATATCAGGTGTATAAGCAAGAGACGCTTCATGGGAAAGAGGCCAATAACTGATATGCCATGGCTCGTAAGCAATATCGCTCTCTTTATGAGTAAAAGGGCGATAAAAGTCATACGCTGACATATTCTCTGTTAACCATTCATTAAGCTCTGCAAAATAGCCACCATCTTCGTATTCCCAAGGTTCTAATTGTAATGATTGCCCTTCAGGTAAACGAAAAGGATCGTAAATATCAATCTCAGTGCCCCAATGGTGGCGACTTGCACCAGGCAATGCTGACCATTTTAAAATAGCGATACAGCGCTCACCATCTGATAATGCATGAATATCTATTGGCTGGCTTTGTGCATCTAAAACAGGGCGAGTACCTTCAAACTTTCCATTCCATATAGCTAATTGGCGATTAAAATCACGAAAAGAGCTGGCTGGCATTAATTTAAAGCCTGCTTTTGTGGCTTGTTGTTGTAATGCTAAAAAAGCTTTAGTGGCATTAAATTGTAAGCGATGCTGACCAGATAAAGTGACTAAATGATCAGTAGAACGGCCTGTTAGCATTAAAGGCGTTATCATAAAATAAGTTGCTCCATAACCCGCTGATAAATTCGGCTAAGCTGTTGTAAATCTGCCGCATTAACACACTCATTAACTTTATGAATTGTTGCATTAACAGGGCCTAATTCGACAACTTGCGCACCCATTTGGGCAATAAATCGACCATCAGAAGTGCCTCCACTGGTGGAAAGCTCTGGCTCTAAATTGGTGTAATGCTTAACGGAGTAACGGACAGCTTCAAGTAATTTACCTTGCCCAGTAATAAAAGGCTGACCAGATAAAGACCATTCCAACTGATAGCGAAGTTGATGCTTTTGTAGTAACGCTTCTGTACGTTGGCGAATTTCTTCATCTGTAATGGCAGTACTAAAGCGGAAATTAAATTGAATAAGCAGCTCACCGGGGATCACATTATTGCTGCCTGTACCTGCATGGATATTAGCAATTTGCATTGTGGTTGCTGGGAAAAACTCGTTACCTTCATCCCAAACAGTATTAACGAGCTCTTGGATAAAAGGGGAGGCAAGATGAATAGGATTTTCTGCAAGGTGAGGGTAAGCGACATGACCTTGCACACCTTGAATAATTAAATTTGCTGTTATTGAGCCTCGACGACCATTTTTTACCATATCGCCTAAATGATGTTGGCTTGAAGGCTCACCCACAAGGCAATAGTCGAGACGTTCGCCACGTGACATTAACGATTGTACGACTTTAACTGTGCCGTCTGCGGCTTTGGCTTCTTCATCCGATGTAATTAAAAAGGCTAGTCGTCCACGGTGATCAGGATAAGAGCGAACAAAACGTTCAGCAGCGACAATCATGGCGGCAAGCGAGCCTTTCATATCCGCCGCACCGCGTCCATATAACATACCATCACGAATAGATGGTTCAAAAGGCGGGTTATCCCACAAATCAAGATCACCTGTTGGTACAACATCAGTATGACCAGCAAAAGCTAGTGTTTCGCCTTCACCACCACGACAAGCCCAGAGATTTTCAGTTTCACCAAAAGGCATTCTTTCAATCGTAAAACCAAGAGGGGCAAGCCTATCGATAATCAGTTGCTGACAACCTTGATCATCAGGGCTGATTGAGGGACGCGAAATCAGTTGTTGTGCAAGCTCAATAACAGGACAGGACATAAAAATTAGGCTCCTGTAAAGGACGAATAATCATTGACATCAAAACCAACAACAAAGCGGTTGTCTGATGACACAAGAATAGGGCGTTTAATGATCGCGGGTTTATCTAACATAAGTGAGATTGCAGAGGTAACATCAGTGATTGCGTTTTTTTCTTCATCAGATAATTGACGCCAAGTTGTTCCTCTTTTATTCACAAGTGTCTGCCAATCTAAATTTTCTGTAAAGGTGCGTAATAATGCTTCCGTCAAACCCTCTTTGCGGTAATCATGAAACGTGTAGGGAACATGATTATCATCTAGCCATTTACGTGCTTTTTTGATTGTATCGCAATTTTTTATGCCGTACATGGTATATGTCAGGTTTGTCGTGGACATGATATTTTCCTTATATGACAATACGTAATATTAGTATTGATGAGAATGAGTGTTATACAATTCCAAAATAACAGCTTTTGTTGTAGTGAAAAATCCTATTTACATTATAAAATATATCGGATATTAAACTGTCACGTTAGTGTAACGAATTGTGTAGCGTAGAGTAATACAAATACGAATAAAGATTTCCGTTGGTAAAAGAGAATATGAAAAGTATTTCACTGAGTCTTATATTGCTTTTACTTTCTTCTTTTAGCTGGGCAGATGAAGAAAATGACAGTCAAAAAGTTGATGAGTATAAAATAGCCTTAGAGGCTTTTTTTAACAGTGATTATTTATTGTGTTTGGGCGAAGGGAAATGGCCTGTGTACAGCAATGAAGATGATGCACCTTGGGTGCTAGAAAGAATGCATGCATTAGTTGAGGCAGGATTGATTGAACAAACCGCAAATGGAGAAGAATGGGTGTTCAATCTCAGTGAAAAAGGGCGCAGAGCATGGCAACCTTATCAAGACTTCTGTTATGGTCACCTGTTCATTAGCCAAATTAAAGAGATCCAACCGATAGGATCAGGCAAAAGTAAAATTTATTTTTATTATGGTGTAAAAGGTATTCCTTCATGGGCAACCAATGAAGAAATACAATCCGCTTTTAGCGAACTTGATATTGTGATTAATGGAATAAATCGAGAGCTGTACCAGTTAAATATCGAAAAATTACCAGATAACCATTTTAAAGTATTAAGTTATCCAGTTCCTATTGAGTAGAGATGATTTAATATAGCACTAAGCAGAATATTCAATAATAGCTCTGATTACCCCGACCCTGTGTCGGGGTAAAGCGTTTAGTACTGATGCTTAATAAGAATAAGACTGGCAGCTAAACGAGAAGTGACTTGCAGTTTCTTTAAAATATTACGAATGTGGACTTTCACTGTTTCTTCAGAAATAAATAAATTCTCAGCAATTTGTTTATTTTTCATTCCAGCAGACACTTCATGAAGAACATCCAACTCTCTTTTAGTCAATGCTGAAAGTGGATCAGAATAGTTTTGCCTAAGTTGAATATATTGCCACACTCGCTCACTATAAACAGGATGCCCAACAGCTGCTTTGCGTAGGCTAAGTAATAGCATGTCTAACTCACACTCTTTTAAAAGATAACCGTTTGCGCCAGCATCCAACGCAGCGTAAACATCATTACGTGAATCAGAAACGGATAAAACAAGAACATAAGATGTTAAACCAGAGCGACGAAGTGTTCGAATAATATCGATACCTGAACGCCCTTGTAGATTTAAATCCATCATAATTAAGTCTGGATTTAACTGTTTTGCAGCGGTTACAGCCTCTTGAGCATTGCCACTTTCGCTTACTACGACAAAGTCCTTGTCTTTTTCTAACAATAGCCGTAATCCATATCTCATGATAGGGTGATCATCCACTATCATAATTGAGTAGCTAGGCATAACCCCTCTCCCTAAAAAAAAATAATAATGTGCGTAATCTTTCCAATAGCAGAAAATAAAAAAGTAAATTCCAAATGAGGAATAAAAATTAGAATCAGACATCTTATTAAAACAATAAGAAAATAAAATTGACGGTTCGCAATATTACACCAATTATTGTTACGGGTAAAAAAGAAAATAACCAAAACGACTAACAAAAAATCTAATTCTATAAAATCTTTATAGTTACAATGAGTTGTGCAGAGATAAGGCTATTTAAAAAATAATCAAAAAGTGAAAATAGTTATTGTTTTTTTAAACAATATAAAAAAATTAATTATTTTAAATGTTAATTTAATATCTGGTAAATAATAAACAAATATTGTCTTTTTTCTGTTCGAGTTTATTACACCGGTGAAATTAAATAGTGTTAATAATATACCTATAACTAGGTATTAATTGTTTATAATAAATCTTGTTTACTAATTTGAAAAAAGTGTCGGAGCCGTCATGATTTAACGCTCCATTACCATTATACTAACGAAGCCCTTACCCTATTGATACAAAGGATATGAAGATGGAAGACAAATTAAAACAAAGCGCTCTAGATTTTCATGAATTTCCCGTACCTGGCAAAATCACAGTAACACCAACAAAACCACTCATAACCCAACGTGATTTAGCATTAGCTTATTCACCAGGCGTCGCCGCTCCTTGTTTAGAAATTGCAGCAGATCCTCTTGCTGCTTATCGCTACACAGCCAAAGGTAACCTTGTCGCGGTGATTTCAAATGGTACTGCGGTACTTGGACTTGGAAATATCGGTGCCTTAGCAGGTAAGCCTGTGATGGAAGGTAAAGGCGTTTTGTTTAAGAAGTTTTCTGGCGTTGATGTTTTTGACATTGAAGTTAATGAGACAGATCCTGACAAACTCGTTGATATTATCGCATCATTAGAGCCAACATTTGGTGGTATTAACCTCGAAGATATTAAAGCACCAGAGTGTTTCTATATTGAGAAAAAACTGCGTGAGAAAATGAACATTCCTGTATTCCATGATGATCAGCATGGTACAGCGATTATCTCTACAGCCGCAATTCTCAATGGCTTGCGTATTATTAAAAAAGAAATTAGTAAAGTAAAATTAGTGGTATCAGGAGCAGGTGCCGCGTCTATTGCTTGTATGAACTTATTAGTTGCTTTAGGGCTAACACGCGAAAACATCACTGTATGTGACTCTAAAGGGGTTATCTACCGTGGACGTGAAGCTAATATGGCAGAAACCAAAGCTGCTTATGCAATCGAAGATAACGGTACTCGTACATTAGATGACGTTATTAATAATGCTGATATTTTCTTAGGTTGCTCAGGGCCTGGCGTATTAACGCAAGAAATGGTCAAGAAAATGGCTCGCGATCCACTTATTCTCGCGCTTGCAAACCCAGAACCTGAAATTTTACCGCCGTTAGTAAAAGCTGTACGTTCAGATGCGATTATCTGTACAGGGCGTTCTGACTACCCAAATCAGGTTAATAACGTATTGTGTTTCCCATTCATCTTCCGTGGCGCATTAGACGTTGGTGCGACAGCAATTAATGAAGAGATGAAACTCGCTTGTGTTCATGCTATTGCAGAATTAGCACTCGCGGAACAAAACGAAGAAGTTGCTTCTGCCTATGGTGATCAGGAACTCTCTTTTGGTCCTGAATACATTATTCCGAAACCGTTTGATCCACGTTTGATTGTGAAAATTGCGCCAGCAGTTGCAAAAGCGGCGATGGATTCAGGTGTTGCAACTCGTCCAATTGAAGATTTTTCTGCTTATATTGAACACCTTAATGAGTTTGTTTATAAAACGAACTTATTTATGAAACCTATTTTCTCGCAAGCGAAAAAAGAGAAAAAACGCATTGTGTTAGCAGAAGGGGAAGAAAACCGCGTACTGCATGCAACACAAGAATTAGTAACATTAGGATTAGCCACTCCAATTTTAATTGGTCGTCCTAGTGTGATTGAAATGCGTATTCAGAAATTGGGTTTACACATTAAAGCTGGTAAAGACTTTGAGGTGGTGAATAATGAAAACGACCCACGTTTCAAAGAGTATTGGCAAGAATATCACCAAATCATGAAACGTCGCGGTGTATCACAAGAGCAAGCTCGCCGTGCAATGATTGGCAATCCAACACTTATTGGTGCCATTATGGTTCGCCGAGGTGAAGCAGATGGCCTGATTTGTGGTACTGTGGGTAGCTATTCTGAACATTTTGAAATCTACAAAAATGTGTTTGGCTTACGTGAAGGAATGGAAACCGCAGGAGCAATGAATGCTCTGCTATTGCCAAGTGGTAACACCTTTATTACAGACACTTACGTTAATGAAGATCCGACCGCAGAACAACTAGCCGATATTACGATTATGGCTGCTGATACTATTCGTCGCTTTGGTATCGAGCCAAAAGCAGCGCTGGTTTCTCGTTCAAGTTTCGGTTCATTTGATAGCCCATCTTCAATCAAACTCAGAAAAGCGTTAGAGATAATCAAGCAACGTGCACCTGAATTAGAGATTGATGGTGAAATGCATGCAGATGCAGCATTAGTAGAATCTATTCGCCGTGATGTGATGCCAGATAGTCCATTAAAAGGCGCTGCAAACCTATTAGTTATGCCAACAATGGAAGCCGCACGTATTAGCTATAACTTATTGCGTGTAACAAGCTCTGATGGTGTGACAGTAGGACCAGTATTAATGGGTGTTGCTAAACCTGCCCACATTTTGACGCCAATTGCATCAGTACGTCGTATCGTGAATATGGTGGCATTAGCTGTTGTGGAAGCTCAGGCACAATCTCAAAATTAATTGTTACTAATTAAATAATTCCATTCATAAAGCGCCTTTTATTGAAGTGACCCCCGATAGTTGGACAACCGATTATCGGGGGTTTTTTATGCTCATCAAATCAGCATAAAGAATGTTAAATACAAATTAATATAAGAATGATATTGATAATTATTAGCAACAATATTAACCTATGCGTCTAACTAAAGTAGGTATATATAACTAATAGGATGATTATGTTTTTCTCAATATCAAAAAGGATCTTACTACTAGTTTCATTAATAAGTCTTTCAGCATGTCATTCAATAGAAAAACAACCTGTATCAACCGTAGATCTGGCAATTATTCAGTCAGCAAACATCATTGATACTCAGACTGGGCAATCCATCACAGCAGACACACTGTTAACACGATTAGCAAGTCAATCACATGTGATTATTGGTGAAAAACATGACAATGCTTATCATCATGATATTGAATATTGGTTAATGACAGAGCTACCTAAAAAACGCCCTCAAGGAGCGGTTCTACTTGAGATGCTAACGCCAAGCCAGCAATCATTAGTGGATAACACAAAGAAACGTTATTCAGGCTCTGAATATCTACGAGATGAGCGACTAATGGCTGCATTAAAATGGAATTCAGGTTGGCCTTGGAAATGGTATGGCAATATAGTTAAAGCAGGGCTAAGCGCTGATTATCCTTTATTAGCGGCAAATATTGATCGCAGTGAAATATCTAGTGCGTATAAAAATCCTCCTATTATTGATGGTGTGCATTCAACTGATACATCTGTTCGCCAACTTATTCAAAAAACAATTGAGCTTTCTCATGGCGGTGAGCTTGATAAAACACAAGCAGAAAAAATGACGGTTATTCAGCAATTGCGTGATCGTGCAATGGCTAAAAGTTTATTAGATGCTCCGACACCCGCACTGTTAATTGCTGGCTCTTTTCATGCCACAAAAGTAATGGGTGTACCTTTACACGTTGCTGATCTAGCGCCGAATGAAAAAGTAACTGTGGTGATAATGACGGAAGAGGGAAGTGATGTGACTTCCGTTCATGCCGATTATCTTTGGATAACACCTGTCGCCTTACCTTAATTTATTGATAACACGAATATGCTTATTTCTTCTTGTATGGATCAAATGCCAAAATTTCAGCTTTGTAGTTCTAAAGCATTTATTTTGGCTCTCGGTGTACATGCTATTTTTGTCATGGCTTATTTTTATTTCAATAAAGAGAATACGGTACTTATACAGGAGCCAGAATTAGCTGTAATGATGAGCTTAAGTGAAAACGTACAAGCACTCAGTGATGAAAAACAGGTTGTAGGCGTCGATCAACAATTGGCGGTAGCAAGCCAAAAAAAGGTAGAGCAAGATATTGCTGAAAAACAGCCTGATCTGATTGTGAATGAAAATGCAGATATTTTGCTCGAAAAACCTAAAAAAAGAGTCAATGTAGAGCAAACAGCTAAAGTGACACCTATAACCTCTCCGGTAAAGCCCGCGCCTACTATTAGCGAAAATGTGTCTAGCCAATCAGCACCATCAAGCAGTCGCTCTGCGGCGAAACAGCAATCTAATGATGTTAGTGCAAATTATGATAGCGATTCAGATAGCACGGAAAGCGCATTAGCATTATGGCAAGCTAAAACAAAAGGGCATCTTAATCGCTATAAAGCCTATCCCGAAGAAGCTAAAAGTAAAGGTAGAACAGGGATTTCTAAAGTACGCTTTATTGTTGATGAACAAGGTTATGTCATATCGAGTGAATTAATTCTTAGTAGTGGCGTGCGTTCTTTAGACAGAGAAGCACAACGAGTACTCAAACGTGCAGAGCCCTTACCGATACCACCAATTGAGTTATTGTCGAAAGGTAAAATAATGGTTGAAATGCCAATTGAGTTTTCTACACTAACGTTCTAACGACAGGTCAAAAAGGAAATAAAACGTTATGCTAGTCGCAACAAAAAAACGGATGACGTTGCAATTAACGAGTGTGATCATGGCATTGTTAATTTCAGCAACACCTGCATTGGCTCAAAATCAGAAGGACTCCCTAGTGATGCCACCAAAAGCGAATAAAGTGCCTCATGTGATGACAGAACATGGAGACACGCGCACCGATAATTACTATTGGCTAAGAGATGATTCACGTAAAGATCCTAACGTGCTTGATTATCTGAATGCTGAAAATGCCTATACTGAATCAGTGATGAAAGAAGGCAAGGCGCTCGAAGAAACGCTCTTTAATGAAATGGTGAGCCGTATGGCTCAAAACGATGAATCAGTGCCTTATATTTATAATGGCTATACTTATCGTACTATTTATCAAGAAGGTAAAGATTTCCCTATTTATCAGCGTAAACCAGTAAATAGCGAAGGTGAATGGGAAGTTCTCGTTGATGGAAACGAACGTGCTAAAGGGCACGAATTCTATCAATTAGGTGATTTGACAATCAGCCCAGATAACAAACGTATCGCTATTGCAGAAGATAACGAAGGGCGCAGAAACTATAATGTTGCCTATAAAGATTTATCGGATAATACATGGAAAGAGAATGTGTTAACCAATATCTCAGCAAATCTTGTGTGGGCAAACGACAGCAAAACACTATTTTATGTTGATAAAGATCCGCAAACCTTACTGCCTTATCAAATCTATCGCCATCAATATGGCACTGATCGTAAACAAGATGTCAAAATCTTCGAAGAAAACGACGATCGCTTTTATACATGGATGGGTAAAAGTAAATCTGAAGATTACATTCTTGTCTCTATTGAAAGCTCAACAACCTCAGAATCTCGTTTAATTGACGCGAATGCGCCAGAAAAACCAATGGTAATATTCTCTGCGCGTCAAGAAGGGCGTGAATATGATATCGACCATTTTAATGGTGAATTCTATATTCGTTCGAATCATGAGAGTGAATTGTTTGGTCTTTATAAAACGGCATCAATCGATAAGCCTTGGGAAACCGTCATTGCACCACAAAAAGAGGTCGATTTAGAAGGTTTTGATCTCTTTAATCGCTGGTTAGTTGTGGAAGAAAGAAAACAAGGACTAGTGTCATTACGTCAAATTGATTGGAAAACAGGTCAATCGACAAATGTGACCTTTGACGATCCTGTTTATATGGCATGGCTAGGTTTTAACCCTCAAGCAGATAGCGAAGAGCTTCGCTTTGGTTATACTTCCATGACAACGCCTTCTTCAACTTATCAATGGAATATGCAAACGCATCAAAAGCAATTGCTTAAACAGCAAGAAGTGAAAGGCTTTGAACGCAATTTATATGAAAGCGAGCGTATCTGGGTAAAAGCACAAGACGGTGTTGAAGTTCCCGTATCATTGGTTTATCGCAAAGACTTATTTAAGAAAGGTGAAAATCCTATCTTAATTTATGGCTATGGCTCTTACGGTAGCAGCATCGATCCTTCGTTTAGTTCACCTCGTTTAAGCTTATTAGACCGAGGCTTTGTGTATGCCATTGTGCATGTGCGTGGTGGCGGTGAATTAGGTAAACGCTGGTATAACCAAGGTAAAATGGAACATAAAGTTAATACTTTTACAGACTTTATTGATGCCACTAAATATCTAATTGCCAAAGGTTACGGAGCACCCAAACACGTTTACGCTATGGGTGGCAGTGCGGGCGGATTATTAATGGGCGCCGTTGTGAATCTGGCACCTGAATTATACCGAGGTGTTGTATCTCAAGTTCCATTTGTGGATGTTGTGACAACAATGCTTGATGCTTCAATTCCTTTAACAACAGGGGAATATGAAGAATGGGGAAATCCTGCGGATAAAGACGTTTATTTCCGCCTAAAATCGTATAGCCCATATGACAATGTGGTTGCCAAGGCATACCCTCATTTATTAGTCACAACAGGGTTACATGATTCACAAGTGCAATATTGGGAGCCTGCAAAATGGGTTGCGAAATTGCGTGAATTAAAAACAGATAATAATCTGCTATTACTTGAAACTAATATGAGTGCAGGGCATGGTGGTAAATCAGGGCGTTTTAATCGCTTACGCGATACAGCAAAAGAATATGCCTTTATTCTGATGTTAGAACAGCCTGAAGTCTATTTTAAAGCTCAAAATATAAAATAGAATAATCAGTAATAGTAAATCAGTTTAATAAATTAGCCTGTCTCTCTTTAAGGGAGACAGCGCTATTATTTAAAGCAAACATAACAATAATAATATTTTCTAGTTTAATTTACTTTATATAAAGCAACGTGAGCCTATTTAAATAAAAATAAAGAATAGGTTTATTATGAAATTTACAAGGAAAATACTTAGCACTCTTATTTTATTTTCGGGTGTTAATCATCTTGCCATTGCATCTGAAACAGATAAAGCGATTCAATTTAGTAGCTTAAAAGTTTCATCAGCACAAAAAGAAACGCCTGAACAAAAAGCATTGGGAAAACCGGGTGCTTATAGCTCTATTGGTGAAATTAATAATCTTGAATCTGTTGAACAAACATTACGTTCAACGCCGGGAACATATACTCAAATGGATGTGAGTCAGCCGGGCATTGGTGTTAATATTCGCGGATTAAGTGGTTTTGGTCGCGTTAATATGATGGTTGATGGTGTCACTCAAACTATGTATAGCACATCACCTAGCCAATATGCGCATGGCGCGCAACCTTACAACCAATTTAATAGCATGATCGATCCGAATTTTATTATTCAAATCGATATTTCTCGTGGTCAACAAGACGGTGAAAATAGTATTAATGCCCTGGCAGGAAGTGCTAATTTTAAAACTATTGGTGTAGAAGATATTTTATTTCAAGGACACACTTGGGGTGTCAGAAGTAAAGCAGCTGGTGGTACAAATGGCTTAGGTTATAACGGTATGGTTGCTTTTGCAGGGCAGCGTTCATTATTTAATGATAATGGTTCTGTTGGTGCAATGCTTGCGTTAAGTGGACATAAAATAGAATCGTCTTATAAAAATGGCGCTGGCTTTAATAGTGAAGAATTTTCTACAAGTAAAGAATTTAATCAAAGACCACACTCAGAACTTACCAAAATAAATATAAAACCAAATGATTCTCATGAATTAGAATTAAGTGGTCGTTTTTATAACAATGATTTTAATCGCCGTAAAATTGATGCTAAAGATTATTATGCAAAATATCGCTATACACCATTAAATGATCTATTTGATAGCGAAATTCTGCTTAGCCATAGTCAAGCATCGCAAAAGTTTGCGGGTGATTCTCTTGTGAGTTTACGTGAAGCAAATGCAAAAAATATATCTGATTCACTAGTCGCTAAAAATACCAGCCGCTTTAATTATGATGAATTGGATATGGCATTAACACTGGGCACAAAATTAATGTCAACAGAATACAAACGCAGTGTTATTGCACCTTCTACTGATCCGTGGCAAGCACAAAATATGGTTGAATATAATACGTTTGCACCTCAAGGAAAAAATGATTTAACCAGCTTCTTTTCACAAATGAAATTTGAATATGATATTTATACTCTCGACCTTAATTTAAATTATGTCGATTATCATATTAAAGGGCGAAAACCCGCTTGTGATCCACGAGCCGCATGTTTCCCCGAAGGTGAAATGAACCTCAGTCGCCATGATAGAAATTGGGATCCAGGCATGTTGTTTTCTGCCGAAATTATTCCTGAATTTCAGCCTTTTGTAAGCTATGCACACACCATGAGGGCACCGACATCACAAGAGATCTTTTTTGCCAATGAAGGTGGTGCTTCAATGAATCCATTTTTAAAAAGTGAAAAAGCCGATACCGTCCAAATTGGTTTTAATAGTTATCACCCAGATTTAATGATAGAAGGTGATAGTTTACGATTTAAAGGATTGTGGTATCACACAAAAATCAAAGACTACATTTCCAGTGATTCTTATTTGGTATGTAAAGGTGGGGTGCGTTGTAAAAATGACGGTTCTTTAACTGGCGAGGATTACGCGGGGATAGAATACGATGGGAATATTTTCTTGTACACCAATAGCCTTGATCCTGTGACTTTACGTGGTTATGAGCTACAAGCAAATTATGACGCAGGGGTGTTTTACACTAACCTTTCATACAGTGATCAACGAACTTCACAGCCGACTTCGATTGCCAGTACAGACTTTGGGCAAACGCCCGCTTCTGAATTACCTAAATATTATGCCACTATTGATACTGGTGTTCGCTTCTTTGATGACCAGTCATTAGAACTAGGCACTGTGATCCAAATAACGGGAAAAGCACGTAAATCCTCACCAGAAGGGGTAGATTACGATACAGGTAAAGTACCAATGGTACAGCAAGATGATATCCCAACGGTTGTCGACGTTTATAGTAATTACAGAATTAATAAAAATATTTCTTTAAAATTTGCCGTGCATAATTTAATGAATAAAAACTATTCTAATGCGCTTGATAGAAGTAATTCAGCGCCGATTATGCAAGATCCGAGTGCAAATACACAAACTGCCCGTGGCAGAAGTTATCTTTTTGCAGGAGAAGTACGTTTTTAATGTAACGTAATGATTATTTTAAAGTATAAATAATAAAAAACGGCATCAAAGGAAGATTGGTGCCGTTTTTTGTATCACGGTTTCACTAAACAATAATATTTAAGTTAATCGTCACTTTTAGGTGTTGTTTTACGTTTAGCTCTTATCTTTTGTGTTTTAACTACTTCACTGGTGATCCAACCATCTTCAACGCGTGTTTTCAACGGATCGCCAATTTTCACTTGTTTGGTATTTTTCAGCACTTCTCCAGACTCTGTTTCGCTAATACTGTAACCGCGAGAAAGTGTTGCGAGAGGACTCACACTTTCTAAACGAGAGCAACTAATAGCGAATTGTTCACGTTGACGAGATAACTGTAGTGAAATACTTTCTCTCATACGGTAAATCAACTGCTGTTGTTGGCGAAGTAATGCTTGAATTTGTGAACTAGGCTCTTGGTAATTAAGGCGTTTTTGTAGTTGTGTTTGTTGATGTTGCTTGGCTTGCAATAGCCGCTGAAAACTAGTGACTAAACGCTGTTGTGTGGAAGCTAATACATTTTGCTGACGAGCAAGACGTAAATGAGGATGCTGTTGCTGTAAACGATGATGGAGCTGTGTTATTGCGCGTAATTTTTTCGCTAAATAGTAATCCATCGCCATTTCAAGGCGTTGTTGCTGTGATTGTAGTTGGCGCAATAGCTCAAGTTTGTTACGACTAATGAGTTCTGCCGCCGCAGAAGGGGTTGGCGCTCTAAGGTCGGCAATAAAATCAGCAATGGTCACATCGGTTTCATGACCAACTGCACTTACAATTGGAATTTCACTGGCAAAAATAGCACGAGCAACGCGTTCATCATTAAATGCCCAGAGATCTTCTAACGAACCGCCACCACGACCAACAATTAAAACATCACACTCTTTACGGCGGTTAGCAAGTTCGATGGCATGAACAATCTGCATAGGCGCTTCAGCACCTTGAACAGCGGTTGGGTAGATAAGCACTGGCAAAGAAGGATCACGACGACGAAGAATATTTAAGATGTCGTGTAGTGCTGCTCCGGTTGATGAAGTGATAACACCAATTTGTTTAGCGGGAGATGGCAGGGGTTTTTTATGAATTGCATCAAATAACCCCTCCGCACTGAGTTTTTGTTTTAATAGCTCAAATTGTTGTTGTAATAGCCCGTCACCAGCAGGTTGCATACTCTCAACAATCAATTGGTAATCGCCTCGTGGCTCATACAATGTAATTGTTGCGCGAACTAAAACTTGCTGACCATGCTGAGGGCGAAAAGTAACTTTAGTATTTTGCCCACGAAACATCGCCGCTCTGATTTGGGCATTCGTATCCTTTAACGTAAAATACCAGTGACCAGAAGAAGGTTGAGTAAAATTGGAAATTTCAGCGCTGATCCAAATGCGACCCATTTCCATTTCTAATAACTGGCGAACGGTCTTATTTAGACGGCTAACAGTAAAAATATTATTGTTTATCGGTAGTGTCATGTGAGCCAGATCAAATTTTAAAACAAAGACTTAATTGATTGATACTACCTAAGTTAGTGGCAGGATCAATAAAAATTTTGAAAAAAAGCTAGAAGCAACCGATTACGGTGTGTATAATTCCGCGGCAATATTTTCTATTTCCTAAAAGCCGCCTTGGTGAGATATTGCTATGTTACGAATTAAAAAAGAAGCACTTACATTTGATGATGTTTTGTTAGTTCCTGCACACTCCACTGTTCTTCCTAATACTGCCGACTTGTCTACTCAACTGACTGAAACAATCCGCCTAAATGTTCCTATGCTGTCTGCTGCAATGGATACTGTGACTGAAGCGCCTTTAGCTATCGCATTAGCTCAAGAAGGTGGAATTGGTTTTATCCACAAAAACATGTCTATCGAACGCCAAGCTGAAGAAGTTCGTCGTGTGAAAAAACATGAAAGTGGTGTTGTCACTGATCCTATCACCGTAACACCAGAAACTTCTTTACGTGAAGTTCAAGCAATGACTGAACGCAATGGCTTTGCGGGTTACCCAGTTGTGACTAATGACAACGAATTAGTGGGTATTATTACTGGTCGTGATGTTCGTTTTGTTACTGATTTAGACCAACCAGTTACTGCGGTAATGACACCAAAAGAGCGCTTAGTGACAGTACAAGAAGGTGAAGCACGAGATGTTGTCATGCAAAGAATGCATGAAAAACGTGTAGAGAAAGCCTTAGTGGTTGATAACAACTTCCATCTGAAAGGTATGATCACTGTAAAAGATTTCAAAAAAGCAGAACGTAAACCAAACGCATGTAAAGATGAACACGGTCGTTTACGTGTAGGTGCTGCTGTTGGTGCAGGTGCAGGTAACGAAGAGCGTGTAGCAGCATTAGTTGCCGCTGGCGTTGACGTTTTACTTATTGACTCTTCTCACGGTCACTCTGAAGGCGTATTACAGCGCATTCGTGATACTCGTGCATTGTATCCAAATCTCCCTATCATTGGTGGCAACGTTGCAACCGCAGAAGGTGCTTTAGCACTGGCAGATGCAGGTGTAAGTGCGGTTAAAGTTGGTATTGGTCCTGGTTCAATTTGTACAACACGTATCGTAACTGGTGTTGGTGTACCACAAATTACCGCTATTGCAGATGCAGTTGAAGCACTGAAAGATCGTAACATTCCTGTTATTGCAGATGGTGGTATTCGTTTCTCTGGCGATATCGCAAAAGCATTAGCAGCAGGTGCAGCTTGCGTGATGGTTGGTTCAATGTTTGCAGGTACTGAAGAATCTCCGGGCGAAATCGAACTATTCCAAGGCCGTTCTTATAAATCCTATCGTGGCATGGGCTCATTAGGTGCGATGTCTAAAGGTTCATCAGATCGTTACTTCCAAACTGACAATGCAGCAGACAAATTAGTACCAGAAGGTATCGAAGGTCGTGTTGCTTATAAAGGTTTATTAAAAACTATCGTTCACCAACAAATGGGTGGTTTACGCTCATGCATGGGCTTAACAGGCTGCGCAACAATTAAAGAATTGAATACTAAAGCTGAATTTGTTCGTATCAGTGGTGCCGGTATTCAAGAAAGCCATGTCCATGATGTGACCATCACGAAAGAATCACCTAACTATCGCTTAGGTATGTAATTTATTCCGAGAAAGGCTTGTTTTGATTATAAATTAGCAAGCCTTTCAACTTTATGACTTTATCTGTTTTGGAATTCACCACAAATGACAGCAAATATCCATAATCATCGCATTCTTATCCTTGATTTCGGTTCACAGTATACGCAGCTTATTGCTCGTCGTATCCGTGAAATCGGCGTTTATTGTGAACTCTGGGCATGGGATGTTACAGAAGAACAAATTCGTGAATTTAATCCTAATGGTATTATTCTGTCTGGTGGCCCTGAAAGTACTACTGAAGACAACAGCCCTCGTGCGCCAGAATACGTATTTAATGCAGGCGTTCCTGTATTAGGAATTTGTTATGGTATGCAAACGATGTCAATGCAATTAGGTGGCGACGTAGAAGTTTCTGGTGAGCGTGAATTTGGTTATTCACAAGTTGAAATTCGTGAAACTTGTGCTCTGTTCAATGATATTCAAGATTCAGTTAGCGAAGATGGCAAACCACTATTAGATGTGTGGATGAGCCACGGTGACAAAGTTACTGCTATTCCATCAGACTTTGTAACAGTAGCCAGCACTGAAACTTGCCCATTTGCTATTATGGCGAATGAAGAGAAACGTTTTTATGGTGTTCAATTCCATCCAGAAGTTACACACACCCATCAAGGCTTAGCGATTTTAAAACGTTTCGTTTTAGATATCTGTGGTTGTGATGCTCTGTGGACTTCTGCTGCAATTATTGAAGACACTGTTGCTCGTTTAAAAGAGCAAATTGGTGATGATCACGTTATTTTAGCATTATCAGGTGGTGTTGATTCTTCAGTGACTGCATTATTGTTAAACCGTGCGATTGGTAAACGTTTAACATGTGTATTTGTTGATAACGGCTTATTGCGTCTGAATGAAGCAGAACAAGTCATGGAAATGTTTAAAGGTAAATTTGACCTAAATATTATCCATGTTGAAGCAGAAGAACGTTTCTTAACTGCGTTGAAGGGCGAAAACGATCCTGAGAAAAAGCGTAAAATCATTGGTCACACATTCATTGAAATCTTTGATGAAGAAGCGGTTAAACAGCCACAAGTTAAATGGTTAGCGCAAGGTACTATTTACCCAGATGTGATTGAATCTGCCGCATCTGCAACAGGTAAAGCTCATGTGATTAAATCACACCATAATGTGGGTGGTTTACCTGATGATATGAAACTGGGTTTAGTTGAGCCATTAAAAGAACTATTTAAAGATGAAGTTCGTAAAATTGGTCTAGAGTTAGGCTTACCTTACGACATGCTTTATCGTCATCCATTCCCAGGTCCTGGTTTAGGGGTTCGTGTATTAGGTGAAATCAAAAAAGAGTATTGTGATTTACTGCGTCGTGCTGATGCTATCTTTATTGAAGAATTGCATAAAGCTGACTTATATAACAAAGTAAGCCAAGCATTTACCGTGTTCTTACCTGTGCGTTCAGTGGGCGTTATGGGTGACGGTCGTAAATATGACTGGGTTGTTTCATTACGTGCAGTTGAAACTGTGGACTTTATGACAGCACATTGGGCACATTTACCATATGACTTCTTAGGTCGTGTTTCTAACCGCATTATCAATGAAGTTAGTGGTATCTCTCGTGTTGTTTATGATATCAGCGGTAAACCACCAGCAACAATTGAGTGGGAATAAAATACCGTTTATCAGTACTAGTTGATAAAGGTTAAAAAACCAAGAGCCATCAGTATGTTACTGGTGGCTTTTTTGTTTAGATTGAGAATTGATGGTTAAAAAACTACAGTTCGTATACAAAGAATAGCATTAAAATCTAGCTTATTAAGCCATTTGACTATTTTAAAATTTGTTATTATTGAAATTTGTTTTTTATGAATAGCATATTTTTATAATACTGAGGATTTTTAATGCGAAACATTCTATTTATATTAATAATAATTGCTTCTTTTGGTGCTAATGCTTCTAATTGGCAATATTCTGAGAAAAAAGATGAATTAAGAGATACATCTTTTTATTTCTCTGGTAATTTATCTAGCAATATAAATAACTTGGGTTTTCCTTATGAAGAAAACCAACTGAGAATAATTTTAAGAAAACATCTAGATACACAATATGTACTTCTTGAAATGATAAATGGACAATTTTATTGTGGTGAATTAACTGAATATGATAATTGCCAGTTTTCAATTAAATTTGATAATAATGAAATATTGAGCAAGGAGTATCTTCCTCAACAAGGAGGAGACAATATTGTTTTTGTTTTTGAACCCAAGGTCTTTTTTGAACAACTAAAAAATGCAAATAAAGCAATTATTGAACTAAATGCGTATCAAGGTGGTAAGGTCCAATATAAATTTGACTTATCAGGGTTTGATATAGAAAAATCACATTTCCAATAATATAAATAGATAAGAATAGTTTTCATGACGAATGCTATTCTTAATGTTTTAAATAAATCATTAAACCCCAATACCAATAACCTTTTTTAATTCTTTTTTAATATCCTCTTCAAACCATATACTATTATCGACGATAATGGCATGCTCGGTTTTATCCACGAGAACAATTTCAGTTTCAATATTCCGCTTATTTAATAATGCTTGTACATGTTGTAAATTACGGTGTTTATTAGTAAACCAATTTTTATTAATGGTGAGTAAATTAATAATGTCGGTATATCCGCATTCTAGCCATTGTTTCAAATTAAGTAATGCGATTTTGTTTTCTTTAGAAAAAGTGGGGCGAAGAAGATAGAACTGACTATCAGCAGTTTGGGTATCATAGATATCTTGTAGAAAATCCTCGACACTTTCTCCACTACCAACGATATCAATTTTACCTGTAGAGGTATTCACTAAATAGGCATTTACACCGACATAACAATGCTCTAGTTGATTATAAATAACATAACGTTCAGAGTTGCAACGGATTATCCAAAAATCTTGTTTCGGCGATAACTCACAAAAATAAATAGCAAACCGTTCATCACAAAGTGATGAGTGACAGTGATTAAGAACGATATCTTGTGCTTGTTGTGAGGTGATCATTTCAGTTATAGACCAATTAATTACACATGAAAAAATAAAAATTAGCCAAGTTTGTATTGGTGTATGTCTGTGTTATAACCATAGAATATTAGAACTAAGATGTAAATTAGCGAAAAAGTAACAATAAGGAGATAAGGACATCATGCATAATGAGATTTTAAAAAAACTCCCGCAGATAGAGCAAGAGTATCAAGTCAAACTACTCTATGTTGCTGAAAGTGGTAGTCGAGCTTGGGGATTTGCCTCAACAGATAGTGATTATGATGTGCGAGGTATTTTTATACGGCCTCGCAATGCTTATCTTTCTATTGATAAACCTAAAGAAACCTTCGAATGGATAGAAAATAGTTGGTTTGATGTAGGCGCTTGGGATATTACCAAAGCTCTACACTTATTACGCAAATCGAATTGTATATTATTAGAGTGGCTCCAATCGCCAATAATTTATCAACAATATCCTAATGTTCAAAAAGAGTTATTTGAGCTTGCAGAACTCTATTATCAACCAAAAGTGATTGTTCATCATTACAGAGGAATTGCTAAAGTTGTGAGTGGATATTGTCCTGAAAATAACGCTAAAAATGAGATTAGTGCAGAGCCAATAAAATTAAAAAAATGGTTCTATATGTTACGCTCTCTTTTATCCGCTTATTGGACAGTGAAAATGAGTAGCATTCCGCCTATGGAATTGGATAAGCTGATAAAAATTTTAACTATCGAAGAACAAAAAGCCATCAAAGAACTAGTAGAATTTAAATCAGATAAAGATGAACATTTTACTTGGGTGCCAACAGATGCAATGCAACATCTAGTGATCTTTTTATGGCAAGAGACAAATGTTCAATTAACCAAGAGAACAGTACCCGATAATAATATTTTAAATAATTGGTTTAGGAAAAAATTAGATGAAACTGACTATTGAAGATATAAAACCTTACCTTTTATTTGAAAGTATTGCTGGAAGTCGTTCACATAATCTTGCAACGGAAACATCAGATACAGATATTAAAGGTGTCTTTTATCTTCCTAAAGATCTTTTTTATGGGTTGGAATACACACCACAAGTAAGTAATGAAACCAATGATATAGTCTATTATGAACTTGGACGATTTATAGAACTATTGTGTGCATCTAATCCTAATATTTTAGAGTTACTTAATTCACCCGAACAGATGGTTACTTATCGACATCCTTTAATGTCATTGATAAAACCAGAATGGTTTTTGTCTAAAACTTGTGTTCAAACATTTGTGCGCTATGCACAAGGGCAGATTAAGAAAGCTCAGGGACTAAACAAAAAAATAGTAAATCCGGTCGAAAAAAAATTAAAAACTATTCTTGATTTTTGTTATGTCATTGAAGATGGAAAAACAACATTAATCAATACTTGGTTAGAAAATCGACGTTGGAAACAAGAGAATGTTGGGTTAGCAAAACTTACTCATGCTCAAGATACTTATGCAATTTATTATGGTGATAAAGTGCCTTATCAAGGAATAATAAAAAAAGAAAATGCTAATGATGTATTGCTAAGTAGTATTTCTAAAACAGCAAAACTAGAAGGTTATCTTAGCTTTAATAAAGAAGGTTATAGTGCATATCGCAAGCAATATCATGAATATTGGCAGTGGGTTGAGCAACGTAATGATGTTCGTTACCAACAAAACATCGATCATGGCAGAAGTTATGATAGTAAGAATATGATGCATACCTTTAGATTACTCTATATTGCATTAGGGATTGCACAAGAAGGTAAAGTGAAGGTTTGGTGTGATAACAGAGATGAATTATTAGCAATTAAGGCAGGTCAGTTTAGTTATAATGAATTATTAGAGCGCAGTGAAATTCTTATTAAGACTATTAAGAGAGCATTTCAATTAAGCCTGTTGCCTGAAAAAATTGAGCCTTCAATTGCAGAAGTTGCTCTTATAAATATAAGAAAAGAGCTTTATAACTAATAGAAAAATAAACTAGCCTAGAAAACTAATATCCCTTACGTAATGTAAGGGATATGCTATTTTAAATATTTTAAGTATATAAACTAAATGCAAAAATATTTATTAAATAGCGTTGATATATAAAAATATTAATTAGTTGCAAGATACTCTGGGTAAGCATCTGTTAACTTCATATATATACGCTTGTGCTCTGCGTTCTTTCTAAAATCCTGTTTTAAACAGATTTTAGCTGTATTTTTTAACTCAGCAGGCATATTTTCTGCGTTTGCAGAGGCAATAATGGAAAAACGCACTTTCTTTTTAGACCGACTCAAATTATAAGGTAAACCTAAAATACGTCTTGCGACTCTGTTTGTTTTCACAACTCACTCCTTTTTGCATGTAATTTAGAGAAAGCCTATTTATTATAGCAGAGAATAAATAGAATAAGATATTGGTAACCTTATTAATTTAGCATTAAAGGCTATTCTGCCTATATTTTCCCTTTTTTTAAAAATATTCAGATTAATAAAATAAATATTTTTATATTCGAAATTTAATTAAGTATCTAGATTATCATCAGTTGAAATTAAAATATTTACACTTATAAAGTGTATTTAAAACACTTGTCATGATTAAAAATAAGAAATTTAGCTTAATATTAACATCGGGTTATTTGTCTCATAATTGAGATGATATAAGATGCTTTAATTTACAATTAATTATCATTTTTTTGAAAAAGAGAATTAGAAAAGAGATCTCGTTAAAAATTTAACGTTATTTTAATTCAAGGAGGTATAGATCCAATTAAGATAACCTTTAAAACCATTTTCAATCGGTATTATAATTACTTCAGGAGTATCATAAGGATGTATTTCGATAAGAGTATCAATTAAGTTTTGCTGTTTACTTTTTTCGGATTTTATCATCATAAGTATTTCATTATCTTCAACAATTTCATTATTCCAATGATAAATAGACTTTACGTGAGGTATTAAATTCACACAAGCAGCAAGTTTTGCATTGATGAGGTGGTGAGCAATTTCATTAGCGATTGTTTCATTTGGTGCGGTTGAGTATGCAATTATCATTGTTTTTCCTTTTAAAATTAATTCGATCTTTCATAGCAACAATAAGGTTTGGTGATTTTAATTTTATCAAAATAAAACTTTTTAAAACTTAAAGCTAATATTTTTATTTTTAGCGAAATAAAACAGTTTTTTCAAAAAAAACTTTCTCGATATGAAATGTTTACGGCATTATTAAGGGCTTTTTACGTATTATAAGGTTCTTGTAGTAAAGAAAAATATCAGGGTGCCGATATTATTATTAGATTAATGAAATCTATCTATTTGTGTTATAAGGCTTAATTTTGCTAAAGGCATTTTTACCTTCAATAATATCTCTAATATAAAATAAACTAATTAGTCATAAGATTTATAAAAATTTGTGGGGTTTAAAATGGATAATAATTCGCTAAAAAACGCGAGTTTATTTGATAATGATCCCGTTCTCTATGCTGCGTGGCTTTACTATCAAGACGGACTCAGCCAAAGTGAAGTTGCAAATATTATGGGTGTTTCTCGAGTCACCGTCGTGAAATATTTGCATCTAGCTAGAGAAAAAGGATTCGTAAATATTAACTTGGATTCATCAGTATTTTCTACGATTGATTATGCCATCAGAATAAAAGCAAAATTCGATCTTAATAATGTGCTTATTTTACCTGATGAAGAAAAGAATAAATCGCAACACACTTTAAATATGAATAGAGAAAGATTAGCGAAAGCAGGAGCAATGTATCTTTCTCAGATAATTAATGACGATGATATTTTAGGTGTTGCTTGGGGACGAACAATTTATAAATTGGGTAATTATCTTCCACCCAAGTCATTAAAAAATATCACCGTACTACAAATGATAGGTGCAGTAGCGCCACAGCCTGATTTTAAAACAACAGAAGCAGCCGCGTTAATCGCAAACAAGTTGTCAGGGTGCAGTATTAATTTGCATGTGCCTGCGGTGGTTTCTAGTGCGCGCCTAGCAATGGAACTTCAAGCTGAACCTATTATTAGGCGTAATTTTTCAGCGCTAAATCAGTGTAATAAAGCCCTTTTTGTTGTGGGTAATACATTAGATGATAATCCTTTGGTTACAACGGGGGTTTTAACGAGCAGTGAAATGGCTCAATATCGTGATTTGGGTGCTGTTGGCGTAATTTGTGGACGTTTTTATGATGCGCAAGGCAATCCTTTGGTTTCTGATATTGACCTTAGAATAATGGGAATAAGCCTTGCTCAGTTAAGACAAATAACACAGAGACTTTTTATTGCTGGTGGTGTGGAAAATATTCAGGCGACAATAGGGGCGATAAAAGGAGGTTACGCCACTGATATTGTGATTGATGAAGTCACAGCGCTGGCATTATTAGAGCTAGACAATTAGTAATAAAATCCTCGTGAAAGCGAGGATTTGTTGGCAAACCACTATTTAAGCTTTACTTATTTCTGATAAAAATAAAGTATTTGAAGCATTTGTTTTGATCAGTCTATTTTGTAAAGCTTACATATAAAGAAAAAGATAAAAATGATAAGTTGTTAACATTTTTATCTTTTTTTATATGAGCCTCTTGCCTTAAATACTTATATCATTCATTATATAAAAAATTATATAACGATAGTCGGGATCACCACTTTTATGAAACGCCAATTTCTTGCTGGTTTAGGGCTAGCATTAGGATTAATTTGCCATAATACATTTGCAGCAGAGCTTCATCTTTATGCAGGCGCTGGATTAAAACAACCAGTAGAGCAAGTTGTGAGTGTATTTGAAAAAGAGACAGGAAATAAAGTTACTATTGAATATGGCGGTTCAGGTCAAATACTAACACGCTTTAATTTAACTAAGCAGGGGGATTTATTTTTTCCCGGTTCACAAGATTACGTGGAAAAGTTAAATAAAGAAGGACAAGTAGTTAATCAATATTCTATTGTTCGCCATATTCCAGTTATTGCTGTGCGTAAAGATAAAGTGGGTGATATTAAAACACTAGAAGATCTTGCGAATAGTTCATTAAAACTAGGTATGGGTGATGCTAAAGCTATCGCATTAGGAAAAAGTGGCGAGCAACTTATTGATGCATCAGGTCAAGGCGATAAACTACGTGATAAAGTTGTTGTACGCACTGCAACCATTAAACAATTGCTTATGTATTTACTCAATGGGGAAGTGGATGCCGCCATTATTGGGTATGCAGATGCAATGAAAAATCAAGATAAACTCGTTTTGCTTCCAGTTCCTGAAGGTAGCCCAGAAGAAGTGGCAACACTTGCTGTTTTAAAAACATCAGCAAATCCGAAAGAAGCACAATTACTTGCTGATTATTTTACTCGTGCTGAAGGGATAAAGGCTTTTACTGATTATGGTTTTCTTCCTGTAATTTCGAAACCATAGATTTTTTCTCACATAAATTGTGTTTTTTCGCCACCAACTCACTGGTGGCTTTTTTCATTATTACAGCAAAATAAATATCTATCTTAAAAAGGAAATAACGTGTTTCGATGGGCATTAATTCCACTTTTTTTATTGTTATTTCTGATCTTAGGATCGCTAATTGCATTGATATGCCAACTTTCTTATGTTGAATTGAGGCAAGTTATTACCGATCCTGAATTCCATTTTGCTATTGGCATGTCGCTCAGTACAGCGTTAACTTCTTTATGTCTAGCAATTATCCTAGGTGTACCTGCCGCATGGGCAATGGCAAGAATTCCTTTTAAAGGACATCGTTTTATTGATGCGTTATTAGATTTGCCTTTGGTTACTCCTCCATTAGTTATCGGTATCGGATTATTATTATTGTTAGGAAATCAGGGCCCTTTAACAGGCGTTTTTCCTGAATTATCTCGCTCTCTTTTTTCACCATTGGGTATTATTATTGCTCAAACTTATGTCGCAAGCGCGATTATTATGAGAAATAGTCTCTCTGCTTTTAAGTCTGTCGATCCTGCTTATATTCAAACGGCACAAAATTTAGGATTAACGCCAACAAAAACATTTTTCTTGATTGAAATACCACTGTGTTGGCCAGCTTTAATGAGTGGAAGCATCATTGCATTTTCTAGAGCTTTAGGTGAATTTGGCGCAACGTTAATGTTAGCTGGTGCAACAAGGTTAAAAACAGAAACGTTGCCTATGGCAATTTATTTAAATATTGCCAGCGGAGACTTTACTCTGGCAATAGGTTGTGCGCTTGTTCTTATCGCTATCGCGATTACTTTGTTATTTGCATTACATCGTTTACAGCGAGAAAGGAAAAGATCATGTTAGAAATTCGTTCATTAACAACGGGTATATTAAAAGATATTTCGTTGGACGTAGAAAAAGGAACATGTTTAGGAATAAGTGGTACATCTGGAAGTGGTAAAACAACGCTTTTAAATGCGATTGCTGGATATACTTCATACACTGGTGATATCTACCTTGCAGATAAAAATATAAATGAACAACCAGTATGGTTACGCTCTTGTCGATATTTAAATCAACGGCTTTATTTATTTCCGTTTATGACTGTGACACAAAATTTATGGTTAGCACAATATGGTGCAAAACAGAAACGAAGCAAGGAGAGAGAAAAGGCGATATTAGAGCAAATGGGAATTGCACATCTCGCTACACGTTATCCTCATCAAATTTCAGGAGGGGAGCAACAACGCGTTGCATTGGCAAGAGCGCTTATTAGCCAACCCAAACTGTTACTACTGGACGAACCTTTTTCGAGTTTGGATTGGGAAACACGTTATCAGCTTTGGGATTTAATTGATTCCTTAAAATCTAAGGAAATAACGATGATCATGGTTACTCATGAGCCTCGTGAAATCAGAGCGCTAGCAGATAAAACGGTTTTATTGTCTAAAGGACAAGTTGTTACTGAAAATTCTATACTATGAAATTGTTGCTTTGCTTATTGATTACCAAGCCATTACTGACCAATGGATAATACGCCCCATAATTTTTACAGAATCAGTTTCTGCTGATTCATCAGGAAATTCGTCTTTATTATAACTACGTATAATCAATTTACCGCCCGGTTGACGATAGAGCAGTTTTATTCTAAACAAGGCATCTTGTTCGATAGCATAAATGCCACCATCAACAATACGTGTGTTACCTGTATCGACAGTGACTGTTGAGCCATTGGGAATAACAGGTGACATACTATCGCCATAAACAGAAAAGCAAATAACGTTTTGAGAAGATGCGCCATAACGGCGTAATGTGCTTTTTGAAAATCTCAATTTATATCCATTATGATCTTCGTTAGTACAACAACCGTCACCCGCCGCGAGTTCGATACTTTTAAAATAGGGAATTTCCACTTCATCGGCATCTAAAGGGGTATTACTGTCCCATTCACTCACCGGTTGCCATTCATTCTCTGGTGGAATTTCAGAAGTTGCATTGGGTTGTTCTTCACCTTCGAGTAGCCAAGCCAAATCACAATTTAATGCTTTTGCTAATTCAGGTAAAAAACGGGGGCGTTTAGTTTTACCACTTTCTAGCTGTTCTATGGATTGCTGTGTCGTACTCGCTAAAGTAGCAAGTTCTGATTGTGTTAAACCTAACGCAATGCGTTTATCTTTGGTACGTTTCGCAATAGACATTAGTGACTCCTAATACGTGTCCTTACATATTCAAGTACAAAGAGTATATCGTAAAAAGAAAACAAATTAAATTGTATTTTATCTTAATTATAAAACTAGGAATAGATTAGTTACTTAATTTTGAAAACGTCGTCTGCACTATCTGGTGGGGTGAGGTAAGGGTTTTCATCAGTAACTTCAGGATCTCTCAAGACTTCTCCACAGAAAATAATAAGGTCAGGTCTTTTTTGTTTTAAGTAGTTAAGTCGTGTTGTGCATTCATCTTTAGTATAAATTGTTTCTGTAACAGGAACTGCATCACAAGAATCATTTCCACAAGGACTTACCAACAACACATAACCGACCAGCATGAGCTGTGAAGTAAACATAAAATATCCTTTTAACTATTCATGTTTGGTCATCAAAATCAGACCGCTAGATTACCTATTTGTTGATAAAAAAGCAGTTTCTATTTGTCTTAAATAGCATTAATGATGCAAAAAAGTGTATGCGATCACAATTTTTCTAGTGTTTATTTGTGTTTTTTTGCAATGTGTTATAAGCAAATGACCTAAATATTAGGCAATAATACGCTGTGATATATTGTGAAAACAAATAGAATTGTTTTTTAGTCTACTTAATTGTTGTAATATTGTTATTTGTAATATTAAATTGATATTTCTCATGAGATATTAGTTTAAATGATGCTTGTTAATTAGATAAATTAAGGCAAAAAGTATTATATTTAGCAAATATTAAAGTAGTTTCGACAATAAATAGAGAATAATTTTATTCTAATGTTATCGAAAAAATATTAATACTCAATATTATTAATATTTGCTCCTAATTATATTCTTAAAAAGAAAGCAAAAAGCTAAAGTAGAGATGTTTTTTCTTTATTTATTGATTATAAAGGGTAAATATATAAGATATTTTCATTATGTAACGAGTAGGTTTCTTGTGCAAATTAAAATTACTCTTTTTATGATATGTGGCAAAACTAATTTAGTTTCATTTAATCTCTATCTGAAAATAGTGAATGATATAAAAATATGCCTAAACTTACTTTTATCACGTATAATTTATTGGTAGGAAAGGTAAGTTATCTCTCTTTATTGAATTAATTTTAAATAATGCATTTACTGTCTTATATCTTAATATAGGAAATATTTTATATAAGATTTCTTTTAGTTAAAATAACTTTTATGGTGATGGCGAATTATGTTAAAGAAAATTGTGGGTTCTCTGTTTTTAATATTTACAGTTATGGTGTTATCAGCTTGTGGTGATAAAACAGATGATCCAGGGCAGGCTGCCGTTGCATTCGTTGAAGCAATTGCAGAAGGAAATGGAGATAAAGCAGTATCATTAATCCACTTAGGCGAAATGGAAAAAGATCCAAGAGCAGAGCAATTTAATAGCAAGTTTAAGATGATTGTTGCGGAAACAGGGAAACAAGTTAAAGAGCAGGGTGGTTTAAGCAAGGTTGAAATTGTTAGTGTTGAATATAGCGAAGATAAAAAGAGCGCAATAGTGACATTAAAAACTGTCTTAAAAGATGGTGTAGAAAAAACAAAAGCACAAGAAATGATTAATGTTGATGGTAAATGGAAAGTTGCTTTCAAGTGATTGTTCGCATATTTAATATTGTAGCTTTATTCTTAGCGGGTGCATTTTATGCACTCGCTTTGCCTCATGACTTAAAAAATGGTGATTTAGTCTTTCGGGATGGGGATGAAGTTATTAGTGAGATAATTAAACAAGTTGATAAAAGTGGGTTTAGCCACGTAGGTATGCTGTGGATCTCTGATTACGGTGTTCAAGTGATCCATTCTACACCCAGTGAACATAGCAATATAAAAGATGGCGTTACTGTGGATAGTCTTGAATTTTTCATTAGTCGAGCAAAGCCGAATTCAGTTCGTTTTTACCAAGTGAAAGGAAGTGAAGAAGCTAGAAATATTGCGGTGCAAACTGCATTAGAACGAGTTGGTGAAAAATTTAGTATTTACCCAGGACAGGGTGTTTATTGCACTGAGCTAGTTGCTACTGCATGGTTAAAAGCTGGGGTTTCTATTTCCACGGGTAGTCGAAAATTAGATATGCCATTTATTTCAGATAATCCACTTATTTTTCCTGAAAATCTGATTAACTCTGAAAATATTTTTCCATATCCACAGTGATATTTATCTTTAAGTTATTTCAAGCGTAAGACTAATTAGAAAAAATACAAAGAAAAATGTATATTAATTGTCTAGCTCTTTTGGAAAGTTATAGGTAATATCTGTCTAAATTTATTTTCCTCTCTCTTTTGATTATTTAGGTCGTTGTTATGTAATACACATTAAGGCACTGAAGGAATAGTGCAATACAGAAAAATCAACTTACTGAATTTCTTTTTAAATTTGGTAGGACTTCTGTTACTTGATGAGTATTAAATAATGAATAATCAATCACAAAAATATGATAGAACTTATCACTATCCTTTTTCACCGGGCACAACAAACGACGATCGTATAAATGCACAATGGTGGCAGGATATTTGCAAGATAAAACAACTTATCCATACAGAAAAACTGGATGGAGAAAATAATTGCCTGAATAAAATGGGTGTTTTTGCTCGCTCGCATGCAACCCCAACACAATCAGCGTGGACATCTCAATTGCGTCAACGTTGGCAATTGATGAAAAATGATTTAGGTGAGTTAGATATTTTCGGCGAGAATCTATATGCCATTCATTCTATTGAATATGCACACCTAGAAGAATATTTTTATGTGTTTGCGGTTCGTTATAAAGATAAATGGCTAAGTTGGGAAGAAGTGCAGTTTTATGCTTCTCTGTTTGATCTTCCAACTGTGCCAGAAATTAAACTGCCTAAATGTCAGGATAAAACTGATTTTGAAAATATGATTGTTTCACAAGCGAAACAGGCAAGTTTCTTTCAATCACATGATGTTTTAACGCAAAAACCAAGCCCAATGGAAGGTATTGTTACACGAGATGCACAATCATTTTCTTTAGATGATTTTTCACATCGTGTTTTTAAATATGTTAGAAAAGATCACGTTAAAACAGATGTTCATTGGAAAAAAAATTGGCGACGAGCCTCTTTAATTTGGGAAAAAACACAGGAGTCTCAATGATGCTTCATAAGAAATTACACACTGAAATGTCATGGGAACATCTCTGTGGATTGTATGACGAAATTAGTGATATGGCTGGTGTTATGCAAGATCCTATTCATCATGCAGAAGGTGATGTGGCGATACATACACAAAGAGTAATCAATTCAGTTAAATCATTGCCAGAATATAAGACTTTAACTGAAAGAGAACAGCAAATTTTATGGATCTCGGCACTACTTCATGATGTGGAAAAACGATCTACAACACGCGAAGAAGAGGGGCGTATTGTTTCACCGGGTCATGCACGTAAAGGGGAATTAACAACACGTCTTTTTCTGTATGAAAAAGTACCTTTAAGCTTTGCTGATAGAGAGCAGATCGCGGCTTTAGTTCGCTTTCATGGGCTACCGTTGTGGGTGATGGATAAGCCTGATCCTAAAAAAGCGCTACTTGCTGCATCATTAAGAGTAGATTGCTATTTGTTGGCATTATTAGCTAAAGCTGATGTTTTAGGGCGAGATTGTGAAGATAAACAAGCCCTTTTTGATAAAATTGTGTTATTTGCGCTTTATTGTGAAGAGCTAAATTGTTGGCGTAAGGTTGCTCCATTTCCTTCAGATGATGCTCGCTTTCACTATTTTTATACAGAAAATAGTACGGATTGCAATTATGAGCCTTACCCTGAAAAAGGAAGTGAAGTTACGGTGTTATGTGGATTACCAGGTATGGGAAAAGATACTTTTATTCGCCAACATTGTGCAGATCTTCCGATTGTGAGTTTAGATGATCTCCGTCGTCAGCATAATATTAAGCCTGATAACAGAGATGCTAATGGTTGGATAGTACAGCAAGCAAAAGAACAAGCCCGTCTTTATTTACGAGAGCATAAACCTTTTGTTTGGAATGCCACCAATATTACAAGAAAAATGCGAGATCAACTTATCTCTTTGTTTTATCGTTATAATGCGAAAATTAGATTGGTTTATATTGAAGTCCCTTATGCGCAGTGGCAGAGGCAAAATAATGCAAGAAACGAAGCCGTGCCAGTTAAAGTAATGGAACGCATGTTGAGTAAATTGGAAGTACCAACACCAGAAGAAGCGCATGAAGTGATTTATTGGATTGAAGGGCAATCTCAGACCATACTTTAATTATCCGATTATTTCGGCGAAATGATAAGTAGGTTATAAAGTAAAGTGAGGGTTACTTATTTTTATAAGTAACCCTTTTTACTTATTGAGTAGGATTAATTTGCAGGTAAAACAACGTACTAAATTTATTTTTTAACGTGATGGATAATATCGAAATAGGTATTACGATCATCAGCATTTGGATAAATACGATAGGTATATTCATCATTTTTAACCGTGATATTTTCTACATCTCGGGTGAATAATGTTTTACCCTCAGTATCTTTGGCAACTAAGGTACGTATTTTGCCATCATCTGACATTGACCAATCACCTTGCATTTTCTGTTTACCTTCCGGTGTAAACATAATAAAAGTGCCATTAGGGTAATACTCAGCAAGTCCAAAATAGTTGCTGACTTGAGGATTATCGGCCGCAGTTTTATTTCCTTTTTCATCGATAGCATCAGTCGTTATCCAAACTTTTTCTATCATGACTTTCTCATAGTCATTCAGTTCTTTTTGAGCCTGAATAACTCCTTGAGTTTGAATATTGGCAGTTGATGTCGAACTCTCTGCGGCAAAAAGAGAAAAACTAGCGCTTAATAATGAGATTGCGATAAGTGATTTTATTTTCATTAATATATCCTTATTTTACGTTGTACTTCTTGTCTATGAACACTGATGTTTTTCCTGTTAGTAATAAAGTTAGGCATGAAACGAGGTAAGTACCAGAAAAGAAGTATGTCAGAATGTTTCTGATGAAAAGGTTGTTTTACAAAAACAGCTAGAATTAAATCACTTTAACTGCGTTGTTTTCGGTGTTAAGTATCAATAATTTTTGTTTTTAGGATTTATTATCCGATTAAAAGATGTTCAACAATATAAATAATTATTATAAACAATGGATAAAACGTATAGAAAGCCTTCCTTATTTACAAAATTAGATCAAAGCTTGACCAATCGATGTGCAATATAGACAAAGATAAATAGCCAGCTCTCTGTAAAAATGGTGCATAAAATGAAAGATTGAAATAAATAATCAATATTTTATTTATGAAAAGGGTGTTGTAAACGTATTGAATGATATCTCGATCACAAAAATGAAAAGACAAAAATAGAAGATGTTTTAAGCATTACTTTTGCATTACTTAAGTGATTTATGTTCTTTGGTAAAAGGGTATCGTTTTCTTTGGTATTTAATGATTAGAATTTCTTTATGGCAAATGCGTTTTAAAAATCCGCGATGATAAAAATAATTAATGCATTGCTCGATTCAATTAGATTGTATTTTATTTAAGCATTATTACGGATATTTTACAGAAATATAAAATTATTTTTCTGTAATGCCTTATTTATAAAAGTAAATTTTATTTTTATATTTAATCTTTTAATTTTGTCTCCAGTATAAAAATAAAAAATAATATTAAATTTATTTATGGTAAATAGATTGGAATGACGTTATATGTTGATTTACTTTGTCTGAAAAATAAATAAATTCTAAATTTACTTATTAAATAATCTTACGATTATCATTGTTTATTTCTGTTTCTTTTTGTTTTTTATTTTTGTATTTCTGCTTTTTTTTGCTTTTAATAAATAACATATGATTGTAATCACAATCCCATAACAACTAATAAACTAAAGTTGTTGCCATAGAGGTAACATTAAATGAAAGCAGAACGTCATAAAAAAATAATTAATCTGATTAAAGGTAATGGTGCAGTAAAAGTTTCTGTTTTGGCCAAAGAACTTGATGTTACCAAAGAAACAATACGATCAGATTTAAATACACTAGCAGAAAAAGGAATTATAAAAAGATGCCATGGTGGTGCTTTTATAGAATTTGAGACATTAGATAAAGTCGCTAAGAAAGAAATTATACAATTTCTAGAATGTAATGATCAAATTGATAAAAACGATTTAGCAAATAAGACTGCAATAAATAAGGTGTGCGTACTGGGCTCATTTAATGTTGATATGATTAGTTATCTTCCTAGATTGCCAGAAGCCGGGGAATCCTTATTATCGAATAAATTTATCTTCTCACCAGGAGGTAAAGGCTGTAACCAAGCATTGGCGGCGAGTTATGCTGATGCACAGGTACATTTTATTACGAAGATAGGTACTGATCAATTTAGTGATTATGCAGTTAATTTTATATCGTCATCAAGAATAAAAACGTCAACGATATATCAAACTGAAAATTATCAAACAGGAACAGCGTCTATTTTTGTGTCGGAAGAGAGTGGAGAGAATATTATTTCTATTTACTCGGGTTCTAATATGGATATTTCTGCTGATGAAGTAAAAATACAGAAAGATAAAATTATTGACGCGGATATAATTTTAATTCAATTAGAAACGAATATTGAAGCATTAAAAGAAATTATTGCTATTGGAAACGAAAATAATATTCCTATTATTCTTAACCCAGCACCTTATAACAAAATAGTTAATGAATTACTTCCAATGATAGATGTTTTAACACCTAATGAAACGGAAGCAAGTTTATTATCTGGGATAGAAGTACTTGATTTAGAATCTGCAAAAAATGCTGCAGTTTCTATTTATCAGCAAGGCGTAAATAAGGTGGTTATTACGCTGGGTAGTAAAGGTTCGTTAGCTTATGACGGATATAAGTATATTTATTCGCCGGCATATCCGGCAGTTGTAAAAAATACAGCAGGGGCAGGTGATGCTTTTAATGGAGCACTCGCTGCCTCATTGGCAAAAGGAAAGCAGTTTTCTTATGCGTTACGCTATGCATCAGCTTTTTCATCATTAGCTGTTGAGACGAGTAATGCTTCAGAAATGCCTGAAGATATTAATGTCATGCATCGCATCAATCAAACAACATATTCACAGATTGTCACCCAATCCCCTGAATAAATAATCTTTTTTGAAAGAGGAATAAAAATGAAAATCTTATTTATTGGTGAGTCATGGCACATTCATATGATCCACTCCAAAGGCTACGACAGTTTCACTTCCAGCAAATATGAAGAAGGTTCAACGTTCTTATTAAGTTGCTTAAGAGAAAAGGGTGTTGAAGTTGATTATATGCCAGCTCATACCGTTCAGGTTGCATTCCCTCAAACGGCTGAAGCATTAGCTAAATACGATGTCATTGTTATTAGTGATATTGGTGCAAATACGTTCCTTCTGCAAAACGATACTTTCTATAACATGAAAGTTATCCCTAACGCATTAGGGTTAATTAAAGAGTTTGTGGTTAATGGCGGTGGTTTATTAATGATTGGTGGTTACTTGTCATTTATGGGTATTGAAGCTAAAGCAAACTACAAAAATACATTACTTGCAGAAGTTCTGCCTGTTGAAATGCTGGATGGCGACGATCGTGTTGAAGCGCCAGAAGGTGTATTTGCAAGTGCGGTTAATGCAGAGCATGCATCCGTAAAAGGTTTTGGTGAATGGCCAATGTTCCTTGGCTATAACAAAGTTTCAGCTAAAGAGAATACAGAAACTGTATTAAATATTGGCGAAGATCCATTACTGGTATTTGGTCAGTTTGAAAAAGGAAAAACAGGCTGCTTTATGAGTGACTGTTCTCCTCACTGGGGAAGTAAAGAATTTTTAGCATGGCCGCATTATGCCGATATGTGGGTCAACATTCTTAAACAAATCGCTCGTTAATTTGAATTAAGAATAACTGTCATAAAAAGTAAAAAAGCGCAGAGTTGCTGCTCTGCGCTAATAAAAAACCGATTACTTGAAAAATAAAAAAAGAAATCACTCATAGCCAATAATCCAAAAGGAACATCTTATGAGTACAAAAAATTTATCAACACCATTGCTGATGTTAGCAACTGTGTTAGCAGGTATGCTATCACCAATGCAGTCTGCGGTGAATGGGCAGTTAGGGCATGTTTTAAAAGATGGTAACGCCAGTGCAGTTATCTCTTTTGCCAGTGGTTTAGTGGTGATGTTTTTTATCATTATGTCGAAAAAACAGTATCGCCAGCAATTTGCTTCAATCCCTAGTTTAATTAAAACGCGCAAAATTCCATTATGGAACTGGTTTGCGGGTCTTTGTGGTGCAATGGTTGTTTTCTCTGAAGGGGCTTCTGCGAGTGCATTAGGGATTGCAACATTCCAAACAGCATTAATTTCAGCACTTTTATTATCAGGCTTATTATGTGACCGCTTTGGTGTTGGTGTTGATGAGAAAAAATATTTCACACCATATCGTGTATTAGGAGCTGTGTTAGCTGTTGTTGCGACTTTATTTGTAGTTTCTCCGCAATGGCACTCAACCTCATTTATTTATTTAGCAATCTTACCTTTCCTTGCGGGTTTATTAGCCGGTTGGCAGCCAGCAGGTAACTCAAAAGTTGCAGAAGCAACAGGTTCTATGATGGTGTCTATCACTTGGAACTTTATTGTTGGCTTCACTGTTTTAACGATTGCTCTTATTGTTCGTATGGCATTAGGTCATATCACTCTTGAATTACCCGGTACTTGGTGGATGTATTTAGGTGGTCCTTTAGGGCTTATGTCTATCGCATTAATGGCTATTTTAGTACGTGGTTTAGGCTTACTGATGTTAGGTGTTGCTTCAACAGCGGGTCAATTGTTAGGTTCTGTATTAATTGACTTGTTATTACCTTCATTGGGCAATACCGTTTATTTAGTGACAATCATCGGTACATTATTTGCGTTAGTGGGTGCAATTGTAACAACAATTCCTGAATTCAGAGCGACTAAGTCAGCAAAAGCGTAGGAGTATCGTAATGAAAGGTTATATTCAAACCGTAACTGGCCCCGTGAAAAAAGAAGATATGGGGCTAACATTGCCCCATGAACACCTCTTTAATGATCTCTCAGGTGTTGTTGATGAACCTTTTTATGAATTCTCGCATGTGTTAGTTGATAAAAAAGTGAGTGCAGATATTCAGTGGGGACTTAAATACGATCCATATTGTTGTTGCGATAATATGGATAAAAAACCAATCGAAGATGTTATTTTTGAATTAAATAACTTCAAAGAGTTAGGTGGAAGAACAATTGTTGATGCAACAGGCTCTTCATCCATTGGACGTGATATTAGAAAACTAAGACAAGTTGCAGAAATAACAGGTATTAATGTTGTAGCTTCTTCAGGACTTTATATTGAAAAGTTTGAAGGAGAACGGCTGGCTGATGATATTGATGCAATGGCAAAAATCATTGATGATGAATTGAATGTAGGTATTGATGGTACTGATATTCGTGCAGGTATGATTGGTGAAATTGGTGTTTCTCCATTCTTTACAGATGGTGAGAAAAATAGCCTACGTGCCGCCGCTATTGCACAAAACAGTAATCCTCATGCTTCGATGAATATTCATATGCCAGGTTGGCAACGTCGTGGTGATGAAGTTTTAGATATTCTATTAACAGAAATGGGATGTAATCCCGCTAAGATTTCATTGGCACATTCTGATCCATCAGGTAAAGATATTGATTATCAATGCAAAATGTTAGATCGCGGTGTTTGGCTTGAATTTGATATGATTGGTCTGGATATCTCTTTCCCTAAAGAGGGTGCGGCACCAAGTGTTATGGATACCGTAGAAGCTGTCGCAACTTTAATTGAACGAGGTTATGGTAGCCAAATTGTATTAAGCCATGATGTGTTTTTAAAACAGATGTGGGCGAAAAATGGGGGGAATGGCTGGGGATTTGTTCCTAATGTATTCCTTTCATTATTGGCTCAACGTGGCATTGATAAATCTATTATCAAAAAATTATGTGTTGAGAATCCAGCCAATTTGTTGGCTTAAATCTGAAGTGAATAAATAACAATAAATATACCCCTTGAAGTAAATTTAGCGGCATCTTAATAAGGTGCCGCTTTTTTATGTCTCAAGGAAACGAAGACAAATTTAAGCATTAACGTAAATGATAATTTTCAATATAACGTAATGAGTGTGTTGAACCATTAATTACTAAAGAATGTGTTTGTAGATATTGAGCTTGTTGATTAACACCAGATAAGAAATCACCTTTGGTAATCGCGGTTGCGGCAAACATAACATCTTGGTTACGTACTAATGTGTCTAATGACAACTTAATATTTACATCAGTACCCATTTTATGACAACGAGCAATTTCAGAAACGGCATATTCTCTATTTTCTGCACTATTTCCTTTTGCAATATCACGAGTAATTAAACGTGCTTGCATATCACCACCTAATGCCTTAGCGATAGCTGCACTAATTACGCCTTCAGGTGCTCCACCAATACCATACATAACATCAATACTGTTATTAGGCATTGTGGCATATAAAGAGGCTAGAACATCACCATCAGGTAGTGTAATAACATTAATACTTTTAGCGCGTAGATCGTTAATAATATCGTGGTGACGCGGTTTATCTAAAATAGCGAGAGTTAACTGCTCAATAGATTTATTTAATGTTTGTGCAATCGCATCAAGGTTATATTCAAGGCAATGGTTAAGATCAATCACACCAGCAGCTTGCTTACCCACAATTAATTTTTCCATATACATGTCGGGAGCTTGTAAAAAACTGCCTTCAAAGCCTGCGGCTAAAATGGCTAGGGAATTATTTTCACCCGTAGCGACCATGCGAGTACCGTCAATTGGATCAACCGCGATTTCTATTTTATCGCCTTTCCCATTACCTACTTTTTCGCCAATATAGAGCATAGGTGCTTCATCTATTTCACCTTCACCAATGACTATTTCACCATTGATATTCAGGTTATTCAAACGTTCACGCATAGCACTGACAGCAGCATCATCTGCTGCATTTTTATTTTGTTTTCCAATCCAAGGCATTGCTGCAATAGCTGCGGCTTCTGTTACAGAAGCGATAGCATTAGTTAATTCGTCATTTAATTTCATATTATGAGTGTGTTTTGCGATATAAATGGAAGATTAAGATAGGTTGCCGATCATACCTTTTTTTCGAAATTATGTGCTAGGTTTAAATCAAGAGTTCTCGAAATAGGTTATTTAGGAATAAACTAAGATAAATCTGTGAAAATTAAAGTATAACTAAGGTTAAGAGATTAAAAGCATGTGATGCTTAACGCAAAAGGATTAGGTTTATGGATGACTTTTTGGTGCTTATCGTTACAATATTTGTCGTGGTATCTTTGTATTGGCAATATCACGCTTATACAAATAGCAACTCATTGTTACATCGAATTAAACAGCTTGAAGAAAAACTTACTGAACAACAAGAGAAATTATTTAAGTTATTAAGTAAAGATAACGCTGCGGATATTCGCACAGAGCTTGACGCTCAGAAAAGCGAAGTTAAGGATTTCTCTTGTGATATAAAAAAAGAGCCTCAATCAACGATTTCAACTGCTTCAACTTATCAACCTAAAACAGTTGAACCTATTAACACAACAGAACATGTGAAAAATCAGGCGGAAAATAAAGACGCGCCTGTATCTCAATATGCACAAGCATCACAAGAAACAGCATTTAATAAAGTTTCTCCTAAAGAAGAAAATCCAATTGTTCAATCTTCTATGGTTAATAATATTAACTTTGAAAACAAACAACCTGATCAGCCAGAAATATCAACAGCCCCTACACCTAAAGGAGCTGAGCCTTATCAACCTAAGATAGCAACAAGTCGTTTTGCCCATCATTACCAACAAGAGGCAAAACAAACATCTGTTAAATCAACATCAGATCTGCTTGCCGAAAATAGAGCTAATATGGCAAGTGCAAGCCTTGCAGGATCTGAAACAGGTAATTTAGGAAATGCTACACCTCAAGCAAATAGACCTGCATCGCAATATAGACCTAATTTAAACTCTCGTCCAAAACGTCAACAGAAATCGATCTTGGGGCTTATTTGGAATTGGGTAGTAACAGGAAATCCGCTGGCTAAAATAGGGATGTTATTACTCTTTTTTGGTCTGTCTTATTTACTTAAATATAGTATTGAGAATGAGCTTGTCTCAGCATCAACACGTTTAATGATGGCGGGAACAGGATGCTTAGCGTTATTAGGTATTGGCTGGTGGCTTAGAAAGAAAAACCTGATATATGCATTAATTTTGCAAGGTGGCGGCATTGGTGGGTTTTACATTACTATTTTTGCTGCGACTAAAATTTATGATTTTATTCCTATTAGCATTGCTCTCGCTATTATGGTGTTTATCTGTTTGGTTAGTGTAAGTTTGGCAGTTATTCATCGGGCTATTAGTTTAGCTATATTAGCTTCACTTGGTGGTTATTTAGCACCTGTATTATTGTCTACGGGTAGTGGCAATTATGTTGCATTGTTTAGCTATTATCTTATTCTTTCAATTGGTATTCTTATTATCAGCCATTGGCAAGTTTGGCGTTTATTAAATCTTATTGGTTTTGCATTTACTTTTGGTATTGCTTTTATATGGGCAATACCAAATTACACCCATGCTGATTATTTACCTTGCCAGCTATTTTTAATTGCAAATTGGTTGATTTTTGGTGTTGCAACGGAACTTTCAACATTAAAAAATAAACTGAAACTTAATATTCCTTTTGATGCCACATTACTATTTGGTACGCCATTAATTGGTTTTATCTTCCAACATCGATTAGCTTCTGAATGGCCATATGGTGTTGCTATTGCTTCATCACTTTATGGATTAGCTTATTTCGCACTAAGTTGGTTTGCACTTAAGCGTTATCGTGAAGAGGGCAAATTACTGGCAATTGCCTTCTTTATGCTATCTGTCACCTTTGCTACTTTAGCCGTACCATTTGCATTCTCTGCTGAATGGACATCGATTGTATGGGCAATTGAAGGGGTAATGATCCTCGCATTTTCTGTTTTACAGCAGCAAAAGAAACCTGCGATTGCAGGGACTATTTTAGTTGCGGTTTCCTCTGTTTTATTATTTAACATGCCTGTTATCTCGCTAGGCGATTGGCTAATGCTTGTAACACAAGTCATCGTTGTATTTGCCGTCGCAGTACTGTGGTATCGAGCACAATTTATTAATCTTGATAATCGAACTATTGGATATGTAACACTATTTATTTCTGCTGTAAGTTGGGGATATAGCGTTTTACTTCTACAAGAATATGGCGAACATTGGCTTTCTCCAGAAGTAAAATCCATTACCTTTGCTTTTATTCTTATTAGCTGTTGGGGCATGTTCTTTGCTGGGAAGAAAGCCCAATTTTCTGAGTTGGCTAGTTGTTCTATTTTATTATGGCCGATGTCAGCGCTTATTATGTTGGTGTACATCTATCTTGCAGGCTCGTTAATTGATAATTGGTTAAGTGCGATTATCTGGATAGCAGTTTTTGCGAGTGGTTTTTACTTGCTTAAGGTAAATACGTTATTGCCGAAACAAAGGATAAATAAAGCATTGATCCACAGTATGCACCTTATCTTTATTGTTCTATTCTTATTTACTGAAATTATTTGGTTAATGGATGTTACGTACCTTTATGTGAGTTTACATTTTGCAAGCGTAATTTTTGTTATAAGTTTATTTATTGCAATAAGCCATATACTAGCAATGAAAGTTGATTGGATAAAAGAGTACCAAAATGCTTATTGGGTAGTCACTTTTCCTGTTTTAGGTTTACTGGCACTTTCTTTAATCTTTGCAAACTTTAATGACGGCACTGAAAGTGGAGTTAAATTTATTCCATTATTTAACTTAATGGATCTAATGGGAGTTATTGGAATATGGGTTGGCTATAAATTTATATTAGTAATAAAACAGTCACCTAAATATCAAATATTATTGAAAAATAACTTGATTATATTTAATTACATTATTCCAGCTATGATTTTCTGGTGGGCAAACGGTATTTTATTAAGAGGACTAGTCTTTGCAACAGATATTGATTGGTCGAGTTATGCAATAATTAATTCCAAAGTTATCCAAACAGTATTAGCCATTATTTGGGCAATTACTGCGTTAGTGACTATGGTGATGGCGACACGTAAGAAGTTACGTTCACAATGGTTTATTGGTGGCGTACTGTTGGCCGTAGTTATCGCTAAACTTTTCCTAATTGATACATCATTAAGTAGTGGGTTGCTCAGAGCATTGGCCTTCATTGGTGTTGCAATACTGATTTTATTAATTGGGTATTTCTCACCATTGCCACCTAAAAAGCAAAGAGAAAATACAAAAGTATAGACGTTTTTTACATGTGCGTTTTATTGATCTTTGAAATTAAATCATGCATATAATCTTAAGTGATTAATGCATGATTTCATGATCTAAAGAAGAGGAGAGTATCAATGCATCAAGGTCAATGTTTATGTGGCAAGGTTAAGCTATCGACAGCGCAAGATATCTCTGCACTCAGCGTTTGTCATTGCAGTATGTGTTTGCGTTGGAATGGTGGCCCTGGTTTTTCAATTGATTGTAAATCAGATTTGAAGATTGAAGGTGAAGAAAATATAACACGTTATGATTCATCTTTATGGGGAGAACGAGCATTTTGTAAGCATTGTGGTTCTCATCTTTTTTATCATCTAAAAGAAACCCATACTTACTATGTATCAGCAGGATTATTCCCCGATGCAAAAGAAAGTAAACTGACAATGCAAATTTATATAGATAGCAAACCTAATTATTATAATTTTGTAGAAAAAACACCCATGCTAACAGAACAAGATATTATGAATATGTTCAATAAATAAAATTTCATTTATTAGTTTTTTATATTTTTTTATTTTTTAAAGACTCTTTTCTACATGAGTCTTTTTTATTATTTTATTTCATTAAATAAATATTAATGTAATATAAAGGAAGCGCTGGGTTGCTATTTTCTTATTATAGTATGATGTTTGTATTCACGCCTGTGAAGAATTGATTTAATGTTCTTTGTTATGGTGTAATTTAAAAGGAAAAAGTTATTGATAAATACATTGATAATAAGTCGAGTTGAAATATTTAGCTTGGGAATAAAAACACTTCTTAGCCAGATTAAAAAAATTAATATCCGAAAGGTGGTGAATAATGAAAATGATGCATTTCGTTATTGCCGACAATTTTCAGTTAATCTTATTATTATTTATTCAGCACCTTCAGTCTCATTAATTGATTCTATAAAAAGAATAAAGCGATCATCTTTATCAATTAAAATTATTGTTATTTCACCAAAAACAGATTCAATATTATCAATAACACTTCTTCAATTGGGTATTGAAGGTTTTATTGTAGCTGATACTTCTTGTGAAAATATTCTGCAAGCTATCCGACAGGTTTGTATCGGTCAACGGTATATAAGCCAAGAGTTAGCGATGGAAATCGCACTAACAAAATTACAGCAAGAATTAAATCCTTTACATCATCTGTCTGAACGAGAATTGCAGATTATGTCGATGATCATTAGAGGGAAGAAAATCACACAAATCGCAAGTGAGTTGAATATTAATACAAAAACAGTAAATAGCTATCGTTACCGAATGTTTAGTAAACTTAAAATTTCAGGTGATGTAGAATTAACACATATAGCAATACGTTATGGGTTAATTGAGATAGAGAGTCATTTACAAAGTGGAAGACAAATTTGACGCCAAAGCATTCTTAAGCCGAGTCACAGATAAACCAGGTGTGTATCGGATGTATGATGCAACAGACACAGTAATCTATGTCGGCAAAGCTAAAGATCTGAAAAAAAGGCTTTCAAGCTATTTTCGTACACAGGTAAATAGCCGTAAAACTGAAGCTTTAGTGAAGTGCATTGCAAATATTGATGTCACGATCACCCATACAGAAACGGAAGCTTTATTGCTTGAACACAGCTACATTCAGCGTTATCAGCCTCGCTATAATGTGTTGTTGCGAGATGATAAATCCTATCCTTATATCTATTTAAGCGGTGATAAACACCCCAGACTTGCTAGCTACCGTGGCGCAAAACATGCGAAAGGGGAATATTTTGGACCTTTTCCTAACTCCTTTGCAGTAAGAGAAACCTTAGCATTAATGCAAAAATTGTTTCCTATTCGTCAATGCGAAGACAGTGTTTATCGCAATCGTTCAAGACCTTGTTTGCAATATCAAATTGGGCGTTGCCTTGCACCTTGCGTAAAAGGTTATGTTTCTGATGAAGAATATGCCCAACAAGTTAATTATGTGCGACTTTTTCTTTCAGGTGATGATACGCAAGTTATTGATGGATTGGTTAAACGTATGGAAGGAGCTAGCCAAGAATTACGTTTTGAAGAGGCCGCTCGCATTCGTGATCAAATTCAAGCGGTAAGGCAAGTAACAGAAAAACAATTTGTTGCCAATATTGGTGATGATCTTGATGTGATCAGTGTTGCTTTTAATGGTGCGATTGCTTGTGTTTATGTTCTCTTTTTCCGTCAAGGTAAAGTGTTAGGTAGTCGGAGTTATTTTCCTAAAGTTCCTGCAAATACCTCAATCGATGAAGTTGTTCAGACTTTTATTGGTCAATTTTATTTACAAGGCAGTGCAATTCGTACTTTACCAAGTGAAATTTTGCTCGATTTTGATTTAGAAGATAAAGCCATTCTTTCTGAATCTATATCTTCAATTGCAGGTCGAAAAATTCAAATTCAAACAAAACCGCGTGGTGATAGGGCGCGCTATTTGAAATTAGCTAGAACAAATGCGGCAACGGCATTGGCTTCAAAACAAGTCGAGCAATCGACAATTTCACAGCGCTATACCTCTTTGATGTCTCTTCTTGATATGAAAGAGATAAAACGAATGGAATGTTTTGATATTAGTCACACTATGGGAGAGCAAACTGTGGCTTCATGTGTAGTATTTGACATGAATGGCCCATTAAAATCTGAATATAGGCGCTATAATATTAGTGGTATTACTCCTGGTGATGATTATGCGGCGATGAATCAAGTGCTTACTCGACGTTATGGTAAATCATTAGAAGACAGTAAGGTTCCAGATGTTATCTTTATCGATGGTGGTAAAGGGCAATTAGCACAAGCAATAGAGGTATTTGATTCTCTTAATGTTGATTGGGACAAATCACACCCAAAATTAATTGGTGTCGCAAAAGGAAGTGATCGTAAAGCAGGGCTTGAAACTTTGTTTTTTGTGCCTGAAGGTGAAGGAATGGCGTTACCTTCTGATTCACCTGCGTTACATTTGATCCAACATATTCGTGATGAATCCCATCGTCATGCAATAACGGGACATCGTCAACGTAGAGCAAAAGTAAAAAATACCAGTTCGCTGGAGTCTATTGAAGGCGTAGGGCCCAAACGTCGTCAAATGTTGTTGAAATATATGGGAGGGCTACAAGCTTTACGAGATGCAAGTGTTGAAGAAATTGCAAAAGTCCCCACAATTTCGACGGCATTAGCAGAAAAAATTTTTAATGCGTTGAAACACTAAGTGTATTGATGCACCATATTAATAACTCTCACTTTTCTAGGTCGTGTAGAACGCTATGCAACTAAATATCCCAACTTGGCTAACTCTATTTCGTGTCGCTCTAATCCCATTCTTTGTTTTGGTGTTTTATTTACCATTCAAAGATGCTCCATTAGTTTGCGCTATTATTTTTATGGTAGCGGCTGCAACAGACTGGTTTGATGGTTTTTTAGCACGTAGATGGAAACAAACTACCCGCTTCGGAGCTTTTCTTGATCCAGTAGCGGATAAAGTAATGGTTGCAACAGCACTTGTTTTAATTACTGAGTACTATCATGAGTGGTGGATAACCTTACCTGCAGCAACAATGATTGCTCGTGAAATTATTATTTCTTCATTAAGAGAATGGATGGCTGAATTAGGTAAACGTAACAGTGTTGCAGTTTCTTGGATAGGAAAAGTGAAGACGACCGCACAAATGGGATCGCTTGTTGTGTTATTATGGCGTCCTACTGTTGAAGCAGAATGGTTTGGATTCGCTTTATTATATATCGCAACAGTGCTGACTTTCTGGTCAATGTTTCAATATTTGAGCGCTGCGTGGTCAGATTTGCGCGAAGGTTGATCGAAATGACTGAAAATTCACCGAACAGTCAAAAAGATGCAAATATAGTGTTGACTAGATTCAGGAAATCAGTAGAATGCAACGCATCGAAAGGCACAACGGTTTACAGAAATAAATAAGTAAATCAGCAAGTTCGGTAATGCGGGAATAGCTCAGTTGGTAGAGCACAACCTTGCCAAGGTTGGGGTCGCGAGTTCGAGTCTCGTTTCCCGCTCCAATCTCTTATGAGATTGAGTAGTTGAGGCGCGTTGGCAGAGTGGTCATGCAGCGGATTGCAAATCCGTGTACCTCGGTTCGATTCCGGGACGCGCCTCCATTAATGCCCAGGTGGTGAAATCGGTAGACACAAGGGATTTAAAATCCCTCGGCTGTAAGGCTGTGCGGGTTCAAGTCCCGCCCTGGGCACCATCTCTTTAAGATAAAGAGTTTGGTGCAAAAAGAAAGTCCATTGTAAATGGCATTGAGAAGTAAATAAGTAATAAGTCGTCCATGCCAGTATCTATCTTAGTAATAAGGATTTACGGACGCACCACAGAATTTAGCCCAGGTGGTGAAATCGGTAGACACAAGGGATTTAAAATCCCTCGGCTGTAAGGCTGTGCGGGTTCAAGTCCCGCCCTGGGCACCATATAAATAGCGGACCTTAACTTGGGTCCGTTTTTTCTTCCTCTAGCAACAAGTTAGTGAGAGAAAAGCAAAAAACTAAAGTTAGCTATTTTAGAAGTAAATGCTTTAAATTTATTTGTTATCTATCTTGTTTGATAAACAAGTATTAAGCGTGACAAGTAAATACAATTTAGCCCAGGTGGTGAAATCGGTAGACACAAGGGATTTAAAATCCCTCGGCTGTAAGGCTGTGCGGGTTCAAGTCCCGCCCTGGGCACCATATAAAAAAGCGGACCTTAATAAGGTCCGTTTTTTTTGATCATAAAAAGTAAAAATCAAATTGAATATATTATTTTATTGCTACTTAAATATGATTTTATCAACTCGATGGGTATAAAATAAAAAATCACCTTATCAGGTGTAGCAATAAGGTGACTTATATTTAATGTTTTTTGTATTAGTGTTCGGCGATTAACTCTTTGTATTTAAAGCAATGACTCGATCTCTTAGTGTAATAAAACGAGTCAATACATCGTCTACCGTAAGAAGCCCTACATTATCTTCAGGCGCCTTCAGTACTTCACTGGCAATATGCCATGGACCCCAAAAATCAGCATCACTATTACCAAACATCGCTACTGTCGGCACACCAACACCCACTGAAATATGTAATGCACCACCATCGCTGGTTAGCATCTGATCACATAAAGACATACCAGCCATTAATTCTCTAAGATTTTGCGTAGGTACTGGCGTAATAGGGATATCTTTGCACTGTTCAAGGATAAACTGTGCTTTTTCATCATCACCGGGGTGCTGTTTATTGTCGTTGCTTCCTGGCGACCAAAAGAGAAGAATGTGGCATTTTTCGCGTTGTGTTAATTGGTGTGCTAACTTGATAAATTTTTCTGCTTGCCAACGTTGTTGTGGTTTACGTGAACTGATTTGTAAGCCGTAAATAGGAACATTTTCAGTTATTTTAATGCGTTGACGAATTGCAGAGATCTCTTCATCTTTAACATACAATTTTAAAGGGCCAGCTTTTTTCTCTATTCCAAGAGGATGGGCTAGTTGACAGAACAACTCAGCGATATGGCCTTTGTTAGACGGCGTTGGAATAGGATCTGTCACTGCTGAAGGCGCGTCATTGCCAATAGCGATAATACGCTTAGCACCTGATAATTTTGCCCATTGTAATGCTCTTTTGGCCCAATGGTCACGAGCAACAATTGCGATATCATAATGCTGACGACGCATATCAAAAATAATTTTCAAGCGACTTAGAATAAGTTTTAGGGATGATTGTCCTGATTTTTTATGATGTAACTTACTGTAAATATGTATATTTCCAACAGAAGGGTTGCCTTCTAGGATGGCTTGATTGTAAGAGTTTACGAGCAGATCTATTTTTGTATTATATTCATGGGCAAGAGAGTCAATTAATGGTGTTGTAAGTATTAAATCACCAATGTTATCTCTTTGTATTATTAATATTTTAGGCATAATTAGATTTATGTATATTCGAATGAGAGAAATTCATTGCTGATGAGTATGACTTCAGCAGTAATCATATTGTATATTTATGATTATAAGCGATTCGATATGTAGAGGCATCTTTATCAGGGAATTAATCTGCTTTTGGGATAGGGATAGGGATAGGGATAGGGATAGGGATAGGGAATGAGAAGAAGATAAGCTCAAAGGCTGTACTATTGATAATACGATGACTATTTTTTAGATAATCATCGTATTTGTTATATGTCTTAATATAAAATTTATCTTTAGTAACTAAGACTATGTTTATAATGCCATTTACGGGTAATTAAAAACATGCTTCCAAAATATCGAGTACATCTTTAGAGGTTAGCTTTTGATAGCCTCTACCAATAATTGTGGTTGATTGTGCAATCTCAGGAAGCATTTCTCTTGTTGCACCTAAGGCTTCTAATGATGTAATAATGCCGCATTCCTTTGTGAAACGTTCTAGTGCATCAATACCTTCAAGGGCAATTTGATCTTGCGTTTTTCCTTCTGCGGAAATTCCCCATACTTGAGTTGCAAATCGTACAAATTTTTCAATACCAAACTTATAGATAAAACGATAATAAGGTAGAGAAATCGCTGCGAGTCCCATTCCATGTGCACAGTCTGTATAAGCCCCTAATTGATGTTCAATCATATGAACTTGCCAATCTTGTGTTTTTGATAATCCTGTGAGGGTATTTAATGCAAGTGTTGCATTCCACATAAGATTACTTCTGGCTTCGTAATCTGTTGGATTTTTTAGTGCGATACGTAAATTATCAATCGAAGATTTTAATAAACTTTCAATTAAATAATCGGTTGTATTTGCACCTTCATCAGAAAAATATTGCTCCATCAAATGCGACATAGTGTCAAAAACACCACTTACCATCTGATACTGAGAAACAGAAAAAGTATATTCTGGGTTTAAAATCGAGAACTTAGGAAATACATTTGCAGGAAATGCACGTCCAATTTTATATTTAGTCTCTTCATGGGTAATAACTGAACCACCATTCATTTCAGAGCCTGTGCCTACCATGGTAAGAATTGATGCGACAGGAACAATTTTATTTGTCACATCTTGGTATTCAACCCAGTATTTTTGGAAAGGATCTTCATTTTCACAATAAGCCGAAATGGAAATGCCTTTCGCACAATCGATAACGGAGCCACCACCGACCGCTAATATCAAACTGACATTGTGTTCGCGAACTAACTGAGCACCTTCCATCATTTTTTTATAAGTTGGGTTTGGCATAACGCCTGATAACTCAACAATGTTTTTACCTGCATGACGGAGTATGGTTATAACCTCATCATAGAGCCCATTTGATTTAATCGCGTTACGGCCATACATCAGCATAACTGTTTCGCCATAATGTGATAATTCATCATTTAATTTAGCAAGAGAATTCTTACCAAAATGAATGGTGGTTGGATTATAGTAAGAGAAATCGAGTTGCATTTTGATATCCTTTTGCCAGATTAAAGACTATCTAATTAAAGCCTAATGTATTTTTTAACTTCAAATAAGATAGAGACAGATTAATTGTTGAGGAAATGCTATCGCTTTCGCATTTAGAAATGAATGTCTGATCTTCTTAGTCTCTTGCCTATTTTTCCAAAAAACTAAAATGATGATTGTGAATAATATAAATCAGCTTAGAAAAAGAACAGAGTATTTATAACGGTTAAATATGATCCGTCTCTTTAAGCAACTTAATGTCTGTTGCTGGTGGAGCTCCGAATAATCGACTATATTCACGACTAAATTGAGAAGGGCTTTCATAACCAACTCGGAAAGTGGTTGTCGTTGCACCTAAATTTTCAGTTAACATTAACCGACGGGCTTCACTGAGTCGTAATTTTTTTTGGAATTGAAGCGGAGTCATTGATGTCATTGTTTTAAAATGAGTATAAAAAGCAGATTTGCTCATTCCAGAACATGAAGCCAATTCACTGATATTTAATGGTTTTATATAATTACTTTTTAACCAATCAATCGCTTTAGCTATTTGATGACTATGACTACCTGCTGTGACGATTTGATTCAATCGTTCACCTTGCTCTGTAATAAGTAGACGATAAAAAATCTCACGCTTTATACCTGGAGCAAGAATTTTAATACTATCAGGCTCATCAAGAAGAGTGAGCAAGCGAATAAAGGCATTGACTAAAGGTTCTGATAATTTGCCAACAGCAATTCCTTTTTGAGCATTTAAATCTGAGTTAAATGTTAATTCACTATCAACGATGAGTTGCGATATTTCTTGCAGATCTAACTCCATAACTAGCCCTAAAAAAGGTTTCTCGTTGCTGGCTTTCATAATATTCGCCATAACTGGGAGTTCTATTGAAGAAATTAAAAAATGGTTGGCATCATAAATAAAGCTTTCTTCTCCTAAGATCACTCTCTTTTCACCTTGGGCAATTAAACATATTCCTGATTTGTGAGTATGGCTGGTAATTGGTGTAGGAGAAGTCCAGTGTGTCAGCGTTAATCCCGGAATTTGAGTTTCAAATTGATTAGTATCATGAGTCCATTTTTCAATCTGCATGGCTAGTTTTTGAGTTAATAACGCCATGTTTTCTAATTTATTCATATGGACTCCATACGGGATAAAGCGATTAATATTGTCGTCGTCGCAAAATTATAATGTATGAGATGAATATTAGAAAATTATTTGACGTATATTTAATAAGAAATCTGGAAAGTAAACATCAAAAATAAGATAGGCTGTGCCTAATAAATCACAGCCTTATGAATATATTATTTATTGGTTTTATTTTTTTCTAACCATTTTTGCATTTGTTCTATTTCAGGGCCTTGCGCATCAATAATAGCCTGAGCTAGTTTACGCATTTCAGGATCAGTACCATATTTCAACTCGATCTTAGCCATATCAATAGCGCCTAAATGGTGGGCAATCATGCCATCAGCAAAAGCGACATCTGCATTATCGGTATTCATCCCTTTTGCCATATCGGCATGCATCTTATTCATGGAATCATTGAGTTCTTTTTGCATTGGCGAACTGTTATGAGGTGTATCCATATTCATGTTCATGTGTGTATTGTTTGCCATTGCACCAAAAGAGATAGCACTCATTAAAATAACAGCAGTAGGTAAAATCTTTTTCATAACAGTTTCCTTTAATTTATCGTGTAATTGTTATTACTCTAAAGATTCCCCCTAGGGGAAGGTCAATGTTGTTATTCAAAGTTTAATGTTCTTTACCTTTAATGACGTAATTACAAAATAGCCTTTTTAACCCATTTTATTTCAATTGGTTATATCTCTAAATTCAATTTCATATCTCTTTATACACTCAGAATTTCTTTATAAAAGATAGAAAAGTAATGATAACTATTCCCATTTAATATATTTTATTATAAAGTTGCATTATTAATGCAACTTTAAGGCGAGCTATATGGATAATCAAACTACAACGCAGTCTATGTCTCAAGAGCACTCAAAAGCAGGACATACCTTTTTAGCAAGTTTAGGGAAAACACGTTTAAGACCCGGCGGTGTAGAGGCATCTGATTGGTTGATTAATAACGCACATTTTACATCATCAAGCCATGTTCTTGAGATTGCTTGTAATATGGCGACAACTTCAATTGAAATTGCTAAGGAATATGGTTGCCATATTATTGCTGTCGATATGGATGATAATGCTTTAGCTCATGCACAGAATAATGTTGATAAAGCACAATTATCACATTTGATTCAATTAACCAAAGCCAATGCCTTATCTTTGCCTTTTCCTGATAATACGTTTGATATTGTTATAAATGAAGCAATGTTGACAATGTATGCAGATAAAGCCAAAACAAAGCTAGTAAAAGAGTATTACCGTGTTTTAAAACCCGGTGGTTTATTATTAACTCATGATATTATGAAGAAAAATGATGATGTTAATAGAGATAAATTAATCGGTGTAGTGAAATCAAATGTAGCACCAATGTTTAAGCAAGAGTGGCATGATTTATTTATTAATATTGGTTTCTCAGAAGTAAAAATAAAATCTGGCAACATGAGTTTAATGTCACCTATTGGTTTAATTCGTGATGAAGGTTTATTTAGAACAGCTAAGATAATTAAAAATGGATTGGCAAATAAGCAAAATAGACCACGCTTCTTATCAATGTTTCGTTTTTTTAGAGAAAATCGGCATATTTTAAATTACATTGCGTGTTGCTCTAAAAAATAATTCCATCAAGAAAAGCTTATATATCATTTAATGGCACCTAGGTAAAACTAGGTGCTTGTTTTTCTATTAATAAGAATAAATAGAACTGTATACCTCCGTAATAAAATGTAAAAAATAAAAAGAATCGTAATCCAGATTGAACCTGATTTATTTTAACTATATATATTAAAAATAAGCATTAAAAAATAAATATTAAAACAGATATGATTGATATGTGGAGTTTAATATGAAACAGATACTTATTATTGCAGGAGGGATATTATCGCTGACTATTATGTTGGCTATTCTTGTCGCTATTATCATAGTATCTGTCATTAAAGAAAATACCACTGAGTTTTGGAGTGAAAGCCGTGAATTGATTGAAAATTCGTCATCAACAGTACGTAAAACGCTTTCTACCGTAGAAGCAAAACGCGATACGCTTATGGCTATTTATCAATCTAAAGATAATAATGGAAGTTGTCAGCAGCTAGCTGAAAAGCTAAATGATGTTGAAAAAGCACTTTCTAATGGAAATTTAACGCTATCACGACCAGCAAAAGAACAAATTTCAACTATCAAAAATGCTTTTGATGGTTCGACATCACCTACGAAAAATATTGCTTGCGAGCAAGCAATTCAAGTTATTACTGACTTGAGTCAGTAATCTTAATATCCTTTCTATTTTTATTTATCTTTTATCCAACAGTAAGATTATTTTCGGTTATTAAATTAGTATCTCTTAACTTAATTCAATGAATATGCGATATATTTTTCTTGAAAAGAGTATATTTTTATTCTTTACCATAAAGTAGCAATAGGGCATTTATATCTACAATCTTACTATTAAAAGATTATGTTAACGTTAAAAAGAAGTTGCCAAGGGGATTTAAAATCGCGATACGAATATGCTAAAATTGATAGCTGATTCGCTTTAGCAGTGAGATTTGGTGATAATTTGGTTTATTTTTTGTTTCTAACGAAATGTGTTTTTATTTTTAATACTATTTTTTATTTTCAATCTAATAAATCAATTTTAGCGCAAGTAAGAAAAGCAAATCAGACAAAAGCTTCTATCAAAAGCATGGCATATATATCAATATAATTTAAGAAAATATCAATCAATTATGAATATCGCAGCATCAAACGTAAATGAAGTTAGCCGACAAACAGCGTGGATCAGGGTAATAATATTATCATTCGCGGCTTTCGTTTTTAATACAACAGAATTTGTTCCTGTTGCATTGTTAAGTGATATTTCTGAAAGCTTTGGTATGCTCCCAGCTCAAACAGGTTTAATGATCACGATATATGCTTGGGTTGTTGCTTTAATGTCTCTGCCTTTAATGATAATGACAAGTAAAGTTGAGCGACGTAAGTTACTTATTATTTTATTTATACTCTTTATTTTAAGTCATATTTTATCTGGTGTGGCATGGGATTTTAAATCACTGATAGCAGGGCGTATTGGTGTCGCTTTTTCTCATGCAGTATTTTGGTCTATTACTGCATCACTAGCTATTAGAGTAGCACCTGCTGGTAAACGCGCTCAGGCATTAGGTTTATTAGCAACAGGAACAGCACTTGCAACAGTATTAGGTTTACCTATTGGTCGTGTTGTTGGACAGTGGTTAGGATGGCGTGCAACATTTATGGGCATTGGGATATTAGCCTTAATTACTATGTTTGCATTAATGCGTTATTTACCTTTATTACCAAGTGAGCATTCAGGATCACTAAAAAGTGTGCCTATGTTATTAAAGCGCGGCCCACTCATGGGGATCTTTCTATTAACGGTTATTGCCGTAACGGCGCATTTTACAGCGTATAGTTATATCGAGCCTTTTGTGGTTGATATTGCAAATCTGGATCAGAATTTTGCTACGTTGGTGTTATTGATTTTTGGTGGAGCCGGTATCATTGGTAGCGTGTTATTTAGTCGTTATAGCACCAAAATGCCAACATCATTCTTATTTTCAGCCTTAATATTGCTTACTGTTTGTTTAAGCTTATTAATGATCAGTAGCCAGAATCTAACCGCATTTATTGTGCTGATTATATTTTGGGGTATTGGATTTATGTGTATTGGGCTAGGAATGCAGGTGAAAGTGATTGATTTAGCACCTGATGCAACAGATATCGCTATGTCTATTTATTCTGGTATTTTTAATATCGGTATTGGTGCTGGAGCATTGATTGGTAATCAGGTTATTTTACATGCTGGTATGACAAACATTGGCTATGCAGGAACAATATTAAGTATTATTGCAGCGGTTTGGTGTGGTTTTATCTTTAATCGTTATCGTGTTGCTATGGGCGGGGAACCCCGCCAAAAGAATCAACTTCATCAACACTAAATAAGTATTTCTACGATATAAAGGCACTTATTCAATAGGAAGAGTGCCTTTTTTATTTGTTGTAGATGAATATCTGTAATCTCGCTTGTGATAGAATTCACAAAATTGACTTTGTATAGGATTAAGGCGAAAAAATGAATGGATTAACTTACTTAATGTTGGCAATTATATCTGAAGTCATTGCGACAACAATGCTGAAAGCTTCTGATGGTTTTAGCCGATTATATCCATCTATTGTAGTCGTCATTGGTTACTGTCTTTCTTTTTGGGCACTTTCTCAAGTGGTAAGAGTTATGCCATTAGGTATTGCTTATGCAATATGGAGTGGATTAGGGATAGTTTTAGTCTCTGTTGCAGCAGTATTTCTTTATCAACAAAAACTCGATTTACCTGCCATTGTTGGTATGACTTTAATTATTGCTGGTGTTTTAGTTATAAATCTACTTTCAAAAAGTGCTTCACACTAATAGGAATAACTGGAATAAATTAGGGTGTCTTTGATGCAAAAGAAATTTAAAACAGCTTGTTATCTTATTATGTTGACTAGCTTTGCTTTTATTGCAGGATGCAGTAATTCAGCGCAGACACAATATTCATCTACACAAATGGTTAGTAAAAGTCGAACGATACCGACAACCAGCCTTGATATTCCCTTAGAAGAATCAGCCAAGGCAACCTGTGTCTTTTCAGGTGGTGTGCCTTCTTTAAACTATGAATTGCATGGCGGTCAAACGCCAGTGTGTCAATTTGCTAATGGTAAGCGTTGTAGTGAACAAGCTTTAATAGAAGGGGCTTGCATTCCAGGTTAAAGCTTATTTGGGGTTGAATGCTGAATCACCATTTCTCTATTATAAAAATAGCCTTTAGTTTATCGCTAAAGGCTATTTTCTTTTTTATTCTTTTGTCTTAAAAGAACTTGTTATTTGGCTCATTAATACTAATAAACCTACAACAAAATAAGCAGAGAAAATAATAAGCATCCATTGTGGCATTTCTAAAGTTAAGAATTGCCATTGGCTGACAGAGCAATCACCGGTTGCTTGGAATACAGAAGGGAACCAATCTTGCAGGGCAAACCAAGAAGGTAAAGTGACAAAGAAATCACAGGTTGCAAAAGGTGATGGATTCAGAATAAGTTGTGTATGCTCCCAAGCTAGTTCAATTCCTCGGTATGCAGAATAAATCCATAAGAAACTACCCGCCATACGCATAAGAGCCATTTTAGGTGCAGATGCCCCAATCAATGCAGCAACTAAGATCCCTAATACTGCGATACGTTGATAGACGCACATTACGCAAGGCATTAATTCCATTCCGTACTGAAAATACAATGCAGCACCTTCAAGACCTATTGCTGTTAATGCAAGCAACAGCCATGAAAAACGGCTTTGTGACCAGTGACGAAGAGAAGTCAGCATAATAATATCCATTTAAATATTAAATAAAATAAGTGCCTATTCTGCCCAAAAATCAAGCGCAAAAAAAGTTAAAACCTGTTATTTCACAAATATTTACATTCAAGCTTATTTTAATGAAAAAAATAGGACTTTTATCAAATAAAAGTCCTATTTATGTGGTGTAACTGTGGATCTATTGTTATGGAATAGCAACTAAACCAATTTCATAAAACCAGTGTGTTGCAGGAACAAGCCAAAATTCAACAGCCAGTAAACCAAGCAATGTCATTACAATTGTATATGGCAGTGCCATTATCACCATACGGCCATATGATAAACGGATAAGTGGTGATAATGCCGATGTTAATAAGAACAGGAATGCGGCTTGACCATTTGGCGTCGCAACAGAAGGTAAGTTTGTACCTGTATTAATAGCAACACCAATATGTTCATATTGTGATTGGCTAATTAATCCATTTTGCAATGCTGTTAAAGCTTCACTGATATAAACCGTACCCACAAACACGTTATCTGAAATAGCAGATAGTAGACCATTAAAGAGGTAAAAAAGAGACAGTTGTGAGGATTCTGAAGCTTGAAGAACAAACTGAATAATAGGGCCAAATAATTGTTGATCAATAATAACAGCAACAATAGAGAAGAAAACAGTCAATAACGCAGTGAAAGGTAAGGCTTCTTCAAATGCTTTACCAAGAGCGTGTTCTTCTGTGATCCCACAAAATGCAGTGGCAAGAATAATAACAGATAAACCGATAATACCGACTTCTGCTAAATGGAGCGCTAAAGCAACAATCAACCAAATACCAATTAATGCTTGGATCATCAGTTGTGCTTTTTCTTGAGAAGTGCGTTTTTCACTGTTTTTCTTATCGTATTCAGTGAGAACTTTACGAACTAAATCAGGTAATTCAGCACCATAACCAAAGAGCTTAAAGCGTTCTACAAGGTAGCACACTGCAAGGCCAGCAAAGAAAACAGGAATAGTGACAGGTGACATTCTGATAAAGAAGGTCACAAAATCCCACTCTAAATGTTTTGCAATAATAAGGTTTTGTGGTTCACCAACCATGGTCATTACGCCACCTAATGCAGTACCAACACCCGCATGCATCATTAAGCTACGTAAAAAAGCACGGAATTGTTCTAAAGTTTGTTTTTTTTCTGCGGTATCAATAAATCCATCATTATTTAATTCTGCACCTGATTGGTTAGAAGCGAAATTATGATAAATAGAATAGAAACCGAGAGAGACACTGATTACAACCGCGATAACGGTTAAAGCATCTAAAAAGGCAGATAAAAATGCACTTGCGAAGCAAAAGGCAATAGACAACATTCGTTTAGAGCGAATGGATAACAGCAGTTTAGTAAAAGCAAACAGTAATAATTGCTTCATAAAATAGATACCTGCAACCATAAAGACAAGAAGCAAAATCACTTCAAGGTTGTTGGCAATTTCATGACCAATCTGTTTTGGGCTAGTCATACCAATGATGACGGCCTCAATAGCAAGTAATCCTCCGGGTTGTAACGGGTAACACTTTAGCGCCATAGCCAGTGTAAAAATAAATTCTACAACTAATAGCCAACCGGCGACAAAAGGGTCAACAAAGAAAAAAATCAGTGGGTTGATAATTAAAAAAGTAAGAATAGCAAGCTTATACCAATCTGGGGAATTCCCCATAAAGTTCTTTAGTAGTGCTTGTCTTATACTCATATCCATTAGGTTTCTCATCCTCCAAATAGAGATTTTAAGCGCAATGATGCGCAATTTAACCATAGTACGCGCTAATCGCTGTGAAATTAAGCGCCTCAGTAATAATAAATTGATAAAGCTACATCAAGTTTTATGATGCCATTCACTATTTAATGATGGTTGAGCTATATCAAAATTACGCATTCTGATATTATCTTTTCCATTATTAGCAGAAAAATCGCTTCGGAAGAAATAAAAATATGGTTATTAAGGCTCAAAGCCCCGCAGGTTTTGCGGAAGAGTATATTGTTGAAAGCATCTGGAATAATCGTTTTCCTCCTGGATCTATTCTTCCAGCGGAACGTGAGCTCTCTGAATTAATCGGTGTTACAAGAACCACATTAAGAGAAGTGTTACAACGCCTTGCTCGTGATGGTTGGTTAACAATTCAACACGGAAAGCCAACGAAGGTAAACAATTTCTGGGAAACATCAGGCCTTAATATCCTTGAAACAGTCGCTCGTCTCGATCATGATCGAGTACCACAGTTAATAGATAACTTATTGGCCGTCAGAACCAATATCTCAGCTATTTTTATACGTACAGCATTTAGAAATAGCCCTGAAAAATGTATTGAAATTTTAAACCATGAGCTTACTACTGAAAATAGCGCTGATGAGTTTAGTGAACTGGATTACAACATTTTCCGTGGATTGGCGTTTGCATCAGGTAACCCAATTTATGGTCTTATCTTAAACGGCTTAAAAGGGCTTTATACGCGCGTAGGTCGTTATTATTTCTCAAATATTCAAGCCAAAGAACTCGCATTAGCATTCTATAAAAAACTGGCTGCATTATGTGAGCAAAAAGATGTCGAGCATGTCATGGAATGTGTCCGTCAATATGGTAAAGACAGTGGTGTTATCTGGCAAAGTTTACAGTCACCATTACCAAGTGACCTAGAAGAAGTAAAACGCTAATTACGTTTGCTGCTTTATCACAATAGAAAAACCAGTATGCATATAATTTGTGATACTGGTTTTTTTATGCTTTTTAAAAAGCCAATGTGTCATTTTTTAGGCAATGCTTTAAATAGGTTATTTTTAGTAAAAAGAGTAACCAAAGTGAGTTAATTTAGGCGTTATCATCTTAAAATAAGCTAATTTTTAGATTTTAATAAAGTTCCAGTTTTCTTTTCCTACACCTTAAAATCCCTTCAATTTAAAATAATTTACTAATCAATATTTTTATAATTTACAGTAAAAATAATATATCATTGATTTTACTGGTTAATTAAATGTTTTTTTTTGAAAATCATCTGTCGAATAACAATCAAATGTGACTTAACTCTAAAATCTATCTTTTTATTGGCTTAGATGATTATTCTATATTGGCTTTTTGTGTATGGAATATTATTCTTATGTTATATCAATGTAAATTATTGGAGTCTTGCCATGAAAGTGATCATCTTAGGTGGCGGCGTTATTGGTGTAACGAGTGCGTGGTATCTTGTGCAACAAGGCCATGAAGTCATTGTTGTTGATAGACAAAATAGTGCAGCTGAAGAGACGAGTGCAGGTAATGCAGGCCAAATATCTCCAGGGTATGCAACGCCTTGGGGCGCGCCAGGTATTCCATTAAAAGCAGTTAAATGGATGTTTCAAAAGCACGCACCATTAGCGATTAAACCCGATGGCTCACTTTTCCAATTACGTTGGATGTGGCAAATGTTACGTAATTGTGATGCGTCACATTACACTATGAATAAAAGCCGCATGGTGCGTATTGCCGAATATAGCCGTGATTGCATTCGTCAGTTACGCCAAGACACTGGCATTGAATATGAAGGTCGCCAAGGCGGCACTCTGCAACTTTTCCGTGATCAAAAGCAATTTGATAATGCAGCCAATGATATTGCTGTATTAAAGCAAGAAGGCGTTGCTTATGAATTGTTAACTGCGGATCAACTAAAATTAGCCGAACCTGCACTTGAGCATGTTAGTCACAAATTGACAGGTGGTTTACGTTTACCAAATGATGAAACGGGTGATTGCCAAACTTTCACGAAAAGACTCGCTAAAATGGCAGAAGATGCAGGTGTTACTTTCTTGTTTAACAAAGAAATCAAACATTTGTTATTTGATGGTGATAAAGTAGCGGGTGTTCAATGTCATGATGGATTATTAACAGCCGATCATTATGTTGTTGCCATGGGCTCTTATTCAACAGAGTTTTTGAAAAACAAAGTCGCTATTCCAGTTTACCCTCTTAAAGGTTATTCACTTACGATGCCGATTATTGATGCTTCAAGAGCACCAACATCCACTATTTTAGATGAAACTTATAAAATCGCAGTAACTCGTTTTGATGAGCGAATTCGTGTTGGCGGAATGGCAGAAGTCGTTGGTTTTAATCTGGATATTTTAAAATCGCGCTGTGAAACATTAAAAATGGTTGTACAAGATCTCTATCAAGGTGGTGGTGATATTGAGAAAGCCACTTTTTGGACAGGTTTAAGACCTATGACACCTGATGGTACACCAATTGTAGGACCTACGGCTTATCGCAATTTATCATTAAATACAGGGCACGGCACATTAGGTTGGACAATGGCATGTGGCTCTGGACAATTATTGGCTGATTTAATTTCAGGGAATAAACCTGCTATTGCCGCTGATGATTTATCTGTGTTTCGGTATATCGATGGCTTTAATACTAAATTGCTCTTACCGGGGCAAAAACTTGATGCAGCTTATTAATTGAGGAAAAAACATGTCCAGACCCACAAAAGTAACCATTAACCTCGATGCATTAAGCCATAATCTATCTGTTATTAAAGAGAGAGTCAGAGGCAGCAAGGTGTGGTCTGTTGTAAAAGCAGATGCTTATGGACATGGATTATCCTGTGTTTGGCCGGCATTAAGTCATACTGATGGTTTTGCATTAATTGAGTTAGACAAAGCTATCATGTTAAGAGAGCAAGGATGGGTTGGTCCCATCCTTTTACTCGAAGGTTTTTTTAAACCAGAAGATGTCTATTTACTCGAGCGCTATTCACTTACCACCGCAGTGCATTCAGATTGGCAATTTGATGCCATAGAAAAAGCACAATTAGAAAGACCTATCAATATTTATCTTAAGCTTAATAGTGGAATGAACCGTTTAGGTTATCGTCCTGATGCTTATCAACAAGCGATTGATCGTGCGAAAAGTATCAAAAATATTGGTTCAATTATCCAAATGTCGCATTTTGCTAATGCAGATACTGGATTGAACATGAATGCACAAAAGGCCGCCATTAATCAGGCAATGGTAAATGAATTACCTCGGTGTTTGGCAAATTCAGCTGCAACGTTATTTGATCCTGAAACTTATCAAGATTGGGTACGCCCAGGTATTATTTTATATGGTGTTTCGCCTTCGGGTGTTTGGCAAGATATTGCTAATTTCGATTTACAACCCGTAATGACATTTAATAGTGAAATATTAGCCATTCAACAAGTCAAAAAAGGTGAGCAGATAGGTTATGGTAGCCGATATACCGCTGAGCGTGATATGCGGATCGGTGTTGTTGCCTGTGGTTATGCTGATGGTTATCCAAGACACGCACCAGACGGTACACCTGTTATTGTTAATGGACATAAAACACAATTGGTAGGGCGCATCTCTATGGATATGCTAACCATTGATGTTACGGATTTTCCTGATGTCAATTACGGTAGTCCAGTTGAATTATGGGGGAAAGAACTTCCTGTTGATGATGTTGCAATGGCATGTGGCACTATTGGTTACGAATTACTGTGTGCAATAGCACCAAGAGTTATTGTTGAAGTGATGATAAATTTACCTAATTCCACTTTTTCTGATCTAAATGAAAGTTGTTGATAATCACTAAACTAGAATAAGATTAAATTTATTTTGATTTGGTGATCCTATGAGTAACGGCATTGCATTGCGTGTGAAAGGAAAGGTTCAAGGCGTTGGATTTCGCCCATTTGTTTGGCAATTAGCTCATCGTTTTGGTTTATTAGGGCAAGTGAGCAATGATAGTTTGGGGGTATTGATACATTTAACGCCTTCACCTAAAAATGCACTCTTTATAGAGGCATTAAAAGCAGAATGCCCACCATTAGCACGTATTGAACGTATAGAAGAATCACCTTATCAATGGGAACAGCTACCTACTGATTTTATTATTGTAAAAAGTGGTGGTGGCGAAATGGATACACAAGTTGTTCCTGATGCAACAACTTGCCAAGCTTGCATTGATGAATTGTTTGACCCACAAAATCGTCGTTATCATTATCCTTTTATTAACTGCACACATTGTGGTCCTCGTTTTACTATTATAAAAAAAATGCCTTATGACAGGCCTTTTACTTCTATGTCTGAATTTCCATTCTGCCCTGAATGTAAACATGAATATGAAGATCCCGCAGATAGACGGTTTCATGCTCAGCCTAATGCATGCCCTGTATGTGGGCCTCATATCTGGCTTGCAGATAATCAGGGTAAAGAGTTAGCAACGAAAGAGCTTGCATTAACCCAAGCTTGTGAAGCATTACTTGCTGGAAAAATTGTTGCAGTTAAAGGTATTGGTGGTTTTCATTTAGTGTGTGATGCACGTAATAATGAGAGCGTTGCATTATTACGCGAACGCAAGTACCGACCCGCAAAGCCATTAGCTGTGATGATCACAGGAATTGATCAAATTAAAGCAGATAAGCAAGATCTCGATTTTCTTCCTACAGCTATCCAAACATTGCAAAGCACCGCAGCCCCAATTGTATTAGTCCCTAAAACTGTTACACCTAAACTTGCGGAGCTTATTGCGCCGGGATTAACTGAAATTGGTGTTATGTTGCCAGCCAATCCACTGCAACATCTATTAGCGCGTGGTACGAACATTCCTCTTGTTATGACATCAGGAAATGCATCAGGCCATACACCAGCATTAAGTAATGAAGATGCCTTAATGCAATTGAAAGATATTGCAGATTTATTCTTAATGCATAATAGAGAAATTATACAAAGGGCGGATGATTCATTAGTTCGTATTGAGGGTAAACAGAGCGTCATGATCCGACGTTCTCGCGGATATGTACCTGATGCGATTTCATTACCTGAAGATTTTGAGGCGCAACCGTCAGTGCTTGCAATGGGGGGCGATCTCAAAAATGTATTTTGCTTATTACGTCAGCATCAAGCCATTATGGGGCCTCATTTAGGGGATCTTGATGATTTAAGCGTGCGACAACAGTTGGTAAAATCGTTGGCTCTCTTCCAACAAATTTATCGCTTCACCCCTAAAGCAATTGCAATAGATGCACATCCTAACTACATCAGTCATCAGTTGGGTAAGCAGTTTGCTCAAGAGCAAAATATTCCGGTTATTGAAGTCTCTCATCATCATGCACATATTGTTTCTTGTCTTGCTGAACATGGTCATACACATCAACAAGGTGCTGTTATTGGTATTGCTCTTGATGGATTAGGTTTGGGACAAGACGGGACTTTATGGGGTGGAGAATGTTTGCTGGTGGATTATCAGAAATCAGAACGGATTGGTGGGCTTCCTGCGGTTGCTATGCCAGGAGGCAATCTTGCCTCAGTTCAACCTTGGCGAAACTGGTTCGCACATTTAGCTACTTTTTCTAAAGATTGGCAAGGTAGTGTTATCGCCAAAATGATACCTAGTAATGATTTGCAAATATTAAGTAAGGCAGTAGAACGTGGTTTAAATTCGCCTAAAGCCTCTTCTTGTGGTCGGTTTTTTGATGCAGTTTCAGCATCATTAGGATTAGCGCCTAAAGAAATAAGTTGGGAAGGTGAAGCTGCATGTTATTTACAAACGGCGGCATTACAGTGTCATCAAGACAAACAAACAGAAATTATTAAGCAATATGGGCATTTGATGCCTGTAAAAAACAACTTGCTTGATCTATCTGTTTTTTGGACACAATGGGAAGATGTTGATCTTAATGTCAGTGAAAAAGCGTGGTTATTTCATTATTTATTAGCTGAAAGTTTAAGCAAAATTGCATTGCAATGTGCGGATGAACATCAGATTGATACCATTGTACTTACGGGGGGTGTGTTAAATAACATGCTACTCAAACACCTGTTTAAGAAAAAATTAAACAATAAAAAAGTATTAACACCTATGATGTTACCTGCTGGTGATGGCGGTATTGCATTAGGGCAAGCATTGATTGCTACACATTTAATGCAAAAATAAAATAATTATAGGTAAAATAATGCCAGTTTTAGTTAGTTGTGACTGAAATAGGTTTTTGGTTGCTACTTTATTAATGATTAATGACAATATGGAAAATCATCGTGAGTAATAAGAAGATTATCGTTTCTTTGGCCGTTATTGCAGGATTAAGCACGCCAGCAGCATTTGCTGGAGAATGGTCAATTGGTGGTTCAGTTTTAGCACAAGTCACTCCTTATAAAGGGGCTAAATCAAAAGATTATTTATTACCAGTACCGCAAGTTAATTACCAATCAGAGAATTTCTATTTCGCAACGTTAGCGGCGGGATATTACCTATGGAATACACCGAAAGATCAACTTTCTGTTGATTTACACTACTATCCTCAAGCCTTTAAACCAAGCGATAGTGACGATGAGCAAATGAAAAAACTGAATCGTCGCCGTGACACTATGATGGGTGGCTTTACTTATAAACACCACGAATCATGGGGTAGCTTAAGAGCGATCGTTTCTGGTGATATGCTAGGCAAAAGTAACGGTATTATCGCTGACGCCGCTTATTTATATCCTTTCGAATTTGGTAACTGGTCTTTACAACCAGGTGCAGGTGTTGTTTGGGAAAACAAAAAGCAAAACCGTTACGCTTATGGTATTACTCACGCAGAATCTCAACGTAGTGGTTTAGCAGAATATACGCCAAATGATAGCTGGAGACCGTATGTAGAGCTATCGGCGAACTATAAGTTTGCTGAAAACTGGAATTTCTTTGCGATGGGACGTGTTGACCATTTGCCAAGTGAAGTGAAAGACAGCCCAATGGTAAATAAATCTGTTACAGCGATTGTGTGGACAGGTGTGACTTACGCATTCTAATTAGCGAAAATCTAACTAGAATTTAGTAAGATTAGCCATAATAAAAAAAGCTTCGATTCAAACTCGAAGCTTTTTTATGGTGGCAAGATATCAGTAATACTTTATTTTTCGGCAATATTTTTGCGAACACGAACTACCAGAGATAAGCGACCAGGATGAACGTTATCTGGTTTTAATGGTTGGTGAATACGAGCGGTTTCTACGCAAGCCATTTTACGATAGCCACCTGTGCTCATATCTTTCATTGAACTTGCGAGTTCTGCACCGGGGTTCCAACATACCACATCACTATGATGGTAATGATGAACCTCAATTGTGCGATCCCAGCCATCATCATGAATAAGATTAAAATCGTCAGGCTCTGTATAAAGCCTGTCAGTGCGTCCATTGAAGCGTAATGAGGTTTCATCAGTGTAAACCTCTTTATCTGCCACGGTGTCAATGTAGTGGCCTCCTAAGCCAGTTACAGAGACATTATCAATGTCACTCACATTAAAATAAGAGTGAAGGGCGGCTGTCGCTTCATAATCACCGTAAGATTCTAATTCAACCTCACAGGTTGCGCCTAATTTAAAGCGAGCAATAACCGTAAACTCATGAGGCCAATATTTCTGCGTCTGCTGGCTCTCTTTTAGTGTCATGGTAATGAGTACGCCATCCTCTTGCTCTGTGTGAGCACTAAATTCCCAAGGAAGAATTCGTGCAAATCCATGGCTTGGTGTACCTGCTGAAGCAAACCAAGGCCAGCAAATAGGAATACCACCACGAATGGCAACACCGGGAGTGAAGAGAGAGGCTTCGCTTACCCAAAATACAGGATGCTCTTGTGCGGGTTGCCAAGCAATTAAATGTGCGCCTTGAAGACTGATAGCTGCGCGTACTTTAGGATGTGAAATAACAAGGATAGGAAGTTCGCCTAATTGCCGACGACTTAAGTAAGGTGATATTTGTTCAATAATCGGCAAAGAAAAAATTTTCTCATTCATTATTTTATGACCTTATGTCACTGACTATTTCAATACAATAAACTGACTGGCTAGAAAATAAAAGAGCCACCGAAAAGGTGGCTCTAAAAGAAATCGTGACTTTCTAAACTCTAATTATTTAGAGATATGAGAAATCAGATCCAGAACTTTGTTTGAATAACCAACTTCGTTATCGTACCAAGCAACTAATTTAACAAAGTTGTCGTTCAGTGCGATACCTGCTTTAGCATCAAATACTGAAGTCAGAACTTCACCGTTGAAGTCAGTTGAAACAACTGCATCTTCAGTGTAGCCCAGAACGCCTTTCAGTTCGCCTTCAGCTGCTGCTTTGATAGCGTCACAGATTTGAGCGTAAGTTGCTGGTTTTTCCAGACGTGCAGTCAGGTCAACAACAGAAACGTTAGGAGTAGGAACACGGAAAGACATACCAGTCAGTTTGCCGTTCAGTTCAGGGATAACTTTACCTACCGCTTTAGCAGCACCAGTTGATGATGGGATGATGTTTTGAGAAGCACCACGACCACCACGCCAGTCTTTTGCAGATGGACCATCAACAGTACGTTGAGTTGCAGTTGTTGCGTGAACAGTAGTCATCAGACCTTCAACGATACCGAAGTTATCGTTGATAACTTTAGCTAAAGGCGCTAAGCAGTTAGTAGTACAAGATGCGTTAGAAACGATATCTTGGCCTGCGTATGATTTATGGTTTACGCCCATTACGAACATTGGTGTGTTGTCTTTTGAAGGACCAGTCAGAACAACTTTTTTCGCACCAGCTTGGATGTGTTTACGAGCGGTTTCATCAGTTAAGAACAGACCAGTTGCTTCTGCAACAACGTCAGCACCGACTTCGTTCCATTTCAGATTTGCTGGATCTCTTTCTGAAGTTACGCGGATGGTTTTACCATTAACAACGAGGTGGCCATCTTTTACTTCAACAGTACCGTTGAAACGGCCATGAGTTGAATCGTATTTCAGCATGTATGCCATGTAGTCTGCGTCTAACAGATCGTTAATACCTACGATTTCGATATCTGAACGTTCTTGAGCAGCACGGAAAACGATGCGGCCGATACGACCAAAACCATTAATACCTACTTTGATAGTCATATGTATTCCACCAGCTTTAATTTAGTGAATTAAAAAGTTGCTTCTAAAGTTACCAAAACCGCGCCAATCGTCAAGCGGAATCGTGTCAATAATTGCAAAAAATCAATTAAAAAAACACTTTTCGCTTAAAGATTGGTCGTTTTAGCCAAATGTTACGCTGTGTATTATCGGGATCAACGCCGATAAATGAAGTTACCTTTGCTCCGTTATGTGAAATTCATCACATTTCAAAAACTAAAGATTACTCTTGATGATTTTAGACCATATTTTCCAGATTTGTTGTTAAATCTTTGTTATTATTCACTGTTGTTTTAAAAAGCATTTTTCTGGGCAAGAGGTCGACATGGCAGATAATGAAAAGAAAGTGAATATTTCAAGTAATAACAATCACCTTGATTTATCAACACTCAACGAAATGCAACGTTATGTAACGCAACAGCAAGGCACAGAACCGCCATTTAGTGGTAAATTATTACACAACCGTCAAACAGGGATTTATCACTGTTTATGTTGTTCTGCTCCTCTGTTTTATTCAGATACAAAATTTGATGCGGGATGTGGTTGGCCAAGCTTTTATCAACCTGTTAGTGATAATGCAATTCGCTATATTGATGATTTTTCTCATAATATGAAAAGAACTGAAATCCGTTGTCAGCAATGTGATGCACATTTAGGTCATGTTTTTAATGATGGCCCAGCTCCAACAGGGGAGCGTTATTGTGTTAATTCAGCATCTCTTTCATTTACGAATAGTGAAACAGGCGAAAAACAAGTCGGTTAACTCAATTAAGTTAACAAAATAATAACAACTGAAAAAACGATTCAGCCATTTCAAATGATTATTTAGCTTATGGAGCAATCAATGGAAGTTAATGAACTTATTTCGATGGTAACCCCTGAAATTTATCAGCGTATTTCAACCGCAGTTGAACTAGGTAAATGGCCTGATGGTGTTGCATTGACCGATGAGCAAAAAGAACATTGCATGCAGATTGTTTTATTATGGCAGGCGAAAAATAACCACACACCTGAGCATATGACGGTAGGCACTAATGGACAAATTACCATGAAGAGCAAACAAGAATTAAAAGCTCAGTTTCAATCTGAACGTTTAGCGACGTTAACGCCAATGGATGATGAATAAAACCTGTGTTGAATGGATAGAATAAATATAAAAAGAGGCTATTTATTAACCGAACTGGTTAAAATTAGCCCCTTTTTCATTTTATGAAGATAAAGAAAATAACGAACTTATTGATTGTTACGATTAAGCCAATGTGCTGAATCAATTAATGCTGCGCCTTTTGCTCTCATCTCTTCTAGTGCTTTTTCGCTATCGTCATCTTGAATATTGACACCGCGACAACCGTCTGTAACAACTGAAACCTGATATCCTAATAACAACGCATCTAGCACTGTAAATTTGACACAGTAATCCGTAGCAATTCCTAAAATATAAAGATGTTTTATATTTAATGTCTGCAAAAGTGTATGCAAGCCTGTTTGGTATTCATGGTCGTTATCAAAAAAAGCACTATAACTATCAATAAGGTGATTTTGCCCTTTGTAAATAATATGATTAATCAGTGCTTGGTTTAATTCAGGATGAAATGCAGCGCCATAAGAATTTTGTACGCAATGTACTGGCCACCAAACTTGTGGTAATCCATTAAGAGTACCTACCTCTCCCACAACTGTGCCTGAATTTTCAGCAAAGCTAAGATGATCGGCTGGATGCCAGTCTAAACTGGCGATAATAGGATTTTTAGATTGCTTGAAACTATGAATAAGTTGATTGGCTGTTTGTATAACTATGTCGCTTTCATTAACAGCTAATGCACCACCTGTACAAAAATCATTTTGTATATCAACTAATAACAGTGCAGAATTTTTCACCACTTTTACCTTTAGATTAAACTTAGTCGTTATCGTCTAATGTCATTTCACCGCGTAGGTTTTGTTGCATTAGTCGGCAGATTTCAGTGTAATTATATTGTTGGCTAAGAAGATAATGCAGTTTAGTTAATGTTGCTTCAAATGTCATATCAAAGCCACTGATCACCCCAACTTCCGCTAATGCTTGACCTGTTGCATAACCTTCCATATTCACTCGGCCAGAAATACATTGTGTAAGGTTGATAACAACAATACCACGCTCTGTTGCTTCACGTAGGGTAGAAAGTAAAGCTGGGTGTGATGGTGCATTACCGACACCATAAGAGCGCAATATTAAGGCTTTCACAGGTTGCATCAGGATGTTTTTAACGACTTCATCGGAAAGACCCGGATAAATTGTGACAACACCGATAGGTTGAGGCGTAATATTATGTGCAGTAAATTCACCATTTCCTTTAGGAAAGGAATTAATTTTAAATTGTTTAATATTAATGCCCGCTTCTAACAGTGGTGCGCTATTTGGCGATGCAAAGGCATTAAAGCCGTCGGCATGTGCTTTTACGGTGCGGTTTCCGCGATACAGCGTGTTATTGAAAAATAGAGCCACTTCATTAATTGGATGATGAGCAGCGAGATAAAGCGCATTTAATAGGTTTGTTTGTCCATCAGACCGTAAGGCTTCTAAAGGAATTTGAGAGCCAGTAACAATAATAGGCTTGCTAAGATTCTCAAACATAAAAGAGAGTGCAGAAGCAGTAAATGCCATTGTATCAGTACCATGAAGAATAACGAATCCATCATAGTTGTGATAATTTTCACTAATATCATCAGCAATAGATTGCCAATCTTCAGGGGTAATATTTGAAGAGTCGATCAGCGGAAGATGCTCTTTGATTGTGAAATCAGGCATTTCTTCGCGATGGAACTCTGGCATTTTGGCTAATTGGCGTTGTAAATGTCCTGATACAGGAATATAGCCGTGTTCAGAATGTTGCATACCAATAGTACCACCCGTGTATACAACGTAGATTGATTTCTTTTGCATCAGACAAAACACTCTTATTAGGCTGTGAGAAATACCTGATTATAGGGAGTTTACAGAATAAAAAAAGGAAAGGATGCTAAAAAAAGAAAATAGAGATTAATGAATATCTGCTTTAAATCATTGTGTTAAAAATACTATTGATAAAAACGGGCAAAAAATAATCGTCAGTATATTATGCTAAACAAAGTCAGGAAAAAAAGAGAAAAACACCTGCTCTGAAAGAGCAGGTGTTGAAACAAAAACGGCTATTGAATATCACCACAAGATAAGCAATACGCATAACGGTTAAGCGGATCATTCATATTGCGATAAAACTCCGTTTGTGATTTTACTTCTCTTAAAACAGGGGCTGGTAAATAAGCTTGTAATGGATCAGGGATAATAGCTTTTGCATTATTTGATAAGCTCATGATTATCTGTTCAGAGAGACTTAATTCTGGCTTCATCCAATCAATAACAGGCTCTTTAATTTTTGCCATTTTAGCAACGGCATCAATGGCATCATCAAAATCACCAAACTCATCGACTAAGCCCACATTTTTTGCATCTATTCCTACCCACACTCGACCTTGAGCAATACGATCAATTTGAGCTGGCGTTTTTTTACGAGATTCAGCCACTAAATTAAGAAATGTTTTATAACCACTTTCGATATTCAGTTGTAACAACTCGGCAAATTCTTCAGGCAACTTATTGGTGACAGATAATCCTGCTAAAGGTGATGTTGTGACACCATCGGTATAAACACCAATAGACTCTAGGCTGTTTTCAAAGGTATTAATAACACCGAAAATACCAATAGAACCCGTTAATGTTGAAGGACTAGCAATAATCTTATTTGCAGGTGTGGAGATCCAATATCCTCCTGATGCTGCTAATCCTCCCATTGAAACAACCACATGTTTTTTCTGTTGTTTAAAGGCTTCAACTTCACTGCGAATTTGTTCTGATGCTGAAACACTACCACCTGGGCTATTTACACGTAATACAAGTGCTCGAATATTAGGATCTAAACGGGCTTGGCGAATTTGATTTGCAATGGTGGAACCGCCTGCGGAGCCCGGAATGCTTTCGCCGTCAATAATGGCGCCTTGAACAACGACTACGGCAATATTACCTTCATCATTTGCAGGTAATGATGAAGTTAACGTATCGGCATAATCATAAATACTGATATTGTTAAATTGCTTGTTCTCTTTATCCCACTGAAAGGTTTCTGTCATATCAGCTTCAAATTGAGCGTATGAGCTGACAGAATCCACTAATTTACGATTTAGCGCATAAGTTGCGTTATCCCCATCTGCATTGCGTAGCTGTGCAATCATCTCTTTTGCACCTGGGAAAACATCTTCTGTGGTAATGCTACGGTTTTCTGCCACTTGAGTTAAATAAGTAGACCACAGCGCATTAACTAAACGTAATGAAGCTTCTCGAGATTCCGCAGACATATCATTGCGCATTAACGGTTCAACCGCAGATTTATACGTTCCTACGCGGAAAATATGAGTACTTACTTTTAAATTTTCTAACAGTGTTTTGTAATAGAGATTTTGAAAGCCAAAACCATAAACACCCACTGCACCTTGAGGTGTGAGATAAATTTTATCTGCATAAGAAGCGAGATAATATTGCGGCTGACTGTAATAGCCACTCACTGCAAAAATCGGTTTGCCTGTTTTTTTAAATTCAGTAAGTGCCTTACCAATATAATTTAGCGAAGGCTGATCTGCGCCGACAAATTCATCAAGTTTAAGCACCATACCTTTAATTTTCGGATCTTGAGAGGCTAGGCGTAGTGTATCGACGACTTCAAATAATGAATTTTCTTGGAGCTGGCTACCCGAAACGCCTAAAAGCTCACGCCCAACTTCCCCTAAAGGATTTTGGGTTGCAGTTTGGTCAACAATCACACCTTTAAGATCAACAAGAAGGGCGCCTTCATAATCCATTGGTTTTTGTGCTTCTTTGCTAATTAAGAAAATACCAATGACCACAAAGAGAAGGAAAAAGAAAATAACGTTTAAGATTAATTTTCTGATAAAGTTAATGGCTTGCCAACTGAATTTTAATATTGCGCCGATTAACTCCATAATTTTATTCATATTATCTCCACATCATGTAAAGCTAAAATTTAATCCTAAACAGTCATGCTAGAATTATTGGTAAGCAGGCTACATCTACATAATCTCATACTATTAAAACAAAAAATGTTGTTATCAATAGAGAGAATAGTAATAACAATAAAGGAATATTCTAATATAGCTCTTATTGAATGTCTGTCATTGATTTTTAGGAAAACACTAATGATAACTTTTTACTTAAGATGTTATTAAGCAAACATTTATCTTACGTAAAAATAGTTAAATAAATTCACACAAAAAGGCATCAAAGTAATATAGAAAATCGTCAAATTAAAAAGAAAAATAGGATCAAAATCAGCTTAAATTAACTTAGTAAGCTAAGATTAATCATTTTATGAACAATAAATTACGATTAAATGACCACATACCTGATTTTTAGAAAAATTCCCGCCTAAATCTGCGGATGGTGGTAATATAACAGTTTGTTATACTGCGAATTGATAAGAACTGTCCATCCCCATAAGAATGGGATCTTGCTAAAATAAAATGCTGACAGGAGAATAAAAATGGATGCATTAACACTGCTTTTGAACCGCCGTTCAGCTTCCCGACTGACTACTCCAGCCCCCGATAGTGAAGCCCTCAATACTATTTTACAAGCCGGTATGCGCGCGCCTGATCATGGTGCACTTAAGCCGTGGCATTTCGTTGTGATGCAAAATGAAGGCATTGAACGTTTTAGCCAATTACTACATAAAGCCGCGGTTGTGGGTAATTTAGGGCCAGAAGTTGAAGAAAAAGCAAAAAATGCACCTTTTCGTGCCCCATTGATCATCACGGTCATTGCGAAAGTGAAAGATCATCCTAAAGTTCCTGAATGGGAGCAAGTTGTTGCAGCCGGTTGTAGCGTACAAGCAATGCAAATGGCCGCTGTTGCTCAAGGATTTGGGGGGATTTGGCGTTCAGGCTCTTGGACTCATGATGCAGTTGTAAGAGAAGGACTTGGCTGTGGTGAACATGACCAGATTATTGGTTTCCTTTATTTAGGCACGCCAGCCCTGAAAGCGCCAATGACGGTTTCTCCTGCTGACTTAACTGATTTTGTGACTTATTTTTAAAAAGGATGGCATGTTATGTCTGAAGCAATTCGTTTAACACAATACAGTCATGGTGCAGGTTGTGGTTGTAAGATCTCGCCAAAAGTTTTAGAAACCATTTTACATAGCGAACAAGCTAAGTTTCATGATCCTCACTTACTTGTAGGTAATGAAACCAAAGATGATGCTGCTGTTTATGATTTAGGAAATGGCACAGGTATTATCAGTACTACTGATTTCTTTATGCCAATCGTTGATAATCCTTATGATTTTGGGCGTATCGCTGCAACGAATGCAATCAGTGATATTTTTGCAATGGGCGGAAAACCTATTATGGCAATCGCTATTTTAGGCTGGCCTATTAGTAAACTGGCACCTGAAATTGCGCGTGAAGTGATTGAGGGTGGTCGAGCTGCTTGCCAAGAAGCAGGCATTTCACTGGCTGGTGGTCACTCAATTGATGCGCCAGAACCTATTTTTGGCCTTGCCGTTACAGGTGTCGTGCCTGTGAGCAAAGTGAAGAAAAACAGTGAAGCTAAAGCAGGATGTCAGCTCTTTTTAACTAAACCTTTGGGTATTGGTGTATTAACAACGGCTGAGAAAAAAGGTTTGTTAAAACCAGAGCACCAAGGTTTAGCAACAGAAATTATGTGCCGTATGAATAAAGCCGGTTCTGATTTTTCTGATATCGAAGGCGTCACTGCAATGACAGACGTTACAGGATTCGGTTTATTAGGGCATTTAAGCGAAATCTGTGATGGCTCTGGTGTACAAGCCACCATTCATTTCTCACAAGTCCCAAGATTGCCAGAAGTAGAGTCTTATATTGAACAAGGCTGTGTTCCTGGTGGTACAGGTCGTAACTTTGAAAGTTATGGTCATTTAATTGGTGAGATCACTGAAATGCAACGTAAATTACTCTGTGATCCGCAAACATCAGGTGGCTTATTATTAGCTGTATTACCTGAAGCCGTGGAACAGGTTAAAGAGGTCGCTGCTCGTTTTGATATTGAACTAACCTCTATCGGTGAGTTAACTGAGCCAGTGGCAGGAAAAGCGTTGATTGAAGTGACTAACTAACGTAATGAGATTATTTATTGCAGAAAAACCCAGCCTTGCTCGCGCTATTGCTGATGTATTGCCAAAGCCCCATAAACGGGGCGATGGCTTTATTCTTTGTGGTGATAACCAGTATGTGACGTGGTGTGTTGGTCACTTACTTGAACAAGCTGAGCCGGATGCATACGACCCGCGGTACGCCCGCTGGTCGTTAGATGATTTGCCCATTATTCCTGAAAAATGGCAACTCAAGCCCCGAGCTGATGTTAAAAAGCAGCTAGAAACCATCAAAACACTACTTAAGCAGGCAAAAGAAGTGATCCACGCGGGGGACCCCGATCGTGAAGGTCAGCTCTTAGTCGATGAAGTACTTAACTATTTAAATATCAGTGAAGAGCAAAGAAAACAGGCGCGTCGTTGCTTAATTAATGACTTAAACCCAGCGGCAGTGACGCGAGCTATTGATAAGCTACGTTATAACCATGAGTTTGTACCATTGTGCGTATCTGCTTTAGCGCGAGCAAGAGCAGATTGGCTTTATGGTATTAACATGACTCGAGCGTATACGCTATTAGGTCAGCGTAATGGTTATCAAGGTGTATTGTCAGTAGGGCGAGTACAAACGCCAGTATTAGGCTTAGTGGTTCGGCGTGATGAAGAAATTGAAAACTTCGTTCCTAAAGATTTTTTTGAAGTTAAAGCACATGTTGTAACACCTGCCGATGAACGCTTTACCGCGATTTGGCAACCAAGTGAACATTGTGAACCTTGGCAAGATGAAGAAGGGCGATTATTAAATCGTAAGCTTGCAGAGCATGTTGTTGAGAGAATTCAAGGCAAGCCAGCGAATGTTACAGATTACCAAGATAAACAAGAGTCTGAAATTGCCCCATTACCCTTTTCGCTTTCAGCGTTACAAATTGAAGCGGCAAAACGTTTTGGTTTAAGCGCACAACAAGTCTTAGATACCTGCCAGCGATTATATGAAACGCATAAATTAATTACTTATCCGCGTTCTGATAGCCGTTATCTTCCTGATGAACATTTTGCTGGCCGCCATGCCGTTATTAATGCGATCAGCACACATGACGCAAGCTTATTACCGCAAGATACTCTAGATATTGATAAAAAGAATCGTTGCTGGGATGATAAAAAAGTTGATGCTCACCATGCAATTATTCCAACGGCAAAAACGGGCAATATCTCATTAAGTGAAAATGAGAAAAATATTTATTATCTCGTGGCTCGCCAATATCTAATGCAATTTATGCCTGATGCTGTCTATCGTAAATGCGTTATTGAACTTGATATTGAGAATGGCAAATTTATCGCTAAAGCGCGTTTTTTAGCGCAAGCAGGATGGCGAGTTTTATTAGGTGCGAAAGAGCAAGATGCTGAAAATGACGGCTCTGCATTGCCAATAGTGGCTAAGGGTGATGAACTGCTGTGTGAAAAGGGAGAGATTGTTGAAAAGCAAACGCAGCCTCCAAGACCTTTTACTGATGCAACATTGCTTTCTGCTATGACTGGAATTGCGCGCTTTGTTCAAGATAAAGAGCTTAAGAAAATCCTAAGAGCAACGGATGGATTAGGCACTGAGGCGACAAGAGCGGGAATTATTGAGCTGTTATTTAAGCGTGGTTTTTTGCAAAAGAAAGGGCGAGCCATTAATTCAACCCCAGCGGGTAGAGCATTAATTCATGTATTGCCAGATATGGCAACTTTACCGGATATGACTGCACATTGGGAATCGATACTCACGCAAATTAGTGAGAAACAATTTAAATATCAAGATTTTATGATGCCATTAAATAACACCTTGATAGAGTTGATTACTCAAGCGAAGCGTCGTCCAAATATTCAAGCTTTCAGAAATCTTCCCGCACCCGCGCATAATAAAAAGCGCAAGACAGCAACTAAAGGAAGTAACAAAGCAAGCCCCGCGAAAAATAAAGCGCAGAGTAAAGAAACAACTACTGATAATTAAGCACAAATAAAAAAGCACTTCCTTTATTATTTAGGGAAGTGCTTTTACTGAATTAAGATTTTATCTGATTAGATTTTAAATTCAGCCCAAACTGGTGCGTGATCAGATGGTTTTTCCATTCCACGGATCTCGTAATCAATTCCTGTTGAAATACAATTATCCGCTAAGCAGCGACTTGCTAGAAGTAAGTCAATGCGTAAGCCTCGGTTATCATCAAACCCTTTAGAACGATAGTCAAACCACGAGAATTTATCATCAGCTTCAGGATGTTGTTGGCGGAATGTATCTGTTAACCCCCAACCCATTAAGGTTGCCAGCCATTCCCGCTCTTCTGGTAGGAAAGAACATTTACCTGTTTTTAACCAACGTTTCATATTATTTTCGCCAATACCAATATCTTTATCTGTTGGGCTAATATTTAAATCACCCATAATAAGTACTGGAGAGGTTGGTTTTAAGCTGGAGGTTAGGTAATTTTGCAGGTCAGCATAGAATTTTTCTTTTGCTGGAAATTTAGTTTCATGATCACGGCTTTCGCCTTGAGGGAAATAACCGTTCATAACTGTTAATAAACCCGCTGGTGTTTCGATATCTGCCATGATCATTCGACGTTGAGCATCATCCTCATCGCCAGGAAAGCCTTTACGTACTGCGACAGGTTTTTCTTTTGTGAGTAAGGCAACTCCATAATGCCCTTTTTGACCATGATAGAAAACATGATAACCCAAGGCACCCACCGTATCTAATGGAAACATATCATCATGAACTTTCGTTTCTTGAAGTCCAATAACATCTGGCTGATGTTTTTCTATGATAGCTTCAAGTTGGTGAGGACGAGCGCGTAAACCATTAATATTGAAAGAGACAAATTTCATGTGACTGTAACCATTTATATATTGAATAATAGGATGTCTTATACTAGCAGGATCATAAAATGAATGTAAGCAAATCACTGAAATGATGGCACAGCTTATCAAGAGAAAGATAAAATGAGATAAAAAATAAAGGCCATTAAATAAAGCGCGCTAATTTAATAAAAATAATTAATTGTATAACAAAAAATATTAATTAAACAAACTAGAAACATAAACTAATCTTTGATAGAAGAATATAAGTATTATTATTCTTTATATGTGAAGAATGATGACATAATAAAAATAATATTGTAGTTATAAATTGTATTCATTAAAAGGAGGTAAAAGAATATTTATATAAGACTGCTTTTATATAAAATTAATTTTTAAATTAATTAATCACTATTTTATTTACATTAAATGAATCAATGAAATTATTTTATTCTACACAGCAAAGGAATGGTGAATTATGTTTTTTTCTCGTAAGTTAGAAGCCTTTATGGCTGTAGTCGAAAACGGCTCGTTAAGTAAAGCGGCGCGGGTGATGAATCGCACGACGCCTCCCGTCGCTAAATCTATCAAAGACTTTGAAGCCGTGTTAGGAAAGCGTTTATTTAAGCGAGAGAAGTTTGGTATGAGTTTAACCCAAGAGGGTCTTGAGCTTTATAATGATTTGAAATCGCTCTATCTTCAGGAAAAAGAGATAACTAAAAAACATATCTCGGGGATTATAAATAATAGCATTCATGTTTATTATGATTGGGGAAAAAGTCAGTATTTAACTCAGTTTTATCAAGCAGCAAATAAAAATTATTCCCATATAAATATAATGCGATTTTCAAGAGAAAACTTTGAAGAAATACCCGACTATGATGGTAATACATTAATATTAAGTTCTGAGAAAATTATTAGTGAAAAATTTAGTCTTCTTCATAAAATAGAAAATAAACACTTGGGTATTTGTTGTCAAAAAACACTCGTGAATAGTGTGAATAATAATATTGATAGGCTTTTAAGTGAAAATATTTGGTTATGTGATCCGGCATTATACAAAACAGCTAAGATAAAAAAATTAGAGAGTGAAATTGGGGATAGAGGAAAGACAGTGTGTGTCAGAATAATGGATGATCTTAATTGCTGTTTACGTTTTATTCAAACGCATCATTCTCTTTTATTAACAGATGAAAACCCATTGAAAAGTGAGTATGAAGCAGATTTATGCTTTATACCATTAATTCAGCCTGAAATTCAGTATAGCTGTTATATCTATAAATCTAAGTATCATTCAAGTGTATTGAATCGATTTTTGGATTTAATTAATAAAATGAAATAAAAAGAATTTTTTGGGGTAAAGCTAAGAGGAGATGGTGGTGGGAGAAGGATTCGAACCTTCGAAGTCTGTGACGGCAGATTTACAGTCTGCTCCCTTTGGCCGCTTGGGTATCCCACCAACATTAAATTGTTTTGCTGTCCGTGACAGCGGGCGCAATAATACCAAATACCTGAGATCTGTAAAGCGCTATTTTACTAAAAACAGACTGACTGCTGTAAAATTGTGCGTATCGTTCGAGCTTTATGCGCTATCGTATTGATTTTAAGCAATATCATCTCTATTAGTAAGAGATAAAAAATAAACCGCGATATGTTTTATATCGCGGTTTACATTTAGATAGTCACACTGTTTGCGTTATTAGTGACAGAAAACTTATAAAATGATTGTTCTGTTACCGTAAACGAAGACACGTTGTGAAAGTACCCAATATAAAGCATGGCTAAGAACATTCTTTTCAACATCTCGACCGGCTCTCATCATATCTTCAGCAGAAAACGTATGGTCAACATTAATCACATTTTGAGTGATGATTGGGCCTTCATCTAAATTATCATTTACGTAGTGTGCTGTTGCACCAATGATTTTCACACCGCGCTCATAAGCCTGATGGTAAGGGCGTGCACCAATAAAGGCAGGTAAGAAAGAGTGGTGAATATTGATAATTTGATTCGGGAAGTTTTGTACAAATGCAGGTGTTAATACACGCATGTATTTTGCGAGTACAACATAATCAGGTTTGTATTGATTAATTTGTGCAATTAACTTTTCATCATGCTGATCACGGGTTAAGCCTTCATGGCTAACAAGATGGAAAGGAATACCAAATTGTTCTACTAGATGTTTTAACGTATCGTGATTACCAATGACGGCGGCAATTTCTACATCCAAATCACCAAATGCACTTTTCATTAATAAGTCACCCAAGCAGTGTGCTTCTTTTGTCACCATAATGACAATGCGACGACGACCTGCGGTATTTAATTCACGTTTTGAGCCTTGTGGTAAGGCATCATCTAAATCTGCAAGAAAGGTTTCATCATTAAAGATACCTTCAAGCTCGGTGCGCATAAAAAAGCGACCTGTACGATGATCAACAAACTCACTATTTTGAACAATATTTAATTGATGTTTGTAGCAAATATTCGTGATTTTAGCGATAAGTCCTTTTGCATCAGGGCAAATAGTACGCAGTATTTTTTTTTGAGTATTTTGGTGTTGCATGTATGGATAAATCCTTTCTTTTACTTCTGTGTTTGCAGTTATTTGATGTTATTTTCACAACATTTTTTGTATTTACGCCCTGAACCACAAGGGCAGGGATCGTTTCGCCCCACTTTCGGTTTCACACCGTCAATATAAAACCAACAGTCATCTATTTTTAGAAAACGAGAGCGTTCATGTAAGTACTGTTTATCATCGGCATTTCTTTCAATAAAGCAAGCCGAGAATTCAACATATGCCTCATTTTTATTTGTGCTTACTTGCGATGAGATAACATTGAGTCCAAGCCATTGTGTATTTGGAAAGCCAGAAACTAATTCATCATGCAAGGAGACAACACGATAAGAGGGATGCCACGTCTTGATTAAGTAATCAGCATTATGTTTAACGAACGCGCTATAACGCGAACGCATCAATGCTTCTGCTGTTGGGGCGTTCTTTTGACCTAAATGGTAAGGCTCACAGCAATTCGAGTAGAATAATTGGCTATTACAGGGGCATAAACTTGACAAAATAATGTCCTAACTCACGTTATCAGTATGACGATTTCCCATAGATTGAAAAAAGTAATGATTGGGAATAATTAACGTCAATGTTGAACTAAACTAATAATGTAGCGCTAATTAATCAGCATGTGAAACGATAGTTACCGGAGTCACCAATGAATAAAGCCTTAGTGGGTAAAAAAATCTTAATAATTGATGATGAGGTCGTTTTTCGCACCATGTTGACGGAATATTTCTCACATGAAAAGGCTTGCGTTTATACAACAGATAACGGTAGCCAAGCATTATCTTTATTAGAAGGGGGATTGCTTCCTGATCTTATTTTATGTGATATCCGTATGCCAGTAATGAATGGTCCCACTTTTTTATGTCATCTTGAACAACGTAAATTGGCTATTCCTGTTATTGCTATTTCATGTACAGATAATATGGCTGAAGTAGATGATATGTTGCGTTTAGGGGCACAAGAGATTTTTCTTAAGCCAATAACACATCTTGAGAAATTAAAACAAAAAGTCATTGAAGTATTATGCCCTGGCTTTTTTGAATCAGTATTAATAGAAGGTATACATTTAGAACCACTTTGGAATAGCTTACGAAAAGATACCCATTATATTCAATCGTTCATAAAACAGATGCAACCACAGGTTAAGCAGATTGTTGCGGGATATTGTGTTAATTATCGTCAATTAAATGATATTGCTAAAATGGGTTTATTATTTGATATTGCGGCTTTATCCGAAGATCAAATTATCTTCTATTGTGTCGATATATCGAGAGATGATGAAAATGGGCTTTTGGTCGCTTTACTCTTACGGGTTGTTTTTAATGATGTATTAAAGTCATCAGAAAAAATACGATCTTTACCAAGTATGTATAATATGTTGAATAAACTAAATAAAATGCTTAATGAGATTGGGGTAAAAGGACAATTTCCTATAACACTAGGATATTATCATACGCAGAAAAAAAATATATTATTAGCCTCAGCAGGTTTAAAAGCTGAAATAAAAACAGAAAGTAAAAAATTTGAATTAAATAGCGGTGTTCCCTTAGGTACATTGCAACTTTTATATATTAATCAAGTAAAATGTGAGGGAACAAATTGGCAATGTAAAATTTGGGATAACACAAACCAGATTAAATTAATGTTTTCCCCTATCTATAAAAGTTAAATTTAGATTAAATAAAAACAGAATATCGTGCATATATTAAACATAAATGAAGAACTATCTCAATTAACGGGTAGGACTCTGTTTATCCTTAGATATTAGCTGGTATACTCTGGCGATTATTTTTAATTGTACCCATTCACATCTGAAAGTAGAACGGTACGAATTGCAGGAGAAGTATAATGTCATCAGCAGTGCGTAAAGTTAGAAAAGCGGTGATCCCTGTTGCTGGATTAGGAACACGAATGCTACCTGCAACCAAGGCAATTCCAAAAGAAATGTTGCCAGTGGTTGATAAGCCTCTTATTCAATATGTGGTGAATGAATGTATTGCCGCAGGTATTAATGAAATTGTACTTGTTACACATTCATCTAAAAATTCAATTGAAAACCATTTTGATACAAGTTTTGAATTAGAAGCAATTTTAGAAAAACGAGTAAAACGCCAGTTATTAGAAGAAGTACAAGGCATTTGCCCAAGCCATGTCACTATTATGCAAACTCGTCAGGGAATAGCGAAAGGATTAGGCCATGCCATTTTATGTGCTAAGCCATTAATTGGTGATGAACCTTTCGCTGTTATCCTGCCTGATGTTATTTTAGACAGATACAGTGCTGATTTAACGAAAGTTAACTTAAAAGAGATGCTTTCTCATTTTGAGCGTTCAGGCGCAAGTCAAATCCTTGTTGAGCCTGTTCCTGAAGATGAAGTCTCTAATTATGGTATTGTTGATTGCATGGGTGAAAACTTATTCCCAGGTGATAGCAAACCAATTACTCGTGTTGTTGAAAAACCTAAGAAAGAAGAAGCACCTTCGAATTTATCTATCGTAGGGCGTTATGTGTTATCTGAAAGTATTTGGCCACTATTAGCGAGAACAGCACCTGGTGCCGGAGATGAAATTCAGTTAACGGATGCGATTGCAATGCTGATTGAAAAAGAAGCTGTTGAAGCTTATCACCTGCAAGGGAAAAGCCACGATTGTGGTAATAAATTAGGGTATATGAAAGCCTTCGTAGAGTACGGAATACAGCACGAAGAGTTCGGTGAAGACTTTGCACAATGGCTAAAATCATTAAAGATACAGTGAAATAAAGCCCATTAATAATCATTTATATGGTTAATCTCATTGTATAATTCTTATAAATGAATGATGCATAATAAGCTGATATTTTATGAGAAAAGCTAGATAAAGTGATTGTAAGAGATTAAGGTATGGCTCAATGCATTTAGTATTGAGCCATGTTGATTTCTGTAATGTATGACGATGTTAAGCGTTATGATGTTTAATCTAGGTGATATTAAGCATGATAGCGTTGACATGAAAAATAAATTATTGGGTTATTGAGTAATAATATGAAAATATTGGTAACAGGTGCTGCGGGTTTTATTGGCTATCATATGAGCCAGCGTTTAATCGAAATGGGTTATCATGTTGTCGGAATAGATAACATGAATGATTATTATGATGTGCGTTTAAAAGAAGCTCGATTAGCTAAATTACAACAGCTAGAAAAATTCCATTTTGAGAAACTTGATATCGTTGACTCAGCAAAAGTGGCTCAATTATTTGCATCACACCAATTTGACCGAGTTATTCATTTAGCTGCTCAACCAGGTGTTCGCTATTCAATTGAAAACCCAATGGCATATATTGATGCGAATATTGTTGGGCATATTAATATATTAGAAGGATGTCGCCATAATAAAGTCGGACATCTTATCTATTCCTCTTCAAGCTCGGTTTATGGTTTAAATCAGAAACAGCCTTTCTCAACAGAAGATAGTGTTGATCACCCAGTTTCATTATATGCGGCAACAAAGAAAGCCAATGAGTTAATGTCTCATAGCTATTCACATTTATATCAATTACCGACAACAGGATTACGTTTCTTTACGGTATATGGTCCTTGGGGACGTCCTGATATGGCATTATTTAAATTTACGAAGGCAATGCTAGTTGGCGAACCTATTGATGTTTATAACAGTGGAAATATGACGCGTGATTTCACTTATGTCGATGATATTGTGGGATCTGTTGTTCGATTAGTTAATGTTGTACCAGAAGCAGATGAAAACTGGACAGTAGAGAAAGGTGAAACGTCTTCAAGTTCTGCTCCTTATAAAATCTATAATGTGGGTAATGGGCAGCCAACCAAATTGATGGCATTCATTGAAGCGATAGAAAAGTCACTAAATATTAAAGCTAAATTGAATTTAATGCCAATGCAAGATGGTGATGTGCTTTCTACTTGTGCTGATTGCCAAGACTTGTTTGAGACAATAGGTTTTTCGCCGAATACCGAAGTAGAATATGGCGTAAAACAGTTTGTTGATTGGTATTTAAGTTATTATAAAAATTAATAATATTAGTTTAATTGGATCAAAGAAAAAAGGAGCTATAAAAGCTCCTTTTTCATTATAAATAAAAATAAATAACGCAGTTATTACATTTTTTATTTTCGCTTACCCACATTTAATACAAACAACATCAGCACATATTAAAATTAAACGCTTGTTTAATTAAATGAGGTAAACAAGAAAATACCCTTTTAATTATTTAAAAGGGTATTTCAAATAGAGTATTGACTTAAATTACAGCAGGAAATCGTCTAATGATTTGCCTTCTTCATCAATAGCACGTTTGATTACTGCTGGTGTACGACCTTGGCCTGTCCAAGTTTTAGTTTCACCATTTTCATCAACGTAAGAGTATTTAGCAGGGCGAGCTGCACGTTTAGCACGGCCTGTTTTATTAACAGCACTTGCTTCAAGTAAGTCTGTTGGATCAATACCGGCTTCTTCTAACATTTCACGGTATTTTTGTAATTTTTGAACACGTTCTTCTTCAGCTGCTTTTTCTAATGAGAATTCTTCACGACGCTCATTAACGACAACTTCGAGTTTCTCCAGCATTTCTTCTAAAGTTTCTAAAGAAGTTTCTCTTGCTTGTGCACGGAGAGTACGGATGTTATTTAATATTTTTAAAGATTCGCTCATTTTCCTGGTCTCAAATAAATGTTGTTGGCTGATGTAATACTAATAATAGATTGCTATTTAAATTTCTGCAATACCTAAATACAAACCTTACGTAAAATTTCTTTTTTTTAAACTAATATCTCAACGAAAAAAATAATAAAAGTTGAGGCATCTTTAGTCAATAAAGGAAATATTAGTAAGGAAATGCATCTTTTAACTGATGATAGCGCTAATGCTAAAGAATAGAAAGCTTTGTTCATTTTTTTATAATAACGGACTTTTTTCTAAAAATGGAATCGGACTAACTTTCATACTTTAATAAAGGTATATCAAGGTGTGTTTTAATATGTTAAGTACTTATTAAAGCTATTTATTTTTTAAGCAAAAATTAGCATTAACAACGAAGTTCATCTTTCGGTAGTATATCTAGAATAGAAATAAAGGTAATAAATACTTGTTATGGATAACTTGTAGAATGTTTATGTTAGACTGTCGCTCGTGAAAATAAACACTATTTAAGGAGTGAGCTGATGGCTCAACTTTATTTTTATTATTCAGCCATGAATGCTGGAAAATCAACATCTTTATTGCAATCCTCTTATAACTATAATGAACGAGGAATGCGTACATTGATTTTCACTGCGGCTATTGATACACGCTTTGCAAAGGGGAAGATTAGCTCAAGAATAGGATTAAGTGCGGATGCATTACTCTTTAGTGATGATATGAATATTCGCGACGTTATTGTTGCTGAGCATAACAAACAGCCTATTCACTGTGTATTGATTGATGAATGCCAATTTTTAAGTAAGGCACATGTCGAACAACTTTGCGAAATAACGGATACCTATGATATTCCCGTTCTCACTTATGGATTAAGAACGGATTTTAGAGGTGAGTTATTTACAGGTAGTGCTTATTTATTAGCATGGGCTGATAAACTGGTAGAACTTAAAACAGTATGTTACTGCGGTAGAAAGGCAAATAAAGTATTACGTTTAGATGATAAAGGAAATGTACTGAGTGATGGTGCTCAAGTTGAAATAGGTGGAAATGAAAAATATGTTTCAGTCTGCCGTAAGCATTATACGCAGGCAACGCTAAAAGGGTGTATTGAACAAGAGTAACCTTTTCAATTTCCCTCTTTTACTAATTTGTCAGAGTGAAAGAGGGGGATGAAATAAGAATTCAAATAAAGTGTTATATTACGTAATACTAAAAAATACTTATATATTTTTAATTTTTAGCCAATTTATTGGCTTTTTTTATATCAAATTGCGGTGAGTTTGATTTTCGTCTGTGACGAGATGTTATTTTTTGATGGGGAAATTTATTTATTTCATTATCATTAATCAAAAAAGACATAATCAAATATACGTAAGGTGTTTGTTTTGTGATGTCGATATTGTTTTTTACAAATGATAAGAGAGATAGACATTTGATGCATTTATATTATTCATAGTTTAATAAAATTGAATAAAGATAGTCATGAAATACTGAAAAAATATTTCTTTGATCTATGGTTTGTATAATGAAACATTTATATCGGGTCTTATAGATGCTGATTATAGGATGCTTAATTTGTTATTGAATAAATAAAGCACTTCACTTTATGCCTGTCAATACGGATAAACAGGCTCCTTTTATACTCCTAAAGGAGTAATTTCTATGTGGAAAGCACAAATAGCGACCTTTATTACGTTCGCCAGCTAGCAAGCCTCATTTCGATAATATTTTATTAAAATTATGTTTTTTATAAATCCAATGTAGCTAGGGATATAAAATATTTATATTTCTATATTTTGATTACTAATTAATAATCAAAATGATGAAGTCTATTTATTTTTATCGGATAAGAAGAAAAGCACGATTGTAAATCGTAAAGCGAACACAATAGCTTCACATATCGTTATAGTCATTTTATGAAGAAAATAAGGTAAGAATGAAATAATTATACCAACTAATGAAAGAGGAAAAGAGTTTGATGCGCCTTGTAATCATCTCTAAGGCATTTTTTATAATATGGTAATGCGATGGTATGACTTGAATGATAAGTTGTTCAGCGTCTTTTTTAGAGCTAATTATGAACGTATAAAGGAAGACACTATTTTTATAGTAAAAACCAAACTTTTTAACTAGGTGTAAATACCTATAATTTATGACTGAATAGTGACTTATCCCGCCTTATTCCTCAATCTCAGAAATCAGTAGCAAAATGCATATAAACAAATGATCAGCCATAAAAAAACCCAGCCATAGGACTGGGTTTCTATTTAAGAACAAATAACCGAAATATCGAGGATCACATTAACACAGTGTGTTTCGATTATTTTTTACTGCTTTTTTTAGCTGGTTTTGCTTCTTCTTTTACTTCAACAACGGGATGCTCATTAAATTCACGACCGTAGTAAGAATCTAATAACAGTTGTTTCAGTTCAGAGATCAGTGGGTAACGTGGGTTAGCACCAGTACATTGATCATCAAACGCATCTTCAGATAATTTATCAACTCTTGCTAAGAAATCACTTTCTTGAACACCAGCTTCACGAATAGAAGATGGAATGCCTAATGAAGATTTCATTTCTTCTAACCAAGCTAACAATTTTTCAATTTTAGCAGCAGTGCGGTCACCTGGTGCTGAAAGTTCTAAGTGATCAGCAATTTCTGCATAACGACGACGTGCTTGAGGACGGTCGTATTGGCTAAATGCAGTTTGTTTTGTTGGGTTGTCATTAGCGTTATAACGAATAACGTTTGAAATTAATAACGCATTAGCTAAACCGTGAGGAATATGGAACTCAGAGCCTAATTTATGCGCCATTGAGTGACAAACACCCAAGAATGCGTTAGCAAAAGCAATACCTGCAATAGTTGCCGCATTATGAACACGCTCACGAGCAACAGGGTTTTTTGCGCCTTCATGATAACTTGCAGGCAGATATTCTTTCAGTAATTTTAATGCTTGCAGTGCTTGCCCATCAGAATATTCGTTCGCTAATACAGAAACATAGGCTTCTAATGCGTGAGTTACAGCGTCTAAACCACCAAATGCACACAGAGATTTAGGCATATTCATAACAAGGTTTGCATCAACGATAGCCATATCTGGGGTTAATGCATAGTCTGCTAATGGATATTTTTGGCCTGTTTCGTCATCAGTTACTACCGCAAATGGTGTTACTTCAGAGCCAGTACCTGATGTTGTTGTGATAGCAACCATTTGTGCTTTCACACCCATTTTCGGGAATTTGTAAATACGTTTACGGATATCCATAAAGCGTAATGCTAATTCTTCGAAATGAGTTTCAGGGTGTTCATACATAACCCACATGATTTTCGCCGCATCCATTGGTGAACCACCACCTAATGCGATGATCACATCAGGTTTAAAGCTGTTCATTTGTTCTGCGCCTTTACGCACAATACTTAATGTAGGATCGGCTTCAACTTCAAAGAAGACTTCTGTTTCAACGCCAAATTTTTTCAGTACGCGAGTGACTTCATCAACATAACCATTGTTGAATAAGAAACTGTCGGTCACGATAAAGGCACGTTTTTTACCGTCAGTCGCAATCTCTTCTAGAGCGATAGGTAAACAACCACGGCGGAAGTAAATAGATTTTGGAAGTTTATGCCACAACATATTTTCTGCTCTTTTCGCCACGGTTTTAGTGTTGATAAGGTGTTTTGGCCCTACGTTTTCAGAAATGGAGTTACCACCCCATGAACCGCAACCTAATGTTAGAGAAGGAGCAAGCTTAAAGTTGTATAAGTCACCAATACCACCTTGAGATGCTGGAGTATTGATTAAAATACGAGATGTTTTCATTTTGTCGCCGAAGTAGGCAACATGTTCAGGACAGTTATCTTGGTCTGTATATAAGCAAGAAGTGTGACCGATACCACCCATCTCAACTAATTTTTCAGCTTTTAGCACCGCATCTTCAAACGATTGAGCATGATACATGGCTAATAGTGGAGATAATTTCTCGTGAGCAAATGGTTCTGCTTCTGTTGTTTCTTTGACTTCACCAATTAAAATTTTGGTATTTACAGGTACTTCAATGCCAGCCATTTCAGCAATTTTTGTTGCAGGTTGACCCACAATAGCTGCGTTTAAGTTACCGTCTTTTAAGATGATGTCTTGAACAGCTTTTAATTCTTTACCTGTCAGCATGTAACCGCCGTGAGTTGAGAAACGCTCACGAACTTGTTTGTAAATGCTGTCAACAACGATAACAGATTGCTCTGATGCACATATTACGCCGTTATCGAAAGTTTTAGACATTAAGATTGAAGCCACTGCACGTTTGATATCAGCAGAATCATCAATAACCACTGGTGTATTACCTGCACCAACACCGATAGCTGGTTTACCAGAACTATACGCTGCTTTAACCATGCCTGGACCACCTGTCGCTAAGATCAGGTTAATATCATCATGGTGCATTAACGCGTTAGATAGGGCAACAGAAGGCTCATCAATCCAACCGATAATATCTTTTGGTGCGCCAGCAGCGATAGCTGCATTTAAGACGATTTCAGCTGCACGGTTTGTCGCTTCTTTTGCACGAGGGTGTGGAGAGAAGATAATACCATTACGTGTTTTTAAGCTAATTAATGCTTTAAAAATCGCAGTAGAAGTTGGGTTAGTTGTTGGTACGATACCACAGATGATCCCAATAGGTTCAGCAATGGTTATTGTGCCGTAAGTCAGATCTTCAGATAAGATACCGCAGGTTTTTTCGTCTTTATACGCATTGTAGATGTACTCAGAAGCAAAGTGGTTTTTAATCACTTTATCTTCAACGATACCCATACCAGACTCTTTAACAGCCAATTTTGCAAGAGGAATACGGGCATCAGCGGCAGCTAATGCAGCAGCACGGAAAATAGCATCAACTTGTTCTTGAGAGAAGTTAGCAAATTCACGTTGAGCTTTTTTTACACGAGCAACCAAATCATTGAGTTCAGTAACGTTAGTTACGGACATAAAGAGACTCCTGATAAAATGTTAAATTTTTTAAGCAAATTAGCCGTTATCGTCATAACTAATAAGAATAGCTTAGATAGATGATAATGTGCTTATTTCAGTAATAATTATAAGAGGGCATAATTTGCTTAAAAAACTTAAAAAAACAATAATAAAGGTAAATATATTTTCGAAGTAACCCTCTTTCTTCGAATGGTAACAGCTTACCATCTTTCTAATTAATTAACGTGATGTATATCACAAAATTAGCAAGCTGACACCTTTCAGCAAGGCTATTTATGAGAATGATTCTTATATGAAATAAATATTCAACGATTTTTTTGTCGTATACTCTATTTCGATATAAAATTAAACCACTAGGTTTTGATCAGTTTACAAGAGAATATTTTAGGTAAAAACTTGTTAACTAATAGAATTAACTGGTTTATTGATTTAAAGTAACGCGCATTTTTTGGAGTTACTCTATCTTTTATAGAATAATTCGCATGTTTATTAGCCAAGAAGGGGCTTTTCATGGGGTCACTGCTGGATTTATCCGGTTATATTAAATTTTTTGTCGGTCTTTTTGCGATTGTAAACCCAATTGGTATTTTGCCTGTCTTTATCAGTATGACGAGTTATCAAACTGATGCAGGGCGTAACAAAACAAACTTAATTGCGAATGGCTCCGTTGCAATTATTTTAGTTTCTTCTCTGTTAATTGGTGATTCTATACTGAGTATTTTTGGTATTTCTATCGACTCGTTTCGTATAGCAGGGGGAATACTGATTGTTACTATTGCAATGACAATGATAAATGGGCGTTTAGGGGAAGATAAACAAAACAATCAAGAACGAAACGAATCCGCAGTACGTAATAGTGTTGCAGTTGTACCTTTAGCATTACCATTAATGGCAGGGCCTGGAGCAATCAGTTCTTGTATTGTGTGGAGCTCTCGCTGGGAAGGCTTTACTAACTTTTTAGGATTAGCCGCAACCAGTATCTTTTTTGCATTCTGTTGTTGGTTACTTTTCCGTAGTGCAACATTATTAGTGAAATATTTAGGGCAAACAGGCATTAACGTCGTTACTCGTATAATGGGCTTATTATTAATGTCGTTAGGTATTGAATTTATTGTGACCGGATTACGTTCTATTTTCCCGGGCTTATTAGTGTAAACACAGCGCAGTGCTATTAAAAGAGCAGTATGAATCACTCAAATACTGCTCTGCTCCTTTCTTCACATCTGTTTTTCTTTTATTTCAATCAAGACGATGTATCCCTTTTGATAAAGCTTCTCGATCATAATGTTGTGTTAACTCACCATTTTCCATGAGTGCGGCTCTATCAGACATATGAGCAATCACATCGGCATCATGGCTTACTAATAAATATGTCATATGATGCTGTTTTTTCAGTGTGTTAAGCAGGTTTAAGATCTCGGCTTGTACTGACATATCTAGTGCTGAAGTTGGCTCGTCTAAAAGTAATAATTGAGGTTGTAATAAAAGGGCTCTCGCAATAGCGACACGTTGGCGCTGTCCACCAGAAAGTTGATGAGGATAACGACTTGTTACATCCGCAGGCAAACCAACTTGGGCTAATGCTTGCTCAATCGTATCTTTGTCAAAAGGAATTTGATGGATTTTTAAAGGCTCAGAAAACGCCCGTTCAATACGGTGTTGAGGGTGTAAAGAGGCGTAGGGATCTTGAAATACCATTTGTATATTACGGCGTAATGTCCCTTGAAAACGTTGTCGAGGTTTAATAGTTTGCCCTAAAAGCGATATATTACCTTGCCAATGGGGCAATAACCCAGCAATTACACGTAAAACAGTCGACTTTCCACAGCCAGAACGACCTATTAAGCTAAAGGTTTCACCTTGTTGAACATGTAAATTAATTCCTTTTACAACGTGCTTGGCTTGTTTACCTTGCTCAAATTGAACATGTAAATCATGAATATCAATTAGCATGATGTATTCCCTTGAAATTAAGCATTCTATCTAATACGGGCAATTGAGTGCCATAAGTGCTTGCATTGGGTCTACATGTCCAAAGTGTACGTGTATAAGGATGCGTGGCGGTAGGTAAGTCTTTGGCACTAAGTTCATCGACTTGTTCGCCTTGGTACATCACCATGACACGTTCGCAATATTCGGCAACAAGGGGCAAGTCATGGCTAATTAGCAATAAGCCCATATTACGTTGTTCACACTGTGTGGTGATCAGTTCAAGGATTTGATGACGAAGCTGAGCATCAAGTGCCGATGTCGGTTCATCGGCAATTAAAATAGTAGGGTTATTAATTAGCGCAATAGCTATCATTGCTCGTTGCCCCATACCACCTGATAATTCACCGGGATAGCGATAAATATTCTGTTCAGGTAAACCAACAGATAGCAGTGTATCGATGATAAGTTGGCGTCTATCTTGGCGCGAAAGTTTTTGATGCTGTTTTACGGTTTCTTCTACTTGTTGATAAATGGTTTTTACAGGATTTAAGGCGTAACGAGGATCTTGTAGTACCATTGAAATTGTATTACCTCGAATGTTATTCCATTGGCGAGACGAGAAATCCAATAGATTACTTCCTTGCAAGCTTAGTTTATCTGCGCTGACTTTTCCCGGCTGACGAACTAATCCCATTAATGCACGAGCGGTCATTGACTTGCCTGAGCCTGATTCGCCAACAACTGCCAAACGCTCTTGCCCTAAAGTGAAAGAGACATTATTGACCACTCTTGCCTTTGGGAAATCAATACAGAGGTTATTTACTTCAATTAATGGTGTTTTATTCATGGGTATCTCCCAATACATCGCGTAATCCATCACCCAATAAATTAAATGCCAGACTGCTGATTAAAATTGCTGTACCCGGAATAGCGGCAACCCACCATTGATCAAAAATAACAGGCATGCCTTCTGCGATCATTGCTCCCCATTCCGCCATCGGTGGGCGAGCGCCTAATCCCAGAAAACCCAATCCTGCTGCCGCGAGGATTATCACTGCTAAGTTCAGCGCTAAACGAACAATGGCTGAAGGTAAACACAGGGGTAAAATATGTCCCCATAACAGTCGGATACCCTTAATTCCCATCATTTCAGCCGCAGCAAGATAATCACTATTGCGTAAATGTTGAATTTCACTGCGCGATTGTCGCGCATAAGCTGGCCATGCAGTTAAAGCCAGTGCTAATGCACCATTGAGTAGGCCAGGGCCTAACATTGCGACAAAAGCGAAAGCGAGAATAAGGGAAGGCATTGACATCACAATATCGGTGAAGCGCATTAAAATACGTTCAGTCCAACCACCGTAATATCCAGATAAAATCCCAATCAATAATCCTAAAGGTAACGTAATAAGCGCCACCAGTCCCACTAAGCCTAGCATGGGGCGAGTACCATAGATAAGGCGAGAAAGAATATCGCGCCCATAATTATCTGTGCCTAACCAATGTTCAGCATTGGGCGCTAATAAACGTTGGGCTGCATGTTGCCAATTTGGATCATAAGGGGCTAGCCAAGGTGCAAAAATCGCAATAATTAACAGTAAAATGAGCAACGATAAACCGATAAATGCGGAAGGCGAACGCGCTATTTTTCTTAAAAATGAGGATGACATTAGCGGAGCCTCGGATCAGTCAAACGAATAACGATATCGGTCATATTATTAATAAAGACAAAGCATAAACCGATAATTAAAGTACCGCCCATAATGGCTGTGGTATCACCCGCAAAAAGCGCTGTTGTGAGATATCGCCCAATTCCTGGCCAAGAAAAGACCGTTTCTGTCAATACGGCACCTTCTAACATGCCAGTGTAAGACAGGGCGATAATAGTCATTAAAACACCACGAATATTAGGCAGTACGTGATAAAAAAGAATACGCAACTCGCCAATACCTTTTGCTCTTGCTAACGTGACATACTCTTTATTCATCTCGTTTAAGCAGGCTGAGCGAGTTAAGCGAGTGATAGAAGCTAAGGCAAAATACGCTAATAGAGAAACTGGTAAAATAAGGTGCGATAACGCATTAAAAAAAGCATCTTTATCGCCAGCTAATAATGTATCAATTAATGCAAAACCCGTTATGGGTTCAATGGTGAATTGATAGATATCGTCTAATCGTCCGGGACCAGCAGTCCATTGCAATGTGGCGTAGAAGATCAATAACAAAATCAAACCTAGCCAGAAAATAGGGACTGAACTACCTAATAACGTCAGAATTCGCAAAATAAAATCGAGGGGAGTTCCCACAAATCGCGCACATAAAACGCCGAATAAAATTCCGAGACTGGCACCAATCAGTAATGCAACAGTTGCTAATTCCAATGTCGCGGGGAAAGTCGCTAACAAATCATCAAGAACAGGCTGGCCTGTTGATGTCGCGGTACCTAAATGTCCTTGCAGCAGTGCTTCCACATAGTGAAAAAACTGCATGTAGATAGGTAAATCCAGCCCTAACTCATGTTTTACTTGGTTGTAGGTTTCGAGGCTTGCGTGATCACCGACAATTTGTAAAACAGGGTCGACGGGGGAAAGTGCAGAAAGCGTAAAAGTGATGACAAGAAGCCCTAAAAGAGTCAGCACCAGTGTCAATATTCCTTGAGCAAAGGTAATTAACTGACCTTTTAGACGAAAAGGTAACGTCATAGCAGTATTCATACAGCAATAGCCTAGTGAAATGACAAAAAATAGACCATCCACAGTAACATGACTGTGGATGGTTTCAGAAAAAATATTACTTAGTTACTTTGTCATAATAGACCATATCTGCATTTAGACCTTGCGCATAACCTTTGACGTTATCGCGCATGACGATTTGGTTTTTACCTTGGTCGATAAACACATAAGGTGAGCTACGTTGTAACTCTTTTTGCATTTCAGTATAGAGCGATTGACGTTTTGTTTTGTCCGCTTCATTAAGTGCTGCCAATGTTTGCTGACTTAATTCAGGAATTTTCCAGCCATTTAACCAAGCAACAGTGTTGGATTGTCCGTCATTATAAGCAAAGGCACTGGCATTTGAGTGAGCATCAAAATAATCAGGGATCCAAAAGCGGATCGCTGCTTGATGTTGTTTAGCGCGCACACGACTATACACTTGGCTACCCGCAGCAGGTAATAAATCAACTTGTACACCTGCTTGAGCAAAACTTGCTTGAATGGATTGCGCCACAGTAATGTAAGGGACTTTATTTTCTACATCTAACGTAAAGCGTGCATTGGTAATGCCTGCCTTAGCTAAAATTGCTTTGGCTTTTTCTGGATCAAACGTAAATGGATTATCTTTTAATGCGCCCGGTAAACCTACAGGTAAAAAACTTTGGTGAATAAAATACTGACCACGCATTAAGTCTTCAGTAATACCTTTGTAGTCAATTAAATAGCGCGAAGCTTCCCAAAAAGCAGGGTTACTCAGTGCAGGATTTCCACTGGCAGTATTAAACGCCATATACACTTGTTCAGCAGAAGGGATATCTAAAATTTTGATCCCTGCTTTGCCTGCTAATGCAGCAGTCTGGTCTGTGCCTAATTCGCGTGCAATATCTGCATCGCCTTTTTCAATTAGTAAGCGACGAGATGCGGGATCAGGCACGTTTTTAATAATAATATTTGCCATTTTAGGCGCGCCAGTTGGCGAAAGTGGGTTAGCTTCTAACACAATGGCTTGACGCGGTTGATAAGCGCGCATTTTGTATGCACCACTTCCTGCTGAATTCATTTTTAGCCAGCTATTACCAAAGTCATTATTTTTAACATGAGCAGAAACCAGCTTTTCATCAACAATAGAAGCAATCGGGGTTGAAAGGATATTTAGCACAACATCAGGGCTGACATCGGCAGCCCAACGTACTTCCAATTCGTTATCACTGATTTTTTTTAGCAACGAATTGATGTTATCTGTTTTCCAACCCAAGACATTTAGAATAAAGGCAGGTGATTTATTCATGGTGATCGCACGCTGATAAGAGAAGATAATATCTTCAGGACGCACAGCGTTGCCCGATGCAAATTTTGCGTTGGGTTTAATTTTAAATACGATTGTTTTTTGTTCAGGATTTGCTTGCCAACTTTCAACTAAAATGGGTTCATTAATTTCTGGATTATCACGATTAGGTTGAACAATACGTTGGTATAAACTCGGTACAGTCTGAATACTCGATAACTCATTACTTTCAGCAGGATCAAGGCTGACAATATCATCAAGCCCTTGTACCACAATTAATGTATTAGCAGGTGTTGCTGCAAATGCCGGTACGGAAAGGGCACCCACAACGAATAATGATAATAATTTTGCTTTCATGAGACGCTCCCTGAAACGGTGTAGCTAAAGTCGTTATGTCAATAACTTATTAGTTATTACTTTGTGAAATTAACTTAGGCAAAACGTGACCAATGCGCAAAGTTTTAATTACGCTTACATATAACTCTTCGTTATAAGTGGCTAAAATTAATTATGGTAGAAGAATAATTAACCGCAAGAATAGGATGATGAAATACTCCTTTAGTAGTAACCCATTGACTATTAAGTTGTAGTAGCTGAATTGATTAAGCTGTATTTGATATTCATCAATATCCCTTATGAGTAGTTTCGTATTTTAGCCTTAGAAATCTTTAAATCTGAGGCAAAAATGAGCAAGAAAACACTCGCAATCATCGGTAATGGTATGGTGGGGCACCGTTATATCGAAGAGTTGATTGATAAAGGTGGCAATGAAGAATTTAATATTGTCGTCTTTTGTGAAGAACCTCGCGTTGCATATGATAGAGTCCATCTCTCCTCTTATTTCTCCCATCACACCGCAGAAGAACTCTCTTTAGTTAAACAAGGCTATTACGAAAAACACCAAATAGAAGTATTAATTGGTGAGCGTGTTATTACCATTAATCGTGACGAAAAAGTGGTACACACTAATACGGGGCGTTGTGTTAGTTACGATAAGTTAGTGATGGCAACGGGCTCTTATCCATGGGTTCCTCCAATTAAGGGAAATAACTCATCAGATTGCTTTGTCTATCGGACTATTGAAGATTTAAATGCAATCGAATCTTGCGCACGTATTAGTCGTAAAGGGGCGGTGATTGGTGGAGGACTTTTAGGTTTAGAAGCCGCTGGTGCGTTAAAAAGTTTGGGTATTGAAACTCACGTTATCGAGTTTGCACCAACACTAATGGCAGAACAGCTTGATGCATTAGGTGGTGAGCAACTTAAGCGAAAAATAGAGCGTATGGGTGTAAAAGTGCATACGTCTAAAAATACACAAGAAATATTATCGACGGGAGAAAGCGCACGTAAGACACTGCAATTTGCAGATGGTACTTCTCTTGAAGTTGACTTTATTGTGTTCTCCACAGGTATTCGCCCAAAAGATAAATTAGCTCGCCAATGTGATTTAGATATCGCACCAAGAGGCGGTATTGTTATTAATGATTATTGCCAAACAACCGATCCTGATATTTACGCCATTGGTGAATGTGCATCTTGGCAAAATAAAACATTCGGCTTAGTTGCACCGGGCTACAAAATGGCGCAAGTAGCGGTTGATAATCTATTAGGTCATCACTCTGTATTCCAAGGCGCCGATTTAAGCGCAAAATTAAAACTTCTTGGTGTTGATGTGGGCGGTATCGGTGATGCTCACGGTCGTCAAGAAGGGTGTCGTAGTTATATTTATCTCGATGAAGGCAAAGAAATTTATAAACGCCTGATTGTCAGTGAAGATAACAAATACCTACTAGGCGCAGTATTAGTAGGCGATACAGAAGATTATGGCAATCTTTTGCAACTATCACTGAACACTATTGAATTACCAGAGCATCCAGACTCCTTAATTTTGCCTGCACATGCAGGAAGTAAGCCAGCAATTGGTGTTGATTCCTTGCCTGAAACTGCACAAATCTGCTCTTGTTTTGATGTGACAAAAGGCGACATTATTCAAGCAATTGAACGAGGATGTCATACAGTCGCTGCTATTAAGGCAGAAACCAAAGCGGGCACAGGGTGTGGTGGCTGTATTCCATTGGTGACTCAAGTTTTAAATGCAGAATTAGCAAAACAAGGTATCGAAGTTAATCACCATCTTTGTGAGCATTTTCACTATTCTCGCCAAGAGCTTTATCATCTTATTCGCGTAGAAGGGCTGAAAAGTTTTGATGAATTGTTGAAAAAACATGGTCAAGGTTATGGCTGTGAAATATGTAAACCAACAGTGGGTTCATTGCTTGCTTCATGTTGGAACGATTATATCTTGCGTGATGATTTAGTTGCTCTGCAAGATACTAATGATAACTTCCTTGCGAATATGCAAAAAGATGGGACTTATTCCATTATTCCTCGCTCTCCAGGTGGTGAAATTACACCCGCAGGCATTATTGCTATTGGGCAAATTGCTCAAGAATATAATCTATATACCAAAATTACTGGCTCGCAACGCATGGCGATGTTCGGTGCGCATAAACAGGATTTACCCGCTATTTGGGAAAAACTGATTGCTGCGGGTTTTGAAACAGGTCATGCCTATGCGAAAGCACTGCGCATGGTAAAAACGTGTGTGGGTAGCAGTTGGTGTCGTTTTGGCGTCGGTGATAGTGTCGGTTTGGGGGTTGCGTTAGAGCATCGCTATAAAGGCATTAGAACACCTCATAAGATGAAATTTGGTGTCTCAGGTTGCACCCGTGAATGTTCTGAAGCGCAAGGAAAAGATGTGGGGATTATCGCCACAGATAAAGGTTGGAACCTCTATTTTGGTGGAAATGGCGGTATGAAACCACGCCATGGTGATCTCTTTGCATCTGATCTCGATGAAGAAACTTTAGTACATTATATCGACCGTTTTATGATGTTTTATATTCGCACCGCCGATAAACTGCAACGCACTTCAGTGTGGCTAGATAATTTAGAAGGCGGTATTGAATATTTACGTGATGTCATTATTAACGACAAATTAGGCTTAAATGCACAGTTAGAAAAAGAACTGAAAGCCTTACAAGAACGTGTCGCTTGTGAATGGAAAGAAACAGTTGATTCTCCAAAAGCATTAAAACGTTTTGCCCACTTTATTAATAATCCAATGCCTGATCCGACTGTACAAACGGTAAAAGAACGTTTTCAACACCGTCCCGCACGTTTACATGAACGTATTGATATCAAAATGATCACTGAGGAGGCGCAATCATGAGCCAATGGATAGCTGTTTGCCAATTAGATGACATTACGCCAGGAACAGGTGTTTGTGCGCTGGTGGAACAAGATCACGTTGCCATATTTCGCCCTTATTCTGATGCACGTTTATATGCGTTAAGCAATATAGATCCCTTTGCACATTCGAGTGTTTTATCTCGAGGGCTGATCGCTGAACATGAAAATGAGTTGTATATCGTCAGTCCGCTGAAAAAACAGCATTTTCGTTTAACGGATGGTTTTTGCCTTGAAGATGAGAGTTTCTCGATCACCCATTTTGACGTCAAGGTTGAAGGCAATACTGTCAGCGTACGTAGCCGTAATGAATCATCTCAATAAATAGGGGAATGAATATGGATTACTTTCCAATATTCTGTCAGCTTAAAGATAAACCTTGTTTATTAGTGGGAGGGGGTGAGATAGCTGAACGTAAAGCCCGATTGCTTATGGAGGCGGGTGCTATTATTTCTGTTATCGCACCTTCGTTTACAGAGCAGTTTATACAGTGGCATTCTGAGCAAAAATTAAACTGCATCACTGGTGTATTTACTGCGGATCATCTATCAAGTAAGTGGCTTGTTATTGCGGCAACAGATAGTGAGCAAGTGAATCAACAGGTTTTTCAATCCGCGACAGAGAAACAGATATTTTGTAATGTGGTTGATTCACCAGAACAAGCCAGCTTTATTATGCCTTCTGTTATCGATCGTTCTCCTATTGTGGTGGCTATTTCATCGGGCGGAAAAGCCCCTGTGCTAGCGCGTATTTTGCGAGAAAAAATTGAGCAACTACTCCCAAATTATCTCGGTGCATTAGCGAAACTTGCGGGAAAATTAAGAGAAGAAGTAAAACAACGTTTTTCATCCATAAGTGCAAGACGTTATTTCTGGGAGCAATTTTTTGCAGATAAATCATTACAAGCTGAAATTGAAGCACAAAGAGACGGCGATATTGAGCAACGTATTAGCGCGCTATTATCTGAAAATCAGCAACCTCAAGGCAGTGTTGTTTTAGTCGGAGCAGGGCCGGGTGATGCTGGGCTAATGACTATTAAAGGGTTACAGCAGTGTCAACAAGCTGATGTGGTGGTTTACGATAGATTAGTATCTGATGAGGTAATGGCATTAGTCCGCAGAGATGCACAGCGTATTTATGTTGGTAAGCAAGCGGGTTTTCATTGTGTTCCTCAAGATGAAATCAATCAAATTTTAATCAAAGAAGCCGTAGCAGGAAAACGGGTGGTGAGATTAAAAGGAGGTGATCCCTTTATTTTTGGTCGAGGTAGCGAAGAGCTAGAAGCCTTGATTGAACATCATATTCCCTTTTCAGTGATCCCCGGTATTACCGCGGCTTCAGGCTGTACAACATATGCGGGTATTCCTTTAACGCATCGAGATTATGCACAAAGTGTCCGCTTTATTACTGGGCATGGCAAAGGATTAAACGAGGCTGAATGGCAATGTATTGCACAAGAAAACCAAACGTTAGTCTTTTATATGGGATTAAGTAAAGCCCGTTATATTCAGCAAATGCTACTTAGCCAAAATATGCGCGCAACCATGCCGATTGCGATTATTGAAAAGGGCACTTTAACCACACAAAAAGTGATTGTTGGTCAATTACGCCAACTGGCAGAGATGGCAGAAACAATGGAAAGCCCTGCACTGATTATTGTGGGGGAGGTTGTCACACTGAATGAGAAGCTACAATGGTTTCAATCCAAATCGGCTAAATAGCTGAAAAGAATTGATGATATCATTTTAAAATTAAAAACCTCTTTAATATTCGATATGTATATTAAAGAGGTTTTTTTATCTAACACATAGAAATATAAATGAAAAATTGTTTAATTACATTTCAATTAAACATTTAGATTAAAAATTAAAAACAAATAATAAAATTGAATATTTAATAATCTATAAATATGTTTAGACTAGAATCGTTATTCAGTCTAAAGATGAATTTATTGTTATTTTTAATTAATTTCAAAGAGAAACTCTTTACAAACAAAGCATCATAAAGTTCTGCAAGTCGGATAAAACCCATCCTAATTATATTAATTTTGTGAGCTAAGTAGGTTTTCTATCTATAAAACTTGCATGATGTTAATTTAATGTTTATTTGTTGTTTTGCTTCTCTCGATATATATTTTTTATTTTCTCAGGATAGAACTCTAGAGGGCTCAATAAAGTTAAGTGATAAGAATACCGCATTAATTGACAAAATTTACGATAAGTGTAAAAAAGAAGAGTGTTGGTATCATTTTTATCTTATTAATATCTTTAAACGTTTGAGAGCCACAAATATTACAATCAAAATTTAACAACGATACATATCGTTAATTGAGCGACCCCGCTATAAATTATTGTTTATTAGGAGAGGTACCCATGAAAAATAAAGTTACGTTAAAAATAGTGTTTCCACTCAGTATTATGTCACTTGTATTAACCTCCTTTTTTTCTCATGCCGTCACTCTTCCTGAAGGTACTATTCTGGCAAAACAACAGAATATTGTGATTAATAACGGTACTGAAGTTTCATCACTTGATCCGCACAAAGTAGAAGGCGCACCAGAAACTAATATTATTTTAAATTTATTAGAGGGACTGACCTACGTTGGACCTAATGGTGAAAGCATGCCTGGCGTTGCACAACGCTGGGAAACTAATGATAACAAGGTGTGGACATTCTATTTGCGAGAAGACGCAAAGTGGAGTGATGGCACACCAGTTACAGCTGAAGACTTTGTTTATAGCTGGCGTCGAGTAGTAGATCCTAAAACAGGATCGCCTTATGCCAGTTATCTCGAATATGCTTATGTTGAAAATGTTGCAGATATTCTTAGTGGCAAAAAATCCCCTGAAACATTAGGTGTGAAAGCGATAGACGCTCACACTTTGCAAGTCAATTTAACCAAGCCAATCCCTTATTTAGTCGATATGGTCAGCCACACTCCGTTAAAGCCAGTTAAAAAAGAGATTGTTGAAAAATATGGCGTGAATTGGACTCGTCCTGAAAACTTTGTCGGTAATGGTGCTTATGTTATTGAAAATTGGGTGGTGAATGAAAAGGTGACTTTAAAACGAAATCCACTTTATTGGGATAATAAAAACACCATTATTGAGCAAGCCACATTTTTACCAATTAGTTCAGAAACCAGTGATATAAATCGCTACCGTAGCGGTGAAATAGATATCACTAATAGCGCTATTCCTCCTGTTCTTTATAGAAAAATGAAGCAAGAGCAGCCAGAGAATTTACATGTCACACCATATTTATGTACTTTCTATTATGAATTAAATAATAAAAAAGCCCCTTTTGATGATCCTCGTGTTCGAGAAGCCGTGAAATTGACTCTTGATAGAGAAGTCATTGCTGAAAAAATAATGGGACAAGGACAAATACCGGCTTATTCTTTTACTCCCTCTTTTATTGGCAATGGTAATTTTAAACCGCCTAAATGGGCTTATTGGACACAACAGCAACGTAATGAAAGGGCGCGTGAATTATTAAAAGAAGCGGGGTTTGATGGTCAAAATCCTCTGACTTTTACCTTGCTCTACAATACGTCAGATCAAAATAAACAGCAGGCAATAGCGGCCGCATCAATGTGGAAAAAAAGTATTGGTGCCAATGTGACGTTGCAAAACCAAGAGTGGAAAACGGCATTAGAAAACCGTAACCAAGGAAATTACCAAGTCGCGAGAGCAACATGGTGTGCAGATTACAATGAACCAACCTCGTTTTTAAACTCGTTTCTTTCCACAAGTAGCCTGAATACCGTTTTTTATGAAAATAATGATTACGATGATGCATTAAATAATGCCTCAATTGCTGTTGATAAAGGGGCTCGCCATCAACTCTATCAGCGCGCTGAAGCCTTGCTAGACAAGGACTCCGCGATAGTACCTGTCTATTATCGAGTCAGTGTTAGATTAGTTAGTCCAAAAGTAGGTGGATTTACAGGCAAAGACCCCTTTGATTATACGGACTTAAAGCGCTATTTTATAAAGGCAGATAACTAAAACTGGTAAATTATCGATATTCTATAGTTATGTGTGATTTGAATTATTAAAAGTGACTTAAAAAGTAGTTAACCAATAAAAAGCTACACAAAAAAGATAGCGGCATAAAAAATTATAATGCTATCAGGCAATTAAGCACTGATAGCAAATAAGCAAGATTGATTTATTTTTTTGTAAAAACAATAAGTTGTGTAAACCGTTCTAAAACACAACTGAACATCACAGAATGGTTGTCTAACAACCAGCTCACTAACTGGGAGTATTTTATAAGATGAGTAATTTAACTAAAAAGAGTGCGTTGGCGATTGCAATAAGCGCAATCTTTGGATTGTCAGCGCTAACGGCTAATGCCGCTGTTGTTCCAGACGGGGTAAAATTAGCTGAAAAACAAGTGCTCGTACGTAATAATGGCTCTGAACCACAATCACTTGATCCTCATAAAATCGAAGGTGTACCTGAGTCTGCATTAGCGCGTGATCTTTTCGAAGGCGTTACTATTGTTGGTCCAAATGGGGAAATTTTACCTGGCTCTGCAACCAGCTGGGAAAATAAAGATTTTACTGTTTGGACATTCAAAATTCGTGAAGGCGCTAAATGGTCAAATGGTGAACCTGTTACAGCACAAGATTTCGTTTATAGCTGGCAACGTTTAGCGGATCCTAATACTGCATCTCCTTATGAAAGCTATCTGCAATATGCGCATATCGTGAATATTGACGATATTATTGCAGGTAAGAAAAAAGCCACAGAATTAGGTGTTAAGGCATTAGATAACAACACATTAGAAATCACTTTATCTGAAGCAGTGCCTTATTTACCAAAATTATTAGCTCACTCCTCCATGTCGCCAGTTAACCAAAAAGTAATTGAAAAATTTGGTGAAAAATGGACACAACCTGCTAACTTCGTCGGCAACGGCGCTTATAATTTAAAAGACTGGACCGTCAACGAACGTATTGTTTTAGAACGTAGCCCAACTTATTGGGATAACAAAAATACTGTTATTGATAAAGTTACGTTCTTACCTATCTCATCAGAAGTCACTGACGTAAACCGCTATCGTGCGGGTGAAATCGACATGACATATAGCAATTTACCGATCGAACTTTTCCAAAAACTGAAAAAAGAGATCCCAGATGAATTGCGTATAAGCCCATATTTATGTACTTATTATTATGAAATTAATAATGAGAAAGCACCGTTTAATGATCCTCGTGTTCGTGAAGCGCTGAAACTGTCAATGGACAGAGATATCATCACTTATAAAGTGAAAAACCAAGGTGATATTCCCGCTTACGGTTTTACTCCGCCATTTACAGACGGAATTAAAGAGAGTAAACCAGAATGGTTTGCGACTTGGACACAAGAACAGCGCAATGAAAAAGCACGTCAATTGTTAGAAGAGGCGGGCTATAACAAAGCAAACCCACTGAAATTTAAACTTCTGTACAATACTTCAGATCTTCATAAAAAAGTGGCAATTGCTGCTTCTTCAATTTGGAAGAAAAACTTAGGTGCAGATGTGTCTCTTGAAAACCAAGAGTGGAAAACGTTCTTAGATACACGTCACCAAGGAACTTATGATGTTGCGCGTGCGGGCTGGTGTGCAGATTATAACGAACCTTCTTCATTCCTGAACATGATGCTGTCTTACAGCAGTAATAATACTGTTCACTATAAAAACACAGAGTTTGACGCATTGATCAAAGAATCTTTACGTGTGAAATCTGATGACGAACGTGCCGCTATTTATCAAAAAGCTGAAGGCGTATTAGATAAAGATTCGGCCATTGTTCCACTTTACTACTATGTAAACACCCGTTTAGTTAAACCTTATGTGGGTGGTTATTCAGGTAAAGATCCATTAGATAATTTACATACTAAAGACTTGTACATTATTGCTAAGTAATCGGGCGAGACCTTGTCTTTTTTAAGGCAAGGTCTTTTTATCGTCACGCCTGAATAGGTTTGTGTTATAGGAACGGGCAATGCTCAAATTTATTTTTCGTCGCTTTTTAGAAGCGATACCGACTCTATTTATTCTAATAACAATTTCGTTTTTTATGATGCGCTTAGCACCTGGTAGCCCTTTTACAGGGGAAAGGAAACTTCCACCAGAGGTCATGGCAAATATTGAAGCGAAATATCACTTAAATGATCCCATTTATAAACAATACTTCGATTATTTAATTCAATTGTCGAAAGGGGATTTAGGGCCTTCTTTTAAATATAAAGACTACAGTGTAAACACCTTAGTCGGTAAAGCATTCCCTGTTTCAGCTAAATTAGGGCTGTCGGCATTTATTTTTGCCGTGATTTTAGGTGTGGGGGCAGGCGTGATAGCCGCACTGAATCAAAACACCAAATGGGATTATACCGTCATGACTTTTGCCATGACGGGGGTTGTAATACCGAGTTTCGTTGTTGCACCACTGCTTGTACTTATTTTTGCCATTACCTTAAGGTGGCTACCAGCTGGTGGCTGGAATGGCGGTGCGGTGCAATATATGTTGCTACCAATGATTGCACTGTCGCTTTCTTATATTGCCAGTATCTCGCGTATTACCCGTAGTTCAATGATTGAAGTATTACACTCAAACTTTATCAGAACGGCAAAAGCGAAAGGCTTGCCGATGAAAAGAATTGTGCTGCGTCATGCTTTAAAACCTGCGTTGCTACCTGTTATCTCTTATATGGGGCCTGCATTCGTCGGTATTATTACGGGCTCAATGGTTATTGAAACCATCTTTGGATTGCCAGGTATCGGACAATTATTCGTTAATGGTGCTTTAAACCGAGATTACTCATTGGTATTAAGCTTAACCATTATCGTAGGTGCATTAACAATTTTCTTTAATGCGATTGTCGATATTTTATATGCCGTTATTGATCCGAAAATTCGTTACTAATAGATACTGGAGCGCGTTATGTTATCACTGAAGGAAAACAGCGAAGCTCTGGGGAATTTCTCGGAGCAGCTAGATATTGAAGGCCGTAGTTTATGGCAAGACGCTCGTCGTCGTTTTATGCACAATAAAGCGGCAATTACGAGCCTTATATTACTTTTCTTTATTTTATTATTTGTCATTTTTGCCCCAATGTTATCGCCTTTTGTCTATGACGATACCGATTGGGAGATGATGTCAATGGCACCTGATTTTGCCTCTTCTCACTATTTTGGTACTGACTCATCTGGGCGTGACTTATTAGTCCGTGTTGCGATTGGTGGACGTATTTCATTAATGGTCGGTATAGCGGCTGCTTTTGTTGCCGTTATTGTTGGTACACTGTATGGCGCAATGGCGGGCTATATTGGTGGACGTGTTGACTCTGTGATGATGCGTTTACTGGAAATCCTAAACTCATTTCCATTTATGTTCTTTGTTATCTTATTAGTGACATTCTTTGGTCAAAATATCTTACTGATTTTCGTTGCTATCGGGATGGTATCTTGGCTCGATATGGCACGTATTGTAAGAGGACAAACCTTAAGTTTAAAACGTAAAGAGTTTATTGAAGCTGCATTAGTTTGTGGTGTGTCATCACGCAATATCGTGTTAAGACATATCGTACCTAACGTACTGGGTGTCGTTGTGGTTTATGCCTCTTTATTAGTCCCTAGTATGATTTTATTTGAATCCTTCTTAAGCTTCTTAGGTTTAGGAACACAAGAACCATTAAGTAGTTGGGGAGCACTATTAAGTGATGGTGCAAACTCAATGGAAGTTTCTCCTTGGTTGTTACTTTTCCCGGCTTCGTTCTTAGTTGTCACACTGTTTTGCTTTAACTTTATCGGTGATGGCTTACGTGACGCATTAGACCCGAAAGATCGTTAAGGAGAACAAAATGACAAATACAACAAACAAGTCGTTATTAAGTGTTAAAGATCTCTGTGTGACTTTCGGTACACCGGATGGTGATGTTACCGCAGTTAATAAGCTCAACTTTGAATTATCCGCAGGTGAAACCCTCGGGATCGTTGGTGAATCTGGCTCAGGTAAATCCCAAACGGCATTCGCATTAATGGGATTATTAGCGAAAAATGGTCGCACAGCGGGTAGCGCAAACTTTAATGGTCGTGAGATCTTAAACCTTCGCCAAAGTGAATTAAATAAAATGCGCGCTGAAGAAATATCTATGATATTTCAAGATCCAATGACTTCATTAAACCCGTATATGAAAGTTGGTTCGCAGCTTATTGAAGTATTAATGCTTCATAAAGGCATGAGTAAGAATGATGCTTATGCAGAATCAGTACGCATGTTAGATGCAGTAAAAATGCCAGAAGCTCATAAACGAATGAGTATGTATCCTCATGAGTTTTCAGGCGGTATGCGCCAACGAGTCATGATTGCAATGGCATTGCTGTGTAAGCCTAAACTTTTAATTGCTGATGAACCGACAACCGCACTTGATGTGACGGTTCAAGCGCAAATCATGACCTTACTCAATGAGCTTAAGAATGATTTAAATACTGCGATTATTATGATCACCCATGACTTGGGGGTTGTTGCGGGTATCTGCGATAAAGTGTTGGTGATGTACGCAGGACGTACCATGGAGTACGGTAAAGCGCGTGATATCTTCTATCAACCATCACATCCATATTCTATCGGATTGTTACAGGCTGTTCCTCGCTTAGACGGTGAAGATGAACGACTCGCAACCATTCCGGGAAATCCGCCTAATTTATTACGTTTACCAAAAGGCTGCCCATTCCAACCTCGTTGCCAGTATGCAACAGAGCAATGCTTAACGAGTGAACCTCAATTAGAGCAATTCGCACAAGGCCGACTACGTGCCTGTTTTAAAGCGGTGGAGGAATTGGTATGACTCAAGCAATGTTACAAGATAGAAAAGTTATTCTTGAAGTGAATGACTTAAAAGTTTATTTCGATGTTCAAGATAATAAACAGTGGTTTTGGAAAGCGAAAAAAAGCCTAAAAGCCGTTGATGGTGTCACACTACGCTTATATGAAGGTGAAACATTAGGGGTTGTTGGTGAATCTGGTTGTGGTAAATCGACTTTTGCTCGCGCCATTATTGGTTTAGTTAAAGCCTCTGGTGGTACAGTCTCTTGGTTAGGCAATAATTTATTGGGAATGGGAAATAAACAATGGCGCGATATTCGCCAAGATATCCAGATGATTTTCCAAGATCCGCTGGCTTCCTTAAACCCAAGAATGACCATTGGTGATATTATTGCGGAGCCGCTTAAAACCTATCACCCTAAAATGAAACAGGCTGAAGTTGTTGAAAAAGTGAAAGCAATGATGATGCGAGTCGGATTATTGCCAAACTTAATCAACCGTTACCCACATGAATTCTCAGGTGGACAATGCCAACGTATCGGTATTGCTCGCGCGTTAATTTTAGAACCTAAATTAGTGATTTGTGACGAACCCGTTTCAGCATTAGACGTATCGATTCAGGCTCAAGTGGTTAACTTGCTGAAAGATATTCAAAAAGAGATGGGATTATCTTTAATCTTTATTGCCCATGATCTAGCGGTGGTAAAACATATTTCAGATCGTGTATTGGTGATGTATTTAGGGCATGCAGTGGAGTTAGGAACGTATGATGAAGTTTATCATCATCCATTACACCCTTATACCAAAGCGTTGATGTCAGCGGTGCCTATTCCTGATCCTGATAAAGAGCGCAATAAGCATATTGATTTATTGGAAGGAGAATTGCCTTCTCCGATTAATCCACCATCAGGCTGTATATTCCGTACACGTTGTCCGATGGCAGATGAAGAATGTGCCAAAACACGCCCTTTATTAGAAGGGAGCTTTCGCCATGCAGTCTCTTGCTTAAAAGTCGATCCGCTTTAAGGCGATTGAATGATTAAGTAAAGTAGAAAAAATGCCCTTGAAGTTTTATTTTCAAGGGCATTCTATTTATTAACGGATCGAAAGATCACCAAATCAGATTAAATCCAACCTTTAGTTCTAAAGGCTTTTAATGTAGAAACAAAATAGCTCATCTCTTCTGGTGTGCCTAACGTTAAACGGCTCCAACCCAAAGCAGGTGGAAACTCACGACCAACCATAATATTCGCTTCTTTCATTCTGTTTTGATAGGTTTTTACATCGCCTTTCACTTTATGGAATATAAAGTTCGCATAAGAAGGTGCATATTCAATATCCAGCTCTTTTAAGACATCAACAACCATTTGACGAGAAACATCAATCGATTTACGGCTATATTCCACATAAGCTTTATCTTTTAATGAGGCTAATGCAGCCACTGCGCCCGCGGTGTTGGTATTATCAATGGAAACAAACACATCAACATTGGCAATAACCTCAGGTACAGCAACACCATAACCCACACGAAGCCCTGCTAATGCGTAAATTTTTGAGAAAGTACGTGCAACAATTAGGTTTTTATAACCCGCTTCAACTAATGTAATCGCACTGGTAAATTCAGGCGTTGAAGCGAATTCCGCATAAGCTTCATCAATAATAAAAAAGACATTTTCTTTGGCTGATTTTATCCAATTCGTCAATGAAGCCGTCGGCGTTAACATCGCTGTTGGGTTATTCGGATTGCATAAATATACCATGCTAATACCATCAAACTCTTGCGCTTTTTTCTGCATGGTTGCTAAATCAAACGCCAGTGTTTTATCAACGGGTACTTTAACGATTTTTACGCCTAAAGGTTCTGCATAAAGTTCGGCATAGTTAAATGTTGGATCAGGAACAATAAGTTGAACCGCTTTACCTTCTTTTTGTGCTTTATTTGCCACAAACTGTACGGCTGCTTGAATTGTCTCAGATGAGCCATTTCCCAAGGTGATGTGCTTATCTGAAAGTTTAAATTCTTTCCCTAATTCGCTAATTAATGAGCTACGCGCATCGTCTGGATATCTAAAGGCATTAGGTAAAGCATCAATAATAGCCTGTTTCGCTTTTTGCGACATACCAAGTGAATTTTCATTAAAATTTAGCAGTAACGGATTTTCTGCATTAAATACCAATTTATTTTTTAGTGTTTCATTGGCATAGGCAGAGCTAACAAATGAACTTAATGAAAGACCACCAATCACTAAGCTGGATGAAGTTAAAAATGACCGACGATTCATGTTATGTTTCCCAAGTAAATTATTCTATGTTTTATTAGTTCTTATAGATTACTAAAAAAAAGATAGAAGTAAATAATTATGTTGTATTTGTGAGTATAAATTCACTTTTGGGGTTGGGGGGGAAAGTTCTGTCATTGAAAAAAAGAATGAGTAGGGAGTAAACTTGTCAGTTATCAATTTAAAATAAAAAGAAAAATTATTGATAATGATAAGCCATACTGAATTATGTCAATTCTGAACATTTAATGTAGCGGACTAAATCGCGAATATGGGCATCATCATTTATGCGTGTATCTAATCATTTTAAAATCATTGTGCATCTTTGTAGCTTTCTCATTGTTCTTTATAGCTTAACAATGATACCGCCTATGTTGGTTGCGCTATATGAAAAAGAGCAAAGTCTATTTTCTTTTGCATTGTGTTTTTTTATCTTTTTTTGTGGAGGTTTATTTATTTGGCTGAAAACAAAAATAAAAGATATTCAGCTGAAAACACGAGATGGATTTATTATTATTGCCTTGTTTTGGTTGTTATTTTCTTTAATTAGCACATTACCTTTATGGCTGAATGAGCAACTTAATATGCGCTTTGTTGATGCGCTTTTTGAAGGGGTGTCAGGGATAACAACCACAGGCGCTTCTGTTTTTCACAATGTGACTGATTTACCTAAATCTATTCTTTACTATCGCGCACAGTTAAATTTTGTTGGAGGATTAGGTGTTATTGTACTGGCTGTTGCCGTTCTTCCCTTATTAGGCATTGGGGGCATGAAATTATATCAATCTGAAATGCCTGGGCCATTTAAAGAAGAAAAGTTAACGCCTCGCTTAGCAAGTACAGCTCGTAATTTATGGTTTACTTATATTCTGCTAGGTAGTTTATGTATTATCGCGTTTAAAATAGCGGGAATGTCTTTTTTTGATGCGCTTTGTCATGGTTTATCGACTGTGTCTTTAGGCGGATTTTCAACATATAGCGAAAGCATTGGCTATTTTAATAGCGCAAAAATTGAATTTGTTGCAGGGCTATTTTCACTCCTTTCAGCCGTCAATTTTACCCTCTATTTTGCATCCTTAGCTAAATTTAGTTTACGACCATTATTAACCAATCCAGAGTTTCGTTTTTTTATTACAGTGGCATTGCTAGTTATCGGTTTGATCACATTTGAAACATGGCGCAGTAATATGTATTCATTCCCAGATGCTTTTATTCATTCTTTTTTTCTAACCAGTTCGATGATCACTGACAACGGGCTTGCAACAGCAGATTATGCTCAATGGCCACAACATATTATTGTTCTCTTACTATTTTCTAGTTTTTTTGGTGGTTGTGTTGGTTCGACGTGTGGTGGAATTAAAGCTATTCGATTTTTAATTCTCTATAAACAGAGTCGCCAAGAAATTCATCAATTAATTCATCCAAAATCAGTGAGTTCCGTTCGTGTCGGCGACAGTATTATAACTTCTCGACTCCTTAATTCCGTTTGGAGTTTCTTTTTTCTTTATACACTCTGCGCTTGTTTTTTTATTTGGTGTTTAAGCATGATGGGCTACGATTTAATTACAGCTTTTGCTACGGTGGCAGCATGTTTAAATAATATGGGATTGGGATTTGGTGAAACAGTTGCTGGTTTTGGTGAAATTACCGACAGTGCAAAATATTTAATGTGTCTTGCTATGTTACTTGGTCGATTAGAAATTTATACGCTACTTGTTTTATTATCTGCTTCCTTTTGGCGTAATTAAAATATGACTAAAATAAACGTTATGATTTAAAAATGAACATGGTTTAAAAGATAAAGAATATTATCATTAATTTCTCTAAAGAAATTCTTTCTTAAAAATCCATTCTATAAAATTAGATAACTTCAAATACAATAACGATTTTTCTCCTATTTTTGTGATAAACATCAACTCTCCTTAAATGAAGCGTTCCATTAATTATAATAAACAGACAACGAAAACGTTTGCATAATATTTTTATATAGATAGAATTCGTCAGATTTTTTTGGCTAGGTGAAATGAATAGGAGGTTAAAGTGTCTCAGGACAACAATTATAGTCAGGGCCCTGTGCCCATATCCGCAAGAAAGGGTGGATTGGCGTTAACCTTTGTGATGTTGGGATTAACGTTTTTTTCAGCCAGTATGTGGACTGGCGGCGCTCTTGGTACTGGTCTTTCCTTCAATGATTTCTTCCTCGCAGTTCTAATTGGTAATCTTCTTCTTGGTATCTACACCGCATTTCTTGGTTTTATTGGTTCAAAAACAGGTCTTACTACTCATCTCCTCGCGCGTTACTCTTTCGGTATTAAAGGTTCTTGGCTTCCCTCATTTTTACTCGGTGGTACTCAAGTTGGTTGGTTTGGTGTGGGTGTGGCAATGTTTGCCATCCCGGTAGGAAAAGCCACTGGTATTGATATTAATCTCCTCATCGCCGTTTCCGGCATTTTAATGACCATCACTGTATTCTTCGGTATTTCCGCTCTCACCGTTCTCTCTATCATTGCTGTTCCAGCAATCGCCATCCTTGGCAGTTACTCTGTTTATCTTGCCATACATGATATGGGCGGGCTTTCAACGTTAATGGGTGTTAAACCAACTCAGCCATTAGATTTCAATTTAGCGCTGGCGATGGTTGTCGGATCGTTTATTAGTGCGGGAACGCTTACAGCTGACTTTGTCCGTTTTGGACGAAACCCTAAAGTTGCAGTAGTTGTCGCAATTGTTGCGTTCTTTTTAGGCAATACATTGATGTTTGTCTTTGGTGCAGCAGGTGCCGCTTCATTGGGAATGGCAGATATTTCTGATGTGATGATTGCGCAAGGATTATTACTTCCAGCGATTGTCGTATTAGGCTTAAATATTTGGACAACCAATGATAATGCGTTATATGCCTCTGGATTAGGATTTGCCAATATTACAGGCTTATCAAGCAAAAAGCTTTCAGTGATAAATGGCATTGTCGGTACACTGTGTGCATTATGGCTCTATAATAACTTTGTTGGCTGGTTAACCTTTTTATCTGCCGCAATTCCACCAGTAGGTGGTGTTATCATTGCAGATTATCTGATGAATAAAGATCGTTATAGCACCTTCAATGCAGATAAAATGCAATCAGTTAACTGGGTCGCATTACTGGCTGTTGCAATTGGTATTGCCGCGGGGCACTGGTTACCAGGTATCGTACCTGTTAACGCAGTATTAGGTGGTGCAATTAGTTACGCTGTGTTAAATCCAATATTAAATCGTCGTACAGCTCGACAAGCGGAGATAAGTCATGCTGGGTAAGAATATCGAACAAATTAATCATGCTCGTCTCGTTGGAAAAGAGGGTTTGTGGCGCATTACGCTTAAAAACAATAAAATTGAAGCGATAGAGCCACAACCTGAGAATAACTTTCATTCTGAAGCATTAGATGCGCAAGGTGGTTTAGTTCATGCTCCTTTTGTTGAGCCTCATATTCATTTAGATACAACACAAACAGCAGGGCAACCGAATTGGAATCAATCGGGAACATTATTTGAGGGTATCGAGCGTTGGGCTGAAAGAAAAGCGCTGTTAACTCATGATGATGTTAAACAACGTGCATGGCAAACGCTTCAATGGCAAATTGCTAATGGTATTCAACATGTTAGAACCCATGTTGATGTTTCGGATCCATCGCTGACAGCATTAAAAGCCATGCTGGAAGTGAAAGAAGAAATTAAACCTTGGATTGATTTGCAAATTGTTGCTTTTCCACAAGAAGGTATTTTGTCTTACCCTAATGGTGAAGCTTTATTAGAAGAAGCATTAAAATTAGGCGCTGATGTTGTCGGTGCTATTCCTCACTTTGAATTTACGCGTGAATATGGTGTTGAATCACTGCATAAAACCTTTGCATTAGCACAAAAATATGATCGCTTAATTGATGTTCATTGTGATGAAATTGATGATGAACAATCTCGCTTTGTTGAAACTGTTGCCGCTTTAGCACATAAAGAAAATATGGGCTCAAAAGTAACAGCAAGTCATACAACCGCAATGCATTCTTATAATGGGGCTTATACTTCGCGTTTATTCCGTTTATTAAGAATGTCTGGTATTAACTTTGTGGCGAATCCTTTAGTTAATATTCACTTGCAAGGTCGTTTTGATACTTATCCAAAGCGTCGCGGTATTACTCGTGTAAAAGAGATGCTAGAAAGTAATATTAATGTTTGCTTTGGTCATGATGATGTTTTTGATCCTTGGTATCCATTAGGCACAGCAAATATGCTTCAAGTCTTACATATGGGACTGCATGTTTGCCAATTAATGGGCTATGGTCAAATTGATAATGGGTTACAGTTAATTAGTCATAATAGTGCGAAAACATTGGTCTTAACGGATTACGGTGTTGAAATAGGAAATAGTGCAAACTTTATTATTTTGCCCGCAGATAATGGATTTGATGCCTTACGCCGTCAAGTACCTGTACGTTATTCAATTCGCCACGGTAAAGTGATTGCACAAACAGAGCCAGCGAAAACAGAAATTATGTTAGATAAGCCAACAGCGATTAATTATAAATAATCTAACAAGTTGGATTTTCGAATAACAGATAAAACGGATAAGTCGATTAATCACTTATCCGTTATTTTTTTATAAAGATTTAATACCTGTTTTCTTTTTATTATCGGCTATTTTTTCTGATCAACGCTGCTAATTGTGCAAGTTCTTCATCACTCGCACGTTCAAAATCATGCGATGAAAGATATCCGGGGTATTTCTCAAAGAAAATCTTTTGTTTATTTTCAATAGGCGCCCATTTTGTCATATCACCTGTGCCGTGCATCGGGCTAAGTTTACTATGAACATGATCAACCCCAAACCCTTCAAAAAACATTCCTGAGCGTGAAACATCGGGGAATGTTTTATCTAAGATTTTTGCTACTTTTTTTGTCGCGATAACCAATAATGCTAAAGCTTCATCGTTTAAATCAAACGCATAACTCGGGTAGTGCTTTTTGGGAATAACAACGGTAAAACCTTTGGTATTGGGAAAAATAGAGAGGAAAGCAAGATGATGATCATCCTCCCAAATTTTATGGCAAGGCGCTTTACCCGCAACGATTTGGCAGAAAATACAGTTATCCATAGTCGTAGCCTCATATCTATATTCTACATACTTCAACTTATTGAATTATTTAGCGTATAAGGTGATTAAAGTAGATTTCTTTCTGCTAAATCAAGTGCGAAGTAAGATAGAATTAAATCTGCACCTGCACGTTTAATTGAGCCTAAAGTCTCCATTACCACACGATCTTCATCGATTGCACCCGCTAATGCCGCAAATTTAATTTGCGCATATTCACCGCTGATTTGATAAGCCGCTAAAGGTAATAAAGTACGTTCACGCACATCGCGAATAATATCTAAATAAGCACCCGCTGGTTTTACCATCAGCATATCAGCGCCTTCTTGCTCATCAATTAATGATTCACGGATCGCTTCACGGCGGTTCATTGGATTCATTTGATAAGTTTTACGATCACCAATTAAGCGAGAGCCTGCTGCATCGCGGAAAGGACCATATAAGGCAGAAGCAAATTTAGTCGAGTAAGAAACAATACCTGTGCCGCTAAATCCTGCTTTATCAAGTGCGGCACGAATAGCAGCAACTTGGCCATCCATTGCCGCTGATGGCGCGATAAAATCAGCACCCGCTTGTGCGGCAGCAACAGCTTGAAGCCCTAAATTATAGATAGTTTCATCATTATCAACATGTTCACCATGTAAAACACCACAGTGACCATGTGATGTGTATTCACAAAAACAGGTATCAGACATGACAATCATTTCTGGTACGGCATCTTTACAAATACGAGACATGCGAGAAACTAAACCGTCACTTTTCCAAGCATCACTTCCTGTTTCATCAAGGTGATGTGATACGCCAAAAGTCATAACAGTTTTAATGCCTGCTTTTGCAATGCGTTCAATTTCATAAGCAAGGCGTTTTTCAGGAATACGAACAACACCTGGCATGCTTTTAATCGGTTGGTAATCATCAAGCCCTTCTTCTACAAAGATAGGCAGAGCGAGATCATTTTTAGTCAGAGTTGTTTCTTGAAAGAGCGCGCGCAGGTTTTCTGACTGGCGTAGTCTTCTTAAACGCTGGATGGATTGTTCGTTGCTCACAATATCTCCTTTTTATGGCCAGTACTAACAAGTATTTACCGAGGTATTATAAACCTTAATATTGATACATAGATACTCTATAATTCATACTCGTCATACTTCAAGCTGTAGCGTTGTTGGCTGCGTAGTCACTACTTATGTATGCTCCTAGCGACTCATTCACTTGTCGCCTAGCTACATCTTGAATTATTTAGAGTATAGAACGTTAATTATAGAGAAAAGAGAAAAGAGAAAAGAGGAGAGGAATAAGTGATAGGTGAGGGGAAAATAAAAAAGAGCAGGATAATTTCTACTCTTTATATTGATTTTTACCCATTCTTTAATGAGAAGATTATTTTTTTGGCTCTTCTAATGCTGCAACCATTTGAACTTTACAAGCCGCAACAATTTGAGTTAAACCATCTTGGAACTCTGCGCGAGAACCAATTTCAGATTTGGCTTCACGTAAAGAATTAACAACCTCAATAGCACCTTCAGTGAATTGTGCTTCAGTTGCTTCCAGTTTTGCAAAATCAAATTTCTTTGCACTCAGAGAGGCCATTGCATCTTTAGCAATTTTCTCTGCTGGCTCTTTTGTATCATAAGCTTTAATTGAGATATCTTTAAAAGTATCGCAGTAATCATCAGCCATTTTTGTTGGGTTTGCAAAAGCAACAGCAGGTAATAATAGCAGAGATAAGAGAAGTGGTTTCATTTTAGCCTCATGTTTATTTTTTAGTACATATTTATTGAGTGTAACATATAAACAGGAGTGACGATAAATCAGAAAAAGTGTAAAAATATAAATAGTTAATATTTTTAATCCTATTGGTTTTAGCTGCTTTCGCTATAATTGTGTTTAGGGACAATAAGCTAGCAAATTTTGACTTAATAAAACCTTACAATTTACAATATATAAAATAACTCAAAATACAATAATATTAGGATTTATCTTTATTTACATTTTATACGATTAATTTTTATTTGTGTTAAAAGTAACAAAATGTGCGCTTTAAATATAAAAAACAGAATAAAAAAGTTAAGTGATTATCAGTTATCATTGAGATAATTTTAATACATTGTATTTAATAAGTTAATTTATGTTCGTGTTGGCAATGATGGCAAGATTTCTAATTCTATTATTTAATCCAAATAACATTAAAAATTTTAAACAAAAATAAGTTTTGATAGTGACTATTGGTTAAATACACCAAAAGAAAACAAACTCATTATCATTTGGATGATATGAAAAGAATTTGAATAGAAATATTGAGGCGGGTAAAAGAAAAAAATCCCCTCTATAAAGATAGAGGGGTAGCTAAATGAATAAAGAATGGTTTATTTCGAGATTGAGTATATAGGAAATTTGAAATCAAAATTTGTTTATTTGTGCAGCACAAAAAGATTAGAAAATAGAATAAAAATATGTGCGAGTACTCAATTCGAAAATAAATGTATTATTGACGATAGGCTGTCTTAATTTGGCTAATCGTATTACGGAATGTTTCTGCTTGTTTTTCATCATCAACTTCTGCAATAGCACGTTCAATGTTTAAAATAACACGTCCAGCATCTGCTTGACCTAATGCTTTTAACATATAGGTGACTAGTGTTTTTAAGCAAGCCACTTCTTCTGCTAATGTTTCTACATCTGCTTGTGTTTTAAACTTCTCGTTCATTATCTACGTTCCTTTGTCTTTAATTTATAAATCATATCAGGCTAGGTCATTAGAATAGCAAAGTCTCAGCAAGGTATGAATAGCGATAATAAAAGCATTTTATCATATTGAATTTGTTAGCATGATAAAAAGACAAAATAGCCAGTGATCCCATTTATTAGTCGAAATCAGGCTATACTTTGAACGTTATGCTTTTAACGTTAATACAAACAAAATGTGGTAGAGCAACCATTGCGAGCAATAAGAAAAATGCAGAAAAAGGGAAAATAATATGAATGAAGAACAATTATTACAGGCTATCACTCATTATCCCGCACTTTATCAGCGCAAATCAGGAAATACACATAAAGGAACATTCGGCACATTAGGTATTGTAGGCAGCTCAGAAGGAATGAGCGGTGCTATTGTGTTAGCAGGCAAAAGTGCATTGAAAGCAGGGTGTGGAAAGGTATTTCTTGGTTTTGCTCAATCGCAACTTCCTATCCCTTTTATTGATAGTGGACCAGAGCTTATGCTTAAAACAGCCCAAGCGTTGATAAATCAGCAAGATATTTCTGCTTGGGCGATTGGGTGTGGATTAGGATTATCTGCAAATTCTGAAGAAATCTTATCAATAGCTTTAGCACAGCGTAATGAAAATAGACCTTATGTTTTTGATGCGGATGCATTAGTGTTAATGGCTAATCTTAAATCAGAACTCTCACTTAATCAGCACTGTGTATTAACACCACACCCTAAAGAAGCGTCTATTTTGCTTAATTGCACGCTAAATGATATTCAAAATAATAGAGAAGAAGCGGCGAAAGAAATTGCGAAGATTTATCATTGCTGGGCAATTATCAAAGGTCAACATACCGTAGTGACTTCTCCGAAAGGGGAAATCACAATTAATACAACTGGTAATAGTGGATTATCAACCGCGGGGAGTGGTGATGTGCTAACAGGCGTTATGGGAAGTTTTTTAGCACAAGGAATGACAATGGCGGATGCGGTGAGAAGTGCTGTTTGGATACATGGAATGTCGGCGGATATTTTAGTTAAAAAAGGTATTGGACCAATCGGATTAACTGCATCAGAATTGATTGATACTATCCGGAATATTCGCAATCAAATATGGACATTATCACAGCAACATAATGCAAACTATTTTGAATAATCGCTTTTATTTTTTAGCTTAACGTATTAATAATTAAAGTAGGTTTATATTAAGATTAGGTTGTTTTTAGTTAATTCACTCACAGTAATCTTTGGGTTATTGCGATAGGATTAAGGCAAATGGAGAGTTAAGAGGAGTTATTATGTATAAAACGATTTTAGTGCCTATTGATATTGTGGAAGAAGAGTTAACCAGTAAAGCGGTACGACATGCTGTGTATTTAGCCAAAGAAACAGGAGCTAATTTACATTTAATTCATGTTCTTCCTATCTCTTCAGCAATCATTAATGCTTATTCATTGGGTTATCCAGAAATTAAAGATAAAGCGACAGTGAAAGCAGAGAATGATATGCAAATGTTGGTAGATTCGGTGGATTTGCCTGCTGAAAAGGTCGCTTATACGGTTACTTTTGGCTCACCTCGTGATGAAATTTTGGTCACAGCAAAAGATATTCAAGCAGACTTAATTGTGATTGGTTCACGTAGACCTAATATTAGTACTCATTTATTAGGTTCAACGGCAGCGGGTGTTGTTCGCTATGCTGAAATTTCAGTGTTAGTTGTTCGTTAATATATTACTAATATGCTATGAGCATCCCTCATAGCATATATTTTAGTTTTTTTGCGTAGCTTATCTTATTTATTCAATAAGCAGTTTATTGAATAAACAGTCTAGAAAGTGGATAAGAATGGAAAAATTTACCGAAGAACTTTTAAGGCTCGATCATTTTATTCTACGCATCTTACGCTATTATGTAATAGGCTCTATTTTCTTTTTCTTAGGATTATTACCTGGTGTATTAGGGTTTTATTTAATTGAAGGGCATACCTTTATGGAATCTTCATTAAATGCAATCTCTATGTTAAGTGGTCAGCCAGTAGAGCCAGCACCTGCAACCCCAACAGGGCGCTTTTTTATTGCAATCTATGGTTTATTTCTTCAGTGTGTTTTTATTTTATCGATTGGGCTTGTAGTGACACCTTTTATTCATCGACAATTGCATAAATGGCATCTTGAGGAAGATTAAATAAGCAAGCTGTGGGTTTAACGCTACAATAATAAACAGACAATAATCTGATAATGAGGAGTTGCTATGTACAAGACAATTCTAGTACCTGTTGATATTTCAGAAGATGAGTTAACGACTAAAGCCTTACAACACGCTGTTTATATTGCTAAATTAGAAGGCGCAAAACTGCATCTTTTCCATGCTATTCCTGATATTTCACGTTTCTCTATTAGTTATAGTTACCATTATGACATGCTCAGTTCTTTTGCAAATAAAGCACTTGAGCGTGTACAAGAACAACTGCAAGAATTAGCTAATGGTATTGATTTGCCAAATGAACAAGTTGAATTTTCAGCTGTATTTGGTTCTGCAAGAGATAAAGTTTTAGAGCTGGCTGAAAAAATTAATGCTGATTTAATCGTGATTGGCTCACGCCGCCCAAGTATTTCGACACACCTATTAGGCTCCAATGCATCAGGTATTGTCGCTTATGCTAAACAATCTGTTTTAGTTGTTCGCTAAAATTTTTTATAAAAGTTAAAAAATAGCCTAAAACCCCTAGATTTTTTATTTAGGGGTTTTTTATTTTTGCATTTAAGCATTGCCATTTTAAATTGATTTGTGCGTGTGATTGCTTATTAAAATAGTGATAGCTATTTGATGATGCGATTTAAAAACAAGAATGGATATTTATCATTGTATTGTACTTTCCTATGCCAATATTTATGGCTATCCATCGATAAAATTGATCTACTTACTGCCTAAAATATTTTATTTGTTCATAATAGTATTGAAAGATAATAGAGCGAGAAACGAGCTATGCTGATAAACTTTATATTAGCAATGGCTCGTTTTTGATTAAAACTAAGGCATAGTATGGATAATGAGATAATGGCAGAGTGCACAGCCATTTCACAAGATAAACAGCGTGAAATTACCAAGTTATGTATTCAAACTGCGTTGTTGCTATTGCAACATGGCGCAGAAAGTATGCTGGTTGAACAGCTTTCAACCCGTCTAGGTTTAGCTTTAGGTGTACATCAAGTCGAAAGCGCAATTTCTGCTAATGCAGTTGTATTAACCACGATTGTTAACGGGCATTGCCAAACATCAACACGAAAGATAGTCGACCGTGGCATTAATATGCATGTTGTGACAGAAGTTCAGCATATTGTTATTTTGGTTGAACATCATCTTGCAGATATTCATGAAGCCAGAAAACGCTTTGAGCATATAAAACCATTACGTTATCCTCGTTGGGCGATTATTTTTATGGTTGCCTTATCTTGTGGTTGTTTCTCTAAATTGAATGGTGGTAACTGGGATGGCTTTTTAGTTTCTGCCATTGGTGGTGGTTTTGGTATGTTTGTACGCCAAGCATTAACACATCGCCAAATGAATCCATTAATTAATTTCTGTATTACGGCATTTGTAGCAACTTCAGTTTCAGGTCTATTATTAAAGCTCTCTTATTTTCAAACTACAGCGACTATTTCAATGGCTGCCAGCGTCTTATTGTTGGTTCCCGGATTTCCTTTAATTAATGCTGTCGCTGATATGTTTAAAGGGCATGTTAATACTGGCTTAGCGCGTTGGGCAATGGCAACAATGTTAACATTGGCAACCTGTCTAGGTGTTATTTTAGCCATGGCAGTATGGGGGTTAAGAGATTGGGCATAATAACGATAATTCTTACCCTGATTGAAGATATGATTTTAGCTGCTATTCCTGCGGTCGGTTTTGCAATGGTATTTAATGTACCTTCAAGGGCATTAAAATATTGCGCATTATTAGGTGCAATAGGCCACGGCTCTCGTACTATTTTAGTGATGAGTGGTATGAACATTGAGTGGTCAAGTTTTTGTGCTGCTATTTTAGTGGGGTGCATAGGTATTCAATGGTCACGCTGGTGGCTTGCACACCCTAAAGTCTTTACTGTTGCAGCGGTTATTCCTATGTTCCCTGGAATAAATGCATATATAGCGATGATCTCAGTGGTGAAGTTAACGCAAATTGGTTATAGCGCGGAAATTTTTGAAGCTTTAGTTACTAATTTCCTTAAAGCTTCATTTATTGTCGGTGCGCTCTCTATCGGGCTATCCTTGCCGGGATTATGGTTGTATCGCAAGCGTCCGAGTGTATAAAAGCTTATACGGCGTGTTGTAGCGAATTTAATGTAATATCTAGCTCATTTTTGTCGGAAATAATAATTTGAATTCGTAATTTATTCTCAGATTCTAAACTGGCATGCGCTTTAACATCTTCGTTATTCGCATGCTTTTTTGTTATCTCGACTAATTCGTCCATCAAATTCAGCATATTCTCATTCATTTTTAAATTTCTCCAAATCATTGATGGAGTAAACCATAGCAAATCCCTTTTGCGTTAATGTCGAGAATAACGGCTTTTTCTATCACCATTCACGCTTATTGTTTTATTTTTTATACAAAAAATAGCAAGAAAGATTGCCCAAAATAAATCAAAAAAAGGTAATATTAGGCAAAATAAAAATAAGATTATCAGTTGGTTATTAAAGATAATTCTTATTGGGTTTAATAAAATAAAGAGTAAGGCAGATACCACTTTGAGAAAAATATTACACTATACCGCGGTTGTGTTGGGTTTATTTGTTATTGCGCTAAATGTTCAAGCACAAGCCCCTGAAAATTTCACCAAAGCGAAAGAGATAGCAAAAGAACGTATTTATTATGATCAAAATCAAAAATCGCAAGGAACGATTTATTGTGGTTGTGATTGGGAATGGGTAGGGAAATCGGGAGGTCGCGTTGATTTAGCCAGTTGTGGTTATCAAGTGAGAACACAGCAAACAAGAGCGGCTCGTATTGAGTGGGAACATATTGTTCCAGCATGGGTTTTTGGGCATCAACGTCAATGTTGGCAAAATGGAGGTCGAACTAACTGTGTGAAAAACGATCCTGTTTTTGGCAAAATCGAAGCCGATTTACATAACTTAGCGCCATCTATTGGTGAAGTTAACGGTGATCGTAGCAATTTTAGTTTTGGACAATTACCCGCTCAAGCACCTTATCAATATGGGCAATGCCGTAGTCGTGTTGACTTTGCTTCTCGCACTTTTGAACCTCGGAATGAAGTCAAAGGCCAAGTGGCAAGAGTTTATTTCTATTTACACGACCGTTATAACCTCTCAATGTCACGTCAGCAACAACAGTTATTAATGGCTTGGGATAATGCTTATCCACCAACCGCATGGGAAAAAGAACGTGATAGCCGTATTGCTCGTATTGTTGGATATCATAATCCTTTTGTAACGGGTGAAATGAAATGGCAATTAGGGCATAAAAATAGTGGTGCAGGATTATCTGCAACAAATAGTACGCCAGTGACTAGAGCCAAAGTGGAAACACCGAAACAAGCCAGTACACCACAATCGGGAGACATTAAGGGTAATGTAAATAGCAAGATCTACCATTTTGCACATTGCTCAGGTTATAAAACAATGTCAGATAAAAATGCGGTTTTATTTAAAACAGAGAGTGAGGCCATTAAGGCAGGTTACCGTTTAGCTAATAACTGTAAACAGCCTTAATCGTAATTATTTAGATTACATCCAACGACGAACGTGGCGACAATATTGTTGCCACGCTTGTGGAAATAATTCACTTAAGATTTTCTCTTCACGCACTATCGTATAGCGATCAGTAATAAAGTAAAACGCAATTGCCGCGCCCAAAAATCCCCAATTACCAAAAATAAAAAATAACCCAATACTAATATCTAAGAAACCGAGATACATAGGATTGCGACTTATTTTATAAGGGCCACTTATTACTAATTGTCGAGGGGTGTGATTGGGGTTAGGAGAGGTTTTTTGTTTAATAAAAAATGAGAGGCAATAAAAAAGCCAGATCCCTGAAGTCGTAATGGTGAGCAAACCGAGGTAAAAAAAGAAGCCCATTTTGAGAGAGCCAGAGTGAAGTTCAAAACCAATAAATGGAATTAGGTTAAGTAATAACCAATAAACAAAAGGTAATCGCAAGAAACTCATTTACTTCCCCCTAAAATAACACTTAATTGTTGTTTTTATGTTAAGTCCATCTCGTTATAAATCATTTCAGTATTGAAAATATTTTTCTTTTGTCATTATACTGTCATAAAGCTTCGTTAATTTTCACTCTAACTCCATGATGGGGAATATGAATGACAGAAGCAATGGAAATATCTCGTTACTCACAGAAAACCGGCAACAACCGTTCATTGATGTTTAATGTTCAGGATTGTGACCGGTTTTTTTGTTTTTTGCGACTAAACAGGGTCTGAAGGGGACTCATCGGTAAGTGAATGGAATATAAACAGAGATGTCGATGACTTTTTGAAGACTAACAAGGATAAATTCCACTATGAGTAGACAAAAAGCAGCAACACGTTTACGCCGAGAAAATAAACGCACCTCACGTAAAGAGCAACGTAATGGGGCACATCGAGATAATGTTATGGTCTTACCAGGATTTGGGGATATCAATACAATTGGTATGGCCAGAGAAAAGCGTGATGAGAGGGTGTTATCTCCTCGCAACGAAGCACAACGCCAATATATAAATGCAATTAAACATCAGAATCTTATTTTTGCCACAGGGGAAGCGGGCTGTGGTAAAACCTTTCTCAGCGCTGCAATGGCTGCCGATGCTTTAATTAATAAAGAAATAGAACGTATCATTGTTACTCGACCTGTGTTGCAAGCTGATGAGGATCTTGGTTTCTTACCTGGTGATATTGCTGAAAAGTTTGCACCCTATTTTCGTCCTGTCTACGACGTATTAGTCAAACGTTTAGGCGCTTCATTTTTACAATACTGTTTAAGACCTGAAATCGGTAAAGTCGAAATTGCGCCTTTCGCTTATATGCGAGGCCGTACTTTTGAAAATGCATTTGTTATTTTAGATGAAGCGCAAAATGTGACGGTAAATCAAATGAAGTTATTTCTAACTCGTATGGGTGAAAATGTTACCGTGATTGTCAATGGAGATATTACCCAGTGTGATTTACCCTCAAATGTAAATTCAGGATTAGCAGATGCTCTTATTCGATTTGAAGCCAATAATCGTGTAGGCGTGATTAAATTTATGCAAGAAGATTGTGTACGCTCTACATTATGCCAACATGTATTAGCTGCTTATAATGATTAAATAGAGCATGGGAATTTTTGTATACATTTAAAAAGGCTGCATACTAATGTGGCCTTTTTATTTGTTGATTTTCCTTGATGTGATTTATCTTTTTTATTAATTGTGGAATATTTAATTTGAATAAAAAATTCCAAAATAAATTAATTCATTTATAGATATTCTTTTTATGACTTGTTATTAATAAATTAATTGTTATTGTTCTTTTGTTTATGATTTTTTAATTAGATAGTAATGCTAAATATTAATACATTTACATATTAACTAAGTATGGTTATGAATCTAATTTGACTTAAGTCACAAATTTAAAAAAGCGGATAAATTCATTTGTTGGTTTTTTAAATTATGGCTAATATCAAATTGACTAGGGTCTAATTTCATCACCTTTAGTTAATGATGGCAATAATAGTAGCTTATTTTTGCTAATTAAATATTTGTCTATTCTTGGGGTTATATATGCTTAAAAATAAACTCCCACTGTCATTATTATCAGTGGCTATATTGTCGACGTCGGCATTTGCTGCAACCAACAGCGCTGGTGGAATAATCTCTTTCTCTGGTGCTATTAGTGATACCACCTGTACAATTAATGGAGGAAATAGTGCGGACTTTTCTATTTTATTAGATCCTATTACCGTAACGGATGCTGGAACAACGGCGAGTACTGTTATTGCCAAAAACCAAAAAGAGTTTGCTTTGACATTCTCTGATTGTGCTCCTGCATCTACGCCAAGTGGAAGTAATTTAAAGATACATTTCTCATCTGCAAATACCATTTCCACCAGTGGATTATATTTAGTCAATGATACCGCTAATGAAAATGATCCATTAGTGGCAAAGAATGTTGGCTTTAGTTTATCAACACCTGCGGCTCCAACAGTTGCTATACCACTGAACGCAACCTTTGATACAGGTATTAAAGGCGATAAAACAGCGCCAGATTCAGATACTCTGCGTTTAATTGCCAGTTACTATAAAACAAATGCGACAGCCGCTAAAACAGGGCCAGTACACTCTAACGTTATCTATACTGTTTCTTATTTATAATATAAAAAAACCAGACTCAATATTGGGTCTGGTTTTTTAGGATGTTTATAATGAAAAAGTTAATCGTTTTTTTAATGGCATTGATATTACCAACGAGTGTATTTGCTAATATTATTATTAATGGTACACGAGTTATTTATTATGAAGGAACCGATAGTGTTAATCTTCAGTTAACCAACAATGGTGATTTAGCTTCACTTGTGCAAAGTTGGATAGATGATGGTGATATAAACTCCACACCTGAAGATGCAAACTCTCCTTTTTATTTATATCCACCAATTGTAAAAATAGCAGGTAGGCAAGGTCAGACATTAAGAATAAAAAATTCTAATGAAAAATTATCAGGAAATGTTGAACGGGTATACTATTTAAATATTCTCGATATTCCAGAAAATGCCGAAGCATTAAAAGGAAAAAGCTATTTGCAATTAGCGATGAAAACACGAATTAAAGTTTTTTATCGTCCTAAAGATTTAACTGATAAGCCAGAACTTGTTAATGAGAAAATAACTTATCAATTAAATGGTGATAAAGTTTTAGTTAAAAATAACTCACAGTATCATTTCACGATAGCCTCGATTTCTACACAAGAGACACCTCGTGTTACGCTTGTCGATTCTGAAATGATCCCTCCGTTATCTTCTCGTGAGTTACCTTTAATTAATAAATTAAAAAGTAATTCCGCTGTTGTTATTTATGTTGATGATTTTGGTGTTTATAAATCACAGAATATTAAACTCTAATAGAGATAACATCGTGAATAATTCAAAATACCTCTCAGTTCTTATTTTTTTAGGAATACAAAATTATACTCAAAATCTGTATGCAGAGGGATTTGACACATCTTTATTAGTTGGAAAATCAAAGCATGGCGATATTTCACGATTTTATATTGATGATAAAGTACCTGAAGGAAAGCAACTTGTTGATGTGTATGTCAATCAGGTGTGGAAAGGGCAATTTGAAGTCAATGTGCTAGGAAATAATACAGGGATTAGTTTTGAGTCGGATGATGTAAATAAGTTAGGTTTAAATCTATCTTTGTCGGCAAAGCAAAAAATAGCACAGCAAAAAACAATTTTATCTAATGAATTGGCGACGGGAGTTGCTTCAACATTAGATATTAATAAATTAAGACTGGATATCACAGCACCTCAGATTTCTGTTAAACAATCAGAAGTGGGATATGTTGATCCCAGTTATTGGGAACAAGGTATTTCAGCACTGATTTTATCTTATAATTTAAATTACTATAACTATAAAGAGAAAAAAGGGAATAAGAGTAATAACGAGAGCTTTTTTGCCAATATTAATTCAGGAATTAACTTTGGGGCATGGCAGTTTAGAGACGAGTCTAACTACACTTATTATTCTCATGGTAAAAGCCAATGGAAAAATAATACTCGCTATATCTATAAAGCATTAAGCCAGATAACAGCAGGATTAACGATAGGTGATTTTTATACACCAGCCGCACTCTTTACCAGTATTTCATTTAGAGGCGCTTCATTGGCAACCGAAATGGGAATGCTACCTAATTCAAGTCAAGGGTTTGCACCTATTATTCGTGGCGTTGCACAAACAAACGCATTAGTGAGTGTTTATCAAAACGAAAACTTAGTTTTTCAAGAGAATGTGCCCCCTGGTGAATTTTCTTTTCGTGATATTCAGCCAACAGCTGGTGGTGGTGATCTGTTAGTGGTGGTTCAAGAAGCGGATGGCAGAAGAGAGTCATTTACTGTGCCATTTTCAGCCGTTCCCGATATGCTAAAAGAAGGTGTATATCGCTATAACGTGATGGTGGGGGAATCACGTATTAATAATACCGATTACCGACCTAAATTTGCGCAAGGTGAATTTCATTATGGACTAAATAACCTTGTTACGCTTTATGCAGGAGGAATTGCCAGTGAAGACTATTATTCGGCATTGATTGGTAGTGGTTGGAATTTCAAATTTGGGGCGATTTCTGCCGATATAACTCATGCAAGTGCAGATCTACAAACAGGCAAAAAAACAGGGCAAAGTTTTCGTCTTGCATATAGCAAATATATGGATGCCACACTAACTAATTTAACACTGGCGGCTTATCGTTACTCTACCCGTGATTATTATAGCTTTGTGGACTCAATTTACTCTCATGATAATTACCAAGCTTGGAAAGATTATCAAAATGATCTTGCTCAACAGCAGGGAAATAATAATGCTGCATCTGATTTAGATCTCACAACATTTGATGCACTACGCGGCTCTAGAGCAAAAAATACGTTTACCATAAACCTTAATCAATATTTAGGCGGCCAGCGAGGTGTTATTTTCCTTTCAGGAACGCATCGAAATTATTGGAATACTGATGAGAGTAATCGAGAGTATCAATTAGGTTATTCAAATAACTATAAAGATATTGCTTATAATCTTTCGGTATCAAAATTAAGAAATTACGATAATAAAGAAGAAACTCGTTATTATTTAAACGTCAGTGTGCCCATTTCATTCTTTGATAAAAGAGCAAATATTAATACTTCGGTTTATGCCACTGATTCACGCTATCAGCAATCTACATTGAGTATGAGCGGAACAGCAGGTAAAGATGACTTGGTTAATTATACCTTAACAGGCTCTAATCAGACGGGTGGGAATAATTTAGTCGGTGCTAATGTGAGCTATCGCCATCCTTATAGCACTTTATCTGCCTCTTATACTGAAGCAAATAATTATCGTCAAGGTGGACTGGGAACCCGAGGAACTATTGTTGCTATACCTAGTCATATTGCGTTTTCTGGGGATACTGGAAAAACTTATACTATTATTGAAGCGCCTATGGCGAATAATATGATGGTTAATGGGAATAAAGCGACATTAACCAATAATCAAGGTGTTGTTTTAGTCGCGAATACGATCCCTTATCGAACGAATACTTATATATTAACAAATACAGAATACCCATCGAATGCAGAAGTTTTAGGAAATATAACGCATGTTACGCCTTATTTAGGTGCTGTTAATCATCTCACATTAACCACGGATCAGCGCAAAACGTTCATTATCAGAGCTTCTTTAGAAAATGATGAAAGCTTACCTTTTGGTACTGAAGTTTTAAATAATAAGAAACAGAGTATCGGTTATGTTGGGCAATCGAGTGTACTTTATTTAAAAAGTGATGCGTTACCTTCTTCTGTCTCGATTAAATTAAATGAGGCAGGAAAAACAGAGTGTGTGATTAATCATTTAGTTAATACGATGGATAAAAATAGTAATATCTGTCGATAAAGGAAAGTCTTATGAAATCATCTGCCTTTATATTTTTAATGCTATTAGGAACAATAAGCCAGCAGGCAATCGCTAACTGTAAACCCGATAGCACTATTACTGCACCCAACGTTAATTTTGATTTATCTGCGGATTTAAATAGTACTTCAACAACGATCACAAAATCGAGTAGAACAACATTTCCAGGTACATATAAATGTACAGCAAGAGGATTATTATTTCCTAATACAGTAGGTATCGCTTCACCTTTTAATGATGGACGGACGGGAACAATTGGTTTTAATGGTGGTAAGCAGTTTGTTTCTATTACGTTAACGTCATTAGAAAAAGATAACGTAACGAATATTCCAGCGGGAACACATCCTGCTTCAGATTTAGATACTAACTTTACATTGAAATTTACGTTATTAAGTAGTAAACCTTCGACCAACTACACTGAAGTCAGTGGCAGTACAGCAATTGTTACACCCGTTATTTTAGCCTCTGATGCATCAAGTTTGGGGCTTGTTCAATGGTTATTGAATATTGTCACTAAATTAGTTCAATTTTTATTAACGTGGCAGTGGCCGGTTGATCAAAACGATATTTTCTTACAACCAATGCAAATTACATATAATCCTGTAATGACAACATGTAATTTTTCTAATGCAGGTTTAATTGTTTCATTGCCGTTAATTAGCGTAAAAGATGCAAAAACGGTAGATAAAGCAGGATATACCCCTTTTACATTAAATTTTACATGCCAAGATTTTTTGAGCGGTTCAAAAGCATCACGTAATATTAATATGTTTTTATCAAGCCAGAATTTATTGGCAACGGATAAAACCGTATTAACCAACACAACAGCACAAGGTGCAGGTGGTGTTGGATTCCGTGTCGTAAAAAGTGATAACACCGCAAGCCCGCTTATTTTATCTGACAATATTAATACACAAGGTAGTGCGACTAGTATTTTTAGTGTTAATCAAGGTGGCACCATATCCTCTGCATTTTCGATAAATATGGGCGCTTATTATTATCCTTATAATATTAATTCAGTCACTCAAGGAAAAATGACAAGTGCGGCAACACTTGTGATGTCTTACGATTAATAAGCCATAAAAAATGGAAGCGAAAATGAAAGGTGTTTTAATTCTATTATCCATGTTGATAACACATTTTACTTATGCAAGTGTGGTGCTTGAGCGCACTCGTTTAATACTTTCTGCCGATAAATCGATAATATCGTTGCAAGTTTTTAATCGAAGTGAACAGCCGACATTAATACAGAGTTGGGTAGATGAAGGGAATATTGCGTCCACACCAGAAACGACAACAGCACCTTTTATTGTTATTCCACCTATGGCAAAAATAACTGCAAATGGTGGATTACAATTAAAAATACAACAATTAGAAAACAGGTTACCCAAAGATAGAGAATCTGTTTTTTATTTAAATGTATTAGATATTGCACCTAAACCAGAAAATAAAGAAAACCTCAGTACATTACAATTAGCATTGCAAACACGAATTAAACTTTTTTATCGTCCAGCACAACTTAAGTTAACCACCGAGGATGTTTTTAAAAAAATAGGGATAACTCATAATGGAGAATATTTAGAAATAAATAACCCTACAGCTTATTACTTTACAATTTCGAAGATGTATTTTAATGATAAAGAAGCACTATTAACAAATGCCATTATGGTTGCTCCTTTTGCAAAACAGCACATTCAATATCAAAAGCAAACTGATATGAACCAAGTAATTACTGTTATCTATATCGATGATGATGGAAACTATCAGCAAGATAAGAAGAATATACATTAATTATATTTGTATAATAAAAAAGGCCGCATATTATTAATGAAATTAATATGCAGCCTGTACAGTCAACGATTAGCCTTTAATTTATCGCTTAGCTTACATCTTCGTTATCCATAACATGGTGACGTTCAGCATGATAGCCTTCTTCGTCATAACCAAAACGCCAATAAGGAACGGCATAAATCAAGCTACGATCGTAACCATTATCACGACGAATATGGCGTCTTAATGCACGAATAATTTTGTCTTCACCTGCAATCCAAAATGCCACATCTTCAGCAGGTAATTCCCACGACATAAATTCATTAATTAAGTTTTGAGTTTGTTCTTCAACAGAACCAATTAACCAGATTATCTCTAAGCCACTAGGACGTTTAATTTCTTGGCGATGCGTTTCGTCTTCTACTCGTATAACGACTTTCCCTTGAACATTAGGCTGCATGGCTTCAATTAAAGCCATTAAAGCAGGTAATGAACTTGGATCTGCTGCCATATAGTAATGTGACGCTGGTGCTAATAAAGGCTCAGGGCCACCTGGATTAGTGATCCCAATATAGTCGCCTTGCTTAGCATTTAGCGCAAAATGAATAGCGGGGCCTGCATCGTTATGTACTGCAAATTCAATATCTAACTCTTTTTGTTCAGGGCGAATAGCGCGAACACTATAAGTACGTACAATCGATCTTGGTTCACCTTCAGGCCATTTAGGGCCTTTTTCAGAAAAGCCTGGGACTGTTGGTTTAACTTGGCCTTCTAAAGGTAAGAATATTTTTAAATGTGCCCCCGCAGTATCTGCTGGGTAAGTATTTAAATCATCACTCGTAAAGGTGATACAACGCATTCCCGGTGTAACATCAGTAATGCGCTTTACTTGAACTAGGCGAGGAGGCGCTGGTTTATAAATACTCTTTTCTTGAGGTGTTTTTTTGTTACTCACGTTTTTTTACCTGACTCATTTAATTGTTTTATTGACGTAGATATTATCATTTTCAATTAATAATGATAGTCATTATCAAAATTAACGTTGATTTAGTAAACGAATGCGTATTTTTTACTTATGTCTAGTGATTAGGTTCAAATTAACAATAAAGAAAAAAACTTAAAAATCAATGTAATAAGCTTAATGTAATAACTCTAAGGCATTAATTAAAAAGTCAGAGATAAATAAAAATACTAAATTACAATACAGAGGGCGGTGAATTGGTGCTCTTTTTTTAACGAAGGAATATTTTCAGATGGTTGTAACAAAGGAAGGAAAATCAATTAATACAGTGAGTAAACTTAATAGTAGGTATACTCACTGTATTGTCATATTAATTCAGCACTAGATTAAGCTTTTGGATCTGGACCAAATCTGTTGTCACCTTTAGTACCCTCAAGGCACATAAAGACAAAAACAATTAATCCACCAACAGCAGGAATAAATGCAAGTAAGAACATCCAACCTGATTTATCTTGATCGTGGAAACGACGAATAGTCACTGCAAGACTAGGTATGATAATTGCTAAAGAATAAATACCTATAATAATACCTGCAATTGAACCTAGTGAACTCATTTCACCTGTATTCATATCTACTGATGAAATTAAAATAGCGTATAGAACAGTAATAATAATGGTATTTACTAGAGTAAACATCCAATATTCTTTTCTGCGAGCTCGGCCTGAAAAGTTAGCGTAATTATTTTTAATGACTTCCAAATACCAATTCATGACTTCATCCTTAATTTAGTAGCAACAATACGTAAGCCTAGTGTAAGAGATCTTTCTTAGCAATTAAGATAAATCTAAATTATCAAAATATGTATTTTGAACAGATATTATCCATATCCACACTTTTAATAGGGTGTGGATTTAATTCTTGAATTAATCATATGAGCATACCTGAATGACACATTCAGCGTGTCTTTATAGAATAATACAGATATGGATCCTCTAGGCGCCGATATCATAATTACTTTGGAAGCCTAATTCAACATTCATTCTATCTTATTTCTAGAGAAGAAGGCTTTTTATAGGATTATTTATATTTTTATTTATCGTAATACATGCATAAAAAAGATTTTATCTCTTATTGTTAATCAAAAATGATGTATTTAAAATGATTTTATCAAGGAGTTTGATTTAAATTTAGTTAATCATGGAAGAATAAAAATATTTGTTTTTGTATTTTCTTTTATAAAAAAATTATTTATATAAAATTAGCTGTTAAAAGAGCATTCTAATAAGAATAGGTTAAGTTTTAATGACATTACACGGTAACCCACTATCTTAAGTAAAGAAAGGGCTGAAGATAACTTCAGCCCTTTCTTTACTTCATTTCTATTTTATAGCTTACCGTATTCGGCGCTAGTTAATTATATTGCTGTATGTACTTTGCCTTTACTTGACTTTCATTCCGGCTAACGTCATTAAAAAACGGAAGAGGGAAGACACAGCAAATAAGGCTAAAACACTACAAAACCAAATTGTAATCAACCATCCCCATTTTTTTAATAATGAGGGTTTACTTTGTATTTGTGGATCAGTGATAACCTTCTTCATAATTTGTTTTTCCTCTGAAAACGTAATAACTCCAGAATGTGTAAACGAGAATAATTGGAATAATAAACAATGCGCCAACTAGCATAAACCCTTGACTTTCTGGTGGTGCAGATGCTTCTACAAAACCAATTGCAGGTGGAATAATGTTAGGCCAAATGCTTATCCCTAATCCTGCAAAGCCTAAGAAAATTAAAGCCAGCGCACCAAAGAAAGGAAGGTAATGTCCTTGTTTTTTCACTGAGCGTAAAATTAACCAAGTGCTGTACAACACTAAAAGAGGAACAGGTAAAAAGAAGAACAGATTTGGTAATGTGAACCAACGTTCAGCAATTGCAGGTTGCGCTAATGGTGTCCATGCACTGACGGCTGCAATGACTGCAAGCATAATGAGTGTGAGAGGTTTAGCGACCTTATATAGACTCTGTTGTAAATGACCTTCGGTTTTCATAATCAGCCAGCCACATCCTAATAATGAATAGGCGATAACTAATCCAAATCCACAAAAGAGTGCAAAAGGGGATAACCAGTCAAAATAGCTACCCGCAAAGGCGCGATTAACAACCGGCAAACCTTGAACAACGCTACCCACGACAACACCTTGCATAAAGGTGGCTAAGATAGAGCCAAAGATAAATGCTTTATTCCAAAAGCCTTTATGACTGTCATCTGCTTTAAAACGAAATTCAAAAGCGACACCACGGAAAATTAATGCGACAAGCATTAAGGTTAAAGGCATTGCCAAGGCATCAAGAATAACCGCGTAAGCTAATGGGAAGGCACCAAATAATGAAGCTCCACCTAGGACTAACCATGTTTCGTTACCATCCCATACAGGGGCAACAGTATTCATCATTAAGTCACGATCTTGGTCACTTTTAATAAATGGATAAAGCATACCGATACCAAGATCGAAACCATCCATTACGATATACATTAACGTACTAAATACGATAATGATGAACCAAATAACTGGTAAATCAATTCCCATGATGAACCTCCGGTGTACCTTTACGGATTAGTTTTAACATATAGGCATATCCAATACCGAATACAGACCCATAAACAACTAAGAAGATCAGCAGGCTTATACTCATATGCATTTCGCCATGTGCAGATACGGCATCTCGTGTTCGTTGTACGCCATAAACAACCCAAGGTTGACGTCCTACTTCTGTTGTAAACCAACCAGCAAGAATAGCGATAAGACCCGAAGGCGCCATTAAGAAAGTTAAGCGTAAGAAAGCTTTAGATTCATAAAGTTTCTTTTTATATCGCAGCCAAGTTCCCCATACACCAACTAAAATCATTAACATCCCAAGGCCAACCATAATGCGGAAAGACCAGAAGACGATAAGTGAGTTTGGTCGATCTTCTTTAGGAAACTCTTTTAATGCCGGAACTTGTTTTTCTAAGCTGTGAGTTAAGATCATGCTGCCAAGATAAGGAATTTCTATCTTATATTTCGTTTCTTCAGCATCCATATCAGGCACACCAAAGAGAATTAACGGTGTTGCTTCTCCTGGTTCATTTTCCCAGTGACCTTCAATAGCGGCGATTTTAGCGGGTTGATGTTTTAAGGTGTTTAAACCATGAACATCTCCAATGAGTGCTTGAATTGGTGCTAAAATTAAAATTATCCATAAAGACATTGAAAGCATTTTTTTCATTGCAGATGTTTTATGGCCTTTGAGCAGATGCCATGAAGCAGATGCAGCAATAAAGAAGGCGGAAGCAAGGAAAGCTGCAACACCCATATGAGCAAGGCGATAAGGGAACGATGGGTTAAAAATAACGGCGATCCAATCTACCGGAACGACTTGATTATTTATAATTTCAAATCCTTGCGGTGTTTGCATCCAGCTATTTGAAGCCAAGATCCAAAACGTAGACATTAATGTACCTAATGCCACCATACAGGTTGCGAAAAAGTGAAGTTTTTCACCTACTTTATTCCAGCCAAACAGCATCACACCTAAGAAACCAGCTTCTAAGAAGAAAGCGGTAAGTACTTCATAAGTGAGTAGAGGGCCTGTAATTGAGCCAGCAAAATCAGAGAAAAAGCTCCAGTTGGTTCCAAATTGATAGGCCATAACCAAACCAGAGACAACGCCCATAGCAAAGTTAACAGCGAATATTTTTGACCAAAAATGGAATAGCGCTAAATAATCCTTATTGCGAGTTTTTAACCATAAACCTTCCAATACGGCTAAAAAGCTAGCCAGTCCGATCGTAATTGCGGGAAAGATAATATGGAAAGAAACTGTGAACGCAAACTGGATACGCGCCAAATCAAAGGCACTTAACCCAAGCATAAAAACCTCGTTTTATTGATATAAAAATGTAAATTGCAGGTAAAACGTGTGGATTAGTAGACCATATGACAGTAAGCTATAATAGTGACAATAAGTTTAAAAATGACTATAACAGTTTTGAGGTAAACAGTTTTATATGACTCGATATGAACAGCTTGCATCGCAAATACGCCAACAAATTGAAGATAATATCTGGCAATCTGGCGACCGTTTACCTTCATTGCGGGATACGGTGAAACAATCAGGTTTAAGTTTAATGACTGTTTTACAATCGTACCAGTTATTAGAAAGCCAAGGATGGATAACAGCGCGACCACAATCAGGTTATTACGTTGCACATCGTAATAACCGTTTCGGTCAAGTAACCGCTAGCAAAGGGCTACACATGAGTGAAAATGTTGAAATTAGCACCTCTATTTTCAATGTACTTCAAGCGTGTAAAGATCCTGAAATTATTCCTTTTGGTTCCGCTTTCCCCGATCCCAGCCTATTTATTCAGCCTAAATTAAGTAGCGCATTGGCTTCTGCTGCAAGGCATTTAGCGCCTCAAAGTTCAGTGATCAATCTACCACCGGGAAATGAAAAGTTACGCCGTAACATTGCGCAACGCTATGCATTACAAGGAATTCATGTCTCTCCAGATGAAATTGTGATTACTGCTGGTGCAATGGAATCACTCAGTTTTAGTTTGCAAGCCGTTACCGAACCGGGTGACTGGGTCGTGATTGAATCACCTGCATTTTATGGTGCATTACAAGCCATCGAGCGTTTACGATTAAAAGCGATTGCCATTAGAACAGATCCAGTAACAGGAATTTGTTTAGATGAACTCGAAAAAGTGGTTGAGCAATACGATATTAAAGCCTGTTGGTTGATGAGTCATTGTCAAAATCCATTAGGTGGAACAATGCCTGATGAAAATAAAATAAAGCTGGTGGATATATTAGCGAAGAAACAGATAACGCTAATCGAAGACGATGTCTATGGCGAACTCTATAACAGCCAGAAAGCACCTATGCCAGTAAAAGGTTTTGATAAAACAAATAGCGTTTTACATTGCGCTTCTTTTTCTAAATGCCTTGCACCGGGATTTCGTGTGGGTTGGGTTGCAGCTGGAAAACATGCAACAAAAATACAGCAGTTGCAAATGATGAGTACAGTATCTGCGAGTATGCCAACACAACAAGCTATTGCCGATTATTTGTCACAAGGTGGCTATGATACGCATCTTCGCCGATTAAGATTATTATTAGAACAAAGGCGTTATCGTATGTTACAAGCGATACAAACGCATTTATCAGAAGATGTAAAAGTGAATATTCCATCAGGAGGATATTTTCTCTGGTTAGAATTTGAATCAACATTTGATGCGAATAAACTCTATCATTTTGCATTAGAGCGAGGTGTCAGTATTGCGCCAGGTTCAATGTTTTCCACCAGCTCTCAATTTAATCATGCATTTCGTTTAAACTCTTCTTTTCAATGGAATAGTCGTACTGAAAAAGGAATGGAAATTATTGGAGAAGGGTGCAGAAAATTACGACGTAAATAGCTGACGCCAGCGCACATTTTTAAAAGTTAACTATTGATTTATTGACGGTAATCTCCAATGATTGATCCCTAACCTCATTATCAGACTGATAGCCAGATATTGAAGGAGGATACAATGAAGCTACGTTGTTTTGATCAACAAGAGTTACCGTTTATATCATGGAATAATCAAAAAGGCACAACGCAAGAAATTGTGTGCTGGCCAGTTAATAATGATTTTTCATGGCGAGCGTGTTTAACCTCTATCGAAGAGAATAGCTCATTAGGACAGTTTCCTGACATTGAACGGCAAATAGTGCTATTAGAAGGTAATGGCATCAATTTAAATAGCCCTGGTTTTCTTAATCATTCCGTTACTGACTCTTATCAGCCTTTTGATTTTTCAGGTGATATTCCTGTTAAATCTGAACTTATTAAAGGCAGCGTAAAGTGTCTAAATATTATGGTGCGTCGGACATGTTGGAAAGCAGAGACGACCTTAATAACACAACCGCTTATTTTACCTAGTTCTCATGCAGGGTTAATTTATGTCACTCAAGGTGAATGGACTTTAATTGGCGCGACTTGCCAGAGTTTATCAAAAGGACAGGGGGCTTGGTGGTTACCTGATATTCGAGAAGGTGAAATAAGACCGTTAACCGCAAACTGTCAATTATTATGGGCAGATATTCGACCACTTAAATAGAGGGCATTCTTGTGGTCAAATTCTGATTAGAATAATAAATAGTGCTTAGGATTAAGGCTAATTTAAAGCCAGATTAATTGCTGCAAATGTGAGTAATCCACCCGCGATGCCATCGTTATAGCGGCGACGTTTTTCACTTAAACCGCCTTTTAAGCCAATATAAGCAAAAAAGGTGCCGAGCAAACCATAAATAATTAAGCAAGTCGTGATAAATATCCCAGATAACAGCAATGATTGTGTTGCGATATCATTATGATTATCAATAAAGTTTGGTAAAATAGCGAGATAAACTAATAGTCCTTTAGGATTAAGAAAACTGGTTAAAAAACCTTTACGAAATAAGTGTGAGGTTTTTGAGGCATTGAGGGCTAATTGACCTTTTTTGCAGGCGGATATCAACATTTTGACTGCAAGATAACTGATATAAAACACACCAACCCATTTGAGTAAATGAAATAAAATGGGTGGTGCTGACACTAAGGCGGCAAGCCCTAATGCGCTTAGTAATGCATGGGTTAAATAGCCTGATATAACGCCAGCGTTGGCAACCCATGCAGATTTCATACCGCCTGATAGCCCTTGAGATGAGATAAAAAGAATATCGGGCCCAGGTGTGCAGATAAGCGGTAGAACCGTTAATGCGAATAATAATAAAGTGTTAAATTCCATCTTTTCACCTGATAGAGATAGTTTAAGAGAAATATCGTTTTTGCTGTGAAATTTAGCGGAAAGATTATATGATGTTTTCGAAAAAATCGGGTTGCTTTGTTGCTAACAAAAAGAATTAATTGGCAATAAAATTCCATAAATAGAATTAAGGTTAATCTTTGATGTCAATAAAATTAGATAAGATAGATAAACATATTTTGCAGGTGCTTCAACGTGATGGCAAAATCCAGAACATTGAGCTGGCAAAAGAGGTTGGACTCTCACCTTCTCCTTGTCTTCGTCGCGTGCGTTTACTTGAAGAATCTGGTGTGATCACTCGTTATGTTGCTGTATTAGATGGTAGTAAGGTTGATGCAGGGTTATCTTTATTTGCAAGAATTTGGTTTAGAGCACAAGATGCTGAAACTATTGAAGAATTTGTAAAGGCTATCAAGGTATTACCTGAAGTGGTTGAGTGTCATTTAATGGCAGGCGAATGCGATGCGCTAATTCGAATTGTGACGAAAGATTTAGCAACGTATCGTCGCTTCCATGCCGATTATTTAACACAAATTCCAAGCATCCAAAGTATAAAAACAGAAGTACCAATGGAAACGGTAAAAGTGAGTTTTGCTTTGCCACTTTAATTTTCTAAACAGTTAGGTTTAGTTGATTTTAAATTATCACACGATATTCTTAGTCGAGAAAGCCTCTAGTTAAAGTTAACGGAGGCTTTTTTATAACTATAAGTTAAATTATCCAGCTTTTAATAAAACGATATATTTCTGGTGTATAAAGCAACATACAAATAAATAATGATGCACCAATAAAATAGATATCAAATGACCAAGTACATAAAGAGACGATAATTAACATTAATATTGTAAGAGTGACGATACAAAGTCTGATCTGTGTAAGAGTTATTTGACCTGCACACGATAATAACTCACCAATTAACTCAAAAAAATCGGACATCTTACTTCCTTAAAATAAATCCATTTAATAGAATTAAGTATATTAGGCTTATTTATTACAGTCTAATTTTTTATCTTTAAGTTATTTTACTTATATTGTTCCGTGTACTCTTGTAATAATAGAGCTAATAAGTAGCTCTATTATATTTAATTTCCTGTTTAGATTATCAATAAAGAAATTTATTTTTTTTGAGATAAATTGGAAAATTCTTTTGTTACAATCTCTGTGGCTTTCACAATAATATCTTTACGGTATTTTGCATCTTGTTCTTGTTGTGTGAAATAGACCACTAAAATTAATGGTGCATGGTTTTTAGGCCAAATAACGGCGATATCATTAGTCGTACCATAATCACCACTGCCAGTTTTATCCCCAACAATCCAGTGTTTTGGTAAACCCGCTTTAATACTGTGATCACCTGTTGTATTGCCTTTTAACCAAGTAACAAGCTGTTGACGTTGAGATTGACCTAATGCGTCACCTAATGTCAATGCTTGAAGGCTTTTAGCCATAGCAATTGGAGAAGTCGTATCACGAGGATCACCATGAATTGCTGTATTTAATTCAGGCTCTTTACGATCTAGGCGATAAGTTACATCATTAATTGAACGTGCAAATTGAGTGACTTTGGCTGGACCACCTAAATAATCTAAGATTTTATTCATTGCTGTATTATCGCTATATTGCAACGTAGCAGCACTTAATTGAGCTAAAGACATTCCTGTTACTAAATGTTTTTCTGTAATAGGGCTGTAAGCAACTAAGTCGGATTTTTTAATTGTAATATTCTTATCTAATAATCCCGCTTGTTTTTCACTCTCTTTTAAAACTGCCGCAACAGCCATAACCTTACTTGTACTTGCCATCGCAAAACGTTCTTCACCGCGATATGTTATTTGTGAATTATCTTCCGTGTTGATTAAAGCAACACCTAAACGACCTTGGCTATATTTTTCAAGCGTACTTAATTGCTCTTCAATCGTATTATTGGTGTTAGCCCATAACATTGGAGATGCCAATAGAGATATTAATGAAACTGCAATCGTCGCTGTTTGGCGAAATGTTGTTTTAAACATAGTCATTGTTGCTCATATTAAGTTAATAAAGAAAATATCAATATAAATAGACAGTTATTGAGTAGATATAGAGCCGTTTATTTATGAGGTGCAATATCCTATTTAATTGATTTATTGACAATCGATAATAAATCACCTTAGCCTATAGAAAATCTAATGGCTAAAAATATTATGCGAACTCATCTTCCCCTAAATGCATTACGTGCATTTGAAGCTTCAGCAAGGCACCTTAATTTCACCAAAGCGGCATTAGAGCTGTATGTCACTCAAGGTGCTGTTAGCCAACAAGTGAGAATGTTAGAAGAGCGACTTGGCGTTATTCTTTTTAAGCGTTTACCCCGTGGCTTAGAAATGACGGATGATGCCCAGATTTTATTTTCTGTGTTAACAACGGCTTTTAGTGATATTGAGCGTGTATTTAAGCAATTTGAACGTGGTGAATATCGCGATGTTGTTTCAATTGCGGCTGTTGGCACATTTGCGGTGGGATGGTTATTACCTAGATTAGCTGAATTTAGGCAGTTATATCCAAGAATCGAATTAAATTTAAGAACAAATAATAATGTGGTTAATTTGGCTACTGAAGGATTAGATTTTGCGATTCGATTCGGTGAAGGTTTATGGCCATTGACACATAATAAAGCGTTATTTTCTGCGCCATTAACGGTGTTATGTTCATCAGATACAGCGAAACGTTTACAACATCCGACAGATTTAATAAATGAAAACTTATATCGCTCTTATCGAGAAGATGAGTGGTTACAATGGTTTGAAAAAGCAAAGATGCCGCCGATAAAAATAACAGGCTCTATTTTTGACTCTTCACGCTTAATGATTGAAAGCGCAATTTATGAAGGGGGTGTTGCATTAGCACCCGCAAAAATGTTTTCAAGAGAAATTAAAAATGGTCAGTTAGTACAACCCTTTAACATAGAAGTTGAATTGGGAAAATATTGGCTAACATATTTAAAATCAAAGCCAATGACAGCATCAATGGAAATATTTCAGCAATGGCTAATGAATGAAGCGCTAAAAGAAATCAGTGAATGATATAAAAATAAAAAAGCACTGATTAATCTCAGTGCCATTTGTTGTTTTTACTTGCATATATTTTTTCAATTACAAAGAAAAATGCTCTTTTACTATTTCTCTGCCTATTTCAATAGATGCGGTTGCAGCAGGTGATGGAGCATTACAAACATGCAGCGAGCGTTTGCCTTTTACAAAATGAAAATCATCTACTAATTTCCCTTCACGAGTTAACGCTTGGGCTCTAACACCCGCAGGACCTGGATGAATATCTGCTTCACGTAAATCAGGAATGAGTTTCTGTGCATTTGCAGTAAATAATTTACGTGAATATGAGCGGCGAAGCTCTGCCATTCCTTCACCTAAATAATTTCCAGCAATTTTCCAAAATCCTTTATAAGTCAGCACTTCAGTGAGATCTTTTAAGTTAATATCACTTTTTTTATAGCCTTCACGCTTAAATGCTAATACTGCGTTAGGTCCAACATCACGATGCCCGTTATACATACGCGTAAAGTGTACACCTAAGAAAGGAAAATCAGGATTAGGAACAGGGTAGATAAGATGGTTTACTAAGTAGTTTTTATTAGCATTAATCATAAAATATTCACCACGGAATGGGACTATTTTCATTCCTGTGTCATAACCTGCCATTTTAGCAATACGATCACTAAATAAGCCGGCGCAATTAATCAACCATTTACCTGTAAATTGATTATTGAATGTTGTGGCAGTAACAGTATCATCGGTTTCATTAATTGCTGTCACCGTTTGTCCAAATGCAAATTCACCGCCTCGTGATTGAATAATTTCAACGTGTTTTGCTGCAATTTCAGGGTAATTCACAATACCTGCATCAGGAACTAATAGAGCCGCGATACCATTGACATAAGGTTCTCTGACTTTAAGTTCAGATTCAGTCATTTTGATAACTTCAAGCCCGTTTTCAATGCCACGTTGATAGATATTTTCTAACGCTTTTAACTCTTTTTCATTGGTAGCAACAATAACTTTGCCACAACGATCATAATAGAGATTATGTTGTTGGCAAAACGCATATGTCGTAATGTTGCCTTGTTTTGCCAGCCTTGCTTTAAGGCTCCCTGGTGTGTAATAAATACCGGAATGAACAACATTACTGTTATGCCCACTTTGGTGAGCAGCAGGGCCTGACTCTTTATCAATCACTAGCAATTTCAGCTCAGGTTGACTCTCTTGTAGCGCACTTGCAACCCCTAATCCAACTAATCCCGCACCAATAATAATCACGTCATAAGCCATAATATTATCCATTTTATAAATTTTAAATTAACAGGGTTCTTGTTGTAATCGCTTTAATTTGCCACGTACATTGGTTAAATGAAGACGCATTCTATGGCTTGTTTCATCGTGATCTTGTTGGCGTATTGATTCGACAATTGCCTCATGTTCCGCAATCACTCGCTCAATTTCAGTATCTCGTCCTTTGTTTTTACTTAGCGAATACATTAATACGCCAAGGTAGAGTTCGTGTAAGTTATCTAAGATCTGGACAAAAAAAGAATTATGAGAGGCAACCATAATAGAACGATGAAATTGATAGTCCTCTTTATGACCAATACTTTTGTTCTGTCTTGTTGCTAAAACAAAGGCATCGTGGGCGTTTTCGATAGCGCGTAATTCTTCTGGTGTTCGACGTAAAGCGGCAATAGCTGCCGCTTCATGTTCAATGACCTCACGCATTTCGAGCAGTGAATCTATCTCTTCAGGGCAAGCAATTTCCATTACCAATGGTTCATATTTACTGAGTATAGAATGGTCAATTACACGGCGACCACCCCCTTGGCGTGAAGTTACTATGCCACTGGCTTCTAAGACACCTAATGCTTCTCTGATGGGAACTCGACTGACACCAAAGGCGTCAGCAAGTACATTTTCAGAGGGTAACTTTTCACCAATAGGGTAAGTCCCGTTACTAATATTTTGCTTTATCTGCTCAAGAATTTGATGCGACGCTTTTTGGCGTGAGATCTTTTGTATCATCTAGTTTTCTCCAGATGCATGCTCCATATTGGCTAACTGTTTTTTAGACCGTAATAAATGGAATGCACCCGTTAATAGGATCAAGGCGACACCTAAAAGGTCGGTATATAAGCCCGGTTTAATCATTAGAATTGCCGCTGCTGCAAATGCAATACGCTCAAACCATGTTGTTTTAATCATCCAGAAGTTTGCCGTTGCGATACTGAGTGCATAAATTCCGATTAATGCACTAATAATCATTAATCCAATTGAAAGTACACCTAAATTATCACCTTGCATCAGTAAAGCAGGGTTATAGACTAAAATAAACGGAATAATAAAACCGGGAAGTGCTAAACGAACCGCATCCCATGATGTTTGCATTGGATCAGCTCTAGCAATACTGGCCGCGGTATAACTTGCTAATGCTACGGGTGGTGTAATATTGGATAAAGCTCCGAACCAGAAAACAAAGAAGTGAGCCGCTAAAGGCATAACACCCGCTTTAATTAAGATAGGTGACACTGTAACGGCTACGACAATATATAACGCCGTTGAAGGTAAACCCATACTTAATACAATGCACACTAGCATAACGACTAATAAGATCATCCATAATGTGTTATCTGTCATTGAGACGATATTGAATGCCAATGTTGCACCGATACCTGTCATTGTCACAACACAGATGATGACACCGATTGCAGCACAAGCGACAGTCACTTGAACAGATCCACGAGCCGCTTCCGCTAAGGCGTCAGCTACTTTAGTTAATGTCATACGGACTGATTTATCAGGCGTTATCCAACTTGCGACAATAATGGTCAGAATACCTAAGAAGCCTGCATAAATAGGTGTTTTACCCACTAATAAAGTGCCAATAACAATAACTAAAGGTAGTAATAATAAACCACGCGCTTTTAATACCGCTTTAACTTGTGGAATATTCTCTTTACTTAAACCTTTTAATCCTTGTTTTTTGGCTTCGATATCAATCGCCATAATTAAAGCTGCGTAATATAACAACGCTGGAATAATCGCTGCAATAACAATAGTGGTATAAGAAATGCCTAAAAAGCCCGCCATAATAAATGCGGCAGCACCCATAATAGGTGGCATTATCATACCGCCTGTTGATGCTGTTGCTTCTACGGCACCCGCAAAGCGAGGCGTTAATCCAATGCTTTTCATTAAAGGAATGGTAAAAGTCCCCGTTGTTGCTACGTTGGCGACAGCACTTCCACTTAATGAACCTGTTAATGCGGATGAAATAACAGCGACTTGAGCAGGACCACCTCGGCGACGACCCGCAAGAGCAAGTGCTAAGTCATTAAACAGGGCTGTTGCGCCACTGACACTTAAGAACGATCCAAAAAGAATAAAGACAACAATCGCTGTCGAGGCTGTTGAAAGGGTGATCCCAAAAATACCTTCACTGGTCATAAATAAACGGTATAACAATCTTTCTACAGAAAATCCGGCATGACCGAAAATACCCATAAAATACTGACCAAATAAAGCATAGATAATGGCAAAAGTTGCAAGCCCTGGAATGAAATACCCAGTGGTTCTTCTTGCTGCTTCAAACAGTACAATAATACCCAGTATTGCCATGACATAATCGGTAGTGTTGGGAATACTTTTTCTTACAACATGAAGATCGACGTAATTAAAGAAAAAATATCCATAACTGATTAATGTTAAAGCAATAAAAAGATAATCCCATCCATTAAATTTAGGCGTTGAAAAACGCTTAGAGAATGGAAACAGAATAAAGCCTAAAATTAAAATACCACTAAGAAAAATAGTATTACGGTAAAATTCTTGAGTATTTGATAATGCGTTGGAATAAATAGCGTAAAGCGAAATTAATATTGCAAGAGTCGTGGTAATTTTCAGGTAAATACCTGCAAGTTGGCGATTGCCGGAGCTTGCTTCTTTATCTAATGCAGGTGGCTCTACCGGAGTTAGGTGGTCATTATTAGTCATAACTCACTCCTGTTATTTATTATTAGTCTGCGTTTGAGCTTCTGGTGGAATAAGATAATCAGGGATCTCTAATCCGATTTCTTTGTAGTAGCGGTAAGCCCCTAAATGTAATGGTACAGAAACACCTTTTAATGCATTTTCTGTGGTGATGTACTTGGCTGCGCTGTGAACTTGGTGAACCTCTGGAAGGTTCTCAAACATAGTTTTTGTCAACTCATAAACCAGATCATTATCAATGCTGGTTGTGGTCATTAAGATATTAGGTTGAGCAATCGTATTGACCATTTCAGTTTGACGAGGGTAGGTGTTGGCGGGGATTTCAAAACGAAACCATGAATTCGCTACATGATTGATATCATCAAGTTGCTTATCCGTGACTTCGAGTAATTTTGCACTGACACCACTTGCGTACATATCAGTTACCGCAGAAGCTGGCACCCCAGCAGGTAATGCACCACCATCAAGGCGGCCATCTCGCATGGCAGAAACGGTATCGCCATATCCAAGATATTCAGGTGTGATATCTTTTTTAGTTAAATTCACGCCTTGAAGAATAATAATCGTGGATTGTTCAGTACCACTGGCTTGAGGACCCACAGAAAAGCTAGTCGCGCGAATATCTTCTAATGTGCCCGTTTTTACTTTGTTATCCATTAAAACAAAGTGCTCAACATTAGGCCATAACATAGAAATTGAACGCAGATCTTTTTCTGGTTTGCCTTCAAAATTACGCACCCCTTCATAAGCCTCTACGGCTAAAAGGCTTTGTAAAATTGAAAGTTGAGCTTCATTTTTCTGCATTAAATAGATATTTTCTATTGATCCCGCTGAAGATTGTCCTGTTACTTGAACACCTCTGTCCTTAAGATGTGTACTCCATACGTTTGCTAAACCCACTCCCATCGGATAATACGTTCCTCCTGTTGAAGCGGTTGCTACAGAGAGAAATTGTTTATTCGCATTCTCTTTTTTGCCGATTACTGCTAATGAGACAACAGCAATAACAGCAACAATACCGATGGCAAGCTTTGTTTTTCTTATTCTCATGATGTTGTTCCTGTACATAAAAACGCAGGTGAATGTTTCACACTAACTTGTATACAACATGACAACTTTTATAGAAAACAAGAAAGTTAAAGAATTGTGAGGTGGCGTAATGAAATTTAAACAAGAAAATAACAATTTGTGATCAACATAGTAATTATGCAATTTTTAATCATAATTATGGTGATAGTCATAAAACACAAAAGAAAATATCAATAACTTGCTAGGGAAACGATAAATGAGCTAAAAAATAGCCTATTTATCGATAATAAAAAATAAAATGAAAAAAAGAGAAGTTGGTAGAAATTTAAACAATTTTGCGAAAAAAAGTGAAAATAGATGAGTTTGAGAATTAAGAAAATAAGTAAAATTAAGGATTAATCAGTATTCCTATAATGCAATAGAGAGCACTCCTGTTGCAATTAGAATAAACATTGCAGACCACACCAATGCAGAAATAGCGCTAGTGATATAAATACCATAAGCAGGTAATTTTAATAAGCCTGCACTAAAGGGTGTTAAATAACGAAAGACAGCTAAGAATCGAGAAATAAACAAAATATAGTACGTTTTATTTTTTAATAACTGTTGAACTCGATTTATTTTTGATTGATAACGCTTAACCCACAATTTAAGACGAGGAAAACGATAAATTGAACACCCCAATTCATAGCTTAAAATTGAACCTAATAAGGCACCAAGACTGGTTGCTAACCAAAGAAATATCGGGGAGTAAAGTGGTAAACAGGCACCGAAAATAAAGAACAACATCAAAGATGCTGGTGGCAAAAATGAAGAAATACCGATGGTCGATTTTCCAGCCGTGATTAAGATAATAGATAAGAATAGGGTAATAGGAGATAAGTGACTCAATGAGTCTAATACCATGTGAAAGATTTCCATTTAATTATCTCCAGCAGCAAAATAAATGATAATAATAGAGATAAGTCTTAAGATTATTATGAGCTAATATTATGATTTCTATTTATTCTTAATTAACATTTTAGCCCATTCAACAGGGCTGTTTTTTATTGGTAATTTTAATTTCTGACTTAATGAGTATAACGTAGGTGCGGGTATATCTGAAAGGGATTGCAACGTTGAGCTCATTAATACACTTTCAGGAGCACCATCAGCAATTAATTTTCCTGATGATAAATGGATAACCCGCTGAAAATGACGTGCCGTAAAATCAAGATCATGGCTAATCGCAAGAACAGATGTACCTAATGTTTTTTGTATCTGAAGCCAGTTCTCAAAACATGTTAGCCAATGTGCATCGAAATCGCGAGTCGGCTCATCAAGTAGTAATATTTTGGGGGATAGAATACTCAAACTTGCAACGGCAACCATTCTACGTTGACCTGCGTGTAAATCTAAAGGATGAACATCAGCGACATTGCTTAAACCGCAAAGCATTAATGTTTCATCCAAACGTTTTTTAATCTCTTCTTTAGAAAACTTGCGTTGTTTCAAGCCAAAAGAAACTTCTTTTTCTACGGTGTTATGAAATATTTGTCGTTCAGGCTCTTGGAATAATACACCAATATATTGAGCACGTTGCTGTGCTTTCATTTGAGATAATAACTGATTATTGAGTTTTATCTCACCTTCATTAGGCGTTAACAATCCTGCAATTAAACGTAATAGTGTTGATTTACCCGCACCATTATCACCAACGAGTGTTATCCATTCACCTTGATTTAATGTTAAAGATAATTGAGAAATACACGGTGGAACATCTTCACTCCAACGATAAGTCACTTTATCAAGCTGTAACATAAAACTCCTTAAAAGCCTTAAGTAAGGCCTTATCGTTATTTACAATATTTTTTTTCCAATGATGGTTTTCGACTAACCAATTTAAAGCTAACCATGCATCAGGAGCATTAATTGTTGTAAATAAGAAAGGAAATATATCTTTTAAAGCACCTGCTGCTTTTATTGTTCCTGCTTCTAACAATAAAAATTGTTCACTAAGTGTTATTGCAGGCAATAAATTGCGTTCAAAAATAATCACACTACATGTGTGCTCTTGTGCGTACCGTTTAATGCGTTGCTGTAATTGTTGTGTTGCATTTGGTGTTAAACGACTAAATGCTTCATCAAGCAATAATAATTTAGGGTGCATGGCAAGAGCGCTTGCAATGACTACACGCTGCGCTTCTCCGCCTGACAGTGTAGAAGGGTGGCGGAAACGAAGGCTGTCACATTGCGTTAATATCATTGCTTCTTTTACGCGAAATCGAACTTCATTATCACTTAACCCCAAATTTTCAGGGCCAAAAGCAATCTCTTGCTCTACTGTAAAAGCACAACCTGAAAGTTGTAATTGAGGAGATTGTTGAACGAGTTGTCTACCGGGGGCTAGTGATACTAATCGGCTTTTATCCAGAGCAATATTTTGTACAATTCCCAAGCCTTGCACTGAGCCTGTTAATAAATCGGGATGCCAACCTGCTAGTAGTTGGGCAAGAAGGCTTTTTCCACTGCCATTTCCTCCCAAAACAACAAGCCATTCTCCTTGCTTTAATTGTAGATCAATAGGGCCAATAATAGGTTGCTCATCGTCTTTAGGAGTAAAACTAAATTGCTGAAGATTTATTACCATAGCCAAATAGCTCCTTCAACAAAGATAAGCAGTAAAATAAAATAGCGTAACATCTCTTGTAGTGGTGTATCGACAGGGGGAGAAAGCGTGGTACGTTTTGCAATAATACGAAATCCTCGCATATCTAATGCAGCGCTACGAATAGTTAAATCACTTAATACATGGCTAATAAGTGGCAAGACAATAGCAGGCAATGTTATTAGACGTTGCCAGAATGAACCATCAAGAGGTACACCTCGTGCTAATTGTGCTTCTCTTATATTGTGTAACTGTTGGCGTAATTGTTCTACAAGTAACAAAGGCCCTGCTAATAAATAGGAAAGACTCATAGGTAGACGGCTAGCAAATAAGGCTCTAATAAATTGTTCGGTTGAAGTGTACTGCAACCACAATTGAGCACCGCTTATTATTGCTAATAATCTTAGCCATAGCGTTATTGCCATAGCTTGTTTACTGGTATCTAAAATGCCACCTGTTAACCAATAAGCAAACCAACCGCTATGAACTAACCATAGGCCTATCGCCATAGGGATCATCAACCATGCAATAAGGCGCCAACGCCAGCGAGAGGCTTTCCAAAGTAATAAGCTAATAAAAGTACCACTGCTAATTATCAGCAGTGGTAAGCTTAATGATAAAAACAGCACACTGGCACTTAGCCAAAGCCATAATGCCAATGAGGTAAAGGGATGCATTATTAGCGAACCTTAGCCATTGCAGGGAAGTTGCGTTGTGTTTTTTGTGGTAATTGACGTACTAATAACCAAGCAATAATTGCTGATAATATTTTATCGGCGAGATTTGCACCTAAAACAGTAATTGCAACAGATTCAATAAGCCCTTCACCAACCGCATGAAAATAAGCGACAAAGAAATCTGCGCCACTGCCTGTGGCACCACCAAATAAATAAGTCCGAATTGGAACAGCGACAATCATTAACGCTAAAGTAATAATAATACCTGAGCCAATAACTCGAGTTAATGAACGAAAACCACCAGCACGCGCTAATAAACCTGCACTTAATCCTATCATCATGGCAACAGGTGCAAATGCAGCAGCCATTGGGCCACTAATTAATCCCCATAACAGGTTGGTTAATAATCCAGTAAATAATGCAACCCATGGACCACCTAATAAGGCACAGATAAGCGTGCCGATGGAGTCTAAAAAGATAGGAAGTTTGACCATTGAGGTGATTTGACCACCGATCATATTTATTGCAATAGAAACAACAATGAGCACAAGAGTACGGCTCGAAATTAGAGGAGTTGTAGACATAGTTTAAAAACCTTTACAAAGGATAGTGACTATTGGTTTTATTATTCTGCATCAATAACGCTCTTTTTATAAAAAGGCTATTTACGCGGTGTGATGACCAACTCCTCATAACCAGAGTGTTCACAAGGCTGACGGCTAAAAGTCACTTGCTCTAACTCACCAATAACGAGTTCTAGCGTTGTGCGCACTGTACAACCTGGCATCATATGTCCACCACACATTAATCCATTTTCATCTGAAACCGCTAAATGCAAATGTTCACCTTGGTCATCTAATGTTCCAATTAGTGAAACAATTTCAAATTTACCCGTAAGATAGCGATTTTCTTCACGTCCTGCAAAGCGTAATACCACATCTGTTAAACTGCCCACACAACCTGCAATAAATGCCGATTTCAGGTTTTGTTCTTTAATCATCTGTCGTAATGCCATAATCACATCTTCATTAGGGAGAAGGCGAAGTGGAATAAATCGAGAATTGGAATAAAGTAATGAGGTGTGTGGCATGGTGATTATCCTAATAACTGAATGTCTATATTTAATTTATTATGGTTATTGTAAGCACTAAAATGACCGTTTCAGATAAGATAAGACTTAGTTTATTTTTATTATCTACTTTCATTTTTATGCACAAAACTCGCATAATGTATTATTAATAAAAAAAACGAAAGAGGAAATAGATAATAACTTTTTATTAACAATGAAATTGTTTTGTATCAAAAGAATAAAATATGGAAAAACAAAGAAGGGCATAAGGATGAAAGGAGAATGTTCATCCTTATTTTTCTAAATAGGGCGTTTAAGTAAGATAACTAAATAATCAAATTATAATCAATATGTTCCATTAATTTAGCGTTATCACTATAATCGACAGGAATAGCAAGAACAGCAGGGCCATCAACAGCCATTGCTTCATGTAAAACGCTACGTAATTGAGAAGCACATTCAACAGAAAACCCTTTAGCTCCGAAGGATTCCGCGTAACGTTTAAAATCAATTGCGCCAAATTTCACGCCAGAATAACGACCATATTTTTCCTTTTCTTGCATTTCGACCATATTATAAGCGTTATCCACCCAGATTATATGTAGGATATTTGTATTTAAACGAACCGCAGTTTCTAATTCCATTGAAGATTGCATAAAGCCACCATCACCAGAAACAGAAATAATTTTGTCAGAAGGACGAACAAAAGAGGCACCAATTCCCCACGGCAATGCAACACCCATAGTTTGTTGACCATTAGAAATCAGCATTTGTCTTGCTCTAAAACTATAAAGATAACGAGCTAACCAGATATGAAAACTCCCCATATCAATACACAGTGTTACATCGTTATCAATAATATCTTGCATCTCATGAATAATGGTTAAAGGGTGAATAGGACTACCTTGCCTAAAATAACTATTTTGTTGCAGCGTTTCTCTTTGCTGGCGAATTTTTTCTAAAACCTGACGAGTGTTATTTGAGAGTGTAATTTGAGATGTGGATTGTTTAGCGAAACGCTGAGTTAAATTATCAAGAGTTAATTTGATATTGCCGGTTAATTCTAAATCAGGGCAATAAGCTAGATCTATTTCAGCTGGAATTTCATCAATATGAATAATATTGGCATTGTTGTGATTCCATAATGAAGGTTCATATTCGATTGGACTATAACCTAACGTAATGACTAAATCAGCATGGGAAAGTAATTCATCGCCTGGCTGATTATTAAATAAACCTATGCGACCAGCAAATAAAGGAAAATGGCGTTGAGCGATAGCGCCTGCTGATTGATAAGTTCCCACAATTGGGAGAGGGCAAATATCGAGTAGTTTTTGCAGTGATAATGCATTATCAGGATAACTCGCCTGCAAACCTAATAAAATGACAGGGTTTTTTGCCATTAATAATAAGGTAACCGCTTCTTTTATTGCATCATTGTTTGCTCCACCCAGATTAGATTTAGATTTAGGCACTAATATTGGGCTATCAACAGCATTATTTAAAATGTCCATTGGAAATGTTAAGAAAGCAGAGCCAGGTCTTCCTGATTCTGCATGACGAAACGCATTGACCATTGTTTCAGAGATTGATTTTGAGGAATCAATTTCAGCACAAAATTTAGTGATAGGATTAAACATGGTAACGGTATCCATGCTTTGATGAACCAATTTTAATCTATCCGCCGATTTTACTGAACCGCCTAATGCCACTAATGGATCACCTTCAGATGTTGCTGTTGCGATGCCAGTTGCAAGATTAGAACATCCTGGCCCTGATGTAGCGATAGCGACTCCCGCTTTACCCGTTAAGCGTCCGACTGCCGCAGCCATAAATGCCGCATTCGCTTCATGACGAACAACCACAGTTTCAATATTTGAATCAACAAGCGAATCGAATACACGATCGATTTTTGCACCTGGAATACCAAATACTTGTTTGATGCCATGTTGCTCTAATTGTTTGACGACTAAATCTGCACCACATTTCCAATGATGAGTGTTCATATAACCTTCTTTGAGTTTGCAAGTGAATAAAATACAAGCGGGTAATAAAGCTAAGAGGCTTCTAGATTAATTTTCAGCTTTTTCTATTGCCTGATGCAGATTGTCTGGCATTAAGTTAGCTTGCAGAAACGTAGCTTGGCAGGGTAAGTCGATGGTAAGGCGAGAAATAACACCGATTTTTAAGGTGCCATATTTTAAATAGTAATCAAGAACATGACCACCACCTTGACGTTGTTGATTAATATAATGTTCATGAAATCCAGCAACATTCATGCCTTGCGTAAATTGTGGTGAACGAAAGCCTGCAATAATACCGGTTTCGTTATGAAACGTGAAAATAGGTTGATTTTTTATTGCCTCTAACATGGGAAGGTAAGGAGGCTCTTGGCGAGGAACAGTACGTGTTTTGACTAATTCAAATTCGCCTTCAATTTTAATTGCACAAAAAAGATTATCGGAAGGAACATACTGATTGATTGTATTATGTATTTCTTGTTGTGAGGCGCTGTAAGAAAACGAATGTTCAATATCAGAATTAAAAAAGGTCATCACAGCAAAAGGGGATTTTTGAGAGTCTAATGCCTTACGGGCACTGCCATCAGAACGTAATTGGAAAACGTTGTTATCAAAAGCAACTAATTCACCATCAAGTTGATTAAAGGTGCCCAAACCAAAATCACCCTGTTTTAATAAATCAGTAATAGTAACATCACTATCATAAACGCCGGCAATTAAGCTGCTCATTAATGAATTCTGATAAATAGTACATTCGGGATGATTATTAATATAATTATTTAGATTGGTTACTATCTCTTGGCTACATTGACAACTACTATTTTTATTATGGGCTATATCGCTATTATCTCGCATATTATGGCTTAAATTATAATTCATAATGCAACTGATCCTTATTTGATAAAGATGGTCATTAATTGACTATCAATTTAATTATTAGTCTCGTGAATAAAAAATTCAAATGTTTTTATTGTTATTAAAATATTAATGATAATTTACTATTTTTTAGATGTGTGTGGTGATTATTTTATAAAGTTATTTGAATGGTTTTTTTTAAGTTATTTGAATGGTGGTTACTTTATTAAAGTAGAAATCATAAATGCTTGTTATCGTCACTTACGATACATAGTTAATTATATAGGCTACTATTATGAATATAGTTTTTACATATCTAAAGGCTCATTTAGCTAAGGATACTACAGCCGCTGTTGATCTGGCAGATTATCATCCTTCTTTTAAGAACTTATCTTTCGCAAGAAAGATATTGAATATAAAGTTAACAACTGTTGAGTGTAATTTCTGTTATAAAAAGAAGGATCAAGAACTTAATATAAATAAAGCCATTAAATACAAAAAACTGCTTGGAAAATTAGCTGGAATTGAGCAAAGAAAAACATATCAAGATAAAGATATTAGGCATAAAGGTTTTGAAACTTTAAAAAAATTTCATTATGAATTCTCTAAAGTAAATATGGATTTTTCAAATTATGATCTTTCCAATGTTGATTTAAGTAGTTATTTTTTGGAGGGATCGAAATTTACAAATAGTGATTTGAGTGGAACTAAAATCAAGGCAAATGATGCTGATTTTTCGAATGCCAAGCTTGATGGTGCGCAAATAAAATTTAAAAAAATAAAATATATGGATAGAGCGTGTGTAGGTGAAAAAATAATTGATGATCCGGCTAAGAAAGCAATACTTAATACTCTCAGAAGTATTGATGATAAATATTCTGATATTAAAATAAATCTCGTCAAGAAATTAATCAAAGCAGTGCATTTTTGGGATAAAAATTATGTAAATGTACAACATATTGACTCATTTCTGGATTACATTTTTTCAAAAGAATATTATTTGGAAGATAAAGAGATTAGAGATTCTGTTAAATCTTTGCTTGATCAATTAACTCTAACTAATAATAATGAAAAACATATAGCACTAAAGCACGTATCGTTATATCTGGATATTATTTCCAAGTTTTTTAATGATCAAGAACAGGATGATTTCCTATTGAAAAATAATAAAAAATTTATTAATTTAATGGCAGTCGCTCTTTATCATAAAGAATTAGATATTCAAGAAAAATCTAGAACTTTATATGATAAATATCTTAAATTAGAAAGGGTAAGATCCTTTTATGAAAAGCATAAAACTGTTAATGATGAAAAGGTTGATTGGGATAATAAAGACGCTAATAATATAATTATTATTAATGAAAATAAAACGATGGTGACAAGCTATAACGAATTAAATAAAATGCTATTTGCCGACCTTAAAAAAGCGGATACACAGTGGAATTCATTTTATCTTTATAACGATAAAATATTGCAGAAGGTTAACGAAAGCAATCTTTATGTTTTATTTAATAAAGATTTTAAGATCTTTAAAGAGAATTATTATGATTTTGCTCTGAGTGAGAAATTTAAGAAACTAGCATCAAATTTTGATAGTTACGCTGAAGGATTCAATTCTGCTTTCATTGGTAATCATATTCAGGTTAATGACAAATTAATTGAACGTGATCAGAAAGAGCAAACTAAAATATATTTGGTTTTAAAAGAATTAATAGATATCCCAGAAACCAATATTTCAATGACATCACTCAAAAATAAACATTATCAACAAATATGTGACATTTTTGAATTGAACGGGTTAAAGGATAAAGAAAAGTCTAAATACTTACTGTGCCTTGCAATTATATTTGTTAAATATGCATCTAACGATGTATTTGGCTTGGGAAATAAGTCACCTCAAGTATTGAAACTTTATGCTTATGCATTAATAGATAAAGCTAATAAATTAAATGCAGAATTAATGGGCTATGATTATTATGATTTTATGTCTGATTTAGTGGGAAGCGGTAAAGAGACCACTGAAACAACTGGTCTTTATTTCCGAATGAGTGCATATGGAAAAATGCGCTGTGCTTCTATTTTTAATAAGATGATACCACCACAGTGGAGATAATACTTATTTAATGCAAAAGCATAAAAAACCCCAAAAGCTGGAGATCAACTTTTGGGGCTTAATTAAGAAAATGTATTTTTTGTAATAACGAGAATTACACGTTAAACAAGAAGTTCATCACATCGCCGTCTTGAACAATATACTCTTTACCTTCTGCACGCATTTTACCCGCTTCTTTTGCACCTTGCTCACCACCGTAAGTGATAAAATCGTTATAAGCGATAGTTTGAGCGCGAATAAAGCCTTTTTCAAAGTCAGTGTGGATTTTACCTGCGGCTTGTGGCGCAGTTGCACCTACTGGTATTGTCCATGCACGTACTTCTTTAACGCCCGCAGTGAAGTAAGTTTGTAAGTTCAGTAATGCGTAACCCGCACGGATAACACGGTTTAAACCGGGCTCTTCGATGCCTAAATCTTGCATAAACTCTTCACGCTCAGCATCTTCTAATTCAGCAATGTCTGCTTCAATCGCAGCACAAACAGGAACAACCACAGAGCCTTCTGCTTCTGCGATTTTGCGAACGGTTTCAAGGTAAGGGTTATTTTCAAAACCATCTTCATTAACGTTTGCAATATACATTGTTGGTTTTAACGTTAAGAAGCTTAAATAACGAATAGTCGCTTTTTCTTCTTCAGTTAAATCTAAAGCACGTAACATGCCCGCGTTTTCTAAATGCGGTAAGCATTTTTCTAACACTTCCATTTCTGCTTTAGCAATTTTATCGCCACCTTTCGCTTTTTTCTGATTACGGTGCATTGCACGTTCACAGGTATCTAAGTCAGAAAGGGCAAGTTCAGTATTGATAGTTTCGATATCTTCAGCAGGATCAACTTTGCCCGCAACGTGAATGATATTGTCGTTTTCAAAACAACGAACCACATGGCCAATCGCTTCAGTTTCACGAATATTAGTTAGGAATTGGTTACCTAAACCTTCGCCTTTAGATGCGCCTTTTACTAAACCCGCAATATCAACGAATTCCATTGTTGTAGGTAAAATACGCTGTGGCTTAACAATTTCAGCTAATTTATCTAAGCGAGGATCAGGCATTGGAACAACACCTGTGTTTGGCTCAATAGTACAGAATGGGAAGTTGGCTGCCTCAATACCTGCCTTAGTTAAGGCATTAAACAGTGTAGATTTCCCTACGTTAGGCAGACCGACGATACCACATTTAAATCCCATAAACGTTCACCTTGTCACATAAAAACAACAGGAGGGAGTGTTCCTGTTGTGTGCTGTTAAAAAAATTTGGCGCTATTATAGAGCAAATCCCCGATTGATTAAATCATCAGGGATTAATCGCGCAAAAGAAGAGGGTGATTTACCCACTTAATAACTTGAAAGTAATTGAGTTTGCTTACTAATGCTGATTAAGCTTTAAAACTATGTAAGCGGTTTATGGCTTTTTCATAGCCGTCACGCATGAGAATCTCTGTGCATGAAAGTGCTTCATCAATAGCGTCATCAATTAATTTTTGTTCACTCATGGGTGGTTTGCCTAATACAAAACCAACCACTTTATTTTTATCACCAGGGTGACCAATACCAATGCGTAAACGATAGAAGTTCGGATTATTAGCAAACTTACTTTGAATATCTTTTAATCCGTTATGACCGCCATTGCCACCACCTAGCTTCATTTTGACAACACCGGGTGGTAAATCGAGTTCATCATGTGCAACTAAAATTTCATCAAGCTCAATGCGATAGAAATTTGCCATTGCTTGTACCGCTTTACCACTTAAATTCATAAAAGTGGTAGGCACTAATAATCGAACATCATTACCATTCAAATTAATACGCGCAGTGTAACCAAAGAATTTACTCTCTTCTTTTAGAGATTGTTGATGGCGTTGAGCCAATAAATCAACATACCAAGCACCCGCATTATGACGAGTCTGGGCATAATCTGCACCGGGGTTTGCTAACCCGACGATAAGTTTAATTTTACTCACAATAGCCTTTCACTGTTATCGTCTTAAAAGAAAGCCCATAGTTTACCTGTCTAAGCTCAGAAGCACAAAATAGATTACATAGAATGTTTTTTGAAATGATAAGCAGAGGAAATGTTAATTTTTTGATTTAACAAAAAGAGCGAAAATAACAAAATCGGCGCTGTTTTATTCTTTTGAAAGAAAAAAACACATTTTTTGTTAAGAATTGTCAATAAATTTCGGAGCGATGTGATCCCTTCGACAATAACTTCTTAGTATTTATGGCTATAATAACTGCAAAGAATAAAAGGTTATTCGATGTATTTTGTTGTTGAATCGTCTGACGACGCGCTTGGAGGTGCAACATGAAATATAAACATGCATTTGCAGTCGGTAATTTATGTATGGCTACGGGGATGGTTGTGATGCTCGGTAGTCTTGGTTATACGCTTCTTAGCCATATTTTCCCATTAGGGCTCCCTGAATTTCTAGCGGATATCTCTTTAATGGGGATCTTTATTGGTGCTCTAGTTTGGTTAGCTGGCGCCCGTATTGGTGGTAGAGAAACAATAGCAGAAAGATATTGGTGGTTACGTAACCATGATGAACGTTATCGTCGTCATGACAATCACCGTTATCCATAATGTTATTATTACAAATGAATATCAGAATAGATAAAAATAACAAGAAATTAAAAACTGATGTTAAGTGAATAATAGTTGTCATTATGCGTTGTAATACACACCTATAGACCCGTTTAATGATAACGGGTTTTTTGTTGCCTAAAATTCTCTTAATCTAGAAAAAAACATCAAAAAACCCGCTATAACAAATGCTATAGCGGGTTTAGTTATCTCAAATTGCAATGAATGTTATAACAAATTAATGTTCAAACATCGCAGAGATTGACTCTTCATTGCTAATGCGACGAATTGCTTCAGCCAGCATGCCAGAAAGGGTCAATGAGCGGACTTTATTTAATGCTTTGATTTCTGCTGATAACGGAATTGTATCGCAGACAACCACTTCATCAATAACAGAGCTTTTGATGTTCTCAACAGCATTACCAGAGAAGATTGGGTGAGTCGCGTAAGCAAATACACGTTTAGCACCACGTTCTTTCAGCGCTTCAGCTGCTTTACACAATGTACCGCCTGTGTCGATCATATCGTCAACAAGGATACAGTCGCGGTTAGCAACGTCACCAATAATGTGCATAACTTGAGAAACGTTAGCGCGAGGGCGACGTTTATCAATGATAGCCATATCAGTGTCATTCAGAAGTTTAGCGATAGCACGAGCGCGAACAACACCGCCAATATCTGGAGAAACAACAATAGGGTTGTCCAAATCTTTTTGAAGCATATCTTCTAAAAGAATTGGGCTGCCGAAGACATTGTCAACCGGTACATCAAAGAACCCTTGGATTTGTTCTGCGTGTAAGTCACAGGTTAAAACACGATCTACGCCTACACTAGATAAGAAATCCGCAACAACTTTTGCCGTAATAGGAACACGGGCTGAACGAACACGGCGATCCTGACGGGCATAACCGAAGTAAGGAATAACAGCAGTGATACGACCAGCGGAAGCTCGACGTAATGCGTCAACCATGACCACTAATTCCATTAAATTATCATTAGTAGGTGCGCAGGTTGATTGAATGATAAATACATCACCACCACGTACGTTTTCGTTGATTTGCACACTGACTTCACCGTCGCTAAAACGACCTACAGCCGCGTCTCCTAGGCTAGTGTAGAGTCGGTTGGCAACACGTTGAGCCAGTTCCGGGGTTGCGTTACCAGCAAAAAGCTTCATATCGGGCACGAGAAAAACCTCAGGCTTGCGTCCAGAGAGAGATATTGTTGACCTGTAAAGAACGTGTTTATGAACATAGGGTTTGTAAACATCATCTTACGGGTGCAATAACACAGGTATCCTTGAGCGGAATAAATGCAGAGGAGAAATGTTGACGCCTTGCGCTACAAATCCATGCACCCACTCAGGGGCGTTAATTAACGCTTCACTGGCGGCAACTTGTGAGTCGAACTCGCCGAACACACAGGCACCTGTCCCAGTTAAGCGTGACGGTGCATATTCTAACAGCCACGAAAGCAGATATTCAACCTCACGAAAACGTTTTCTTGCGATCATTTCACAGTCATTTGCAAACGGAGCCTTTAATAATGCGCCAAGAGAGCGAATAGGAGAATTACGTTTTAATTCTGGATCTGTGAAGATTGTCGGTGTTGGAATGGAAATTCCGGGATGTGCGACTAAATACCATTGCTCTTTTGGCTCTGCGGGGGTCAAAATTTCACCAACGCCTTCGGCGAACGCTGCATGACCTTTTACAAAAACAGGGACGTCTGCACCTAAACTAACGCCTAATTCAGCTAACGTTTCATCACTTAAACCGGCTTGCCAATGGTAATTAAGTGCAATTAATGTGGTTGCCGCGTTAGAGGAGCCTCCACCTAAACCACCTCCCATAGGCAGTTTTTTATCAACACTGATATCTGCACCGTGATACTGCAAAGAAATATTATGTTGTTGACAATAATCACGCAGTAATTTAGCGGCTTTAATAATTAAATTATCTTTATCTTCTACGCCATCAATCGGCGTCAAGATAGTTAACTGGGTATCATCACGAGGTGTAATGGTTAATGTATCGCCATAATCTAAAAACTGAAATAACGTTTGCAGATTGTGATAACCATCAGGGCGTTTTCCCGTAATGTAGAGAAAAAGATTTAATTTGGCAGGAGAAGGCCAACTTAGTGTCATTGCTGTATATCCCAGTTATCCATTTTTAATTTGATAGTGCGTTCACCTTGTTTTAGTTCAAGGCGTTGTGGCAGGTTGGGTGTGGTACTTGAATCATAAGCTTGGTAAGTCACAATCCAATCGCCTTCAGGTGCAGGTAATGTGACAGATTTTAATAAATGATTAGCATCTAACTCGAAATCAGTTGCATCACCTGGTAAACCCACAAGCCAAGCACGCAGATTTTTCAGTGGAATAACCATTCCTGTAAGTTGGTAGATCATTTCAGCAGGGTTATCGCTATAATATTTTTTTCCTTTATTATCAGTAACTTCAATTACACCAGGCATAACATTTAAATCGAGTTCTGTTGTACCTAAAGGATTGGTTAACAATAAGCGATAACGCTCATCCGCTTTGTCTTGCCAATAGAATCGGGCATAGGTTTTATTGGTATCTTCAATATAGGCAAAAGCGCCTCGGGTTTCGTATTGTGAAATTTTCTTTAATGCTTGTTGGCGAGCTTGCCATTGCACATCATTATCAGATGCCGAACCTTGAGTCTTTATCTGATTTAGATTACAGGCACTCAGCAACAACGCCGTTAGCGGGATAAGGCGCAGGAGTTGTTTGGTTGAAAAAAAGCGTGAACGCATAGCTGAGACATTCCTTTAATTCGTTATTAGTTAAAAAAAAGAGTATCATAAACCTTATGATATAACGATATTTCGTTAAATTGTGTATAGAAATCTCCTATCACTCAAGTAAGCTCTTTTATTGAATCTGTTCATCAAGTAGAATGTCGGAAATGAAGAGTCCATACTAAATGCGCTGTTTTAGGTTTACACTAAGTCAAGTCGCGAGGCGGTATTTATTCATAACTCGATATAGTTGATATGACGTTATTAGCATTAGGTATTAATCATAAAACAGCCCCCGTTGCTTTACGCGAGAAAGTCTCTTTTTCTCCCGATACCATGGGTGATGCCTTAAATAACCTCTTACAGCAACCCGCTGTTAGAGGCGGTGTTGTGCTGTCTACTTGTAACCGTACTGAGCTCTATCTTAGTATGGAAGACAAAGAAAATAGTCATGAACAGCTTATTCGCTGGTTATGTCAATATCACCAAATAGAGCCAAATGAACTGAAAAGCAGTGTTTATTGGCATCAAGATAATCAAGCTGTCAGCCATTTAATGCGAGTGGCAAGTGGCTTAGATTCTCTAGTATTAGGTGAACCTCAAATATTAGGGCAAGTTAAAAAAGCCTTTGCCGATTCTCAAAGCTATCACTCGCTCTCTTCAGAGCTGGAACGTTTGTTTCAGAAATCTTTTTCAGTTGCGAAAAGAGTGAGAACAGAGACACAAATCGGTGCCAATGCGGTTTCTGTCGCTTTTGCAGCTTGTACGCTAGCGCGTCAAATCTTTGAATCGTTATCTTCTTTGACTATTTTGTTAGTGGGCGCTGGCGAGACAATAGAGTTAGTCGCTCGTCATCTGCGTGAACATCAAGTCAAAAAAATCATCATTGCGAATCGAACAAAAGAGCGTGCTCAACGTTTAGCTAATGAAGTTGATGCCGAAGTGATTACATTATCAGAGATTGATGAATGTCTTTCACAAGCGGATATTGTCATTAGTTCTACGGCAAGCCCATTACCCATTATTGGTAAAGGAATGGTTGAAAGGGCGCTTAAAAAACGTCGTAATCAGCCAATGTTGCTGGTGGATATTGCAGTTCCTCGTGATATTGAACAAGATGTTGAAAAGCTAAATAACGTTTATCTTTATAGCGTTGATGATTTAGAAGCGATTATTCAACATAACCGAGAACAACGCCAAGCAGCAGCAATTCAAGCAGAACATATTGTCCAGCAAGAAAGTGGGCAATTTATGGATTGGCTACGGGCACAAGGTGCCGTGGGTGCGATTCGAGAATATCGAGACAGCGCTGAAATGTTACGTGCAGAAATGACAGAAAAAGCTATCACATTGATACAAAACGGAGCGGATGCAGAAAAAGTTATCCAACAGCTCTCTCATCAATTGATGAATCGCCTTATTCACACACCAACAAAATCTCTTCAACAGGCTGCCAGTGATGGTGATATTGAACGCCTGAATCTATTACGTGAAAGTTTGGGTATTACCCATAATTAACTTTGTCTAACAGGATCTTAATCTACGAATGAAGCCTTCTATTGTCGCTAAGTTGGAAGCTCTACAAGAGCGTTATGAAGAAATTCAGGCACTTCTGTCAGAAGCTGATGTTATTGCCTCTCAGGAGCGTTTTCGTGCGCTTTCAAAAGAATACTCTCAATTAACTGACGTCACGGCTTGTTTTAGCCAATGGCGACAAGTGCAAGACGACATCGAAGCAGCAGAAATGATGCTTGATGATCCTGAAATGAAAGAGATGGCACAAGAAGAGCTGAAAGAAGCGCGAGCATTAAATGATGATTTAGAACAACAGTTACAAGTACTGTTGTTACCTAAAGATCCTGATGATGAATTTAACTGTTTCCTTGAAATTCGTGCAGGAACAGGCGGCGATGAAGCTGCATTATTTGCGGGTGATTTATTCCGTATGTATAGCCGTTATGCAGAATCACGTCGCTGGCGTATTGAAGTCATGAATGCTAACGAAGGTGAGCATGGTGGCTATAAAGAAGTTATTGCAAAAGTCGTGGGTGATGGCGCTTATGGTGTATTGAAATTTGAATCAGGCGGTCACCGTGTTCAACGTGTACCAGAAACAGAATCTCAAGGCCGTATTCATACTTCTGCTTGTACGGTTGCCGTATTAGCTGAAGTGCCAGAAGCTGAATTACCTGAAATCAGTCCAAGTGACTTACGTATAGATACATTCCGTTCTTCAGGGGCGGGTGGTCAGCACGTTAACACCACTGATTCTGCTATCCGTATTACGCATATTCCAACAGGAATTGTGGTGGAATGTCAGGATGAACGTTCACAGCACAAAAATAAAGCTAAAGCGATGTCTGTATTAGGTGCACGTATTCGTGCGGCTGAAATGCAAAAACGCCAAGAAGCAGAAGCTTCTGAACGTCGTAACTTATTGGGTTCTGGTGACCGTTCTGACCGAATCAGAACGTACAACTTCCCGCAAGGTCGTGTAACTGATCACCGTATCAACCTCACATTTTATCGCTTAGATGAAGTGATGGAAGGAAAGTTAGATCCATTAATTCAGCCTATCGTGACCGAATATCAAGCGGATCAGCTTTCTGCACTTTCTGAGTTGAATTAATGAATTATGAACAATGGTTGCGTGAAGCAGCCTTGCAATTAATTGAAAGTGACAGCCCTAAACGCGATGCTGAGATTTTACTTGGGTACGTAACACAACGTACCCGTACTTATTTAATTGCCTTTAATGAAACGGTACTTTCGTCAGACGAGTTAGCGCAATTGTCACAATTACTTGCTCGACGCATTAAAGGTGAGCCCATCGCGTATTTAGTGGGTGAAAGAGAGTTTTGGTCATTGCCGTTAAAAGTGTCACCCGCAACATTAATCCCCCGTCCTGATACCGAATGTCTTGTTGAAAAAGCGTTAGAAAAACTCCCATTGGAACCAACAAAAATTCTTGATTTAGGAACAGGAACAGGTGCTATTGCGCTCGCAATGGCATCTGAGCGCCCAGATTGTCATATTATTGGTGTGGATTTTCAAACTGAAGCCGTGGCATTAGCACAAGAGAATGCGACCAATTTAGCATTAACCAACACAGAATTTATGGAAAGTTGTTGGTTTAGTTCACTCTCTGGGTATCAATTTGGTATGATAATCAGTAATCCTCCTTACATAGATGAAAATGATGAGCATATTCATCAAGGGGATGTTCGTTTTGAACCTTTAACTGCATTAGTTGCTGGCAAAAATGGGTTTGCTGATATCGAAATTATCATTGAAACTGCTCGACAGTTTTTAACTGATAATGGATGGGTATTACTGGAACACGGTTGGCAACAAGGCGAAGGTGTACGCAATATTTTTATTGATAAGGGTTACTGCTGTGTGGAAACTTTCCGTGATTATGGCGGTAATGAGCGAGTGACAGTAGGTCGTTGGAATTATGATAGAAACCATAGCTGATTACGAATTTAATAAAGCCCCTTTAGTTAAGGGCATGATCCTTATCTCTCAGGCTATTCGACCTGATTTTCCAACCACTTCTGTTGGTTATCAACTGGAGCAGTTAGTTGAACAAGCAGAAGCTGAAATTCCTCAACAAGGAAATACTAAAGAGCAGATAGAAGCACTGCTAAAACTGTTTTATAAGCAGTGGCACTTTAGTGGTGCAAGTGGCAAATATTGCCTTTCTGATACTTTATGGTTAGATAAAGTATTAGCGACTCATGTAGGCTCTCCTGTTTCACTGGGTTCGATTCTTATTTATATCGCACAAGCGTTAAATTTACCGTTAGTACCAGTTATCTTTCCTACACAACTTATTATCAGAATAGATATTCCTAATGAACAACCGCTATTTTTAAACCCAATAAATGGTGAATATCTATCGCAACATACCTTAGAAGTTTGGTTAAAAGGGAATGTAGGTAGCTCTTCTGTACTATTAGAGGCAGATTTAGAAGAATCAGAATACAGTTCTATTATTCGTAAACTTTTGGATACATTGAAAGTTTCTTTAATGGAAGAAAAGAATATGGAGCAAGCATTAAAAGCCAGTGAAACGGTATTAATGTTTGATCCTGAAGATCCTTACGAAATACGTGATCGCGGACTTATTTTTGCTCAGTTAGAGTGCAACCATGTGGCAATATCTGACCTAAACTATTTTGTTGAGCAATGCCCTGAAGATCCTATTTCAGAGATGATCAAAATCCAAATTCATTCGATAGAACAAAATCCTATTGTTCTCCATTAAAAATTTAAGAAACGTACTTAATTAACACAGTACATTACAAACAGTATAGGGATAAATATGCAACATAAAGTGGTGAATATTGGTGATATCAAGGTAGCAAACGACCTGCCATTTGTGCTTTTTGGTGGCATGAATGTATTAGAATCGCGCGATTTAGCCATGCGTATTTGTGAGCATTACGTCACTGTCACTCAAAAACTGAATATTCCTTATGTATTCAAAGCCTCTTTTGATAAAGCAAACCGTTCTTCAATCCACTCTTACCGTGGTCCGGGCTTAGAAGAAGGGATGAAAATTTTCCAAGAGTTAAAAGAAACTTTTGGCGTTAAAATTATTACTGACGTTCATGAAGTGGCACAAGCTCAGCCTGTATCAGAAGTTGTCGATGTTATTCAATTACCTGCATTTTTAGCTCGTCAAACTGATCTTGTTGAAGCGATGGCAAAAACGGGTGCTGTGATTAACGTGAAAAAACCTCAGTTTGTAAGCCCTGGTCAAATGGGGAATATCGTCGATAAATTTAAAGAAGGCGGCAACGACCAAGTTATTCTATGTGATCGCGGCAGTAACTTTGGCTACGATAACTTAGTAGTTGATATGTTAGGTTTCCACGTTATGATGCAGGCTTCTCAAGGCGCACCCGTTATTTTTGACGTAACACATTCACTGCAATGCCGTGACCCATTTGGTGCAGCATCAGGTGGACGCCGTGCACAAGTTGCAGAACTAGCTCGTGCAGGTATGGCGGTTGGTCTTGCAGGTCTATTCCTTGAAGCTCATCCAGATCCAGATAATGCTCGTTGTGATGGCCCATCAGCGTTACCACTGGCTAAATTAGAGCCTTTCCTAGCGCAAATTAAAGCGATTGATGAAGTGGTAAAAAGTTTCCCAGAGCTAGATACCAGCAAATAAAATGCATTATGCAACTTCATACGGTTGTTAATATGTTCGGCGCTGATCTTCAGCGCCGTTATCACGAAAAAATTCATAAAATCACCCTTCATGGCGGTTTCAACTGTCCTAATCGAGATGGCACATTGGGGCGAGGTGGCTGTACTTTTTGTAATGTCTCTTCTTTTGCTGATGAGCAAACGCAATATCACTCTCCATTGAAGAACAAATTGCATTACAAGCTAAAAATATTAACCGCGCACACCGTTATCTTGCTTATTTTCAAGCCTATACCAGTACTTATGCCGAAGTAGAATACTTACGTACCTTATATGAAACCGCATTATTACAAGCAGATATGGTGGGGTTATGTGTGGGAACTCGACCAGATTGTGTTCCTGTTAGCGTATTAGATTTATTACAAGGTTATCGTGATAAAGGCTATGAAGTATGGTTAGAACTCGGTTTACAAACGGCTCATGATAAAACATTAAAGCATATTAATCGTGGACATGATTTTCAATGTTATCAAGCGACGACTCGCGAAGCTCGCCGTCGTGGTTTAAAAGTATGCACACATCTTATTGTTGGACTGCCACGAGAAGATCATCTGCTTAATATGCAAACATTAGAGCGTGTGGTTGAGACAGGTACTGATGGGCTTAAATTGCATCCTTTACATATTGTCGAAGGCAGTACGATAGCTAAAGCGTGGAAAGCGGGGCGAATAAACGCATTAACACAAGAACAATATGTTTATACCGCGGGTGAGATGATCCGCCATACTCCTCCTGAGATTATTTATCACCGCGTATGTGCCAGTGCCAGAAAACCCACTTTATTAGCCCCAGAGTGGTGTGAAAACCATTGGTTGGGTATGAATGCACTTTATCAAGATTTATTAAAAAAAGGTGTGCAAGGAAGTGGAATAGGTAAAGCATTTATTCCTTATTAAGTGAATTACTCATAATTAAAAACGCCCTTAATCTTTATTTAATATTGATTAAAGGCGTTAATTTTTTATCTTAAAAATATAAACAACTACTGAATTAATTCCAGATCATCCAATGCTTTTTGCAATGAAGGATAAAAATTCAGTGTACCTTCAATTGGCGTGACTCTTGCTCTAGCCAGTGTCTTTAATGGCTGGAAAGGTATATCACACACAATCACATGGGTATCGTGTTTTACATCAGTAACGAAATGCTGGAACGCATGTAATCCCCCTGCATCTAATACAGGAACAGCATCCCATTGCATAATAACGGTTTTATAACCTTTACTACGTTCACGTAACTCATTAAAGATACGTTCAGCGGCGGCAAAGAATAATGGACCATTAACACGCACAACTAATAACTGCTTATCATCATCAGTATAAGGGGATTCAGTTATTTTGGTCATATTGGCAATACGACGCATAAATAACAGTGACGCCAACACAATACCGATAGTAATTGCAATCACCATGTCAAAGAGAACGGTGAGCGATAAGCATAATACTAAGACAATAATATCGTCTTTAGGGGCATGTCGAATAAGATCAATAACTTTACGTGCTTCGCTCATATTCCATGCAACAATTAACAGCAATGCTGACATTGCGGCTAAAGGTAAATAAGAAAGAAAAGGAGCTAATACAAGTAAAGTTAGCAACACCAACAACGAGTGAACAATAGCAGAAACTGGCGATGTTGCGCCCGCACGCACGTTAGCTGCTGAACGAGCAATAGCGGCAGTCGCTGTAATACCACCAAAGAAAGGTGCGACAATATTACCAATCCCTTGTCCCACTAATTCACCATTAGAGTGATGTTTTTTGCCTGTCATGCCATCAAGTACAACCGCACATAATAACGATTCAATTGCACCTAACATTGCCATTGAAAAGGCTGCGGGTAATAAAGCAGAGACAGTGCTCCAATTTAATTCAAGTGATGAACCTGAGCTTGGTAAATTCCAAGGTAAAACAAATTGGGGCAAAATAGGTGGAATACCTTGCCCTGTTGTACCATTAGGAAGCATATAGCTAAATTGCGAGCCAATTGTTGCAACGTCATGACCGAACATATTCACAATACCCATTACCGCAGTACCTGCGATTAAAGCAGGTAGGTGCCCAGGTAAACGTAAATTCAGCTTAGGCCAATAAATTAAAACAAACAGAGTTGTCAGACCAATAAGCGTATCACCAATATGAATAGTCGGTAATGCAGAGCCTAAAGCAATAACTTTATCTATATAGGTTTCTGGCACATGTGCTAATTCAAGACCAAAAAAGTCTTTTACTTGCATCGTGGCAATTGTAATAGCAATCCCTGAGGTAAATCCAAGTGTTACAGAAACAGGAATATACTCGATAAGCTTACCAAAACGAGCTAATCCCATAACCACTAAGATCACGCCAGACATAAGCGTAGCAATCAATAAGCCACTTAAACCAAATTGTTGTGATACAGGATAAAGGATCACAACAAATGCGGCAGTAGGGCCTGAAACGCTGTATCGTGAGCCACCAGAAACAGCAATAACTATACCGGCAATAGCTGCGGTATAAAGACCGTATTGCGGAGGAACACCGCTACCAATTGCCAGAGCCATGGCTAAAGGTATCGCGATAATTCCGACGGTGATCCCTGCAATAATATCTTTTAATAAACGCGCAAAAGAGTAAGGCTCTTTTACACATGCATCAATAAATGCACTAAAGGGGCGAACCCGGTTAACTTTATGAGTTTTCATTTAGGATTAAACCAAAATAAGAAGTCAGATGCCGAATAACGGCGATAAGGAAAAGAGAGGATATCGCTTTTATTCGCTGATAATAATGTGATACATCAAATTATTAATGCATATCTTAAGGCTTAGTAGAAATAAAATCAATTAAACTAATAAGTTAACATAAATAGATAATGTAATGTATCTTATTGTATTTATTCTGTTGCTTGCTTGAAAATAAAGTTTAAATTTATTTTAAAACTATAAAAAGCGTTTTATTTTAGAATAAATGTCGTTTATAGATAGGATAATAAAAACCTTTTTATGTCATAAAAATCGGATAGACATAAATAACAACTAGATAAGTTGTTTTGATTCATTAAAATTAATTATCAGAGATTATTAAGTGATAAGGAATTATTAAATAAAACGATTAAGCAAAAAAGTAAAATAAAAAATGCTTTGTATACTAACCATAATCTAATCAAAAAAAGAAGAGTGATGGATATAAATAACTCAGTGAAGAAAAACGAGACTAAAAGTGTATGTTTTTAGAACAAAAAAATAGAGCCTAGCTAAAAAACTAGGCTCTATCTTAGAATATGGCGGTGAGAGAGGGATTCGAACCCTCGATACGTTGCCGTATACACACTTTCCAGGCGTGCTCCTTCAGCCTCTCGGACATCTCACCGTATTGTTTGTTGGATATGTACTTAACATCTCTCAACGGGGCGCTACTATAGGGAAAAGGAGCATAAGCGTCAACAGCTAAATGCATTTTTCCTTTAACTTTTCTATTAAGCAGTCAAATAAAAAACAATATGCACAAATGCTAGACAAATTATACAGTAAACCAATACACGTATAGATTGGCGTATTGAAAAAAGAATGGATATTTTCGTTAACTGGTTAACATTCTCAACATTTTTATTAACAACTTATACAAAGAGACTTGAAATAAGAACGCAACCCTCGCACCCTATGATAAAAATGCTGGAGGAAGGCAAAATGAATATTATTTATTATCATCCTTTTTTTGACGCAGAAACATGGATCAACGGTATGAAGGCGCGTTTGCCTGATGCCAATATACGCATTTGGGAACCTAGCGATAATCAACCTGCTGATTACGCCATGGTTTGGCTTCCTCCTTATGAAATGCTTGCAAGTCGTAATCACCTTAAAGGTATTTTTGCGTTAGGGGCAGGTGTTGATGCTATTTTAAAACAAGAACAGCAAAAGCCCGGCACATTGCCAACAGGTGTTCCTGTTATGCGTTTAGAAGACACTGGTATGGGGCTTCAAATGCAAGAATATGCCATTGCTAAAGTGATGTATTACTTTCGCCGTATGGATGATTATAAACGCCAACAATCACAACGTTTATGGAAACAGCTTCCTGCACATTCTTATGATAATTTTGTGATTGGTGTTTTAGGTGCTGGCGCTTTAGGCGGTAGTGTCGCAACTAAACTTGCGGAATTAGGTTTTAAAGTTCGCAGTTGGAGTCGAAGTAAAAAACAGATCAACAATGTTGAAAGTTTTTATGGCAAAGAGCAACTCAGTAATTTTCTCAAAGAGTGTAATTTGCTGATTAACTTATTGCCTTATACGCCTGAAACGCATGGTATCTTGAATTTTTCACTCTTTGAGCAATTAAAACCGTCTTCTTATTTAATTAATCTTGCTCGAGGTGCGCATTTAGTCGATCAAGATTTATTAGAAGCCATAGATCAAGGCTATATTGCTGATGCAACACTTGATGTTTTTGCTCAGGAGCCTTTAGCGGGTATGCACCCATTCTGGACTCATCCTCGTATTTCTATTACGCCACATATTGCGGCTTTCACCATTCCGAATATTGCTATGGATACGATTGTTGAAAATATTCAGAGAATTGAAAATGGAGAAGCACCTTTTGGTGTTGTTGATATGAAGAGTGGTTACTAAGTCTATTTTATTTATATTTTAATTTTAGATAATAGGCAGCAAACTTTAGTTTGTTGCCTATTTTTTTGTCTGAGCTTTCAAAAAAAGTACTTTTTTTGATTATTATATAATGTCATAAAAATCTGGTTGTAAAAAGATATCGTTTGCAGATTATCTTATTAATTATTACCTCATGATTTGAATGTAATGAGGTCGACATGATTAATAAAATAAATGCGATACCCAGTAAATTAATGCCAATGGGTACTTTTTATGGGAAAAAAGAGAAACCTTCAATAAAAGGGCTAGCTAATAGTAATAGTACCTACCACAAAAATCATGATAAACAGAAAAGAGGAAAGCAATTTAGCTTAAATAATGCTAATAACTATGTATATTTAGGATCAACAAATACACCTTTATTTAATAATATGGGGATCACACTTTCAGATGATGGTTCCTTAATTTTAATTAAAGGTAAAACACATGACTTATTTACAGGATTATATCAAAAACACTTTAAAGGAGGGTTTAAATATAATGTTTTTAATATAGAATCTCAAAGTGGTGATAATATGAAGTTCAAAGAGCTTTATGTTGATCCTAATGGTTTTTTGATTGGAAATAAATATAGCAATATAGATAATAGTAGTGACCTTTATAAAATTAAATTTAACAGAGTCGAAAATGAATATAGTTTAAATGATGTCTCATCAAATACTATTGGGAGTAGCTTTATCGTTGAGTATGAAAAATATATAGTTGACGATAACCTAAAGCCAGAATTATCAAGTATAAATAATATTGCGGAATCAAAAGAGAATAATATATTAAAAATTAATCGTGAAGGTCTAAATATTACAATTGAAGTTAAAGATAACCAACTTTTTACATCTGGATTGCCTGCGATATTAAAATCAATAGATGATCAAACTGACAGTGCTAAAACTGAACATGATATTAAAATTGAAAAGCATAAAATAAAAATTCCATTAAAGAATACAGATAAAATATTAGCAATAAAACCAATATTAAATCAAATCCAACTCGTTGTGGATAAAGGTAATAAAATAAAAATATACTACCTTGACCCTTTGAATATTTTTGCGGTTAAAGATTATCAGTATGAGGTTACTCGTTTAAAACAGGAGCCACCTTTATCATTTTACTCAATGGTAGGTGAGAATAATTATAATAATTATCATTCTGGGCAGCCATTTTCTACTCAAACAATAGGTAATTTCAGTAGCCAACATATTCCTTTTTTCTCTTCTTTTATTGATAATTCTAGATTACATATTAGTAAAGCTAAAGAGCAATATGCATTAAAAAAATATAAAGCAATGATGAAAAATATTGCAAAAGCTGTTGATCCTGGTTTTAGAGGATTATTTTGTAATATAAAACAGCTTATTAATTCTTCAACCTCTGCATATAACAGCAAGCCAATGGCATTATATGGTATTAAAGAAAATATAGGAAAAAGCTATGATGTGTTAAATCGTATAGTTAAAGGTGTCAAAAATGGTGTAACACAAGGTGATGTGATTTATTCATTAGTAAAAGACCTTAAAGAGAAAGAAAATATTACAATTAACCACCATAATGATGTTAAAGCTTTTTTTGGTATTAATGCTTTTCAACTGCCAAATAATATAGGGATTAACGCCTTTCTATTAGCTTCTTATGTAAAGTCGCACTCTATCACATTATCAAAAAGTGAAGATAATAAGATCACTTTTTCTTTTATTAATAATAATAAGAATCTTTTTGTTGCAGGCTTATCTGCGGGTATTGGTGGGTATGAAAAAAGATGGGATTTAGAAAATGTTGACTATGGCTTTGTTACTCCAGTCATGGCAAGTGCTTTATTAAGTGCCACTTATACTAAAAAATCTAATTTTTCATTTAGCCTTGATATTAATAATATTTCAGAATTTATTAATCAAGGGTTAAATCAAAGTGAAAATGAATTAATCGATAAATCTACCCTTGAAATTGATCAAGGCATAAGTATCTCAATGGGAGTTGAGGGAAGAAGTGACGTGAGTTTTGATGTTGATGTCATGGTTAATCCCAATATGGAACTAACCGTGCCCAGAAATGCTATTGGTATAAACTTTATTTTCAATTTATTAAAGTTAAATTTAAATATTAATAAATTTATCGATTATGGTAAAACAGATATTACAAAAAAAACAAAAAGACTTGATCTCAACTTATTAGAACTTGGTGTTGATATTTATCGTGATTTGAAGTTTACGCCTTCTACAACGAATGCTGATAATGTTATTCAGTGGTATCCATTAACGTCCGTAAAAGATTTCGAATTAATGGTGAAAAAAAGAATAAATAGCTTATTAAGTTTTACACTTTTTAAAAGCGAAAAATTAATAAGCGCAGAAAAATTGGATCAAGATAAAAAAGATATAAAAGGAATTTATAAAAAAGTATTAAAAATAAATAGATTATTAGAAAAATATCCAGAGGGATATCATCTTTCTAATAGTATATCTAAATTGGATAGCATCTATTTAAATTTATCATCAGATAAAAAAGCAATTAATAAATTAAAAGATGATAGTAATAAAAAATCTATTACTGTTCTATCTCAAAGTAAAGAAGATATTTTTCAGGATCAAATAACAAAAGAAAATAGACAATATAACATTGATCGTTTTTTATCCTCATTAAAGGAAAGAAAAGAGACATTGTCTTCTCAAACAAAAGATAATATGAATGAAAAATTTAAGCCTTATTTTACAGCAAATTATCAGCTAAATAGACAGGGGCGCTCACTGCGTTCTGATTTACAAAATGAAATAAATCAATTTGTTGAAGAGAGTAGAAATTCTGAACAGATTGATTTAAATAAAATCAAAGAAAAACTGGATGATTTATATACTAGATATAAACAGCAGTTTACTCAGGTTGAATATCAAATTGCCTCTACAGATATTATGTCTGTTAGTGAGCTTTCGTACAAAAAGAAGACATTGCCGACAGGGTTTGTGCGATTAGGAAATAAAAAAGCGATTATACATACTCAAGTTAAAGGGAATATTAATTATATTTATAATGAAGATGAAGAGCGAATGGATAAAATATCAACTAGTTATTATTACTAAGTAAATCATTCATTTTGTTTATTATTAGTGTAATGTAACTTATAAAATCACCCTTGAAAAAATGAGGGTTTGAAAAAGATAAGCAGTGTTAAGTTTTGTTTGATCTATTATTTTTGATTTTTATGAGATTTATCTCTAATTAATTGATGTTATCGAAAAGATAAGTTTATTAAATTGTCATTTTGCTTAACTTGGTGATATAAGGTAGTTTCCCATGTTTATCAGACAATATACTTAATGAATATAGCAGAACTTCTTGAGCAAATAGCAGAGAAAGGATGGTGTGTATGGGATGATTTCCTCACACCAGAGGCTGTTCAACAATTGCGCGCTTGTTTTGATGGCAATGCACAACAAGCGCGTATTGGTCGTCATGAGAATCGACTTGCAGAAACAACAATTCGAAGTGATAAAATACGTTGGCTAGAACCTGAAATGGGAATACCCGTTCAGCATTACTTAATGCAAATGGAGTCTATTCAGCGTGCCGTTAACCGAGAGTTTTATTTAGGTCTTTTTGAATACGAAGCACATTTTGCCTGTTATGAGAAAGGCGCTTTTTATAAAAAACACCTCGATGCATTTAAAGAAAATGTCACTCGCCGTTTAACTACCGTGTTGTATCTTAATGAGGCTTGGACAAAAGAAGACGGTGGTGAGTTAGTTATTTATGATTTGGAAGATAAAGAACTGGCAACTGTGGCACCAAAGGGTGGGCGTTTGGTTGTTTTTCTTTCGGAGCAGTTTCCTCATGAAGTCCTTCCTACTAATAAAGAGAGAGTCAGTATTGCTGGTTGGTTTAGAGTAAATGGCGTGCGAGATAACTTTTTAGATATCGCCAGCTAATTAATTGGCAAAATAATTGCTGTTGGAAAATAGCATGGGATTAGGCGCGTTTCTTATATTAAGTAAAAGACTTAATAATAAGAGCGCGCTTTTCTGTTTTAAGTGATTAGAGATAGTAAGATTAATATTAACAATAAAAGAGATATGACGAAAAAAGTTGATTTTCTTACTATTAAAAGCACAATAACGCCAAACTTTATAGGGTAAAAATAAAATGAATGAGTTTTCGATTGTTTGTCGTCTTTTAGGTACATTATTTCAACGTGAACCCAATGATCCAATCTTAGCGCCAATTATAAAAATGATTAGTGAAGGGAAACTGAGTCAGCTGTGGCCATTAGAGCAAGATGAACTCTTTAATACGTTAAAAAATAGCGTCAAAGATTTGGCTATTGTTGAAGCTGATTATCAATCTCTTTTTGGTGGTGAAGCACCAACGGTGTCTGTTTATGCCCATGATTATGAAGAGATCAAAGAAGACGATATTCGCCAATTCTTAGTCACAAGAGGGATGCCTGTTGCTGAAAGTGCAACAGACAGTTTTGGCGCTTTATTGCTTGCTGCTTCATGGCTTGAAGATAACTCTGCGGAAGATGAAGTATTAGCACAAATACAATTATTTGATGAATACCTGCTACCTTGGGCTGGAACATTTTTAGGTAAAGTAGAAGCTCATACAACAAGTGGTTTTTATCGCACATTAGCAGGTATTGCGCGTGGTGCATTATCAGCATTACGCGAAGAACTCTCTGATGATGAAGATAGTGATGAGATAGATGCAGAGTAATATAAATATTTCTTTGTAAAAGTATTTTATTATTCATAAAAAAGGCAAACCATTAGGTTTGCCTTTCTCATTAATCACGATAAATATTTTTAATCAACTCGCGTAACTATTAGAGTTGGATCACAAATTTACCTGGTTTAACTTCAATTCCTTTAGCCAGTTTAAACGCGGCTGCTTCAGCACTGTTTTTTTCTGGATTAAGAACATAAACAGGTTGATTATCAAAGTAAGTTGCGATGGTTGTCTCTAAATAAGGTTTTAATGCTACAACCACTGCATCCATTTTTTCTGGAGAGACTTTGTAACTATCAATAGCCATTGATTTTATGTATATCGCTCCTTTATCAGCTTGATAAGAAGGTTGGCCTGATAACGTAAGCTCAACTTTAGCGTTTGTCTTGCCAAAGAATGAATTAATTGTTAGGTCGGTTGTACCAGAAAGACTAATTTTACCCGGTTCAGTACGACCAATTTGAATGGAAAGATTGCTCAATTTAATATCAGCGGATACAACTTCATCTTCACCAATATGTTTCTGGAGATTTATTTTTTGGCTGATATAGTCATTAATAAGATTTTCACTTACATCAAATTGCTTGAGCTGATCACACCCTGTGACTAAGCTTGTTAATACTAATATAGCTGTTAGAAAAATTACTTTCATAAACACTCCTTGATCATTGATAACTAAGAGTTTACCCGATCTTTAGGGAGTAAGCATGGCTGTTTCTATTTTTTTACGATTAAATTGGCGATGTAATGCATAAAGTGTTATTAAACCTACGGTTCCTAGTAAGAACCAAGGCAATTCAGGCATATCAAATTGATTACCTAAATCATACATCCATCCACCACCGGTATATCCAATTGCACCACCAAATGCTAAGCCTAATCGGCTAAAGCCCATATAACTACCACGAGCGCGAGGATCAGCAAGTGATGCACTTAATGTTTCGCGAGCAGGCTCTGCGGTAATAGTACCAAGATAGAACAGGCCAATAATCAAGAAGATGCTTTGTAATGAATGGATCATACCAACAGGGAACATGCTGATGCTCATTAAAAATAAGCCCGCCATTAAACGTTGTTCTAATTTAAAGCGTTTCTCACTCCAGCGCGCAATAGGATAAAGCAATGTTAAAGAAAGCAGGGCTTCAATAGCATACATCCATTTTACGGCAGTTGGCGTACCCGCAATATCATTGACGATAATAGGAAACATCAACATGACTTGAACGGATAATACAAAATAACCTGTCAGCGTTAAGACATAACTGACAAAGCGTTTATCAAGAAATACGCGTTTTAATCCTTCTTTAATTGGTGTTCGGGTTGTGGATATACGGTAAGCGGGTAATAACCAAGCATTAAATAAGGCGGCGATAACAAAAACACCAGCACCGACCCAGCAGACTAAATGAAAATCATACTGTAATAACCAGCTACCGATGAGTGCACCAATAACGGCACCGGCGCTATCTTGCATTAATAATAAAGAGTAAAAACGACCGCGTTCATAAGGACGGGTTAATTTGATAACTAGCGCTGTGCGAGGTGGATCAAATAAAGTCCCACCTAATGCAGATAAAATGCAAGATAACCAAAGTATCCAAGGTTGATCTGCCATTGCCATTAAAGCAAAACCTGAAGCTCGTAATAACATGCCTGTTATTATCATTGGTTTTGCACCAAAACGGTCTGCAATAGCACCACCAAAAATACCAAGGCCTTGTTGTACTAATTGTCTAAGCCCTAAAGCAAAGCCGACAATAACACCAGCCCAACCTAATTGTTCGACGAAACGAATAGAAATAAGCGGAAAAACGACGAAAAAACCTAAGACAACTAACATATTGTCAACGAGGAGAAAGTATTTACCCAAAGTACGGGCTTGTGTTACCAGCGCCATTACTCACCATCAATAAGCAAATAATTTAAATAAAATAAGGGGGGAATGAAATAATTTATTTCTTCGACTATTCTGTCTCTAAATGTACATAATTCCTAGTAAATTAAAGATGATATTTTTTTATTAAGGTTAGTGGCAGAATAAGAAGAGTTGCTTCAGAATTAGGCTTATTTATATCAAAGGATAATGAGATCGTAATGTTTGGTTATCGTGGCGGAATTCCTAAAATTCGTTTTGAAACACAAAGAATGGTAATTCGTTTAGCATATGAGAGAGATGCTGAAAGACTGGCCGATTATTATACATTAAATCGTCGCTTTTTAATTCCGTGGGAACCCGTAAGAGATAAAACACATTACCTACCCTCTGGTTGGGAACACCGCTTACAATATATGAACGAACTGCACCGACAAGAAAGTGCTTTTCATTTTCTGCTATTAACACAAAATGAAGATGAAATTATTGGTGTTGCTAATTACAGCAATGTTATGCGCGGCGCTTTTAATGCCTGCTTTCTGGGGTATTCAGTGGGTGAAAAATGGCAAGGTCAGGGCTATATGTCGGAAGCCTTAACGGAAACACTTCGTTATATGCAACGACAGCAAGGGATGCATCGTATTATGGCGAATTATATGCCTCATAATTTACGCAGTGGAAACCTATTAGCTAAACATGGTTTTGAACGGGAAGGGTACGCCAAAAACTATCTACAAATTAATCAAGAGTGGCGAGATCACGTATTAACTGCATTAACAACGCGAACTTATTTTAAACGTTAATATTGGTCATCATGGAAGAAAAGCACTGTTTATAATTATATTAAAAATGCCTTATGTCAGTGCTTTTAGCCACTCTTTAATGATAATAGAGATATTTAATAGGTCATTAAGTCGGTTTTTTTCAACATATAGTACCAATGTTGAATATGGAAAATAGACTGTGTTAAGCGTGATGATTCCTCTTTTTCAATATAAAACCCATTCTTTTGATACAAATAAAGTGCACCTTCATGATGAATATCGACATAAAGTGATAAAAACGCTTTTCTCAGAACATCTTTACTATATTGGGTTATCCAATCAAGTATAGCGTAAGCAATACCATGTCCTTGATATGATGATAAAACGGCAATATGAGCCAAATAAGCCTCATTTTCATTTGGTATATAATCAAATAAAGAAAAGAAAATCTTTTGCTTAATATAATGAGCGATACCAAAACGCCAATGATCCAAGAAAGGTGTTTTAATAAAGGGATTTGAAATAAAGTCGTTTTCTTTTATCACCACACAAAATGTTGCAATTATCTTTCCATCATCAGTGACAACAAATTGTTGGCTATTTTTTTTACATGCTAATGAATTCCAAATAGCCTCTAATTGCCGACGTTGGTTAGGATTAGTGCTATCAATATTAAATGCGTTCAATTTAAAACGAAATGCTTGTGCAAATAATTGAATAATTTCAGGAGTATCTGAAGGTTCTGCAACACGAAGCTGATAGTGTTCATTAAGTAATTGCATGATATCGTTACTCTGCAATAATAGGGTTAACTTTTTAGACTGTTTAGTCTAGTTAATTGTAGACTAATCAGTCTAATTTATTTTGTCCAGAGATTTTTAATGTTATGAACAAGACTGTTACTGAAAAACAAAAAGCGAAAATGAAGCATATTATTGATGCTGCAATACGCTGCTTTGCTGTAAAAGGTTTTCACTCCACATCAACAGCAGAAATTTGTCATGAAGCAGGTATGAGCCCTGGGAATGTATTTCATTACTTTCCGAATAAGAATTCGATTATTGAGGCGATTGCATTAGAAGATGCACAACTGTTTGACGATATCTTTTGTCGCTATGAAGCCGAAGAAGAGTGTATTCAAGCAATCATCGATTTAATGAAGGAAATTATAGCGCTTTATAATCACCCCGAATATGCGCGCATTAGTATTGAAATTTTTGCTGAAGCATCGCGTAATGCGAGCATTCACGAGATTTTTATTGAAAATGAAAGAAACAACAAACAGCGTTTGATTGCGATGCTGAAAAACGGTATTAAAAAAGGGCAGATAGATTCAACACTTGAGCCAGAGAAAATTGCAACATGGCTGTTAGTCATCGCAGATGGCTCTATGGGAAGAAATATTATCGATCCTGAATTTAATGAGGGTGAGGATCACGTTATGTTGGAATCGATGTTGAGAAAAATGCTGACAAAGCCATAAATAGCTATTTTTTAATCGCTTGGATTAGTCGAAGATAAGCAGAGTCAGCATATTCTTAGCTAATTGAAGATTGATTTTTCGATGTTAGAGACGGAGTATAGTCCCTTTCTTTTTATTCCATTCAACAAAAATTAGAATGACTTTATGAATTTACTTAAATCACTTGCTGCGGTGAGTTCTATGACCTTATTTTCACGGGTACTGGGATTTATTCGTGATGCAATTATTGCGCGTATTTTTGGCGCAGGTATGGCAACAGATGCCTTTTTTGTTGCTTTTAAATTGCCAAACTTATTGCGGCGTATTTTTGCAGAAGGGGCATTTTCTCAAGCATTTGTTCCAATCTTGGCAGAATATAAAAATCAGCAAGGTGAGGAGGCAACGCGTACCTTTATTGCTTACGTTTCGGGTATGCTGACGCTTATTTTAGCCGTGGTCACCGTGATTGGTATTATTGCTGCGCCTTGGGTGATTTATGTTACAGCACCGGGTTTTAGTAGTTCACCTGATAAATTTCAATTAACGACCGATCTATTACGGATCACCTTTCCTTATATTTTTCTTATTTCACTGGCTTCATTGACGGGCTCTATTTTAAATACTTGGAATCGTTTTTCAGTACCCGCTTTTGCACCAACGCTACTCAATGTCAGCATGATCTTTTTCGCTTTAGTGGTCGCACCTTATTGTAATCCTCCTATTATGGCATTGGCGTGGGCGGTTGTTGCTGGGGGAATATTACAACTGGGTTATCAATTACCGCATTTGAAAAAAATCGGTATGCTTGTTTTGCCACGTATTTCATTTAAAAATAGCGGTGTTTGGCGCGTGATGAAGCTGATGGGACCTGCTATTTTAGGGGTTTCGGTTAGCCAAATATCGTTAATTATCAATACTATTTTTGCTTCCTTCTTAGTCTCTGGTTCAGTTTCTTGGATGTATTACGCAGATCGTTTGATGGAACTACCGACAGGGGTATTAGGCGTTGCATTAGGTACAATCTTACTTCCTTCATTATCTAAGAGTTTTGCCAGTGGTAATACTGAAGAATATAGAAAATTAATGGATTGGGGATTAAGACTGTGCTTCTTATTAGCACTGCCTTGTACTATTGGTTTAGCGATATTATCTGGGCCTTTAACAGCGTCTTTATTCCAGTATGGTAATTTCAATGCTCATGATGCACTAATGACACAACAAGCGCTAATCGCTTACTGTGTTGGGTTAATGGGACTGATTATCATAAAAATCTTAGCACCAGGGTTTTATTCTCGTCAGGATATTAAAACACCAGTAAAAATTGCGATTGCGACATTAATTCTCACACAATTAATGAACCTTGCATTCATTGGTAGCTTGAAACATGTGGGGCTTGCACTTTCAATAGGTATTGCGGCTTGTTTTAATGCCTCTATGTTGTTTTGGCAGATCCGTAAGAAAAATATCTATCAGCCTTTGGCTGGCTGGCCAGTGTTCTTATTAAAACTTGTTATTGCGCTTGCCGTAATGGGGGCAGTATTAGTTGGAATGTTGTGGATCATGCCAAGTTGGGATACTGGCAATATGCTAATGCGCATCTTACGCTTGTTGTTAGTTGTAGTAGCTGGAGCAGGAAGTTATTTTGTTGCGCTGTATGCACTAGGGTTTAGACCTCGCCATTTCTCACTACGTGCTTTATAACTGATAACATGGACTCCTCGTTTTTGTATAAAAGCGAGGAGTTGCAAAATTAACAATATTTTTATCAATGTAATTCTCTTCATTTAGATCCTTTCTCTATTTTTAGACTATTTATAATGTTATATAGATCACACTTCTCGCATTTAGTTACGCGGATCTGGCTACCCTTAAAAAGAAAAAATAGTGAGAAAAAAAGCAAAAATCTTTTTTCTCACTATTTTTTTTATTAAATTTTTTTTCCAATTTCTAAATGATTTATACAGTTTTTCGGCATCTGAAAGTGTTTTTTAATCGTTATTGATAAGTTTATCTAAACATTAATCATATCGAATATCTTTAGACAATTTGTTTACTAGCAGTGGGATTCTACATAAAGTAAAAAAATAGACACTATATTCTAAGCACTTACGGTTTGACGAATTATCTTTTTTTAGATAAACTCTCTTATGTCGTATAGGTTTAAAAATTGACACATCTGTTAAATATTTCTTACTTAATGATGAGATATTGCAAATATTTCAAAATATTGCAGTATATTTTAAAACATTTAATTTTTTTGATTTAAGACATATTATTATTTCTTTATTCAGGTAGATTAACCGTGACTGTAAAGTTATTTGCTTGTTATCGTTCAGTACTACTGAAAGTGATCATATCTATTTTGTCTGCGCTTCAAATAGGTAACACGATTGCTGGGGATAAGCAGTAAACAATAAGTCGCGTGAATAATGAAATTAATGCTAAATCTATTATTAATAGATAATTAGATTACTGAAAATTCAGTATGGTACACTAATTATTATTTTCATTTATCCGCCGTTGTTTTCTGTTTTTCCCTCTCTTTTCTAGTCCTTCTCAATATCTCTTATTTTTTTATTAATAGCTCAATAACTCAAATATTTCTCTATTTATTCGTTATACTCAAAGCAGTTATAAATCATTAGGTATTTCTAGTTTAAAGACCACTAAATAATCACTGCGTGATTTTTGGTAAAAATAAAAATAAGAGTGTCAAGGAGCTACTATGAAAAAAGCAATTATCATTTCTGTATCACTAGCTACGTTATTTCTTGCAGGTTGTACTGCTGACGGAAAAATTAATACCTCAAGACTCACTCCAGTTAACTGTATTGGCGTATTCGACAAAACTAATGAGAAGCTTGCTTTCACCGCTAAAGACGTCAATGACCGCTTATACAGCCCTAGTAAGCCAATAGACAGTGTCGATGGTTGGATTGAGGTAAAAGATATTAGAGGGCTATTGTGTCAGGATGTTATAACTGCTAACGAAGATTAATGATTAAATAGCATTGGAAGTTTTATTAAACCATTGTTTGTAATGTTTTTAGCTATCTTGAATTAAAATTTAACGCATAATAAAAAACCGATGGTTAATACCATCGGTTTTTTTATCACTACTATTTGAAAATAGAGATAAATTACATTCTATCTACTGTTTCAATACCTAAAGTATCCAAACCTTGTTTTAAGGTTCTTGCGGTTAAACGAGCTAGTTTTAGACGACTTTGGCGAGTGTTTTCATCTTCAGCAGATAAGATAGGGCAGTTTTCATAAAAGCCAGAGAAAGCTTGTGCCAGATCGTAAAGATAAGCACACATAACGTGAGGCGTTCCTTCACGAGAAACTTGCATAATCGTCTCATCAAACTGGACTAAACGTAATGCAAGCTGTCTTTCATGAGATTGGGTTAGTGCGATAGGTTGCGTTAACGCATTTTCATCAATTTCTGCACGTTTGAAGATTGAAGCAACACGAGTATAAGCATATTGCATATACGGTGCTGTGTTACCTTCAAAACTTAACATCAGATCCCAATCAAAGATGTAATCTGTGGTACGGTTTTTAGATAAATCAGCGTATTTAACAGCACCAATACCCACAACGCGAGCAACATTATTTAATTCGTCTTTATCCATATCTGGATTTTTTTCAGCGATTAATGCGCGGGCTCTTTCTTGAGCTTCGTCCAGCAAGTCGGTTAAACGAATAGTGCCGCCAGAACGAGTTTTAAACGGACGACCATCTTTACCTAACATCATACCGAACATATGGTGTTCGAGTGACATTGAATCAGGGATGTAGCCTGCTTTACGAACGATTGTCCAAGCTTGCATTAAATGCTGGTGCTGACGAGAGTCGATATAATAAAGCACACGGTCAGCATGTAATGTATCGTGACGGTATTTTGCACAAGCAATATCTGTCGTTGTATATAGGTAGCCACCGTCTTTTTTCTGAACGATAACACCCATAGGTTCGCCTTCCTTGTTTTTATATTCGTCAAGGAAAACAACCGTTGCGCCTTCACTTTCTACTGCAAGACCTTTTGCTTTTAAATCGGCAACAATACCTGCCAACATTGGGTTATAAAGACTTTCACCCATAATGTCGTCTTCGGTTAATGTGACGTTAAGACGTTGATAAGTCACTTGGTTTTGTTGCATGGTGATATCAACTAATTTACGCCACATTGTACGGCAGTATTCATCACCACTTTGTAATTTCACAACGTAATTACGGGCACGCTCTGCGAATACTTCATCTTCATCATAGTGTTTTTTCGCTTCACGATAGAACTCTTCGAGATCAGATAACGCCATATCAGCGGCATTTTCATTCTGTTTTTTTTCTAAATACGCAATCAACATACCAAATTGCGTACCCCAATCACCAAGGTGATTAGCACGAATAACATTATGACCTAAGAAAGATAAAGTACGCGCACTTGCATCACCAATAATGGTTGAGCGTAAGTGACCAACGTGCATCTGTTTTGCAACGTTCGGAGATGAATAGTCGATAACAATAGTTTGAGGTTCGACGGGTGTTACGTTCAGATGTTCATCTGCTAATGCGTCTTCAGCTTGCTTTGCAACCCATTGTGGAGATAAAAAGATATTGATGAAACCTGGGCCTGCGATTTCAACTTTATCTGCAACATCTGTAATATCGAGCTTTTCTAGGATCTTTTCTGCGAGTTGTCGGGGTGGGATCCCCATTTTTTTTGCAGCTCCCATGACACCATTTGCCTGATAGTCACCAAATTGTACTTTGGCTGACTGACGGACAAGAGGTTCGCTATCAGCGGGTGCGCCAGCAGCACACATTGCCACACTGATTTTTTCTGAAAGAAAAGCCTGAATATTCACCGGGTTACCTTAAATTATTGAGAAAATAAAACCTGACGACAAAAGTCTGACAGGTTTCTTATAAAGAATTAGGATTAACCTTGAATTTATAACATATTCCGGCTAGAACATGCTACCATCTAGGCCTTATCTTTAAGGTTTTTTCTCTGTTTTTTCATTAAGGTTATTCAAAATGGTGTTATTTTCTTCAATTCCTCAATTAAATGATTTAACTCACGAGCTTTCTTTGTTTGAAGAAAATATGACACTATTTGTCAATAGTTTGGGCATAGATTTATCCATCTATCACACTGATCACGTATCGTTACGTTGTCACGATTTAGCATTAGCGGAGCAGTGGCGAACAGGATTAAGCCAGTGTGGAAAGTGTATTTCTGATAATGTGATTAATGGGCGTCCAATATATCTATTTCAATTAGAAATACCGCTAACTATTCTAAATCAATCTGTTTCGATTGTTGAATTGCCTTTTCCCACAAATAAAAAATATGAATACCAAGGTTGGGAGCATATTGAGCAAGTGATCTCCGTTGAACCCGCTTTTTTAGTGGATAAAGTGATGTCTTTTTTACCCCAAACGTTACCTGAGAGTGTTAGCCTAAAAATCAGCGAACCTAAAGGTGAGAAAGAACGTTTACCCAATCCAACGGTGGCTATTTCTAATGGAAAAGTCACAGTGAAGTATCATCCTTATTCGTTACTTGAAATCGTTGAAAGTGAGTGTTGTTCGACACTTTCAGAAAATAGTTTGCTTGTGTCAGCACAAAATTCTGATGGCAGAATTGAATGAATTACAAGATTCGACAACTATTGTTAGTAATCGCTAAGAAATGATATTTATTTTCTGATTACTTTCTTTATTAAGGATGGAGAGGGATGATATGGCTACATTGGAGATTTGTTGTTTTGGCGCTGAATGTGCGTTGGTAGCAGAACGAGCAGGCGCAGACAGAATAGAGCTGTGCACGAGTCCAGCAGAAGGTGGTATTACACCAAGCTTTGGAATGCTACGACAAGTCAGGGATCTGGTTCGTATTCCCGTTCATCCTATCGTTCGCCCGCGTGGTGGTGATTTTTGTTATACACAAGCTGATTTTTCAGCAATGAAAAATGATATTAGTTTGATCCGTGATATGGGATTTTCAGGTGCCGTTGTTGGTCTTTTAAATGAAGAAGGGCATATTGATTTGCCTAAAATGGAAATTTTAATGGAGCTTGCAGGTCCATTAGCCATTACTTTTCATCGTGCTTTTGATATGTGCATTAATCCATTATTAGCGCTAGAACAACTGACTCAGCTAGGTGTTGCTCGTATTTTAACCTCAGGACAGCAGGCGAATGCAGAATTAGGTTTGCCATTATTACGCACGTTAAATGAAAAAACACAAGGCCCTATAATTATGGCGGGCGCTGGTGTAAGACTCAGCAATATCCAAAAATTCCTAGATGCAGGATTGAAAGAAATTCATAGCTCAGCAGGAAAAGTGGCACCTTCAACCATGATTTATCGAAAAGCGGGGGTAACTATGAGCTCTGACAGTGAGGTTGATGAGTTTACGCATTACTGTGTGGATGAAGATACAGTTGAAGCGATGAAAGATATTATGAGTATTTATGCGCCATTAGCATCTTGATTGATACGGATTAAATATTTTAAAACTGCGCCTTTTATGGCGCAGTTTTTTTATATAAGTTCGCCTAATAACAGCGTATGTGTAATACCACAGCGTTCAACAAAGGCTTCATCATGCGAAACCAGTAACAATGTGCCTTGATATTCAACAAGTAGATTTTCCAATAGTTGTTTGGATTCGATATCAAGGTGATTATCTGGCTCATCAAGTAATAATACTGCTGGTGGTTTTGGGCTGTGTGTTAAAGCCAATAACGTTGCTTTTAATTGCTCGCCACCACTGAGTTTTTCAAGTGGTAGTAAAGATTTATCACCTCTAATTCTCAACATTCCAAGACGAGTTCGCCATTGCTCGACAGAAATCGCGGGTTGATATTGGTGTAGTGCTTGTGCAACTGGCAATGTTTTATCAAGTAAAGCAAGATGTTGGTCAAGGTAACAATAGTCTTTGTTGAGACGAAACTCACCAGAAAGTGGTACAAATTGTTCGATCAAGCATTTTAGTAATGTTGATTTTCCACAGCCATTTTTACCTTTAATATGCCAATGCTCATTGCCGTAAGCTGAAAATGAAATAGGGTGCTGATAACCATATGGAAGTTGAAGATTATTAACAAATACATTTAAACGATGGCCATCACTTTGATAATTCAATACCATTTTTTGCTGATGAACATGTGCTTTTTCCTCATCGATATCTTGCTTTTGAGATTGCATATCATCAATTACGCGTTGATGTCGTTTTGCTACGGCAGATTGGCGTTGTTCTGCTCTGTTTTTTTGCATATCCAGTAAAAGTAGGCACTGAGAGCCACTTTGCCTAATTGATTCGCCTTGTCGTTTCCGTTGCGCTGTTTTTTGCAATGTTGCTTGTTGCTGGCGTTTCTCATTTTTAATTTGGCTGTTTAGTCGATCACTTGCGGCTTCCAATGATGTTATTTCCGCACTTTTTTGTGCCTCATATAACGTATAATTTCCACCATATTCTGATAAGCCTTTCTCACTTAACTCAAGAATGGTATCAGCATACGAAAGCAGGTTTCGATTGTGGCTAACAATAAGAGAGCCAGCTTTGTGCTGAGCTAATTGTTTTATTAGCCATTGTTGTCCTTGATAATCAAGATGGTTATCTGGCTCATCTAACAGTAGAAAGCTCTCTTCACATAAAAAAGCGCGACAAAGTGCTAAACGTGTTTGTTCTCCACCACTTAGATGCGCAATAGGGGTATCTAATGCGACGGGAAGTTGTGCTGAATCTAATAAATTCTGCCACATGACAGGGAGTTGCCATTTGCCATCGAGTAACTCAATATCTTCTAATGTGGCAATACCGTCATCAACGCGTTGGAATGCTTGATAAATTTCATGAACATCTAACGCTTGAGCAAGTGTATCACCCTGTAATCGCGTTAATTGATCAACGTGAACAAAAGGCATATTCCAATTAATTTGACCCGAAGTCGGTAATATTTTTTGTGCTAATAATCTTAATAGTACAGACTTTCCTTTACCGTTATGGCCAATTAATGCATTTTGCTGACAAGTCAGTGAGCGAGTTAATGGTGGAAAAAGAGCTTGTTGATTAAATTCGACAGTAAGTTGTGAAAAATGACTGGCTATTGTCATCATCGACCTCCTAAGAGAAATAGGTGGCAGACAGCCGAGATCTTTTTTCTAGATGCGACGAAATAAATTATTGTCTGCCAGTAACAGAAAATGAATACCTAAAAGGTATTTGAAATAATTTTCTGGCAGAATTTAGTTCATCGTAGGGAAGTGCCTTCTTAAAAAGAGAAATAATTGGAGTGATAACGCGCGTATTTAAACATGAATAAAGATAAACAACAAGCGCCGAATAAGGTTATCTTTGTGTGGTTCTTATTTTATGTGCTTTTATTCTAAACATTATACGTTTATAAATCGATGATATATTAATATAGGCAATGCAAGCTAAAGGAATACCGTAGAATAATGTGCCGTAAGCCATACCAATATGTGGAACATTAAAATAATCGCTGTGCTGTGGAATTAAATAGAGATAGTTAATTTCATTTAAATATTGGGGCGTTAATCCACCGTAAGGGACTAGAAACTTAAAAATCATGACAGAAAAAAGGCACAGCATAAAATTTAAAACTAATAGTGCAGAATAGAATAAATTCTTTCCCATTTCTTCTTTAGTTTTCACTTGATAACCACTGATAATTCGATTAGCAACAATTACAGCATAAAGCCAAATAATCAGGTTTTCATCACCCATAATCATACTATTGATAATAAGAGCAAATATCCCATAAAAAGGAATAAGAGCAAAAACAAGCTTAGTACGAGCAAATGCAGCCATAAAAACACCTGAATGCACGAGAATAAATTCAAATAAAAATAAAGCGGTTAGATTATAAATTGTTTGAACTGAGAAATGTTCAGGAAACCACCAAACGGTAATAATAAAAGCGATATATAAAAGTTGTGTGGCATAGTCAAATAATGAAAAAAAGAGTTGTACCCCTTGTTGTAATGGAGTTAGTGGAGGGCGTTTTGCTGATGTGGTTTCTATAAAGGACGAAAAAATAGGATCATCATATTGCTGACGCTTATTTTTTTGCAAAAGAGCGTGTTGTTTTTTTTGTGTTATTTCCTTTTGGGTAGCAACTTTGCTCTTTGGTGTCTTTGCCATAATTTTCTTTAATCGTTCATCTGCAAATAAGGGGCGTATAAAGTGTCTTTAATAAAAAACAAGATGAATATTATGAAAGAAAGGGATATTTAATAACTTGATATCCCTTTAAATTTAGATAAAAAATTAAGGCTTAGTGGCAATTAATATGGCACGTTTTGGTGCGGGATAACCTTCAACAGTTTTTGTTTTATCATCAGCATCTAAAAAAGCATCTAATGAATCTGTTACCATCCAATCTGTTTTACGTTGCTCATCAAGTGATGTCGTATTTTCATCAACAATACGCACATCTTTAAAACCACATTTTTCTAGCCAAACCTTTAGCATTTTTGCAGATGGAATAAAGTACACGTTACGCATTTGTGCATAACGCTCACCAGGGATCAGGCATTGAAATTCATCACCATCAACAACAAGGCTTTCTAACACTAATTCGCCACCAGAAACTAATTGGTTTTTTAATTGCCATAAATGATCAAGTGGTGAACGGCGATGATAAAGTACACCCATTGAGAATACAGTATCGAAGGCATTTAATTCTGGCATTTGCTCAATACCAACAGGAATTAAATGTGCGCGTTGGTCATTACCTAATAATTTTCTGACAGCTTCAAATTGGCATAAGAAAAGTTGAGTAGGATCGATCCCTACAACAAATTCTGCGCCTTCACCTAACATCCGCCACATATGATAGCCACTGCCACAACCCACATCTAATACTAAACGGCCTTCAAGCGGTGAAAGATGGGGTAAAACACGATCCCATTTCCAATCAGAGCGCCATTCTGTATCGATATTGACGCCATAAAGTGAAAATGGACCTTTACGCCACGGCATTAAATTTTTTAAAACGTTACTTAATCCTAGTTGCTCGCCAGCACTTAATGCTGGAGTGTGTTGAGCAATCACACCATTTTTCAAATCAATCTCAGTAGGCGTAATTTCTGGCAAACCATCGAGCATTCTTTCCCAAGAAGAAAAGTGACCGTGTAACGCATTTGATCGCCATTCTGATAATTGAGCCGGTAATGTATCTAACCAATGAAATAAGCGCTCATCTTGCGCAATAAGTTGATAAAACGAGCCAAAATTAATCATTAATTATTGCCTTTAATCGCTAAAAGAGAGCCGAAATTAAAACATTGGAACCAAACTTCTGTATGTGGAAAACCTGCATTATGTAAGCGAGCTTTATGCGTTTCAACAGAATCGGTCAGCATAACATTTTCTAACATGCTACGTTTTTGGCTAATTTCTAATTCGCTGTAACCGTTAGCACGTTTGAAATCATGGTGCATATTAAACAACAACTCACCAATTTCTTTATCTTCAAAACTGAATTTTTCAGAAAGCACTAACACGCCACCGGGATTAAGACCTTGGTAAATTCGGTTTAATAATATTTGGCGATCGTTCGGCGCTAAGAATTGTAAGGTGAAATTAAGCACTACCATTGAGGCATTATTAATTTCGATATCAAGAATATCACCTTCAATAATATCAACGGGTGTATCTGCTTTATAGGCATCAATATGGCGCTGACAGCGTTCTACCATGGCAGGTGAATTATCAACACCAATAATTTTACAGCCAGCAGCATCAATATTACGACGCATGGAAAGGGTTGCTGCACCTAAAGAACAGCCTAAATCATAGACTTGGCTATTGGGCGTAACAAAGCGACCTGCAAGCATACCAATCATGGAGATGATATTAGAATAACCTGGTACTGAGCGTTTTATCATATCAGGAAACACTTCAGCGACTTTTTCATCAAAGCGCCAGTCACCAAGGTTAGCAATAGGTGTCGCAAATAAGCTGTCTTGTTGTGATGATTTTGAATTCGACATAACTAAAATAGGTTTAAGGAATAAAAGAAGCAAGCATTCTACCAGAAGCGACGGTGCTCACAAAGTTGCATTATTTAGAAAGAAATTGGAAAAAATAAATAAACCTTTTTGATACCTTGCCGTTATTAGACACAACAGCAAGGATGTCGGTTTTGATCATGGATGATCATGTTATTCCCGCGAGGACTTAGTAATAAAAGGAAAAGATTTGTATCCAAGGAAGGAAATAAATATTAGCAATGATCATCAATACCATCGATAAATAAGTGGCTGCCATACCTGAACGGCGCCAGCGAAGTTCACGGTGTTTTAATCCATAAGAGTGTAAAAAGCGACCTGCGATTAAAATTGAGCCACAGATGTGCACCATCCAAACAAAAGCACCATTCATTTCCATGACCAGTAATAAGATCATGGAAATCGGAATATATTCTACCGCATTGCCGTGAACACGGATGGCTGTTTGTAATTCATAAAAGCCACCATCGCCATAAGCAACCCGATATTGTGTTCTGAGTTTTACGACATTGAGGGACAATTTAATCAATAATAGTGCGCCCAGTACGATGTAAAGCGAGCTAACCATCTTTTCTCCATTGCCAAAGCCAAAAAACGGCGAATTTAATGATAAACCTCAAAGCGACTTCTGTCGCTATAAATAATTATTATTAATTAATTGTTTGGGGATTAGCAAATCCTTGAAAAGATGTATCATATAAACTAGGTCTATACTCTTATCTCCAGGAAGAATTTTCGTTATAATGTCTGCCTTTTTTTTGACACTACTCGAAAAAGACTATTGCCAAAATTTCCGCAGCAGAAAGCACAACAAGCTGAGTAAAAGGATATTGTATGCGTACTAATTATTGTGGGCAGTTGAATAGCGCCCATGTGGGCCAAAAAGTGACTCTTTGTGGTTGGGTTAACCGTCGCCGTGACTTAGGTGGACTTATCTTTATTGATATGCGAGATCGCGAAGGTATTGTTCAAGTCTTCTTTGACCCAGAGCAGAAAGAGGCATTTTCTCAGGCTTCAGAACTGCGTAATGAATTTTGTATTCAAGTCACAGGAACAGTACGCGCTCGTCCTGATAGCCAAGTTAATAAAAATATGGCAACAGGTGAAATTGAGTTAGCGGCAGAATCTCTGTCTATTTTTAACCGTTCAGAGCCATTACCGTTAGATAGCAATCAAACAAATACCGAAGAGCGTCGTTTAACATATCGTTATTTAGACCTGCGTCGCCCTGAAATGTCAGATCGCTTAAAAACCCGTGCTAAAATCACAAGCTTTGTTCGCCGTTTTATGGATGGTGAAGGTTTCCTTGATGTTGAAACCCCTATGCTGACTAAAGCGACACCAGAAGGTGCGCGTGACTATTTAGTGCCAAGTCGTGTACATAAAGGTAAATTCTACGCATTACCTCAATCACCACAGCTTTTTAAACAGCTGTTAATGATGTCTGGCTTTGATCGTTACTATCAAATCGTAAAATGCTTCCGCGATGAAGACTTACGTGCTGACCGTCAGCCTGAATTTACCCAGATCGATGTTGAAACCTCTTTCATGAGTGCAGATCAAGTGCGCGAAGTGATGGAGCGTATGATCCATGCATTATGGTTAGATATTCTTAATGTCGATTTAGGTGCGTTCCCAGTAATGACTTTTGCTGAAGCAATGCGTCGTTATGGTTCAGACAAACCAGATTTACGTAACCCAATGGAACTTAAAGACATCGCTGATTTAGTCAAAGATGTTGAGTTTAGCGTATTTGCACAAGCTGCCAACGATGAAAAATGCCGTGTTATCGCATTGCGTGTACCGGGTGGTGCAGCATTAACCCGTAAAAATATTGACGAATATACACAGTTTGTTGGTATTTACGGCGCTAAAGGTCTTGCGTGGATGAAAGTCAACGAAAGCGCGAAAGGCATTGAAGGTGTACAAAGCCCTATCGCTAAATTCCTGACTAACGATGTTGTTAAGGCTATTTTGGAAACAACTGGCGCAACAGATGGCGATTTAATCTTCTTTGGTGCGGGTCGTAAAGGCACAATGAGTGATGCGATGGGCGCTCTGCGTCTAAAAGTCGGTCGTGATCTTGAACTGACTGATTTAAATGCATGGAAACCATTGTGGGTCATCGACTTCCCAATGTTTGAAGAAGATGAAGAAACTGGTAGCTTAAGTGCGATGCACCATCCATTTACTTCACCAAAAGACTTATCACCAGCTGAATTGACTGCACATCCGGTAGGTGCTGTGGCAAATGCTTATGATATGGTGATTAATGGTTATGAAGTGGGTGGCGGTTCAGTGCGTATTCACCGTAATGAAATGCAGCAAGCGGTATTTAGCATTTTAGGTATTACACCGAATGAGCAACAAGAGAAATTTGGTTTCTTATTAGATGCACTTAAATTTGGTACTCCACCACATGCAGGTTTAGCATTTGGTTTAGACCGTTTAGTGATGTTGTTGACAGGTACTGATAACATCCGTGATGTTATTGCTTTCCCTAAAACAACAGCCGCTGCGTGTTTAATGACTAATGCACCAAGCTTTGCTAATGAAGATTCTTTAAAAGAGTTAGCGATTGCAGTCACTCAAAAAGAAGTTAGCGAAGATAAAGAGTAAATGATGAAATATAAGCGCCCGATATCCGTTTTAGTTGTTATTTATGCAAAAAAGACCAAACGGGTGCTTATGCTAAAGCGTCGAGATGATCCTGATTTCTGGCAATCTGTGACTGGCAGTTTAGAAGAGGGTGAAACGCCTTTTCAAACGGCGTTGCGTGAAGTGCAAGAAGAAGTTGGAATTGATATCATAAAAGAAAATCTTGAGCTGGTGGATTGCCATCGCTCAATTCTTTTTGAAATTTTTGCACATTTTCGGCATCGTTATGCACCAGATGTTACTCATTGTCAGGAACATTGGTTTACGTTAGCACTGCCCGCAGAGCGAGATATTGTGCTAACTGAGCATTCGCAATACCAATGGTTAGACGCGTCACTGGCGGCAAAATTAACAAAATCCGCCAGTAATCAGCAAGCGATTGAAGAATTTGTTATTTAATGATTAGACCACGTTTGGAGATATTTCATGGCAGGTCATAGTAAATGGGCCAATACAAAACACCGTAAAGCAGCGCAAGATGCGAAACGCGGTAAAATTTTCACTAAAATCATCCGTGAACTAGTTACAGCAGCACGTTTAGGTGGTGGTGATCCTGCAACTAACCCGCGTTTACGTGCGGCAGTTGATAAAGCATTATCGAACAACATGACTCGTGACACCTTAAATCGTGCAATTGCACGAGGTGTGGGTAATGATGAAAACGATAATATGGAAACCATCATTTATGAAGGCTATGGCCCAGCAGGTACTGCTGTGATGGTTGAATGCTTAAGTGATAATCGTAACCGTACTGTTTCCGATGTTCGCCATGCATTTACCAAAACAGGTGGTAACTTAGGAACTGATGGTTCTGTATCTTATCTGTTTACCAAAAAAGGTGTAATTTCATACGCACCAGGTGTTGATGAAGATGCCGTTATGGAAGCTGCGTTAGAAGCAGGTGCTGACGACGTTGAAACCTTTGATGATGGCGCTATTGATGTTTACACTACACCAGAATCTTTTGGTGAAGTAAAAGATGCAATGGATGCAGCAGGTTTTGTTGCTGAATCAGCAGAAGTTTCAATGATCCCATCGACTAAAGCTGAATTAGATATTGAAACTGCACCAAAATTAATGCGTCTTATCGATATGTTAGAAGACAGTGATGACGTGCAAGAAGTATATCACAACGGTGATATCTCAGACGAAGTTGCAAAACAACTGGAAGATATCCTGTAATCGTTCTAACGATTATCGAAAATAACGGTGTTTAACGCTGTTATTAAAAGTGCGAAGAGAAGAGCAGAGCAGATTTTTTTGCTCTTTTCTCTCGCCATCGACCATATCGGCAACAGGAATTGATATGGCTATCATTCTAGGTATAGACCCCGGTTCGCGTGTTACAGGCTATGGCGTAATTCGACAGCAAGGGCGTCAACTTATCTATTTGGGAAGCGGTTGTATTCGTACACAAGTTCCCGATCTCCCCAATCGACTTAAGCGCATTTATGCTGGTGTTAGCGAAATTATTACTCAGTTTTCGCCGGATGTGTTTGCCGTTGAACAAGTGTTTATGGCTAAAAATGCTGACTCCGCATTAAAACTGGGGCAAGCGCGAGGTGTAGCGATACTCGCAGCCGTAAACAATGATTTACCTGTTTTTGAATATGCGGCTCGCCAAGTTAAACAAACCGTTGTGGGTACGGGTGCCGCTGAAAAAAGCCAAGTACAACATATGGTGCGCTCAATACTAAAACTATCTGCGGCACCACAATCAGATGCTGCTGATGCTTTGGCGATTGCTATCACGCATTGTCATTTTAACCAAAATTTATTACGTGTGGGTGATCCTCGATTAGTGTTAACACGAGGTCGGTTAAGATAAGTTGTTATCTTGGTAAATGTCTTTGGTTTTTTACAGGCTGGATATACGTCCAGCTTTTTTTATGTTATAAACTTGACGTAATTATATTTGCGGAGGCGTTAGGGTGATAGGTCGTATCAGAGGAATTATTCTTGAAAAACAGCCACCAGTGGTGCTGATCGAGGCAGGTAATGGTGTGGGTTATGAAATCAATATGCCAATGACCTGTTTTTATGAATTGCCTGATATTGGTCAAGAAGCCATTATCTACACGCAATTTATCGTACGTGAAGATGCTCAATTACTCTATGGTTTTAACCAAAAACAAGAGCGCGCACTCTTTCGTGAATTAATTAAAGTGAATGGTGTAGGGCCTAAACTCGCATTAGCCATTCTATCTGGCATGTCTGCTCGCCAATTTGTAACCGCGATTGAAAATGAATCTATCACTTCACTAGTGAAATTACCGGGTGTAGGTAAGAAAACAGCTGAGCGTTTAGTTGTTGAAATGAAAGATCGCTTTAAAGGTCTTAATGGTGATTTATTCGAAAATAATGACATCGAATTACCAGAAAGTACTTCACCTAAAGCACCAAAAGCGGCAGATATTGAAGCCGAAGCCTCTGCTGCATTAATCGCATTAGGCTATAAACCACAAGAAGCTGCAAAAATGATCAGCAAAGTGGCAAAACTGGGTACAGATAGCGAGACGCTTATCAAAGAAGCGTTGCGCGCGGCTATTTAGGAGTAACACATTGTGATTGAAGCAGATCGCCTGATTTCAGCAGAAATTCAACAACCTGAAGAAGAAATTATTGATAGGGCGATACGTCCTAAATCTCTTGCCGAATATGTTGGGCAACCGCAAGTTCGTGAACAAATGGAGATTTTTATTCAGGCGGCTAAATTGCGTCATGATGCGCTCGATCATTTGCTTATCTTTGGACCTCCTGGATTAGGTAAAACCACATTGGCAAATATCATTGCTAATGAAATGGGGGTTAATTTACGCACGACATCAGGTCCTGTGCTTGAAAAAGCGGGTGATCTAGCTGCAATGCTAACTAATCTTGAGCCTCACGACGTATTATTTATTGATGAAATTCATCGTCTTTCACCCGTTGTTGAAGAAATTCTTTATCCAGCAATGGAAGATTATCAACTTGATATCATGATTGGTGAAGGGCCTGCGGCTCGTTCAATTAAAATTGACCTACCTCCATTTACCTTAGTGGGTGCAACCACAAGAGCTGGCTCTTTAACATCGCCATTGCGTGACCGTTTTGGTATTGTTCAACGTCTTGAGTTTTATAATGTTGACGATCTTCAACATATTGTTTCTCGTAGTGCCAGTTTTATGGGATTAGAGATGACAGACGAAGGTGCTCGTCAAATTGCGATGCGTTCACGAGGCACACCGCGTATTACTAACCGATTATTGCGCCGTGTGAGAGACTTTGCCCAAGTAAAGGGTAATGGTGCCATTGATGAAGAGATTGCTTCTAAAGCGCTTGATATGTTGAATGTGGATGCGGCAGGCTTTGATTATTTAGATCGTAAACTCCTTTTTGCCATCATTGATAAATTTATGGGTGGCCCCGTAGGATTAGATAACCTTGCAGCCGCTATTGGTGAAGAGCGTGAAACCATAGAAGATGTATTAGAGCCTTATTTAATTCAGCAAGGTTTTATTCAGCGCACACCACGAGGCCGTGTTGCCACTAATCATGCCTATCGTCATTTTAATCGAATTATGGAAGATTAATTTCTTATCATCATTAGAAAATAGATAAAAAATACCCCTCGGTGAAATAATTAACAACGAGGGGTATTTTTTTATCCAAACTTAATTTGTTATCTTACTGTTTAGTAGGTGAAAATAAACTCAAGATAAATAGGCAACTCGCTGCTAAAACTACAGACGGGCCAGCTGGAGTGTCATAGAAAGCTGAGAAGGTTAAACCGCCTGTAATGGCTAACATACCAACCGCGATTGCAATCAGAGCCATTTGTTCTGGAGAACGAGCAAAACGACGTGCTGTTGCAGCAGGGATGATCAGTAACGAGGTAATGATCAGCGCACCGACAAACTTCATGGCTAAACCAATGGTTAATGCGGTGATCATCATTAGCTTTAAGCGTTCTCGTTGAATATTCACACCATCAACAAATGCCATATCTTGATTAATTGTCATGGAAAGTAGTGGACGCCATGAGCGAATAATCACAAATAAAACAATCACAACACCAATAAAAATACTGATAACGTCTTGATAGTTTACAGACAGCAAATCACCAAACAGATAAGCCATTAAATCAACACGTACATTCGACATTAAACTAACAACCACAAGCCCTAAAGAAAGCGCACTGTGTGCCATGATCCCTAAAAGAGTATCAACAGAAAGTTGAGGTTTTAATTCTAACCAGACCAACAAAATAGCGAGGAGAAGCGTGACTGCAATCACAGCATAAAAAGGCTCGATGTTAAACAGCAAACCAAAAGCAACACCAAGTAGTGAGGCGTGAGCTAAAGTATCACCAAAATAAGACATACGACGCCAAACGACAAAAGAGCCCAAAGGGCCCGCCGCCATTGCTAAGAGCATACCGGCAATCCAACCCGGTAACAGCAACTCAATCATGACGACACTCCTTACTATGCTGGTGATGATGACGATAAATACCAAGTTGTTCAGCACCACGGCTTCCAAACATGGCAATAAATTCAGGGTGAGAAGAAACAACGTCAGGTGTACCCGAACAGCAAATATGACCATTTAAACAGAGGACTTCGTCTGTTTTTGCCATCACAAGATGAAGATCATGAGAAACCATCAATATGGCACAACCTAATTCATGACGAAGCTGATTAATTAAATCATAAAGTGCTAATTGACCATTAACATCAACACCTTGAGTGGGTTCATCTAAAACTAAAAGTTGGGGCTGATTAAGCAACGCTCTTGCTAACAATACACGTTGAGACTCACCACCAGAAAGTTTCTGCATAGGTTGATCGATTAATTTAGCCGCATTAACGCGTTCTAAAGCAGGGAGAATATCTTTATCATGAACACCCGGTTTTAGTGTCATAAACCGTTTAACGGTGAGTGGCATTGTGGGATCAAGATAAAGTTTTTGTGGTACATAGCCCACTCGTAGCGCGTTTTGACGCTCAACTTTTCCTGAGGTTGGATTTAATAAACCAAGAACTAAACGGATAACCGTAGATTTACCTGCACCATTAGGGCCAAGTAAAGTAAGAATACGGCCTGCTTTTAGATCAAAAGAGATATCTTTTAAAATTTCTCTTTCACCAAAAGAAACACAAACCGATTTTAAACAAATCAAGTCAGACATAAAATTAGCACTTGCAGAATCATTGAAACGTTATAATATAACATTTCCAATGATGATTCACGAGAATTCTTCCTATGTTACATAAAAACAACAAATTTGCGCATCGTTTTTTATTGAAATCATTTTTAACGACAGCGATGATAAGCTCATTCAGTGCTTCAGTGCAGGCTGATGTTGTCGTTTCCATCAGACCACTAGGATTTATTGCTGCGGCTATCGCTGATGGAGTAACACCAACGGAGGTTTTATTACCAGATGGGGCATCTCCACACGATTATGCATTAAAACCCTCTGATTTGAAAAAAATTACTTCCGCAGACCTGATGGTATGGGTGGGGCCTGATATGGAAGTATTTTTAGATAAGCCATTAAACAGACTTACTGACAATCATAAGTTGGCTTTAGCGGAAACTGACGAAATAAAGTCACTTTTATTGAAAGATGATGATGACAATGTGCATAAACATGAGGAAAATCACGAACATCATTCTCACGGTGATTATAATATGCACATCTGGTTATCACCAGAAATTGCGTTGTCGTCTGCAAAACAGATCCACCAAAGGTTAATTACACTCTATCCAGATAAAAAAGAACTTCTGGACGTAAACCTAGGTAAATTCAGCGAACAACTCAAGCAAACTGATAAGAATCTTGTTAATATTCTGTCGCCTGTGAGAAATAAGGGTTATTTTGTCTTTCATGATGCTTATGGCTACTTCGAAAAACATTATAATTTAAAGCCGTTAGGTCATTTTACGATCAACCCTGAAATACAGCCAGGTGCGCAGAAATTACATCAAATACGAACACAGTTGGTTGAGCAAAAAGCAACCTGCATTTTTGCTGAGCCACAATTTAGGCCGACAGTAATAGAAACAGTGGCGAAAGGCACTGGGGTTAAAATGGGTGTATTAGACCCCCTAGGAAGTGGGATTGCTCTAACTCAAGAGAGCTATGTAAAATTCCTTACCCAACTAGCTAACCAATATGCGAGCTGCCTGAATGAAACACAATAAGGAATTAAGAGCGTGCAGCAGAAGAAATCCATTGCACAGGTATATTTAAGTTTACCACTCCCACATAAGATCATGCTTGGTTCGTTAACTGCAGCAACCTTGGCCGTCGCAATTTGGCGGCCTGTGGTACTTCAAAATGAGCAAAGCCGAGAAGTTCCAGTCAGCATTCAAATGCCTCTTGCCAATCAAGGCGAAAATACCGATGACATTATCACTGATAGTAGTGATCAGCTTACCAATGAAGGATTAGTTGATACTGATGATGGCACTGATACAAGCACTGCGGTTGCGCAAGTTCCCCATACTTATATTGTTTCTAGTGGCGATTCATTAAGTTCAATTCTGACTCAGTTTGGTATTGATTCTGCGGATATCGCGACTATCTCTAATCAAAATAAAGATCTTAGAAACCTCAAAATAGGGCAACCTATTAGCTGGGAACTTGATGATAATGGATTGCTTCAAGAATTAAGCTGGGGTGTTTCTCGTCGCGAAACTCGCGTTTATACCCGTACCGAAACGGGTTTTAAAGAAACAAAAGAGTTTCAAAAAGGTGAATGGAAGAACAGTGTAACCACAGGTGTTATTCGTGGGAGTTTTTCTGTCAGTGCAACAAATGCAGGTTTAACCAATGCTGAAGCACGCGCCGTTACCAAAGCATTACAGTGGCAAGTGGACTTTAAAAAATTACAAAGTGGTGACCAATTTGCGGCACTATTTTCTCGTGAAGTGCTTGATGGGCGTACCGAGCAAAGTGAGCTAGTTGGTGTCCGTTTACGTAGTGCGGGTAAAGATTATTATGCGTTCCTTGCTGAAGATGGTCGTTTCTACGATAGCCAAGCGGGTGGATTAGAACGTGGATTTATGCGTTTCCCAACTGTGAAGCAATTTAGAGTTTCCTCTCAATTTAACCCTCGTCGTATTAACCCTGTTACGGGGCGTTTAGCTGCACATAAAGGTGTTGATTTTGCGATGCCAGTAGGTACTCCAGTATTAGCAACAGGAGATGGTGAAGTTATTGTGGCTAAATACAGTGGTGCTGCAGGTAACTTTATCGCTATTCGTCATGGTAGCCAATACACAACACGTTATATGCACTTACGTCAATTATTGGTAAAACCAGGACAGCGTGTTAAGCGTGGCGATAGAATTGCGTTATCAGGAAATACAGGGCGTTCTACGGGGCCTCATTTACATTATGAAATGTGGATCAACCAACAAGCAGTCAATCCATTAACGGCAACATTGCCTCGCGCTGACGGTTTAACAGGTAAAGATAAACAAGAATATCTTGCTAAAGTAAAAGAGATTAAACCTCAGTTAGTGCTAGCCGATTGACAATAAACACGATTTTAAAGACATAAAAGCGGATGATTGATATCATCCGTTTTTGTTTTAATGTTTTTTACGCCTATTAGGGGTATCAATTCAGAGAATTATCTGATGAATAAAGAAAAAGATACAGATAGCAAAGCGGGTTATGTGCCCACTTTTCACCGTGCGTATTTGCATCCTCGTCATTGGGGAACTTGGCTAGGTGCAGGTGTATTAAGTGTATTGGCTTATATGCCAGTAAAATGGCGTGATCCCTTTCTTGCTTCTATTGGCCGTTTTGTTGGACGTAAAGCGAAAAGCGCAAGACGTCGTGCAGATATCAACTTGAGATACTGTTTTCCAACATGGAATAAAACGCAACGTGAAAATGTACTCGACAGTATGTTTGAAACTGCCCCCCAATCCTTTGTGATGTTAGCAGAGCTTTGTTTAAGAGGCCCTGAGCGTATATTAAAACGCACATCTTGGCAGGGGCTAGAAATTATTGAGCGTTTTAAAGCGCAAGGCCGTAATGTCATTTTTATGGTGCCTCATGGCTGGGCAGTTGATATCCCTGCAATGCTATTAGCATCAACAGGTCAGAAGATGGCCGCGATGTTTCACCACCAAAAAGATCCTGTTGCTGATTATTTATGGAATAAAGCACGTCATCATTTTGATGGTCGATTACATTCACGCGAAGCAGGTATTAAGCCTTTTATTTCTTCTGTGCGACAAGGTTACTGGGGCTATTATCTGCCCGACCAAGATCACGGTGCAGAGCATAGCCAATTTGTCGATTTTTTCGGTACTTATAAAGCGACATTACCCGCGATTGGGCGGTTAATGAAAGTATGCCGAGCTGCTATCGTACCGTTGTTCCCAGTGTATTGTCATAAAACACATCAGCTTAGTATTATTGTTCGTGAACCAATGGATGATATTGAAGATAAAGATGATGCGTACATTGCACGCAGAATGAATGAAGAGTTAGAAGCACTAGTGACACCAACGCCAGAGCAATATACGTGGATCTTAAAATTACTTAAGACACGTAAAGAGGGTGAAATAGAGCCTTATGCACGTGAGAATATCCTAGACTAGTTCTTGCACAAGAAATAACCAAATAAAAAATGGGCACTTAATAAAGTGCCCATTTTGTTATTAATATTTAAGACTCTGAGTTATTCAACAGTCAAAATACGGCATGTATTGGTGCTACCGACTGTGCCCATTTGGTCACCTTGAGTGACTAGCACTAAATCACCTGAAACTAAGAAACCTTTATCGCGCAAACGACCAATTGCTTCATTAGCAGCGGCAATACCGTCAGTGTGAGTACTGCAATAAACGGGGGTTACGCCACGATAAAGTGCAGTCTGATTCAATGTTTTCTCATGACGAGACATTGAGAAAATAGGTAAGCCTGTACTGATACGAGACATCATGCGTGCAGTACGACCTGATTCAGTCATCGCAATAATCGCATTAACGCCTTTCATATGGTTAGCTGCATACATTGTAGACATTGCAATGGCTTCTTCCACTGTATCAAACACCATATCTAAACGGTGCTTAGAAACATTGGCAGCTGGCATTTTCTCAGCACCTAAGCAGACTTGCGCCATTGAAGCGACTGTTTCTGCTGGATATTGTCCAGCAGCTGTTTCTGCTGAAAGCATAACAGCATCAGTACCATCCAATACGGCGTTAGCAACGTCCATTACTTCGGCACGAGTTGGCATTGGATTTGTTATCATGGACTCCATCATTTGAGTCGCAGTGATAACGACACGATTAAGCTGACGAGCACGACGAATTAATTTTTTCTGTACGCCAACCAACTCAGGATCACCAATTTCAACGCCTAAATCGCCACGAGCAACCATCACCACATCTGAAGCTAGAATGATTTCATCAATGATTTCATCATTAGCAACCGCTTCAGCTCGTTCTACTTTTGAAACAATTTGGCATTCACAGCCAGCATCACGGGCTAAACGGCGGGCAAGGTTAAGATCTTCGCCAGTTCTTGGGAATGAAACGGCAAGGTAATCAACACCAATTTTTGCAGCAGTGATGATATCTTGCTTATCTTTTTCTGTTAACGCATCAGCGGAGAGACCACCACCCAGTTTGTTAATCCCTTTATTGTTAGATAAAGGACCGCCCACAGTCACTTCAGTAAAGACTTTTAAACCATCCACTTTAAGGACTTTTAACTGAACGCGACCATCATCAAGAAGTAAAATATCGCCTGGAACCACATCGGCTGGTAAGCCTTTATAATCAATACCCACTTGATTTTGATTGCCTTCGCCTTTTTCTAGCGCCGCATCAAGCAAGAATTTATCACCGACATTCAGGAAAACTTTTCCGTCTTTAAAGGTAGATACACGGATTTTAGGGCCTTGTAAATCCCCGAGAATAGCAACATGGCGACCTAATCTTGCTGCAATTTCACGCGTACGATTAGCACGAGCAAGATGATCTTCCGCAGAACCATGAGAGAAATTTAATCGAACAACATTCGCGCCAGCAATAATAATTTTTTCTAAGTTATTATCACGATCTGTTGCTGGGCCTAAGGTGGTAACAATTTTTGTTCTTCTGAGCCGTCTGGACATGTATTACTCCGTTGACCTTGAACGAAAGGTGTTGGCAATTGGATAAAACAGAAATTAGACTGTGTTTTACCCAATATGTTAAGTGAAACGCTTCAAGCTAATTGCAACATACACTACTGTTTTCATTATATGCGAGAGTTAGCTCGCAGATATGCTACCATTTTTCAAAAACTTATCTAGTCAGGGGCACAATTGGAAGTGTGACTATACTAACAGAATAATTAAAAACGGTTACTTATCAAACCGTGAATCACGTAAAGCTTCTTTGACGCGCTTCAAGTTATCTCTGAATTTTGGTCCTCGGCGTAAAATAAATCCTGTTGCAAGAACATCAATAATAGTGAGTTGTGCAAGGCGGGAGATCATTGGCATGTAGATATCAGTATCTTCAGGCACATCAAGCAAGATGGGAAGGGTTGCTTCAGAGGCTAAAAGAGAGCCCGGAGTTGTAATAGCAATAACCGCTGCATCGTTTTCGCGTGCGATTTTGGCAATTTCAACTAAATTTTTAGTACGTCCTGTATGTGAAATAATAACGACCACATCACCATCAGTACTATTTATGCAACTCATACGTTGCATAACAACATCATCAAAATAAGTGACAGGAATATTAAAACGAGAAAACTTATTCATGGCATCGTGAGCAACGGCTGCTGATGCACCTAAACCAAAAAAAGAGATTTTTTTAGCTTGCGTCAAAATATCAACTGCACGATTGATCGCTGCGATATCAATATTGTTTTTAACGTTTTCAAGTCCTGCCATTGCGGATTCAAAAATTTTATTGGTATAAGAAGAGACAGTATCGGAATCATCAATATTACGATTTACATAAGGCGTACCGTTGGCAATGCTTTGTGCTAATTGTAATTTGAAATCAGGAAATCCTTTTGTTGCCATACGTCGGCAAAATCGATTAACAGTCGGCTCACTGACATCAGCCGTTTTAGCCATTAAGGCAATGCTTGAATGGATAACTGTTTGTGGCGCAGTTAAAACAGCCTCTGCGACTTTTTTTTCTGATTTACTCAAGATGTCCAGATTAGACTGAACCCTTTCCAATATATTCATTAAATATACAGATCCTTGGCTTTGCCAATTTCAATAAAAGGAGAAATCTATAACGGTTTTATGAAAATATACTACGCAAAGAACAAGGCTTGCAGTGTAAACCATCGGTAAACAGGGCTTTTTTCGTTAAAGTATGACGTGTGTCTAACTTTCAAAGCTGAAAACAAGAAACAAAACTGTTGTAAAGTTACAAGAAAGGATAAAACGCTAGGCATAAAATGAAGCATTACAATATGTGTGGTAAGTTAAAGACTAATATGTGCAAGTGTATTTACTGAATACATCCAAAAGAGTACATTAATACAAAATTCTGTAACAAAATTACAAAATCTCATCATGAGGAGACGTTCTATGGCAGCGATATCGACTGCTCAGGCCTGTGATCTGGTTATCTTCGGTACGAAAGGGGATCTAGCACGCCGTAAGCTCATTCCATCATTATATCAATTGGAGAAAGCAGGATATATTCACCCTGACTCTCGCATTATTGGTGTCGGTCGTGCTGATTGGGATGTTGAGGCATATAAAAATGTCGCTCATGAAGCGTTAAAAACCTTTTTAAAAGAAGAAATTAACCCTGAAATTTGGCAGCGTTTAAGTGATCGCTTAGATTTTTGTAATCTTGATGTTAATGAAACCGACCATTTCATTGAGTTATCAAAGCATCTAAAACAAGATAAATTACCCGCTATCTATTATTTTGCTATGCCTCCAAGTACCTTTAGCGCAATGTGTCAGGGACTAGGTCATGCAAAATTAAATAAAGAGCCTAATCGTGTCGTAATGGAAAAACCATTAGGGACAGATTTAGCGTCTTCTGTTTCTATTAACGATAGCGTGGCGAAATACTTTAAAGAGACTCAAATTTATCGTATTGACCACTATTTAGGTAAAGAAACCGTTTTAAACCTATTAGCATTGCGCTTTGCAAACTCACTGTTTGTTAACAACTGGGACAATAAAACGATTGATCATGTCCAAATTACGGTTGCAGAAGAAGTGGGCATTGAAGGGCGTTGGGGATACTTCGATCAAGCAGGTCAAATGCGAGATATGGTGCAAAATCACCTATTACAAATCCTGACTATGATTGCAATGTCCCCGCCAGCTGACTTAACAGCTGACAGTATTCGTCAAGAAAAAGTGAAAGTTTTACGTTCACTGCGTCGTATTGATAACACAAATATTCGCGAAAAAACAGTTCGTGGACAATATACGGGTGGTTTTGTACAAGGTAAAAAAGTACCTGGTTATCTTGATGAAGAAGGTGCCAATAAAACCAGCAATACAGAAACATTTGTGGCAATCCGCGCTGATATCGATAATTGGCGTTGGGCAGGTGTTCCGTTCTATTTAAGAACAGGTAAACGCCTACCAAGTAAATGTTCAGAAGTTGTGGTTTATTTTAAAAAGCCTGCGCTGAATATTTTCAGTGAGACTTATCAAGAGTTACCTCAAAATAAGCTGACTATCCGTTTACAGCCAGATGAAGGTATCGATATTGAAGTGCTAAACAAAGCACCTGGTCTTGATCATAAACACCGTTTACAAACAACTAAGCTGGACTTGAGTTTCTCTGAAACATTCAACCAAACGCATTTAGCGGATGCTTATGAGCGTTTATTGTTAGAAGCCATGCGTGGCATTCAAGCGCTATTCGTGCGTCGTGACGAAGTGGAAGAAGCATGGAAATGGGTTGATTCAATTATCAATGCATGGGAATGCGATAATGAGCTACCTAAACCCTATCAAGCTGGTACATGGGGGCCTGTTGCATCTGTTGCAATGATCACTCGTGATGGTCGTTCTTGGAATGAAATTGAATAATCAATAATGTCTTTATTGTTTATTCGACGATTAAGATACCCAGCTTTGCTGGGTATTTTTTACCTCTAAGCATAGATACAGCGCTTTAGATGAATAAAACCGCTGAAGGATCGTAAAACTACTGATTAACTATGCAATCTAATTTAAGTTGGAAATTAAAACTTAAACAAAACCAACCAATTAACTAAAAAATTTTCCTCAAAAGCATTGCTTTAAATAATTTGGCGTGATAGAAATATCATGTAACATTTAACCATCTTATATGAGGGTTCGGAGTATATCGTGCGGATGGTCTGTGCGATGAAAGAATAAATAATCATGACTAGCGCCAAAAGCGTCAAAGTTAAACGTTCTACCTATAAGTTATTCCTTTCTGCTATTTTATCCAGCGAACACTACTGGTGTGGCGCATTATAGAAATCTCTCATCTTAATTCCTGAGTTATCAGGAAATGACGTTGCCTTAACGTTTGGCTACTATTGCCGCCAGAAAGACTATCTACATATTCTCTATCTTCTGCGCAAGAAACGTTTCGGCGTATTTCAAATGTGTATGAGAGATGAAAAAATGATTTATTGGATATTTTTAGCATTAGCTATTGTTTGTGAAGTTATCGGTACTTTATCGATGAAGTACGCCAGTGTAAGCGGTGGTTACACCGGTATGATAGTGATGTGGTTAATGATTGCCACTTCCTATATCTTTTTAGCCATAGCCGTTAAAAAAGTGGCATTAGGTGTAGCATATGCACTGTGGGAAGGTATTGGAATTGTCATTATTACGACATTCAGCGTTCTGTGGTTTGGTGAATCACTTTCACCATTAAAATTAGGTGGTCTAGCAATGTTAATTGCAGGGATCACGCTTATAAAATCAGGTACTAAAAAATCGGCTGTTGCTAAGAAAACAACAGAATCGGTAAAAAGTATTGCCGGTAAAGCCAAGCACGTTGCCAGTGCTGTAAAAGGAGCGAATAAGCCAATTCCTGCCAATATCAAGGAGGCTTAATTATGTTAGCTCAATTTGAATGGTGGCATGGTGCGTTTCTGATACTTGCCGTAGTGCTCGAGATTGTCGCGAATATATTCTTAAAAATGTCTAACGGTTTTAGCCGAATGGGATTAGGAATATTATCACTGTTTTGTGTATTAGGTGCCTTTAGTGCACTGGCAATGGCAGTCAAAGGGATAGAGCTTTCTGTTGCTTATGCACTTTGGGGAGCATTCGGAATTATTGCAACCATTGCCGCGGGTTGGATCTTATTTAATCAACGACTCAATTATAAAGGATGGGGTGGAATTATATTATTACTGGTTGGTATGATAATGATTAAATTTGCCTAAATCTAATTAACTTAATAAATGAGATATTGATAAAACAAAAAATCTAATTATTACAGCAAATAAGTGACATTAAAAAGCTGAGTTCTTATGAATTCAGCTTTTTTATATAAACGTAACAGGTCAATAAATAATACCTATTTACATAGCCGCAATAATCTTAATTTCAACTTTATATTCAGGGTGCATTAATTGTGCTTGTACAGTACAACGCACTGGTGCACTACCTTTGGCAACCCATGCATCCCACGCTTGATTCATTCCTGCAAAATCCTCTTTATTAGCTAAAAAAATTGTTGCATCAAGAATTTTAGTTTTATCAGAACCTACACGTTGTAACAAAACGTCAATTGCCGCTAATGTGTTTGCTGTTTGTTCAATAATATCGCCCGATAAATTTTCTGGCACCGCAGTGTAATAAATTGTGTCGTTATGAATAACAGCTTCAGACCAGCGATCTTCAGGGTCGATACGTTTAATTGTCATTATGAGTTCTCCTTTGTATTAACGGCATAGGTGGTACTTTTGGTTATCCACTGGCATAATTTACGTCTTATTTTATAAAAAGAGTATGCCTGTGTCAGACGATTTTGCAGAAAACGGGATTTTAACCCGAACTATTCCAGGATTTCATCCCCGTGAAGCTCAACGACAAATGGCGAAATCAATAGAGGAAACTATTGATAAGCAAGGTGTACTTATCGCTGAAGCGGGTACAGGGACAGGAAAAACGTATGCTTATCTTGTGCCCGCGTTGCGTTCGGGTAAAAAAACGATTATTTCAACAGGCTCTAAAGCCTTGCAAGATCAATTATATAGTCGAGATTTACCCACGATCATTGAAGCGATTAATTATGATGGTAATACGGCGTTATTAAAAGGGCGTTCTAACTATCTTTGCTTGGAAAGGCTTGATCAGCAAATGCTGAGCGGTGGTGATCTCGAGGCTGAAGTTTTGTCTGATGTAATGTATGTGCGTCAATGGTCAACGCAGACAGAAGATGGTGATGTGAGCCGTTGTCATAGCGTGGCTGAAGACAGTCGTGTTTGGCCTTTAGTCACAAGTACTAACGATAACTGTTTAGGCAGTGATTGCCCTCGCTATAAAGAGTGTTATGTTTTAAGTGCACGTAAAAAAGCAATGGATGCGGATATTGTGGTGGTTAATCACCATTTATTTATGGCGGATACTGTCGTTAAAGATACTGGTTTTGGTGAGCTAATTCCGGAAGCTGAAATTATGATCTTTGATGAAGCCCATCAAATTCCAGATATCGCTAGTCACTATTTTGGTCAACAACTTACCAGTAGACAGCTTTTTGATCTCGCCAGAGACATGACAGTTGCTTATCGCACAGAAGTCCGTGATCAAGTTCAGTTGCAAAAAAGCGCTGATAGATTAACGCAAATGGTGATGGATTTTCGCTTAGCGTTAGGTGATACGGGGTATCGTGGAAATTTACGTGAGCTATTGCAAGGTGGTGAAACAAAACGTTTTCTTACGTTACTGGATGATGCCTTAGAACTGAGTTATGACGTAATGAAACTTTCGTTAGGGCGAAGCCAATTACTTGATAGTGCTTTTGAACGCGCCACCGTTTATCGCAATCGCTTAAAACGCCTGATTGATACCACAATTCCGGGTTATAGCTACTGGTTTGAAAGTTATGGTCGCCATTTTTTACTGGCCATTACGCCACTTTCTGTGGCCGATAAATTTCGTGAGCTTATCAAATCACATAAAAGTAGTTGGGTGTTTACCTCTGCAACACTTTCTGTAAATGAACAGATGTCTTATTACACAGACAGGCTCGGTTTAGAAAATGCGACAACACTGATTTTAAACAGTCCGTTTGATTATCAACATCAGACATTACTCTGTGTACCACGTTATTTGCCACCATTAAATCAATCTTATACGGCGAAACGTTTAGCTACTATGCTCACGCCTGTTATTTTAAAAAACCAAGGTCGCTGTTTTTTCCTCTGTACTTCACATGCCATGATGCGTGGACTTGCCGAAGAATTCAAAGCCAGTTTGCCATTACCCGTATTGATGCAAGGAGAGATGAGTAAAACGCAATTACTGCAAAAATTTATCTCATCAGGAAATGCGCTTTTAGTGGCGACTCAAAGTTTTTGGGAAGGTGTTGATGTGCGTGGAGATACATTGTCTTGTGTGATTATTGATAAATTACCCTTTACAGCACCTGATGATCCTTTATTAAGAGCACGTATTGAAGATTGTGAGTTGCGGGGCGGAGATGCCTTTAAAGATGTCCAAATTCCTGATGCTGTTATTAGTTTAAAACAAGGTGTCGGGCGATTAATTCGTGATGTACACGATTATGGTGCAATTATAGTTTGTGATGATAGATTGGTTTCTCGTGCATATGGCGAGGTTTTTTTAAGTAGTCTGCCACCATCACCACGAACGCGTTCACTCGATAAAACAATGAAATTTTTGAGCCAACGCGCACAGCAGAATGAAATACAAGAAATATCGGATTCATAATAGCGATCGCACAGAATGTGTGTTTATTCTGTTGAACACTATTATGATATTATTATTCCTCTTTTAATTATCGAATTTGCCGGAGTTATGGCGTGTCACTGCGAATTTTAGCAATTGATACTGCAACAGAATCTTGTTCAGTTGCAGTTTGGAATGAAGGCGTTGTTGCTTCACGTTTTGAAATCTCACCTCGTGAACATACACAAAAGATTTTACCTATGGTGAAAAGCGCCTTAGAAGAAGCAAACATCACATTGCAATCATTAGATGCACTTGCTTTTGGACGAGGCCCAGGGAGCTTTACTGGCGTTCGTATTGGTGTTGGTGTTGCACAAGGTATTGCGTTAGGTGCTGAGTTGCCCATGATTGGTATTTCATCACTTGCCACAATGGCTGAAGGTGTCTTTAGAACAACGGGTATTAAACAAGTTCTCGTGGCAATCGATGCGCGTATGGGTGAAATCTATTGCGCTCAATATCAGCGTAATGATGCAGGTGCTTGGGTGGGGGAAGACACTGAAGCGGTGATGAAACCTGAGCAGTTTATTGAAGCATTACAATCAACAACAGGAACATGGGCAATGGCAGGTACAGGCTGGCAAGCTTATCCTGATTTAAAAAAAGCGTTGTCTTTCACTGTTGTTGAAACTGAGATTACATTACCTGCTGCACAAGATATGTTACCCCTTGCTGTAACCGCTTGGCATGAAGGTAAAGCAACCAAAGTTGAAGACGCTGAGCCTGTGTATTTACGTAATGAAGTGACGTGGAAAAAATTGCCCGGTCGTGAATAGATTTGTGAGTATCTATTAGAAATCGAAGAGTAAAGCTATAATAGTACTATAGAGTAACGTCAATAATGACTTGCAATGAGGTGGTTTATGAACAGACAATTAAACTACCGTTTGGTAAGCAAAGCGCTATTTCTATCTGGTGCTTTGTTTCTGGCGGGATGCGTCTCTATACCTGAATCAATAAAAGGTACATCAGCAACGCCTGTTACTGATTTAAATGGAGTTTTTGTTGCACCTGAGCTTTATATTGGCCAAGAAGGGCGTTTTGGTGGACGTGTGATTGATGTTAAAAATCTTCAATCATCAACACAGCTAGAAATTGCTGTTATGCCTCTTTCTCAATATGATGCTGCGCCCGAATTGCAACAGCCTTCTATTGGTCGTCTCTATGCGAATGTTATGCATTTCTTAGATCCTACCGATTATAAAAATCAGTATGTAACAGTAGTTGGTACTATTAAAGGTGTTGAAACTGGCAAAGTCGGTGAAGCGAGTTATCCATTTTTACGTATTGATGTGACGGGCATGAAACGTTGGACGCTGACACAACAAGTCATTATGCCAGCACCTGTTATGACATGGGGATATTATGGAGATGGCCCATATTGGGGTTATCATCATGGATATGGCGGTTACGGTGGATATCCATATGGAACCGGTCAGGTTGTGCCCGTTTTAGAATAAAAAATGGGTATTAGATTCCATGACAAAATAATATTTTATCTCCATTTGTGAGAAACGGTGTATAATCAATATCTATAATATATTAGGTAACTATCTAATAGAGTTATTAAAGTTGAATAAAAATAAAAGAGAGGGCGGTTTTGACCGCCTTCTTTTTTGTTAATCTAAAAATAAAATATTTAGTGACACACTTCGCATCTTCACAACAGAAAATTGTTTGTGCTGGTAGGATGAGTTAATACTTTGTTAAAAATGAAACATAATATTAACCCAAGAAGTGCGATTAATCAGGAGTACTACTTTGGAAAAAGTCTGGCTTAAACGTTATCCGGCAGATGTTCCGGCTGAAATTGACCCGGACCGTTTTGCATCCCTTGCTGAGATGCTTGAAAACGCTGTCGCAAATTACGCAGATCAACCCGCCTTTATCAATATGGGCGAGGTCATGACTTATCGCAAACTTGAAGAGCGTAGCCGTGCTTTTGCAGCATACTTGCAAAACGGCTTAGGATTAAAAAAAGGTGATCGTGTTGCCTTAATGATGCCTAATTTACTGCAATATCCTATCGCGCTTTTCGGTATTCTTCGTGCAGGCATGGTTGTCGTAAACGTAAACCCACTTTACACACCAAGAGAACTTGAACATCAATTAAATGACAGTGGTGCAAATGCCATTGTAATAGTCTCTAACTTTGCGCATACGCTCGAAAAAATCGTATTTAATACCAGTATTAAACACGTTATTTTAACCCGAATGGGTGATCAGCTATCTCGTCCTAAAGCAACATTAGTCGACTTTGTTGTTAAATATATCAAACGATTAGTGCCTAAATATAACTTGCCTGATGCCATTTCATTCCGTAGAGCAATGCATTTTGGTTATCGTATGCAATATATCAAACCTGAAATTACAGGAAGTGACCTAGCTTTCTTGCAATACACAGGGGGAACAACAGGTATTGCTAAAGGTGCTATGTTAACGCACCGCAATATGTTGGCAAATCTTGAGCAAGCAAAAGCGGCTTATGTACCTGCACTAAATGTAGGTAAAGAGCTGGTGGTTACAGCGTTACCGCTATATCACGTTTTTGCTTTAACCGTAAACTGTCTGCTCTTTATTGAAATTGGTGGTAAAAATTTACTTATTACCAACCCTCGTGATGTGAAAGGCACAATTAAAGAGCTAGGACGTTACCCTGTCACGGCAATTACTGGCGTAAATACTTTATTTAATGCTTGGTTACAAAATCCAGAATTCCGTCAGCTTGATTTTTCCAAACTAAACCTCTCTGTTGGCGGTGGTATGCCCGTTCAAAGTAGTGTTGCTAAAGAGTGGGAAGAGTTAACGGGTAAACATTTGTTAGAAGGTTATGGTTTGACTGAATGTTCTCCTTTAGTCACTGGTAACCCTTATAATTTGAAAAAATACAGTGGTAGTATTGGCTTACCTGTACCTTCAACGGATGTGAAGTTTATGGATGATGAAGGTAACGAAGTTGACCGCACTGTAGGCGGTGAAATGTGGGTTCGTGGTCCTCAAGTAATGAAAGGTTATTGGAATCGTCCTGATGCAACTGATGAAGTTTTACATGATGGTTGGGTTGCAACTGGTGATATTGCTACAATGGATGACGAAGGCTTTATTCGTATCATTGATCGCAAAAAAGATATGATCTTAGTTTCAGGCTTTAATGTATACCCTAATGAAGTCGAAGAAGTTGTCACGGCGCATCCTAAGGTTTTAGAATCAGCTGCAATTGGCGTACCGAGTAAAAACTCAGGTGAAGCAGTTAAAGTTTTCATTGTGAAAAAAGATCCATCATTAACAGAAGATGAGATAAAAACACACTGTCGTCGTTACCTAACAGGTTATAAAGTACCTAAAATTATTGAGTTCCGCGATGAATTACCAAAATCAAATGTTGGTAAAATTTTACGCAGAGAGTTAAGAAATGAAGAAAAAGAGTTGAAAACCTCAACTGAATCTTGATACAACACTCAATAACCTTTTTCAATTTCGCCGGTTTATACCGGCGTTTTTGTGATTACATAAAAAAGTCATTAGACATAAAAATAAGAGAAACCTGTTTTGAATTATCAATTGATTACGACAGACACTGCATTAGATACCGCCTGTAAAGCCGCTTCTGAGGCTTCACAAATAGCTTTAGATACAGAGTTTGTCCGCATACGAACCTATTACCCACATCTTGGTTTGATCCAGATGTATGACGGTAAGCAGATCTCTCTTATTGATCCGTTAGCAATTAAGGATTGGGCTCCTTTTGTTGAGCTACTAACAAACTCAGACATTATGAAGTTTCTCCATGCGGGAAGTGAAGATCTCGAAGTCTTTTCTCACCAGTTTGGCTGTGTTCCAACACCTATGATTGACACTCAAGTCGTTGCTGCATTCTTAGGTCATCCCATTTCTTGTGGTTTTGCGACATTAGTTGAGAAATATGAAAATGTTGCACTCGATAAAAGTGAATCTCGAACAGATTGGCTAGCGCGACCTTTAACTGAAAAACAGTGCCAATATGCCAGCGGTGATGTTTTCTATTTGCTACCTTTAGCTGAAAAATTAATTAAAGAAGCTGAAGAAGCAGGCTATATGGATGCCATTGCAGATGAATGCAACATGATTGCAGAACGTCGACAAGAAACGGTTGTACCAGAGCTTGCCTATCGTGATATTAGCAATGCATGGCAATTAAAAGGCCAACAGCTAGCATGCTTACAAATGCTTGCTCAGTGGCGTTTAAATCAAGCTAAATCTCGTGATATGGCATTAAACTTCGTTGTAAGAGAAGAACATTTATGGTCTGTTGCTCGTTATTTTCCTTCATCACTAGCAGAATTAGATGCGTTATCGCTTTCTGGTCAAGAAATTCGTTGTCATGGTCGTCGCTTATTAGATTTTGTTGCTAAGGCAAAAGAAATTAAAGATGAAGATTGCCCAGAGCCTATTGGCAATTTAATTGAACAACCAAACTATAAAAAAGCGTTTAAAGCAATCAAATCGGTTATTCAAGAAATTAGTGAAGACAAGCGTTATAACCCTGAATTATTAGCCTCAAGAAGACAAATAAATCAATTATTGAGTGTTCATTGGAAAATAAGAGAAGGGCAACCTGAGCTTACTTCACGCTGGCGTAAAGCCTTATTAGAAGAAAAAGTCACTGAAATTTTGGCACAATATTCCTAAATTTGTTAACGGCTTATTTTCTAATAGCAAATACTTGAAATGAAGTCGGTATCATTAGTTCAATAAATAGGAGTCTCTTTTGAGGCTCTTATTTTTTGCGCACAAAAAAATCGCCTATAAAAAATAGGTGATACGGATTAATAAGCTAAATAAACAGGGCGTAAAATAAACGTTATAACGGAATAAAAAAACTCCTTTGACTTATCACCAATGATCAAAATAGCAACGAGATATAGCGCTATTTGCGCATTCAGGTGTATTCAATTTGTATATAATTAAACACAGAGCCAATCAAATTAATTATAGTTCATGGCTGGCTCTGTGAATAATGACTTATATAAAGCGTAAAATATGATTTACTTTGTAGGTTCTTCACTCTCAGGTAAAGTCACATTTAGCTCTAATACAGAGATATCATCACCTTTTTGTTCAAATTGAACTGAAAGCATCTCTGGATCTATCTGCACATATTTGCAGATGACACCTAATAAATCTCTTTTCATATCAGGTAAATAAGCTGGCTCGCTATCACCACGGCGGCGTTCTGCTACGATAATTTGTAGACGCTCCTTGGCAATATTAGCTGTCGACTTTTTACGCGACAGGAAAAAATCTAGTAAAGCCATCTTTTACCCCCCAAAAAGGCGTTTCAGAAAGCCTTTTTTCTCTTCTTCAATAAAACGGAATGGATGTTCTTCACCTAACAAACGATTTACTGTATCTGAATAGGCTTTACCCGCATCAGACTCGCTATCTAAAATAACAGGTTCACCTTGGTTAGATGAACGTAAAACAGATTGATCTTCTGGAATAACACCCAAGAGTGGAATGCATAGAATTTCAAGGACATCTTCCATACTTAACATATCACCACGGTTAACACGACCGGGGTTATAACGTGTTAATAGCAGATGTTCTTTAATTGGTTCTTCACCACGTTCAGCACGACGTGATTTCGAGGCAAGAATGCCTAAAATACGGTCGGAGTCACGTACTGATGACACTTCAGGGTTTGTGGTGATAACAGCTTCATCTGCGAAATAAAGAGCCATCAAAGCGCCACTTTCGATACCCGCAGGTGAGTCACAGATAATAAAATCAAAACCCATTTCATCAAGTTCATCTAATACTTGTTCGACACCATCACGAGTGAGCGCGTCTTTATCTCTTGTTTGTGAAGCAGGGAGAATAAATAGATTTTCTGTACGCTTATCTTTAATCAATGCTTGATTTAAAGAAGCATCACCCTGAATAACATTAACAAAATCATAAACAACTCTACGTTCACAACCCATGATAAGGTCTAGATTACGCAACCCAATGTCAAAGTCGATAACAACCGTCTTATGACCTTTTTGAGCGAGGCCGGTAGAAATGGCCGCGCTGGAAGTTGTTTTACCAACCCCACCTTTACCTGACGTAACAACAATAATGCGTGCCATGGAGTGATTCCTTGTCGATGCTCTAAATTAAGTTCTCGATTGTTAATTCATTCTCTTGCAAACTCAGTTGTACTGATTTACCAACAAAGTCTGTAGGAATTTGGTCGCTTAGCCAATATTGACCAGCAATAGAAACAAGTTCAGCAGACAGATGTGTACAAAAAATATGACTCTCTTGATCACCCGATGCTCCTGCAAGCACACGTCCACGTAACACACCGTAGACATGAACATTACCATCAGCAATTAATTCAGCGCCTGCACTTACATTACTGATAACGACTAAATCGCTATTTTGAGCATAAATACGCTGACCTGAACGCACAGGTGTATGGATGATTTTTGTTTTTTGACGAACAACTGTCGGTGCTTCATTCGTTTTATCGTTATTTGCCTGAGTGCTTGGCTTAACTATTTTACCTTCATTTAAGATAGGTAACTGTGCGGCAATTATCGCTTCTTTCTGTTGAGCGTTTGAACTACCACTAATTCCCACGACTCGTAAGCCAGCATCTTCTACAATTCGCCTCAGTTTTTTAAAATCAATATTTTCATCTGCTAAAGCAGAGACATTGATAACCACAGGTGCGTTTTTCAGAAATTGAGGCGCTTGTGCAATTTTTTCTGAAATAGCCTGACGAATAACTTTCGGTGTTCCATCGTTTAAATGGAGTACTGAAAGGGTAAAATTACTGCCTTTTAACTCAATGGGCGTGTTTGACATCTATCTGACTCAGTAAATTTTTTATAATCTGGCACAAAAAACCAGAGACGATATTACGAAAGTATATAAGCATGTTATATTTACTAAAATATTCAGGCAAGTCGCTTATTTTAATAATTAGAGTTTAATGAAAATGATTTGTGCAATTTACCGTAGTACCAAACGTGATCAAACTTATTTATACATCGAAAAAAAGGATGATTTCTCTCGAATTCCGGACGAATTATTACAAAGTTTTGGCGAACCACAATTTTCAATGTTGCTTAATCTCGCGGATAGACAGCGTTTAGCGCATGCTGACATTGAAAAAGTCAAAAAAGCATTAGTTGAGCAGGGTTTTTACTTACAAGTTCCACCCCCTGTCGAAAGTATGTTAAATGCTTATTTAGATGAATTAAAAAAATCAGAAAAAACTGAATAAATCATCGAGATAAAAGGAGCATAAATGTTCAAATATTCATTCATCGCTGTGATTGTTTCCGGTTTAATGTTATCTGCGTGTACTCATAGCCAACAAAAATTGGCTGAAAGGCAAATTACTGCACCAGAGGAAAAGGCAGTTGAAGCACAAAAAATGCCTCGATGGAAACAAGTGAATGTTGCATCGTTAGAACAAGCGTTTCCTAAAGACACTCGCACTTCTGCACAATTTCCTGCTTATGTTGAAGCGTTAAAATTGAAAGCAGCTCAATTGGGATATAAACAAGAAACAATAGATTTTGCTTTTTCAGAAGCACATTTTATTGAACGAGTGATTAAATCAGACCGTAATCAACCGGAAAAGAAAATCACACTCGATGTTTATTTACCGCGCATTGTCACCAATGGGCGTTTAAACCAAGGGGCTAAGCTTTATCAAGAGAATCAAGATACCCTAGAACAAATCAGCAAAAAATATGGTGTGCCTGCAAACTATATTGTTGCGTTATGGGGACTTGAGAGTGGCTTTGGTAAGGTGCAAGGCAAAGAAGATGTTGTCTCTGCACTTGCAACGCTTGCGTTTGAAGGCCGTCGAGAAGAACTTTTTGCTCGTCAATTGATGGCAGCATTAGAGATTATTGAAGAAGGACATATCCCTCAAGGACAGCGTCTCAAAGGCTCTTGGGCGGGGGCTATGGGGCAAACTCAGTTTATGCCATCTTCCTTCCTAACTTATGCCGCAGATGGCAATGGTGATGGAAAAATCGATATTTGGAATACTCAAGAAGACGCATTTGCTTCGGCTGCTAACTATTTAGCGACTGAAGGTTGGAAAAGTGGACTTCCTTGGGGAGAACAGGTTACTTTATCGGTAGATTTTAACCAACAGCTTGAAGGCATTAAGACCGAACAGAAAAAAACGGTCGCTCAATGGAAAGCGTTGGGTGTTCAATTACCTGTAAATAGCCAATTGAACGATGCTATGACTGTATGGTTAATCATTCCTGATGATGATTTGCACAGAAGCTATTTAGTAACACAGAACTTCCGTACGATTATGCATTGGAACAGCTCTTACTTTTTTGCCCTCAGTATTGTCACAATGGCTGATGGCGTTGCTAATAAAATAAATTCACTACCTAACGCGAGCTAATCGCGTTTTTATAGTGAAATAAAACACAGCAATTTACCTAAAAGGAACACATTATGTATCAACATCGTGATTGGGAAGGTGCGTTACTTGATTTTCCTGTCAATAAAGTGATTTGCGTTGGCAGTAACTATGCAAATCACATTAAAGAGATGGGGTCCGTTCGCTCAGAAGAGCCTGTGATTTTTATCAAACCAGAAACAGCAATGTGTGATATTCGCCAACCTATTGCTATCCCAAAAGATATGGGAGCGGTTCATCACGAAATTGAATTAGCGGTACTTATCGGTCAGCCACTTAAGCAAGCTAATGAAGATAGGGTTGATCGTGCAATTGCGGGTTTCGGTCTTGGTCTTGATCTCACATTACGTGACTTACAAGGTAAATTGAAAAAAGCAGGGCAACCATGGGAAAAAAGTAAAGCGTTTGATGGCTCTGCACCATTATCAGGTTTTATCCCTGTCAATTCATTTGGCGACCCGCAAAATGCGGATTTAATGTTACGTGTTAATGACGAGATTCGTCAGCAGGGTAACAGTCGTGATATGCTAACCCCTGTTTTACCCCTTATCAGCTATATGTCTCGCTTTTTTACTCTACGTCCTGGTGATGTGATTTTAACGGGGACACCTGAAGGTGTTGGTCCTCTAGAGTCAGGCGATATGTTGGTATTAAGTGTTAATGAACATCAGCTGACAACGCGGGTTATTTAATTCGTATTAGATGAGCAATAAGGTAATAACGTAGAGATGACACAGGCTTTTTGGCAGACTAAAACATTAGATGAAATGAGTGATGATGAGTGGGAATCGCTCTGTGACGGGTGTGGACAGTGTTGTTTACACAAGTTAATGGATGACGATACTGATGAGATATATTTTACCAATGTCGCTTGTAATCAGCTAAATATTAAAACTTGCCAATGCAGTAATTACGAAGATCGTTTCCGTTATGAGCCAGATTGTATCAAACTTACACGGTATAATTTACCAACATTTGAGTGGCTACCAATGACATGTGCGTATCGCCTGTTAGCAGAGGGTAAGACGTTACAAAGTTGGCATCCACTTATTGCAGGTAATAAAGCAAAAATGCACCAAGGCAATATTTCCGTAAGATATATTGCGGTACCAGAAACGGAAGTTGAAGATTGGGAAGATCATATTCTTAATCGTCCGAAAGGGCGTGGTTAATTACTTCTTTTCATTAAAAAGCGCCTTTATAGGCACTTTTTGTTAAAGGAGCTAAGTAATGACAATAGATATTGCTGGGTCAGCTATACCGATTGACATGATGTCAATGATAAAAAATTCCTGATTTGATGCCAATAAGAGAAAAAATATTCATCAAATAATCTTTTTAAGAAAATCTATTGACGAGATGGGAAATATAGTCCATGATTATTCTCATGGTGGGAAATTTGAATTTCACCAACTAAATGAATAAATGCCTCGCTTATGCGGGGCTTTTTGCATTTTAGTGCTGTGAAAATTCCCTCCATATTTTATAGCAAAATTCTGAGTCGTATTCAGTCATTGAAAAGCACATCAATATTAAAATGATGCGCTTTTCTTTATCGTTTATTACCAGAATTCACTAAAAGAGAAGAATGGATTTTCTCTTATCTAAAACATCAAAACTCGCTTCGGCGAGTTTTTTTGTTTCTTCATTTTATAAAAAGGAATTTTATATGAAACGTATTACCCCGATTATTTTATCACTTCTTATGGTTTCAACTAGCTATGCCAATTCAGAGACGATGGTAGGGCCTGATCTTGAAACACAACCATCTGCCGTTGCGCGTGATACTTCAATGCGTGCAATGAATGATGAAAACTGTGGTATTGGTTGTCCATTAGGAGGCAGTGAAACCACAATTCAACGTGATGTTTATACATTAAATAATAATAGCGAAACCAAGTTTGCGGACTGGGTTGCTTATTTAGTGACTAAAGACAGTATTGGTAGTGGTAAAGCACGTAACTGGAAAAAAGACCCAGCTTTAGGTAATGATGAAACCTTATCGCCAACGGATTACAAAAATGCCAATGCCACATTAAAAGTTGACCGTGGTCATCAGGCGCCTTTAGCTTCATTGGCTGCGTTGCCTGGTTGGAATGCACTTAACTATCTTTCGAATATCACACCACAAAAAGCAGATTTAAACCAAGGTGCGTGGGTGCGATTAGAAGATCAAGAGCGTAATTTGGCAAAAGAAGGTCATAAAGTCTTTACAGTTACTGGTCCTATCTATGAAAGAGATATGGGTAAATTGCCAAGTACAGATAAAGATCACACAATTCCAAGTGCTTATTTTAAAGTGGTTTTTCTAAATGATTCACCTGAAAACTCCTCTTATGCAGCGTTTATTATGGATCAACAAACACCGAAAAAAGCAAATTTCTGTGAATTCCAAGTAACTGCGGCAGAAGTGGAAGCACGTACAGGTCTAACACTTTGGAGTCAATTACCTGAAAGCGCTCAAGGTGTGAAATCTCAATCTGGTGAGTTAGTCAAAAAAATGGGATGTACGGTATTAAAATAAGATTTTAAACCGATTTCTTAGTAAGTAATAAAAAAGGTCACTCAATTGAGTGACCTTTATCAATATAGTTAAATGGCTATAATTTAGCGGTTTTCAAGATTAATAAGCTGGTGTCGCTGATTAAAAAACTTCTTATAGGTTAAATAGCAAGCAATAATGGTTGAAATACTGGCTGTTGCCATCAACATAAAAGTCACCATAATTTGATATTTAACAGCTTGTAATGGATCAACACCGGCAAAAATAAGCCCTGACATCATACCCGGTAAACTCACAATACCCACAGTTTTTGCTGCATCAACGGTCGGGATCAATGAAGATTTAATGCTATCTCGAATAATACTCATTGAGGCTAATTTAGGTGTCGCACCAAGGCTTAACATCTCTTGCAATTGCTGTTGTTGATTTTGAAAACGTTGACCCAAATTATTATAACAAAGCCCTGTTGCTATCATCGCATTACCCGCAATCATCCCCGTAATAGGAATAATTTGAATTGGTGTAAAAGCAATAGAACTGGTGAGCAATAAAATAGTTAAAGTTAATAGTGCCCCAGTTGTAATAGCAGTAAATGAGATCAGAAAAATATCTTTAACGTATTTACTTCGCTTTTTGGCATTATGAGCTGCGTTATAGCAGATAAATAACACCATTAAGAAGGTGAGAATAAAATGGTCAACATGGAAAATATAGGTCAAGACATAGCCAACAATTAATAGTTGAATAATGGCTCTTGCTGTACTCCAAATAATATCTTTTTCTAAAGCTAGTTTTTCTTTGCGACTAATAAAAATAGCCACGAGAACTAATAAAAGCGAGAAAATTAGAGATTCATTGCTTATCGTATGTTCGTTCATAATATTATGTTCGCTCATAACAAAAGGATGACTGAGAAAGAAATAAAAAATCAGGCATCATTGTGAGAAGGTAATAAAATCACATCATCAGCGTGTTTTATTTCATTTTGATCGTGAGTAACCCACAACACAGCAAGATTTTGATCTTTAACGTACTGGTGAATAACATCATTCACTTTTGTTTTATTATCTTCATCTAATGCACTTGTTATCTCATCAAGTAATAAGATTTTTGGCATAAATTGCAGATTTCTTATCAGTGAAATACGCTGCTTTTCACCGCCAGAAAGTTCATTAATTCCTTTTTTCATAATGGATTCAGGTAAACAAAAATAATCCAAATCATGTGCTAGTTTCTTATCATCCACTGAGAGTTTTCGTAAGAAATAAGGAAATTTAAGGTTATCGTAAACAGTTTCACCAAATAACATAGGTGTTTGAGTGCAATAAGAAACTTGTTGACGATATTCTTCGGGTGACAACGTTAAATAGTCTTTATTTTCAAAGAAAATTGAACCCTTGGTAGGTGATAATAGAGAAGCGACAATCTTGAGTAAGGTACTTTTACCACAACCTGAAGGGCCTGTGATAAGTTTAAATTCAGAAGGTTGAAGTTCAAAATTGATATCATCGAGGATAGTTTTGTTATCGACTCGATAACTTATTTTATCAAGACGTAAAAGTGCAGTCGTGCTTTCCATTCTTATCCCAAACTTAAAAGAGAGAATAATAATTATTATACAGAATTAACGATATAAAGATCCTGCTTTAAATCAGTTAGTAAGCAAATTTGTTACTATTGAAGTATAGGATAATAAGAATGCGAGCCTATAAAAAAGATAAAATTATTTTGTATATTGAGAGTACCACTGCTGTATATCGCTGATTATTTCATTCGTTAAACGCTCGCCTTGTTCATTATAAAACCCATGATCTAGTTTATTGTATTTAATAAATTTCACATTAGGCTGATTGATATCTTGGCTTAATTGATGAAATGCATCGACATTTACATTAGTGTCATTAAGTGTCTGAATAATTAATACAGGGGTGTGTTGATTACTTTTAATGACTTTGAGTAAATCGATAGTAAAAAATTGTTGCCACCATATTTTACTGTGTTCGCTTATAAATTGTTCATCATCTATTTGATTATTTTTTATTGCGTCAGCAAATTGCTGAAAGCCATTTAGAGCATCTTCAACGTGTTCTTTCGGTGTGGTATGGCGGATATTATAAAGAACATCATCAAGAAAAAAACGACCCCCGCCATTTAACGCAATAGCTGCTTTAATATCATTGCGCTTAGTTACCACTAAATGCACCATCGTGGCGCCTTCACTTCCACCAATTAAAATAATATTCGGATACTGTGAGGATAATTTATCTAACACAGCTTCATAATCTTCGATTCGTTGCTTGGGATTATCATGACGCTTATAGATTTTAGGGCAATCAACACGTTCACCATCATATTGTGAATACGGTAATAGGGCGGTAATACCGTATTTTTCCACCATGAGAACATCACTATTTGGTAACCACTGACCAAAGGTTTCTTGGATAAACATGTTATTTTTAATGCTGTTACAGTCAGAGCCTTGCATTAATACTAATAGAGTTTGGTTTTTTTCAGCTCGTTTATCCAAGTAATAGCTAATTTCACTACCATCTTTCCGTGGGAGTAGATGTGTCGATATTTTTGCATAACTTTCAAAAGAAGGAAGCAAAAAAGTAGAGAGTAAAAATAGAAGTGAAATGCGCATGATCACCTTATTTGTTTTTGTAGGGAGGTAATACGAAATTTTATTTTAATAATAAGTAAACAGCTAATTTAGTGAATTATTGTACAGAAACAAGTGATGAAAAATTTATCGCACAGATAGCCACTATGAAATTAATCTGCTCTTAATAAAATAGCCTGAAAATTCAAGCTATTTGAGGATCATCAATGGATGGGAACGAAATAATCAATCTCTAAGGTTTTTGGTAATTCCATTAAATCAACATCAGTTTCTATACTGACATACCTTTCAATATCAGCGCCTAAGCGACGACATAAACCTAATGCAGGTAGCGTATAAAAATAAATTTTCATCGCAAACTGCTTATATTCTTCTAATGTTCCCTTAAATTGAAATCGGACATAACGTCCTCCTTCTATCACTCTTTTTCTAAAACCACTGGTTTTTGTAAAATGATCTAAGTTATTCAAGCCAATTTCATAATCAATTTGGATTTTATTTTTACGTAAAGTATTGGGTTGATATGAGATAAGCACCGTACTTTCCGTAAAATTTTTATCAGTATACAGTAAAAAATCATTCCAAAATTGATGACGAATATCTTCATGTAATTTGCCAATATCTTCTATAGAGCAAAAATATTGATATTGCATGCCGTAAACATAACTGTCTGGTAATTCCATAATCTTAGGAATAGGCAAATCAATAACATCAAAATTAATGGGGGGCTGGAAATTATTACCACAAAGATTATCAAGTTTACGATATTCCGTTGGTGTAACACCAAATGTTGCTTTAAAGCGACGAGTAAATGACTGTTGAGAATCAAATTGATAACGCAATGCAACAGTGAGAATAGGTAACTTTGTTAACCGTAACTCTGTTGCAGCTTTTGTTAAACGTCTTCCTCGAATATACGAAGCAAGCGTTAAACCCGTTGCTTGTTTAAATACACGTTGTAAGTGCCACTTTGTGTAACCTGATTTAATTGCCACATCATCAAGTAACAACGGTTTTTCCAGATTCACCTCAATCCAGAGAAGGAGTTCTTTGATAATTTCTATATTAAATGAGGATAAGGTATTGGAGGGGATAAGCCCATTGTACTGAGATGACATGATGATTTCCTGAAAATATTTTGTTCAGTTTACACGAAACTGATACCCATATATTATTACATACTTATGGTATGTTTTAAGGGTTTTATCATGAAAATAAAATCACGGCAACAAGAGAATTCAGAGCAAACGCGCTCTGCGTTACGTGAAGCTGCACAAGAACTATTTATAAATCAAAACTATTGTGATGTTTCTGTTGATGAAATATCACGTCACGCAAGAGTAACGAAAGGGGCGTTTTATCACCACTTTAGTAATAAGAAAGCCTTATTAAAAGAGTGCTATCTTTTTCAGGTTGATAAGGTTGTTGAAAAACTGGTTCAAATTCCTACCTATGATGATCAATGGCAAGAGTTAGAGGCTATTTTTAGTTTCTGTGTTGATCATATTTATCAACATAAAGATAAGCTTATTCCCCTACAAGAAATAATTTCCGTTTTAGGTTGGAAGGAATGGGATGAAATTGATTCACAAATTCTTATTCCTCGAATAAAAAAATGTGTAGATACGCTTTATGATAAACAAGAAATTTGTACCTATTCTCCTGATATTGTCGTTAATTTAATTTATGGATTTGTTACGCATATTGCGATTAATTTAAAAAATGAAACTACATTACCTGAAAATGCTTGTAAGGATTTTAAAACGATATTTTCTGATTTTTTAATGGGAATGAAACAATCTTCAATAAATGTGAAAGACCATAAATAGCACAAAAATAATGATAGGTGTGATGTACATTGGGTAAAAATAAATAGAGTAAAGGATCAGAATATTATGACAATAGAAGTGCCTAAGAGTCATTTCACCGCAACGGGCATTGTATTCAATGAACAGGGCAAATTCCTTCTCCATTTACACTCTAAAATAGGTTGTTGGTTACCACCTGGTGGTCATATAGAAGAAAATGAAGAGCCACAAGATGCAGTATTAAGAGAAATAGAAGAAGAAACAGGCTTACTGTGTGAGTGTCTTTGCTATCAACCTGAATTTAGCCTTAACCTCAATAACAATGATGTTATTGAGCTTGTAAAACCTCTCGCCATTTTAAAAGAACCCATCCACGATAAAAAACAAGGATTTCATTATCACATTGATATGATTTACCTTTGCAAGCCGCTAAAAAATAGCCGATTAACAAATAATTCTTTCCAATGGCTTTCTTTGGAAGAAGTTAGAAAAATAGAAACCCCATTAAATGTGATAAGACTTATTGAACTAACTGAAAAACTATTAATAGAAAAAATTATTTAAATTTCTTAATAAAGCTAAATTACTCATAATAAATAAACAATAAAAGCGGTTTTTAGAAACTGCTTTATTTTTATTGGAAATAAAACACTTTTAAAACTCACTGTAAATTAATCTCAGAATTAAATTAATTAATGTTAATAGGTAAATATACCTATTAAAACTTAATATGAAAATACATAAATAAAATCAAAAAAACTAAAATATAATTAATAAATTATCTTTTTCTGAGTAAAATCACCTTCATTGCGGGATATTATATAGTTAATTTGTATCTTGGTGGCTAAAACAATCGTTTATTTCATAAATGAAAAATGGTTTTCACTATACTCTAAAGTTTTCTCTCATTATTACCGACATTATAAACAAAGGTAGATCCTACGTGCCTTTATATTCTAATGAATAAATCTTAGCCTTATTTTATTGACACTAGGGAATATGCTCTTTATCAGAGAAAGAGTGCATTCTGATATCTTACAAATGTACAGATAACAAACTCTGTATATTTTGATGGAATATGACCATGTTTAAAAATATCAGTATAGAAAAGACCGTTAAGGTCATGCTGGCCATTTTGTTTGCGTTGATTATGAGCATTATTTATTTTAGTTATGATGCTTCCACTCGCTCCTACAATAATTTCGTTTCATCAAATAGCCTCAGTCAGCAAATGTTACTTATGGGCAAAGCGCGATATCAAATGGCGGTGATCAGGGCAAATATTAATGGGTTAGATGGACAATTACGCGTTAATGAAAAACCCTCAGCAAAATACTTTCACCAAACTGCGGAATATATTGAAATAACGCGTGAAGAGATCCATCGTTGGTCAGATACGGAAAAACTCACCCAAGAAGGGCGAGAATTAGCCGATGATATGACAAAGCGTTTTGATGAACTGCTGGATATCTTCACTGGCGCGCTAGATAAACTGCGTAAAGGTGAGCTAACAACACACTCTGCCAGTGTTAAAATGGATGAGCTAAATGATATTACTATGCAATATTATGCTGTTGCTAATGGCATTGAGAATAGCTATATCGATATTGCAAAAACATCCCAAGAACGCTTGATGTTGGTGTCGATTTCTATTGGCACTGTCGTTATTCTCTTATTTATCTTTATATTACGTTGGTTCTCTCATACGTTTATTGGCAATATTAAAATCTTAATCAACATATTTAGTAAGATGAGCCAAGGCGATTTAAGTATGCGTGTAGAGAATCATGGTACTAATGAATTTGGTCAGTTATTCAATGAAATGAATAAGATGAAAAATTCATTAAGCCATATGATCGCATCTGTCAAAAATGCAGTGAATACCATCAGTGTAAGTGCAAGTGAAATTGCGACAGGAAATACTGATTTATCTTCCCGTACTGAGGAGCAGGCTAGTGCATTACAAGAAACTGTTGCGAGCATGGAGCAAATTAAAACAACAGTTGAGAAAAATGCGGATAACTCGCGTGAAGCTAGCAAATTAGCACTAACAGCAACGGCATCTGCTCAAAATGGCGAAAATGTGATGGATAGCGTGGTAGAGACCATGTCTTCAATCTCTGAAAGTGCGAAAAAAATTGCAGATATCAATGATATTATTAACAGCATAGCCAATCAAACGAATATTTTGTCACTGAATGCGGCAGTTGAAGCAGCAAGAGCAGGTGAGCAAGGTAGAGGATTTACCGTTGTTGCGTCTGAAGTGCGCAGTTTAGCTAGCCGCAGTGCCGAAGCTGCAAAAGAGATCAATGAGTTGATTACGCACTCTGTTAATAAAGTGCATGTTGGTTCGCAACAGGTTGCTCAAGCTGGACGTTCAATGTCAGAGATCGTTACAACCATTAATCAGGTAAATGACTTTATGCAACAGATTGCCCTTGCTTCTAATGAACAAAGCATGGGTATTAACCAAATCGCGTTGGCCGTCAGTGAAATGGATACCGTTACTCAGCAAAATGCAGCATTGGTTGAAGAATCAGCAGCTATCACAGCAAATATGGATGATGAAGCTCATCAATTAGCTAAATTGGTTTCACAATTTACAGTAGATGAAGAGAACGAAATTCTTTCACGTTTTGATTCAACACAATCAACAGAAGTTATCGACACTCAAGGAAAATAAGTGTCGTATCGATGATAAATAAAATAAGCCCCCTTGGCTAATCTATGGCGAAGGGGGCTTTTTATTACATTTATTCTTAATGCCTAGAATTAAGCTTTGATCTGATTAACGCACTCATTACCTGAAGCAATCTCTTTAATATTGTGCAGAGTTGTTTCACTAATACTGATTAAGGCTTCTTCTGTTAAAAATGCTTGATGCCCAGTAAATAACACGTTATGGCAAGAAGAAAGACGACGGAAAATATCATCCTGAATAACGTCATTTGATTTATCTTCAAAGAAAAGATCGCGTTCATTTTCATAAACGTCCATTCCCAGTGCACCAATTTTGCCTTGTTTCAATGCATTAATCGCAGCCGCAGAGTCAATCAATGCACCACGACTGGTGTTAATAATCATCACACCATCTTTCATCTGTGAAAAAGCAGTTTCATTTAATAGATGATGATTATCTGCGGTTAATGGGCAATGTAATGAAATTACATGGGAGTTTGCGTAAATCGTCGCCAAATCAACATATTCGGCACCTAAATCAAGTACAGCTTGGTTTGGGTAAGGATCATAGGCAAGTAACTTCATGCCAAAACCCTTTAATATGCGTAATGTTGCTAATCCTATTTTACCTGTACCAATAATACCGGCAGTACGATTATGCATATTAAAGCCAGTTAAGCCTTCTAATGAGAAGTTAGCATCACGAGTACGTTGATAAGCTCTGTGTATACGACGATTAAGTGACAGCATCATACCAACAGCATGTTCTGCAATAGCCTCTGGTGAGTAAGCAGGAACACGAACAACAGTAATGCCTAATTCAGCGGCGGCTTCTAAGTCAACATTATTAAAGCCCGCGCAACGTAATGCGAGAATACGTATATTAAGGCTAGCAAGTTCTTGTAAAACCGCACGATTTGCATCGTCATTGACGAAAATACAGACAGCATCAGCGCCAACGGCATTTTTTGCAGTTTGTTCTGTTAAATTAAAATCGAAATATTCAATATCATAATGATATCCATTATGTTGATTGACCCATTCCATGTGCTTACGATCATAATGTTTAGTACTATAGGAAACGATTTTCATCCAGTCTTCTCTACTCTCGATTAAATTTTTATTCAGAGGCTAGAAAAACAAGAATTATCCAGCCCCAATATGAAAGAAATTAATACTATCATTATAAACAATTTAACGAGGTAAGTGGATGATTCAGGTTTGTTTAAAAGGAATATAATGTGTTGTTAAGAAAAACAATCAAATGGACAGGGACGATACTACTAGGCGCCGGCCTAATAGGCACTGCTTTATGGGTGTCTATTCCTCGTTGGTTACCTGTTGTTGCTCATTATTACTTACCTGAAGGTGTAACTCTTTCTTTATCACAGCCCAAATTACAGCGTATGGGTGTTTCAATTGAAAACATCGTATTAAAGACAGAGAGTTGCACTTTAGCTAATCTTGATAACTTTGTTTTCTCTTATCAAAAAGAACAGATTGATAAACTGCAATTTAATAGCCAGCAACTTGCCATTGATGAACAATGTTTTTCAATGATGCCTGTAAGTAAGCAAGAAGAAACTGCAACCGTTCCTCTTGAGATAAATTCACTACTGACTTCAATACCTCATTTATTTGTCAACATCGAAAATGTACTCTTAAAAGAAAATGCGCGTTATCAAGGTTCTTTGCAATTAAGAACACAAAATAATGGAAGATTAATGACTTACCAAGGAGAAAATGTACAACTTGGTATTTTTATTAGAGATAACCAATGGCTTGATATTAAACGGTTCAAAGTTAATTTGCCTGATAACAATAACATTGAACTTGCTGCTGAAATAGCGCTTCCTCTTGATGTTGCTTCATTACCAGAAAAAGGAACCATTGATGCGACACTATTGACGTCTCACTACGCTCACCCATTGGTTATTATTCTTGAATGGGTAGGAAAATCTGGCACGATTTCGCTTGCTGAACAAGGTGGTGGCCATGCATTGGCTTTATTACCTTGGAAAGTGACATCCGAAAATATAGTGATTGAACAAGGTCGTTGGGAATGGTTTGGATTGGATCAACCTTTGCGAGGCGGTGTAAATATTAATATCGCTCAATGGCAAAAAGGATTGGCGGATTTAAGACTAACTGCACGATTAAACGTGATGACAGAAGGCAAAGCGGGAAAAGGGAATTTAGTGATATCGATTCCTGAAACCGCAGTAAATTGGTTAGATGCACAAATCCCTATTCAAATCACTGGTATTGTTAATAAAGAATTAATGCAAGCCAGTGCGCAATTACCTGTTAAAGTCACTGGCATGTTGACCGATCCTACTGTTGAATTTCAATCTGGCTCTTTGTTTCGTTTTAAAGGACCACTCACTGAAACGCTTACCATCACAGATGCTCGTTTACCTTTAGCTGGAACCACACTTTCATCAAATGGTTTTAATGGTCGTTTAAATGCGATAGTCGTTGCCCAAGATAGCATTTGGGGGGATTACCGTATTCATTTTCAAGGTAAGGCGATTGATTTTTTACCTGACAATGGGACTTGGCAATGGCGCTATTGGGGAGAAGGGGATTTATTACCTTTAAAAGCACGTTGGGATATCGCAGGAACAGGGTACTGGGCTGATAAAGTGGTTAGTTTTGAGAAACTCAATACAGGTTTTGATGTTTTAAAATATCAAAATACTACGATGACTGCTCCTCGATTATCTTTAGAAAGTCCGTTTCGTTGGGTAAGAGATGATAAAAAGCCTGTATTTAATGGAAAACTAAAATTAACGAGTCAACGTATTGATTTTCCTGCTGGTGGTTTTTTAGATAAGGCCGATTTTATTGCCACAGTTAATGGTGATTCCCCTTTTAATTTTAATGTAAAAGGCGAATTAAGTGCTAAACCCAATATAGGACCTATTGCAATAAATACGCGTTGGGATGGCGCAAGATTAAGAGGTCAAATGCGTTGGCCTTCACAACCTATTAATGTTTTTCAATCGCTCTTGCCTGAAGATTTAGGGATCACTCTTGATAAAGGTGAACTCTACACACAAGCAGATTTTTCTATTGCACCAGAACAAGGATTAATAGCAGGAGGGCATCTTGTTGTTAAACAAGGTGGAATGTGGCTTAAAGATGGTGTTTTAGAAGGTTTAGATTTTATTTTGCCTTGGCGTTTAAATGGCGACGAATGGCAATTAGGTGTTAAACAGCCTGTCCAGTTACGGATAAAGCGTGTTAATAATCTTTTTGACATGACGGATATTACGGCTGATCTTCAAGGTTTTTACCCTGCAACAGAAAATAAACCGTTAGTTCTATCTAATGTGAATGTTGCTATGCTTGATGGAACCATTTCATTGGCAAAACTCACAATTCCACAACATGATGCAGCGATTATTTCTCTTGATAACATTCAATTAAGTCATCTTTTTACTTTGTTAAAAGTGACGCAGTTTGCGGCATCAGGTAAAGTTAGTGGTGAATTTCCGTTTTTTATTAATAATAACCAATGGATTATTAAAGATGGTTGGCTGGCTAATTCATCTTATTTAACGTTAAGACTTGATAAGGATTTTGTGGATTCTATTGATGAAAATAATATGTCTGCGGGCGTTGCTATGGCATGGTTGCGCTATTTAGAGATCAGCCGTTCTTGGACTCGCGTTAATTTAAGTAATTTGGGTGAGTTGGTATTAGAAGCAGAAATCAATGGAACGAATCCTCTAGAAGATAAACGTCGACAAGTTAATTTAAATTATCGACATGAAGAAAATGTCTTCCAATTATGGCGAAGTTTACGATTTGGTTCACAATTGGAAGAGTGGTTAGAAAAGAGCTTATCAGATTTAGGGAGTGAGTCAGAGTGAAACCATTATTCTTAAGAAAACTATTCTTACTAACAGCTTTGATGATGGGAATATCAGCATTAACAGGATGTATTCGGTTAGAAGTCGCCACACCGGATAAGCCCATTAACATTAATATGAATGTAAAAATTGAACATGAAATTAATGTAAAAATAGACCGACAAGTTGAAGATCTCTTAAAAAATAACAGCGCCATTTTTTAAAGGATAAATGATGAATTATAAAAAATATTTCTTAAGTTTTGCGCTAATGATAGCTTTAGGCAGTGCAAATGCCATAGCATTAACGCTTGATGAAGCAAGATCACAAGGATTAGTAGGGGAAACCTTTAGTGGTTATATTGAGCTTGTGCAAACTAATAATAAGCAGGCTCAACAACTTGCTGATGAAATAAATCAAGCAAGAAAAGCAAAATATGCTGAAATTGCTAAAACTAACCAAGTAACACCTGATTCTGTTGCTCGACTAGCAGGTGAAAAATTAGTCGCAAGAGCTAATGAAGGTGAGTTTGTAAAGGGGATTAATGGAAAATGGGTAAAGAAGTAGTTAAATCTTAAATACAGACTTAACCTCATTTTATTTTTAAAGCACGATATATTATAAATTTCTATCGTGCTTTTTTGTAGCTAATTTTTATGACTAATTAATCATTACCACTAAAATTAACAATATCGTCATTGATCATGACAATGAAATTAATGTTTGAGCGTATATAACCGGATGCAGGAGGCATATTATCTTTTTTAACATAGTTAACTAAAAAATAAAATTCAGCTTCTCCATCAGTCAGTTCTTCAGTAAATTCGCTCTTTTTATTAAGATTGATGGGTCTTTCTTCCTCATTGTACAATAATTGAAAAGCAATATTATTACTTGCATCGGGAGCACTAATCATATTTTTCAAGTAACCTGTTGTATTATCAATACTCGTATTTTCAATTTTTAAGCGAATATTCCCATTACTCTTAGAACAATCTTTTATATTAATAAGGATAATGTGAGGATCAATATTCGCTAATTCTCCTTTCTCATATGAAGAAAAGTCATTTCCGTTAATAGAAAATCTATCACTTGTATTTTCATAAATATGATCTATATCACAGCTTAGAGGAATATCGTGATCACCACGTCTTGGTATTGATGAAAATGAAAATGATGAATAGAGTAAAATTATAATTAAATAGAAGAAATGTTTTTTATTTTTCATATTTAGTACTTTTGTTTTGAATTAAAGACAATTAACTTCTTTTTTTATCAGGTTTTTTTTCTTTTCATCGGAACTCAAATTATAATTAAATTGACACTGTTTATCTTCTCCCCATTTTACTTTTATTAATCCATGATCAGGAATACCAGAAAGAAAAATAACATTATTTTCTGTCACCAATCCTTGGGAAATAATATTATCCTCTTTATCTAGTACGGTAACTGTTGAAGCAAAAGGAAGTGGAGTTATTGATTTGAAAATAATACGATAACCTGTTTTCATTGGAAAAGTAATTTTAGATATTGCACCTAATGTAGGAATAATACTCTTACTGTAATATTCGGTTTCAACGGATTGGGGGAGTGTAGTCGCATTTAGTTTGATTTTATTTATTCGATAAGGCGTGATGTTATTTAAAATTAGGTTACCAAAGATATCTGTTTCTAAATTAGATGAAAATGATGTTTTAATACCAGTAATACCCTGTGTACTCACTAATGCAAAAGTTTTTCCTAAACGGGGTGTCAGAGTAATACCTTCGGAATGAAGTACTAATGCACCATTAATTGAAAAATTAAGATTGTAATTATTCTCTGATTTATTTCCAGAGAAACTATAAGATTGATAATTATTTTGATAGCGTGTATTAGCAGAAAATTGATTATATTTTCTTTTAGGATGATGTGTATGTTGATAGTTTATTGAATATCCTAAATTATTATTAAGCAATGCTCCTCCTAGATTTGTACTATTTGTATAACGTTTATTATTGACTTGATAGCTTGTTTGATTGTTCATCCAATGATGATGTTCAATATTACCTATAGGAATATGAAAATTAAATGAAAAATAATGATCCGAAAAATATTTCTCTTTTTTGAAATCATACTTTAAATGATAATTTACCCTATTAAATGAGGATGAAAAGGATGCTCCAATTTCAAATTCTTTCGATGAATCATGGTATGTTTTACCGTGGTAATGCAAAGAGAAGTAGCCTAACTCATTAATATTTTGAGATAAAGATAGTGAATGGTTTTTTTTAATGTTGTTTTTTGATAATGAATTACCTAAATAATGATAGAAAGACATTCCCGAAGTAAAGTGAGTTTGTGTCATGGGAATACTTTTCTGATAACGAAATTGATATTTAATTTTATTATTGTTATTTTTTTCATAACTTATATTTGTCGCTAAACCACCTAAAATACCTAAATCTAGAGATAGTCCAGATAAATAGGTTTGTCTTTTATCATGTTTTTTTATTGCACTGTAAGAAGTGATTTTTTGGCTTAGACCATATGAAAATTCGCCTAAAAGAAAAAGAGATTTTTTGTTATTTGGATGATCAGGTAATGTGCCTGAGATGATATTATATTGATAACTTCCTTTATTTAATTTATTCGGTAATGATGCAAAATAGTGTGTCGAAATTTTTACTCTTCCATCTGCTTCTTTGATCTCCAAAGTGAGTTTTTCACTTCCTATTGAAGGTAATGAATTTAAAAGAAAGGGGCCAGGAGGAACCGTTGTTTCATAGATGATCTTATCACCCTGTTTTATGATAATTTGAGCTTGTGTATCAGCAATACCTTCAATAATCGGGCTATTAGCATAAAGACTTTTGTTCGAAATTAAATTATTGGATATTAATTGAAAGCCAATAATTTTATCATTTGATAATATTCGTGTCGTAGGTGAAAATTTACCTCCATAAAAAAGAGAAGAAAAAGAATTAATTTGTCGATAGGTGTAAATTGATGAAAGCTTAGATTGATAACGATCTTTATTCCAATTAAATCCACTTTGACTACGTACACGCCAAGCTCCCATGTTAATACCTGAGTGTAAATTAAGTTTTTGCTCAGTCGATTTTTTTTGGTGATATTTAATCCAATAGGAATATTGAGTGAATAATGCGGTAATTCCGTCATCCCAATCTTGTTCATTGATGACATAGTCTGTTTTTTTTATTAATGCTTTTTGCGGAATGATTAAATTTAATTTTTGATTGGAAAATTGGTATTTAAAATCTATCGAATAATCGCTTAAAGGAGTTATTTCCTGATTTTCTTTTGTTATTTTATAAAAATAAGTATCAATACCAAGAGAAGTTAAATCATTGATAGAAAGACAAGGAGTTAACTTGTTATCTACATTTTTAAAATAAAGGAGCTTTGCCATTTTCTTTCTATTATTAATATGAATAATAGAATGATAAAACCCTTCAGGTTTTTTATCTTCAAGAAGTAGTTTAATCGTTTCATCATTAATATTAGAAAATGAATTAGAATAAAGAGAGAGGAAATTATTCTGAGCGATAGCATCTTTGGTGCAAATAATTATAAAAATAAAGAAAGTGAACTCCATTTTTTTATATTTAATCTTCATTTATTATGGCCTTATCTGTTGCATTTATTTCCACGCCATATTGATTAATTGTTTTCCATTTAATTAATCCATCTTCTTTAATTATATTTTTTGTATTGTATTTTTTTAATGGAGGTATGGTTTTGCTTTTATTCATCAGTAGTACACCATTGTAACTAACATTAAGCAAAGTAATAAAGTAGGGTGTGGGATTGTTTATAATAAATTCATTATTTTTATTTTTTAAAAACTCAATTCTTTTATAAGCATCTTTTGCACCTTTTTCTATTGATATTGGTCTATATATTAAATTATAGACAGAATTCATTGATATATGTAATAAATTTCTATTTTCATCTGAATTAGATAGCAATGGTATTCTCTTAATGTTTATTTTATATAGTGTTTCTTGGTCCTTTTTTTCTATCTCATCTGTTTTAAAAATTTTTAAAGAATAGTTTTCATTTTTTTCTATTTTAAAAAGTGGGGGGGTGATAATAAAAGGTAATTCAGTATCATTATTTTCATCATAATGCGAAATCCAGCTTTGTATAAAATAATCATTAGTTGTGTTATTTTTTATTTCAATAATCTCCTGACCTTTGCTTTCAATAAAAATAAATTTATCCTTATTTATTTCTATTGATGCGTAACCATAAGTAGGGATGATTATAAATAGAGATAGTGTGGTGGTTATTATTTTTTTAATCATTTTCTATTGTTATATAGTAATATTATATTATTATTTATAAATAAGGAATGTTAAAACAAAGCTGGATAACCAGCTTTGTTTACTTTTTGAATTTTAATTTAGGTCTTCAATATCAGAATAAATAACATCAAAACTTAAGCTAGCCGTTACTTGGCCAGGTGTTGCGCTTGCATTGTCTGGTTTTTTATAATTGGCTAGAAATTCATAACTTGCCGTATTATCATCACCATCAATATTTACTTTAAATGCTGGATTTTCTGCTATTGATAAGTCTATTTCATTTCCATCTGCATTTAAAATAGCAACAGATACATTACTACCATCTTTTGCTGTATTTTTTAATATACTTTCTCCGTTATTTTTAACTCTTAATTTTATATTCTGAAGGCCATCAGAACAATTTGTAAAATTAATGTTAATTGGTAGTGCGTCCACGTTTGCCAAATGGGTATCTGCAAAATTATTTGCTTGAACGTCATGTAATTTAATTGGTGCTATATTTTGTAACTCACAGCGAAGATTTGGTGTTACTAAGCCACTAATTTCAACTGAACCTATACCATTTTCTACATATTCAACTGCATTTGATTGGGTCGATAAAAAACTTGTAGATAAAATGAGCATTGAGAGTAAATTCTTTTTCATTTAAAATTCCATTTATTGAATTAATAAAATTATTTAATAATCTTCTTATCTCTAGAAGCAAAAAAATATTATTAATTTATCTTTTTAAAATCAAATTTAATTCAATCCTATATATCTATTTTTAGCGTGAATAATAGAATAAATTCTTTTTTTAAAACTAATTCTTAAATTATTTTTTTAATAAATCAGGTTATTTCGGAATTATCTTCTTTTAAGGTTTTTTAGTTATAACTCAATAAGGTCTTTTTTATAAAAAATTAAGTGATATTGATATATCTTTAATATTTAGATATAAAAAAAGCACCTAGTTAGGTGCTTTTATAAAAAGATAAAATTAATTATTTTGCGGTGATATTTTTTGTACTAATTACAGTATCAATTTCTTTTTGTGCTTGCAGATGAGATTGCTGTGCATATTCTTCACCAAATGCAGTACCCTCAGCCATAATAAATTGTACGTCATTGATACCGATAAAAGCTAAAAACTGTGTAAGGAATGGAACAATCAAATCAGAAGGCTTATCTTTATGAACACCACCACGACTGGTTAATACAACAGCTTGTTTGTTTTCGAGTAAACCAACAGCACCCGCTTCTGTATAAGTAAATGTTTCGCCTGCGCGAGCAATAAAATCGATATAATGTTTTAATTGCGCTGAAATTGAGAAGTTATACATTGGTGCAGCAATCACAATCATATCGTGTGCTTTTAATTCATTAATCAGTTCATCTGATAAAGCTCTAGCTGATTTTTGCTCATCAGAGAGTATGGAAACATCTTTGCCAAAGGCAAATAAGGTGGCTTGATCTAGAGCTGGTATAGGATCTTTAGCGAGATCACGTACAGTAATCAGGTCGTCTTTATGGTTTTTTTGCCAATTTTCAATTAAGTAATCGGTCATTTTATTACTGTGTGAATAGCTATCTAAAATGCTGGATTTCAGTACAAGGATCTTTTTCATTATTTTCTCGTGGTCTATAAAATGTTCTATTTATTTAAATTTATTGGTTAATAGTAGTTTACCCAATCTTTAAAATATCACATCACAATCCTTTGAATATGCTATTCAAAATTATTGATTATATGAAATCATATACTAAGAAATTTAATCAAGCCTTTATGTGCAAATAGCCTGTTGTGATATTATGAACTCAATAGTTTTGATTAGAATAACCTCAAAAAGGATAATAAAAGGTGACATTATCATCTGCCACGCTCTATCAAGAAATAGAGCAATTATCGTTGCGGGAGCAGCAGCGATTAAGAAAACGTCTACGTGGCGTCGCTAAAATTAATAATGAAGAGTCTAAACAAGCGGTATTAAGTGCAATTAAAGAAGATATTAATACGGCACAACAGATGATAATTCGCCGTCGTGCTAATTGTCCTGAAATTACTTACCCAGAAAACCTGCCTGTTAGTCAAAAGAAAGATGCTATTTATAATGCAATAAAAGATAACCAAGTCGTTATTATTGCAGGGGAAACTGGCTCTGGTAAAACAACACAGATCCCTAAAATTTGTCTTGAATTAGGACGAGGGATCAAGGGGTTTATTGGACATACTCAGCCTCGTCGTTTAGCTGCACGTTCAGTAGCTGAACGTATCGCTCATGAATTAAAAAGTACGTTAGGCGGATCTGTAGGTTATAAGGTTCGCTTTAGTGATCATGTTGGCGATAATACCCTCGTTAAGCTAATGACAGATGGTATTTTATTGGCGGAATTACAGCAAGATAAGCTGTTACTACAATATGACACTATCATTATTGATGAAGCCCATGAACGTAGTTTAAATATCGACTTTATTCTTGGCTATTTAAAGCAGTTATTACCTAAGCGCCCTGATTTAAAAATCATTATTACTTCTGCAACCATCGATCCTGAACGTTTTTCCAAGCATTTCAATCAAGCACCGATTATTGAAGTATCTGGTCGAACTTATCCTGTTGAAGTGAGATATCGTCCTATTGGTGGTGACGAACTTGACAGTGATAAGGATATGACCGATGGCATTGTTGATGCTATTGATGAATTAAGCAGAGAAAGTGCGGGTGATATTCTTATTTTTATGAGCGGTGAGCGAGAAATTCGTGACACTGCTGATGCGCTGAATAAATTACAACTTCGCCATACTGAAGTATTGCCTTTATTTGCCCGTTTATCTAACAGTGAACAAAACCGAATTTTTCATCCTCATAATGGCAGGCGCATTATTTTAGCCACTAACGTTGCCGAAACTTCATTAACTGTGCCGGGTATTAAGTACGTTATTGATACCGGTTTTGCGCGTGTTAGTCGTTATAGTTATCGCACTAAAGTACAACGACTTCCAATAGAGCCTATTTCTCAAGCTTCAGCAAATCAGAGAAAAGGGCGTTGTGGTCGTGTTTCCGATGGTATTTGTATTCGTCTTTATTCAGAAGATGATTTTATTTCTCGTTCTGAATTTACTGATCCAGAAATATTAAGAACTAACCTTGCATCTGTTATTTTGCAAATGACGTCGATAGGGTTAGGTGATATTAGTGCTTTCCCATTTATACAGCCACCTGATAAACGCAATATTCAGGATGGTGTCCGTTTATTAGAAGAACTAGGCGCGTTACAAGACGAAACCGACCACAATGGTGCTTATCGTTTAACCCCAATGGGGAAACAACTTGCACAACTTCCTATTGATCCTCGTTTGGCGAGAATGGTACTTGAAGCACGTAAATATGGTGCAGTAAAAGAGTTGATGGTTATTACATCCGCACTTTCAATTCAAGATCCTCGTGAAAGACCGATGGATAAACAACAAGCTTCTGATGAAAAGCATCGACGCTTCCAAGATAAAGATTCTGATTTCTTGTCTTTTTTAAATATGTGGGATTATTTAAAAACTCAACAAAAAGAGTTGAGCCATTCCCAATTTAGAAAGCTATGTCGCCAAGAATTTTTAAACTTTATGCGTGTTCGAGAATGGCAAGATGTTTATACGCAATTGCGACAAGTTGTTAAAGAATTAGGTTTTCCTGTTAATAGCGAACCCGCTGATTTTAGAAGTATTCACGTTGCTCTACTCAGTGGCTTGTTGTCACATATTGGTCAAAAAGATGCCGATAAACAAGAATTTACAGGTGCGAGAAATGCTCGTTTTTCTATTTATCCTGGCTCTGGTTTATTTAAAAAACCACCAAAATGGACTATGGTGGCAGAGTTAGTCGAGACGTCTCGTTTATGGGGACGAATCGCAGCGCGCGTTGAACCTGAATGGATTGAACCTATCGCCGAACATCTAGTGAAACATCACTATAGCGAACCACATTGGTCAAAAGCGCAAGGCGCTGTAATGGCTAATGAAAAAGTTACGTTATATGGTTTACCTATTGTTGCCTCTCGACCTATTAATTATAGCCAAATTGATCCGTTATTATGTCGTGAGCTATTTATCCGCCATGCGTTAGTAGAAGGTGATTGGCAAACTCGTCATGCATTCTTCCGTGAAAATTTAAAATTACGGACTGAAGTGGAAGAGTTAGAGCATAAATCTCGTCGTCGTGACATTCTTGTCGATGATGAAACAATGTTTACTTTCTACGATCAGCGAATACCACAAGACGTTGTTTCATCACGTCATTTTGATAAATGGTGGAAAGAAGCACAAAAAGCATCACCTGATCTGCTTAACTTTGAAAAAAGTATGCTTATCAAGGATGATGCCAAACGTGTTAGCGCACTAGATTATCCAAATTATTGGCATCAAGATAATTTAAAATTACGCTTAACTTATCAATTTGAACCGGGTACAGCGGCTGATGGTGTCACTGTTCATATTCCATTACCGATTTTAAATCAGGTAAAAGACGAAGGTTTTGATTGGCAAATTCCAGGTATTCGTCATGAATTGATAGTGGCCTTAATTAAGTCATTACCAAAGCCTATCCGTCGTAATTTTGTACCAGCACCTAATTATGCTTCTGCTTTTTTAGAACGTGTTCCTCAAGTTGAAGGCGGCTTACTCGATAAACTCGAAAACGAATTACGCCGAATGACAGGAGTGACCGTTGATAGAGAGAGTTGGCAACTTGATCAAGTTGCTGATCACTTAAAAATGACATTCCGTGTTGTTGGCGATAAAAATAAAACGCTGGCAGAAAGTAAAGATCTCAATAAATTAAAAGAGAACTTAAAGGAAAAAGTGCAAGAAACATTATCAGCAGTAGCGGATGATGGTATCGAACAACAAGATTTACATATTTGGAGTTTTGGTGATTTGCCTCAGCGTTATGAGCAAAAACGGGGTGGCTATTCAGTGAAAGCTTATCCAGCACTCGTTGATGAAAAAAACAGTGTGGGTATTAAGCTTTTTGAAACAGAATCTGAACAGCAAGCTTCAATGTGGGAAGGAGTAAGACGACTATTATTATTAAATATTCCGTCACCGATAAAATACCTACATGAGAAATTACCAAATAAAGCAAAACTTGGTCTTTACTTTAACCCTTATGGTAAAGTGTTAGAGTTGATTGATGATTGTATTGCTTGTGGTGTTGATAAACTAATGGCGTCTTATGGTGGTTTAGTTTGGCAAGAAGGCGAGTATCAAAAACTGCAAGAATATGTCAGAGCTGAACTAAACGATGCTGTAGTCGAAATAGCAAAACAAGTTGAATCTATTTTGACTCAAGTTTTTGCCATCAATAAACGTTTAAAAGGGCGGGTGGATATTAGCGTTGCTTTTGCATTGTCTGATATTAAAGCTCAACTTAGTCAGTTAGTTTTTCCTGGTTTTGTTACCTCTCATGGATGGAAACGTCTTGCGGATATTCCTCGTTATTTGAGTGCAATTGAAAAACGAATGGAAAAACTGGCCATTGATCCTAATCGCGATCGCGCTCAAATGAGCAGAGTTGAAAATGTTATTCAACAGTGGCAACAGTGGTTAGGTAAGCTAACAGAGAAACAAAAGCAGCAAGAGGAAGTGCAAAATATTCGTTGGATGATAGAGGAACTGAGAGTAAGCCTGTTCGCTCAACAGATAGGTACACCGTATCCAATATCAGATAAACGTATATTGCAGGCGATGGAACAAGTTAGTTTTAACTAATTTAATAGTGACATTTTTAAACCCACGGGAACTCATGCTTCTTGTGGGTTTTTTATTGCCTAGCTAATAAATAGCTAACTATTTATTAGTTACAACATACAATGTGTTTCTTAATTTATAACTACCTAACCATCGATATTAAAAAAAACAGCTTAGCAGGGGAATTTTTTTGACTTAAGTGAAATTGATTTTTGGAGAGAAGGAAGGGAAAGGTAAGAGAGGCACTGTTTTTCGAGTACCTCTCAGATTGTCTTTAGTAAATAGTTAAGTAGCCTAATGCCGGAATAGCGCCAAATAAGACTAGTGCTAACAGAATTCGCTCACTTATATGCAATGGTTTTTTATCTTTATACTGCTTGCGTGTATATAAAAACATTAGGATACCTGGTGCATACAGAACGACAGAGAGTAATAAATTAATAACACCTGATGCATAAAGTAGCCATAAACCGTAAAGACTTGCAGGTATGGCTATTAATAATAAGGCACGGCTACTGCGTGCAATTGCCACTTTAAATAAAAATGCACCGACGAGAAAGTAAGGAACAAGGATCATCTCTGATGCAATGGTCAGTAATGTATTGTAGTTACTTCCCGTCAACCAAATTAAAACTAAAGAGAATTGGACTGCACAATTGGTAAACCATAATGAAGATGAAGGCGCATCATTTTTATTCTGCTTCCCTAATTGTTTAGGGAAAGAGTGATGTAGTGCGGCAATATAAGGCACTTCTGCCGCCATAATTGTCCAACTTAAATATGCACCACATACAGAGAGAATAAGACCCGCTGCAATAATTATCTCGCCTATGTTACCAATAAGCTGAACAAGTAACGGCGCCATTGACGGGTTTTTCATCGCTGCTAATTCTGCTTGGCTAACTAAACCTTGCGATAATAAAGTGACAAGAATATAGATAACTAATGCGATGACAACGGCGAGTACTGTTGCTAAACCAACATCACGACGATTTTTAGCTCTTGCGGAAACTACGACCGCGCCTTCAATACCAATAAATACCCACAGTGTAATCAACATGGTATTTTTGACTTGATCCCAAACAGGGACACCCAGATTTACACCTTTAAAATCAAGGGTAAATATATCCATATTGAAAGCTAATAGGGCGACAATAACAAATAACCCTAAAGGAAGGAGTTTTGCCATTGTCGCCATTAAATTAATGCTGGCTGCAGTTTGAACACCACGTAATACAAGAAAATGGACAACCCAAAGTAAGATTGACTCTCCAATTAATGCTTGCCATGTATTCCCATCACCAAAAATAACGTTCTCTGATGTATCTGTAAAAAAACTAAAGGCAGCAAAAACAATAACAAGATAAGAAACGTTAGCAACAACAGCGCAGACCCAATAACCCCATGCTGAACAAAAACCAATAAATTCACCAAATCCTTCTTTCGCATAGGTAAAAATGCCACCATCAAGATCAGGTCGAAGGCGCGAGAGGAGTAATAAAGATGTAGCAAGAAAGAGGATGCCAATGCCAGTTATCACCCAGCCAATAATCAATGCGGCAGGGCTGGCAACTTCGGCCATATTTTGAGGCAAACTGAATACACCTGCACCAACCATTGAGCTTAATACTAACGCGGTGAGTGATATTAAGCCAAGTTTCTTATTCAAGGATAATTACCTACGTGATTAAAATTGTAAATAAATAGCGTATTTTCTTGTTTTTTGGTCAGTAAATAGAATAAATATGAATATCTCAAATTTAAATAAAGATAAAAACACTAAAAAACAGCGAGATTTTACGGAGAGTTGACTTGGTTGTCTATGCATTAAATCATAAAAATTATGCACTTTTACAAAATGAGGTTGGTTTTGATGATATTTTGAGTAAAAAAAACCTCGCATCAGCAAGGTTTTTTTAATTAGGACGCTTTATTACTTGAATAGGTCAGCGGTAATAGTGACTGTACCACCATCACTTTGCCATTCATTTGTAATATGGTAATACTTGGCACCTTTTGCAGCTGCACGTTTAGCAACTTGATAAGAAATCTCTGGTGAGTTTACAAAGTATCCGCTAAATGTAATGGTATCAAATGGATCCATTAATGCAGCAGCTGCTTTGTTGACTTCTTGGATTTCAGTACCATCAGGTAATGTGACAGTGTAACGACCACTAGCACCCGAAGTTTGTGTATCAGCAAATGTTCCTACACTTCTATCAAAATCAGTGTTTGATGCAAGACCTGGTTTCTCAACTTTATTGGCAGCGGCTCCGCCTTCTGCAATAAGTGCGCGACCTGCATCTGAGTCATAAGGAACGACAGCCTCTGGTGCTTGAATTGCACGTTTAGGCGCATCTTTTTTGTAGATATAAGCTGTTACTTCTTGGTTACCACCATCATTTGTTGATACGTTACGTACAATAAAGAATGATGCAGCACCTTTTTTAGCAGCTGCTTTTGCAATTGCGTCGTTAATATCAGGGGTTGTAGGGTAGTAACCGCGGATAGAAACTGTATCAAATGGTTGTAGCAGAATTGCTTCAGGTTTTGGTAGTTCTTTCACGCCATGAAAGACGCGATAGCTTTCTTGATCTGCTTTGGGTGCATCTTTATGGTATAGATCAGCAGTAACACTCATGTTGCCGCTATCACTAATATCATCTAGGCCTTGAATATAGAAACTATCAGCACCGACTTTATCCGCACGACGAGATACCGCATCAGCGGCTTCATAAATAGCGTTAAAACGACCGATAACTGTAATTCTTTCAAATGGTTTTAGTTCTGCAGCTTGTTCGGGTGTTAATTCCTGAGCAGCCTGCGCAACAGTGATATTAGTTAAAGACAACATCGCTGCTGCGATGACTGAGGTTTTCAGCTTCATACAAAATCCTTCCGCCTTGCGCAATTAATATTGGTCATGTGCTGAACGTCGTGGTTTATCACATAGGGATTAATTATTACATGTAATAATAGCATTTGTCGCATTATTTTATTTAGCGAATCACCACAGAGTCAAATGACCAGTATATGTTACCAGATATTTACCTGAATATAGTGAATAATTCATAAATATGCCTTTTCGACTAAAATGATCTAATTAAGTTCAATTTTAGCTTTACACAGATATAGATTATTGGTTTTATTTTCAGTAGGTTATTAGAACTCCGATTAATGGCATGCATATTATTATTTTTAACATTTTTTTTGCATGAATGTGAAGTTAACGGAGAAGTTTTAACAGAACTCTATGGATAAGAAGGGAAAATTATGCGAATTGGTATACCCAAAGAGCGACTTTCTAATGAAACAAGGGTTGCAGCTACACCAGCTACAGTGACTCAACTCATAAAATTAGGATTTACAGTCGCAGTTGAAAATGGCGCAGGTATTGCCTCAAGCTTTGAAGATAAAGCTTATCAGGACGCCGGTGCCGAGATCCTCGCTCTTCAAAATGTTTGGGAATCAGACATTATTTTGAAGGTAAATGCACCTCTGGATAATGAAATTACGTTGCTACAAGATGGCGCGACACTGGTAAGTTTTATTTGGCCAGCTCAAAATGCGGCATTACTCGAAAAGTTAGCTGAAAAGAATATTAACGTGATGGCAATGGATAGTGTGCCACGTATTTCTCGTGCACAATCTCTTGATGCGTTAAGTTCAATGGCAAATATTGCAGGCTACCGTGCTGTTGTAGAAGCTGCCCATGAATTCGGAAGATTCTTTACTGGACAAATTACCGCCGCAGGTAAAGTACCACCAGCTAAAGTGATGGTTATTGGTGCTGGAGTTGCAGGTCTTGCTGCGATTGGTGCCGCAGGAAGTCTTGGTGCAATTGTTCGCGCATTTGATACTCGCCCTGAAGTTAAAGAGCAAGTTCAAAGCATGGGTGCTGAATTCCTTGAGCTTGATTTTAAAGAAGAAGCGGGCAGTGGTGATGGCTATGCTAAGGTAATGTCAAAAGCATTTATTGATGCTGAAATGGCATTATTTGCAGAACAAGCAAAAGATGTTGATATCATCATTACAACGGCATTAATTCCAGGAAAACCCGCTCCTCGTTTAATTACGAAAGAGATGGTCGATTCAATGAAGCCAGGAAGTGTTGTAGTCGACCTTGCGGCTCAAAATGGTGGCAACTGCGAATATACCGTGCCTAATGAAGTCTTTACGACAGAACATGGTGTAAAAATCATTGGTTACACTGATTTAGCTGCTCGTTTACCAGCACAGTCATCTCAACTTTATGGTACTAACTTAGTTAATCTATTGAAATTATTGTGTAAAGAAAAAGACGGTAATATCAATATTGATTTTGATGATGTTGTCATCCGTGGTGTGACTGTAATTCGTGCGGGTGAAGTAACATGGCCTGCGCCACCAATTCAAGTTTCAGCACAACCTAAAGTTACTCCTGCTGCAAAACCACAAGAAAAACCCGTTGCTAAACCGGTTTCACCTTGGAAGAAATACAGTTTATTAGCGATAGCCTTTTTATTGTTTGCATGGCTTGCAAATGTTGCACCGAAAGAGTTTTTATCTCACTTTACGGTATTCGCACTTTCTTGTGTTGTAGGTTATTACGTTGTTTGGAATGTAAGTCATTCATTGCACACGCCATTAATGTCAGTAACAAATGCAATTTCAGGCATTATTGTCGTTGGTGCTTTACTCCAAATTGGTAGTGGTGGCTGGGTTAGCCTATTTTCGTTTATCGCAATATTGATTGCGAGTATTAATATTTTTGGTGGATTTACTGTTACTCAACGTATGTTGAAAATGTTCCGTAAAGGATAAGGGAGACAATTATGTCCAGCGGAGTTGTTACAGCGGCATATATTGTCGCCGCAATATTATTTATTTTCAGCCTTGCCGGCTTATCAAAGCATGAAACCTCTAAACAAGGTAACTACTTTGGTATTGCAGGGATGGCAATTGCATTGTTCGCAACCATTTTCGGGCCTTATGCTGGCAATGTGAGTTGGATCATTATTGCAATGGTAATCGGTGCCGTTATTGGTATTCGTTTAGCTAAAAAAGTCGAAATGACTCAAATGCCAGAATTGGTCGCAATCTTGCACAGCTTTGTAGGTTTAGCGGCAGTTTTAGTGGGCTTTAACAGTTATCTTGACCACAATACAGCAATGGATCCTGTCATGGTGAATATCCACCTAACAGAAGTCTTTTTAGGGATCTTCATTGGTGCTGTTACATTTACGGGTTCGATTGTCGCTTATGGTAAATTAAGTGGGAAAATGTCATCTAAACCGATGATGTTACCTAATCGTCATAAATTAAATCTTGCAGCTTTAGTGGTTTCTTTTTTATTGATGGTTTGGTTTGTTAAAACTGACAGTGTTGGTTTACAAGTTTTCTTAATCATCATAATGACTGTGATTGCCTTGGCATTTGGTTGGCATTTAGTTGCGTCAATTGGTGGTGCGGATATGCCAGTTGTTGTTTCGATGCTGAACTCTTACTCAGGATGGGCAGCAGCAGCAGCAGGCTTTATGTTAAGCAATGACTTGTTAATTGTAACGGGTGCATTAGTGGGTTCTTCAGGTGCTATCCTTTCTTATATTATGTGTAAGGCGATGAATCGCTCTTTTATTAGCGTAATAGCGGGCGGATTTGGTACTGATGGCTCAGCCTCAACAGAAGAAGGTGAAATGGGTGAGTACCGCGAAACAACCGCGGAAGAAGTGGCTGATATGCTGAAAAATTCAACCTCAGTCATTATCACTCCAGGTTATGGATTAGCGGTTGCTCAAGCACAATACCCTGTTCATGATATTACTGAAAAATTACGCCAGCATGGTGTGAAAGTGCGTTTTGGTATTCACCCAGTAGCAGGGCGTTTACCGGGTCACATGAATGTGTTGTTAGCAGAGGCTAAAGTGCCTTATGACGTTGTATTAGAAATGGATGAAATCAATGATGATTTCTCCGACACTGATACAGTCTTGGTTATTGGCGCTAACGATACAGTAAACCCAGCGGCACAAGATGATCCAAATAGCCCAATTGCAGGTATGCCAGTATTAGAAGTGTGGAAAGCGCAAAATGTTATTGTGTTTAAACGCTCAATGAATACAGGTTATGCAGGGGTTCAGAATCCACTATTCTTTAAAGAGAATACACAGATGTTGTTTGGCGATGCTAAAGCCAGTGTGGATGCAATTTTAAAAGCACTGTAATAGATACAGATAGCGAATAGCAAAAAGCCAGTCAAAATTTTGACTGGCTTTTTTATTTAGTATACAGAGCGTTTAATCGTGATCACTATCAACAGTAATAGGGCAGGTAAAACCATCAGGTTTGATAGCCAATAAATCACATTTGATATGATCAATCAGTTGCTCCGCAGTATTTCCTAAGAATGCGGCTGAAAGCCCCGTCCTTCCTAAAATACCCAAAACAACAATGCCAGCATTTAACTCTTCACAAACTTGAGGGATCACTTGTTCTGGCAATCCTTCTTTAACATGTGTTTTCTCTTCGGGAATGCTGAATTTCTGGCGAAGTTCCTTCATCGCAATAAGGTGTTGACCACGTAGTGCATTGTTATAAAGATTAGGATCAAAATCAGGTAGCTCAATCGCAATATTAATCGGCGCAACGGGATAAGCGCTAAGTAAATGAACATCAGGATCTTTTTGTATGCGATGAGATAAGTCGGTTGTTAGCTCAATCAGTTTCAGATTAAGGGCATCATGATAAGATTCTTCATTCGATAAATTTGCGGCGACAACGATAGTACCGTATTCAGGCCACTCTTTATCTTTGACCATCCAAACAGGGCAAGGACATTTTCTAAGCAATTGCCAATCCAGAGGCGTAAAAATGAGTGAACCTAATTTATCATGTTGGTGAGCCATTTTTATGAGTAAGTCATGTTGATGTGCAACAACTTCTTCAATAATGGCTTCATAGGGGCGATTATGCCAAATGACTTTTATATCAATCTCTATGCCCGCTTCAAGGTAATAGCGTGCTTGCTGTTTGATCCAAGCTGCCTTTTGGCTGATAACACCTTTACGCATTGCATTACGTTCATCGGGAGATAAAAGGGTTGTCATGTCATAAGAGAGATCATAAACAGGTAGAAAAGCTTTTATCCGCCCACCATTACGCTGAACGATATAGACAGCACGGCGAAGTGCTGGTTGGTCATCTTGGTTAGGATCAATGACAACGAGAAGGTTTTGATATTTTTCCATTGTAATATCCTCTTTAGGGCTGGATTTATCCATCTACAATTTAAAGATAACCCAAGAAGATAAAATGCAATAGTACAAAATAGAAAACGGGGCACAAATTTGTGTGCCCCGTTATAAAATTAGCGTGTGAAATGTAACAGATTAAACTTCAACTGATGAAGGAAGTTTGCCTGCAAGTTCACTTAACAGTGTACTATCTTCGATAGTAATGTATTTGCCTTTAACGCTTAACATGCCACTTTTCTGGAAGCGACCCAGTAAGCGACTAATTGTTTCGACAGTTAAACCTAAGTAATTACCGATATCACCACGAGTCATGGTTAAACGGAATTCGCGAGGAGAAAAACCACGCTGTGCGAAACGGCGTGAGAGGTTATAAATAAAAGCAGCCAGACGTTCTTCTGCATTCTTTTTCGATAGCAGTAAGATCATTTCTTGGTCACCTTTGATTTCACCACTCATTAGGCGCATCATTTGTTGACGTAAGTTAGGCATTTTGCCTGACAGGTCATCCAAAGTTTCGAATGGAATTTCACAGACCATAGATGTTTCTAAAGCTTGTGCGAAACTTGGATGTTCAGTATTAATAATGGCGTCAAAGCCAACCAAATCACCAGCAAGATGAAATCCTGTTATTTGCTCGTCGCCTTCTTCCGTGATGGTATAACTTTTAATTGTACCGGAACGTATGGCATAAAGTGATTTCAGCTCATCACCTGCTTTAAACAAGGTTTGACCTTTCTGGATGGGCTTTTTACGCTCGATAATATTATCGAGTTGATCAAGCTCATGCTCGTTTAAAGTAAACGGGATGCAGAGCTGGCTAATACTGCAATCCTGACAATGGATTGCACAACCGCCAGATTGGATTCGGCGAACGACGCGTTTTTCTGGGATCATAAGCTTGCTCATTACAAATAAAAATATTGATATGCGTCAATTTTAACACATATTGCAGTAATTAGTAAGGGGAATAACGGTACGTGTGGAAATAATTCTGAATGTAACAAAACATGTATCTTGATAAAATCAATGTTTTGCTTAAAGGTCTATTTAGAACAATTTGCGCTAACCCTATACTCAATTGGTATATTATTCGATTTTCTAACGAAGTCATAGTGCTATTACTAAATTATCCTTGTCAAAAGCCAAAAATGAAGAGGCGCTTCAATATTTTTTACCTTTATATTGACATTTTATTTACGGCTCTACCTTAAATTCGTATTTTTTATGCATAACTCTTTATTTTTATAACAAAAGATTAGGTAAAGTTAACTAGATGTATTTTTGATACAACTTAATGCTACCTTGAAGCAGTCATTTCAACAAATGATGCAATAACGTTCCCTCACACGCCTATCATTGCGTATAATGAAACATTCGGATTAAGAATATCTGCATAGCTTATGTCAGTTCTTGATATTTTAATGATGGGATACAGTGTATGGAAATATCGTAATGCTGTATTTACTTCAGGATTGCGTATGGTGTTAGCAAGTAGCGCAATAATACTGATTGCAGAAATTCTTAATCGTTTTGCATTTTTTATTGTTAAGTAGTGGAGTAGTGATGTATGAGGCGTTTTATTAAGGTAGATCTTCCTCCTGAACCGATTATTAATGATAAATGTGTTAGAAAACGCCTCAAACAAAGCCTATGTGATAGTTGTTCCAAAGTTTGCCCTGTGGGCGCTATCACTTTTGCTCACTTAGATGTAAAAATAGACAATGAACTCTGTTTTCAATGTGGTAATTGTCTATTTACCTGTCCCGTTGACGCGATAGAAAATATCGCGCCTCACGAAAGAACACACCAAGATAATTACCTTGTTGTTAATCATGATGAACCGTTAGCAAGTACAGAAGAATTATTAGTGTGGCATCGCCAATATCAAATTAGAGGAATGAAGATAGCACAGCCTTTAGTGGATAAATGGCTTCCTGTTTTAGCAAACTTAAATCTTCAACTAAAAACATTACAAGAGCCTATTTGGCAATTAATTATCACAGAGCCTACTGATATTGATAGCGGACGTCGTTTTATGCTTTTTCGTCAAAAATTAGATGAAAAACCGCTCAATAAAAATCAAGTAAGAACAGGATTAAATGCAAGAAAACAACTTTATCCTGAAGATAGTTGGTTCCAAATTCAGTTAGACAAAGACAGCTGTATTCTTTGCTCTGCCTGCGCCAAAGTGTGTGATGAAGGTGCGATTAAACTTGAAAACAATATGTTCATGCTTGATGAAAAGCGTTGTACGGGTTGCATGAATTGTGAAGTGGTTTGTTTTCCTAAATCTATCCATGTTAATGAACAAGTTGCTAAAAATAACGAACCAACACATTACCATTATTATAATGCCCACTGTGAAAAATGTCGTTTAGCCTTCTTATCTTGGACTCCAGATGCAAAATTGTGCCCGATTTGCATACAACATCAGAAGCAAGGTTGGTTATAATCTCTCTCAAATAGACTTAAGTTATTTATTGCTTAATAAGCTCACATCCTTATTAAAGTGAGAGATAACATGTTAATTTTATTTATTATTAAGTTTTGAGAGTGGCAAAATAAAATGGGAGCATATGATGAAAACAACTGTTTTACCTGCGGATATGTTAGAAATTGCCATTATAGAGCCTGGTGGTATAGATAAATTACAACCCCAACTATCACCGATACCGCCACTTCCTCCACATTATCTTTTGATCAAAGTTGCAGCTTCTGGTGTGAATCGCCCTGATATTTTTCAACGTCAAGGCAGTTATCCGCCACCAGCAGATGCTTCACCTATTCCAGGTCTTGAAGTTGCTGGAGAGGTTGTTGCATTAGGGGAAAGTTGCACTAAATGGCAGTTGGGCGATAGAGTCTGTGCTTTAGTTGCTGGTGGTGGTTACGCTCAATATTGTATTGCGCATGAAGATATCGCATTACCGTCAATGAATTTAACGGACATTGAAGCAGCAGCATTGCCTGAGAATTTCTTTACTGTCTGGGCTAATTTATTTCAGTTAGGAAAACTAAAACAAGGTGAATCTGTTCTTATTCATGGTGGAACATCGGGAATAGGATCAACTGCCATCATGCTTGCTCACACAATAGGTGCGACAGTTTATACAACAGTTGGCTCTGAAGAAAAAGCTGCCACAGCCCGCGCACTCGGCGCTGATTATGTCATCAATTACAAACAGGCCGATTTTGCTAAAGAAATTCCTATTTTAACTGAAGGGAAAGGCGTTGATGTTATTCTCGATATTATTGGTGGGGATTACGTAGAAAAAAATTATCAAGTTGCCAGCAAGTTTGGGCGCGTTATACAAGTGGGCATGATGAAAGGAATGCCTAAAAATTTAAATATGATGCCAATGATGATTAAGCGTTTAATTCATACTGGTTCAACGATGCGATCTCGCTCAATAGAAGAGAAAGCACAAATAGCGCAAGAATTAAAACAGCAAGTGTGGCCACTTATTGCTGAAGGAAAAATTAAACCAATCATTAATGCTATTTTTCCATTAAAAGAAGTGGGTAAAGCACATGAGTTAATGGAGTCTGGTGATTTAATTGGTAAGGTAATGCTTGAAATCTTATCTTATAACGGAAAAGAGTAAAAATAAGAGTGCTTAAAACGTATTTGATATAAGAGTAAGCACTTCTGTTACTTTCTAAAAAGCGAATATTCCGAAAAACACATGTTAAATATTTCATGTGTTTTTTTATGTATTGAAGAAAAAATGAATAACATTTAAATAAATAAATTCTTATTTTAGATAAGTAATTTAATATCTATTCTTTTTAATAGATATTAAGCAATAGAAATATTCATTAATTCTGATTAAGGTAGATTTAAATATTGACCTTATCAAAAATAATATCACATTTACAGAAATATAACTTAAATCAAAATTAATAGTGAATTTAGTAAACTAACAAATAAAGCTAAATCATTTATCATTAAAGTATCTTTTGCTTAAATCAAACTAGAAAAATGTTAACTGATATCAATAAAATAAAGAAGATTCTTACTCATCATGTAGTATATCATTTGAATAAAGATTAATTATTGACGATTAATAAACACAAATTTCATTAAAACAGATAATAAAAATTTATATATAGGTGCGATGATGGCAAATTACAAACAAACCTGTCTGAGTGCTACAGAGCGTGTATACCATACCCGAACCATTGATATTCTTACATGTTATCATCGAGAGATGGCAAAAATACTAATGAATAGTGAGTATTCTTTTCCTAAAGCAAATAAAATGAAAAGAAATAATAGCGAGAGTTTAGACGCTAAAATAAAAAGTAACACTATTGAAAAAAAAGCAGTAGATAATGCTTATGAACGTATTTTAGAAACTTTAAAACAACAAAATAATTATAATCAATCTGATATTGAACCTTATTTTTCCCATCATCATTCACAAGTGATGCAATTGGCGAAATTTGGTTATCTTTCTGCATTAGCATGCAACTCAGATAATGTTTTTAATAATCATTCCCCCTTACTAAAAGAACAAGAAAAGAAAATTACAGATGATCTCTGTAAATTAATCGGTTTCTCATCAGAAGATGCATTTGGTCATATCACAACAAGCCATACTCTTGCTTGCTATGAAATATTATGGGCACTTAGAAATTTAAAAACATTACCAATGGCAATTGCTCGTCATCCAAAATCACGGGATTTGGTTGCAGATAAAAAAGCCTTTGAGTTATTCAATATGTCTGTCACAGATATTTTAGCAATAAGCGAACAACTCAATGAGCGTGGGATTTTTGATGATGTTAGTCATTTAACATGCCGAGGAACAGGCATGACAAAAACAATGCATTTAGGAAAACTGCTTGTTCCTGTTTCCCGTTTTGAATTTTGGAAAAAAGCAATGGATATCCTTGGGTTGGGATATGACAATCTTATTGCATTGCCTATTGATGAAACATTTAAAACCGATATTGAAAAAACACGCAGTATTGTTTTTCGCCTGATTGAACAAGGCGAGCCTATTCTTGGCGTTATAGGAATATTAGGCACACCGTCTTATGGTTGTGTTGATAAGTTAAAACCACTTTTTGAACTAAGAAAAGAGTGTGAGGAAAAATACAACAATTCATTTTATATCCATATTGATGCATCGCAATTTGGTTATATGAAAAGCTTATTTCTTGATGACAATTATGATCTTATTCCTTATCAGATTTTATGTAAGAAATTAAAGAAAGAAGCACCACTACTGCAATTGACATCTGAAATATATGAAAGCATCACACAACTTTCTTTCGCTGATTCAGTCTCTTTTGAACCATTTCAAGCTGGATTTTCACCATATCCAACTGGTGTAGTATGTATTAAAGATGCGCGTCTTAGTCGTTTTTTAACAAATCCCCCTAGATTATGTCCAGATCAAGCAGATAACGTTCCTGAAATTGATGGTATTCAATCCGCACCGGCAGTGGCGTCGATGTGGAGTGTGCATCAACTCTATCCTTTTACTTCATCTGGATATGGAAAATATGCACAAATACAATGGGAAACGCGTGTCAAACTTGAGCAGTTTTTTAATCAAGCCGCAGCTTTCGAAAAAGAAGGTGATCACTATTATATTCGTATTTTATCTGTATCTGACTTTAATAAACTAAATTTTGCGATTGTAAAGAAAGGAAATAAGGACTTAGAAACGCAAAATGATCTGAATAAAACAATCTATGAAAACTTGGTTATAAAAAGTCATCATAAACAAGATTTAAGTTTATTAACGTTTTGTGCTCGTAATAGCGATGATGCACCAGCGCAGTTTTGTTCTGAGTGCGGTTTTGATAACAATGAGTGGGAAACTATCAAATACTTAAATTTGTTGCAGCTTACTATAAAAAGTACTGAAATTTGTGATGATCAACAAATTGAAGCTGGATATCAATATATTAAGAAAGTAGTTTTATCCGCATTAGACCAGTAGCAATATCTCTTTTTTATATTTCCTACAATTAAAATAAATTTTGTTAAAAAGCGAAGTAGTGGGTTGTTACTCATTATCTTCGCTTTTTTTAAATGAATCAAAGGTGACAGTGTCACTCCTTGTATTGTAAATATGTTCTTTTTTGTGTGCATCTAAAGCTAAAGGTGTCTGCTTTTTATTCATTATTGTTAATTATCTTCTTTTATTTTTATTGATAGCACGTAAAAGCAAGCCAGAGAATGATAATCATTCATAATTAAGGCTACGTTTGAAAGATATAATCATAGATAAATCATATTGTTAATAAGAAAGAGAATTTAGATGTGTATTTAGATATATCTAAAACTTGATCATTTAGATATATCGGATTATATTACACCCCATGAATTCGATATATCTAAAACAATGAGGGAATATTTATGATGATTCGAGCATTAAACTCACTTTATCAACAACGTGCTGAAAATGGCGGACATGGTCACGGAAAAGGGCGTTGTGGTGGTAAAGGCAAACATAGCCAGCACCAAGAAAATCATGGTGAGCATTGCTGTCATGGTGAACACAGTCATGGACACGAAGGTCGTGGCGAATGCTGTCATGGTGAACACGGTCATGGACACGAAGGTCGTGGCGAATGCCGTCATGGTGAACACAGTCATGGACATGAAGGTCGTAGCGAATGCCGTCATGGTGAACACGGTCATGGACATGAAGGTCGTGGTGAGTGTTGTCATGGTGAGCATGGTTCTGAAGGGCATGGAAAACAACGTGGTCGTGGATGCGGTGGCAGAGGTAAAGGCCAAGGTCGCCAGTTAAAACGTATGTTTGATCATGGTGATTTACGCGTTCTGCTACTTAGCATGATCTCGAAAAAACCAAGCCATGGTTATGAAATTATTAGAGAAATAGATGAGGCATCTTCAGGATTATATGTACCTAGCCCAGGTGTTATTTATCCAACGCTAACACTACTTGAAGAGCAAGATCTATTAGTTGCGACGATTGCTGAAAAAGGCCGTAAAAACTACAGCATTACACCTGAAGGCACTGCATTTTTAGCAGAACATCAGGATATAGATGCCAATATTCAAAAGAAACTGGCTTATGCGAGAGATTTATCTCAAAACGCAGGTGGTGTTTCTGAGGAAATTGAATCTGCTGTTGGTAAATTAAAAGCAGTTTTACGCCATAAATTAGTATTAAAAGAGCTCTCTGTGGAAAGAGCAGGACGTATTGCTTCTATTCTTAATGAAGCAGTTGAGAAAATTGAAGCTATCAATGAGGCATTGATCTCAGAGGAAAGGGAAGATGAATAAAACAGATACTCAGCTACAAAATTCAAGAAGAAATAATGAAATAGACAAAGATGATTTGGAAAATAATCCAGCAGTAAAAGAACAAATTTGCCCTAAAATGCCAGTTTCTTATTTTCGTAGAGCGTTACGTAAACCTGGCAGAATATGATAATGATGGACGGAGGTTATAATGATATGACCTCTGTTATTTTCCCTTCAATCAAGCTATTCCTACCCACTTGTTATCATTATAAATGGTTTCTAAATATCAAAGCCGCCTAATTCCTGATAAAACTCTCTTTATCTTCTATCGCTATCTAAGTTAATCCTTAACTTCATTTATTTGTAAATCATCATTTTTTGATGAGGATTACATCGTTTTTCTTAGGTTATTGTACTAACCTCAAAAAAATCACAAATGATTGTGGAAATGTTCCATATTAACTATTATTTTATTTAGCTAGTGAACCCATTATAAAATTTGAAAACTTAAACCAGAGATATGCTTGAAATAATAAATTAAATACTGAATCAAAATAATAAGCGTTTGTAAGTACTTAAACGAGAATAAGTACCTTAGTTCAAACGTAGCCTTACTTATGATGTAGGACGCTAGTCAGCATAAATAATGGCAAAGTGATGAGGTATCGGTTTATTTATTGTTAAGAATAGAAATAATGATGCGAATAACTGATTGATATTTATAAAAATATTATCGAATAAAAATAACAATACGCTCACTAGATAGAACAATCAATCAACTAAATTGATTGTTATGTATTTGCCGTACCTGTTAAACCAACATTTGCTAATTTAGGAATATTCGAATGAAAGTAAAAGCATTATCTGTTGTGATAAGTTTAATACTCGCTACGCCATTATGTGCAAATGCACAAACTGATATAAGTGCTATTGAAGCAAGATTAAATGCACTTGAACAACGTGCAACTGCTGCTGAAGCTAGAGCCGCTGCCGCAGAACAAAAAGCGGCTCGCCTTGAGCAATTAATTAATTCCAACAGCCTATCTAAAACGGATCATGTTACAACCGTCGGCATGGAGCAACGCGTTGCTATATTAGAAAAGCAATCTGATGGGGCTCAAGCAAAAGTAAACATTGCACAAACTCAGCTTAATGAAATCCAACAAAAACAATCGGCTCAGCTTGCTAGTACGAAAAATAAAGAAGGTACGGGCTTTTTCTCTACCAATACAAATTGGGGTGATCTCAAATTGTATGGTGACGTTGAATATAATATCGATGCGGCGAGTAAAAAAGGGCAACTAACCTCGATGAGAATGATGCCCGGTAATCAAAAAGACTTTGATGATAATGAAAAATGGTCACTTAACGGGCGCATTTTAATTGGTGTGGATGGTGAACGAGAATTAAAAAACGGCAATTATGCTGGTTTTCGTGCTCAGCCTATGGCTGACATGACAGGTAAAATGAATCTAGATGATGCTGTTTTCTACTTTGGTCAACGCGATAAATGGCAATATAAAATTGGTCGTTATGAAGCTTACGACATGTTCCCTCTAAACCAAGATACATTTGTTGAGTATTCAGGTAATACAGCAAATGATTTATATGGTGATGGTTTTGGCTATATCTATATGATGAAAGAAGGGCGAGGTCGTAGTAGTGACGGTGGTAGTATGATGGTTAATACACACTATAACGACTGGTATTTTGAGCTAAATGCTTTAGTTGAAGATGGAACTTCTGTTTTTAAAGACAATGAATATCATGGACGTAAACTTGATAATCACAAAAATGTTATTTATATGCGTCCTGTTGTTGCATGGCAGAAAGATAATTTAACTATTGCAGGAGCAATAGATGCAAATGTGATAAACAAAGCCTATGGCTATGATGATGAAAATGGAAAATTCCAAGATCAATCGCGACGTACAGGTTATGGCTTAACTGTAAAATGGGACACTTTAGCTGATGATCCTATTAACGGTATTGTTGCAAATTTAAGTGCTGCTTATCTCGACGCTAAAGATGAAAATGATTTTTCTATTGGTAGTAATGTGTTGTGGCGTAAATTTCAACTTGGTTATATTTATGCTCATAATGATATTAAAACTTACTATCACAAAAACGGGAATAGCAGTGGTCAAAATGACACCTATTTAACGCTCAATCCTGGTAAGTACAATATCAACACTGTATTTGCTTCTTATGAACTGCCTAATATTTTAGATATGGATAATTTTAAAACCTATTTAGGTGCTTATTATTCACGTATAGATGGTAAAGACGACATTAATGTAAATAGCAGTGATAAAGATCGTTATGGTGCCCGTATTCGCTTTAAGTATCTATTTTAACTTTATTTTTAGTACTTCTTGTTAGAGATTGATTTTATATAAAGACTTCAAGATACAGCGTATTGTTGGCTAATTGAGGTCTTTATATTTTTATATAGTTTGCTCAGTGTTGGGACATAAAACATCAGATACCCGATAAGAAAAAAGCCTTAACTAACTTTTCAGCTGACCACTCTTTAATGTCTGAAACTTGCCCATCACCAATTTCAACTAAACGTAATTCTCCTACTGCATTTTTGACTACATCAATGGAATAGAAGGGTGTGTTTACATGCTGCGCTACTTTTTTTACAAACTCAGGAATTTCATCATCCGCAGAGAATATTTTCTTATTTAAAACAAAATATCTGCGCTCACTATCATTAATAAATTCCTCAACATAGCGAAGACTTACACCACCTTCAATGTTTCCCCTAAACTGTGCAATAAGTTTTAGTATTTCTCTAATTTCATCTGCATTTTTAGCGATGGAACCTCTCGTGGTTGTTAAAGATTTTACATAGTCTTTTACAAAGTAAGCTGGTCATTGAAGTTGGTTAGTTAAGCTTTCAAAGTCAGTATCCATAGTTGTGATAACTGTTCTTGGTGTGAACTCTTTACAATTTTCATACCAACCCGTTATATGATGGTTACGGATATAATCTTCAGAAGTTTCAAGCATTTGACCACCATGAGTATTCACAGCATGGTATAGCTGTTGATATTCGTCTTTATTTAGCATCCATCCACGCCAAATAACAGGAGAGTCTGATTTAAAAGGATGTGAAAACTTATATTTGCCCAATGCCATATCTTCTGATGAGAGTAACAAACAATGAATATTTAGCATTTGAGCGCAACGATATTCTTGTTCAAAGGCCTCATCAGGTTTTCCTGTTTTTGAATAGTCATCAGGGTAAATTATTTGCATAAGTAATTCCTTTTAATTAAATAGGTTTGATGAAGAAATATCCTAACGTTTTATTTAACGACTTGAACCTTTTTTCTCTTAATTACATGTTCTCTTTTCTAAGTTGTGAGATCTCTCGATTTTTTGATCTTTTTCGACTAGGTATCTGATTTTACTCGTGCCATTGTTTTATTTCCTGCCATAATCGGTTTAATGTTTACAGACGCTGACTAGCGTATTAAGTGCAGATGATATTTATCAGGAAACAATTCAATGCCTTTCTATATACAACGCAGTAATTCAAATAACGACAAGACCTATAAGAAAAATAGAACAAAACCACTATTAATAGGCTTAACCTTAATTCCTTCATTTGTGTTTGCTAATGATCTTTCTCAATTACCGCAAAAAGAACGTGTCGCTTACTTTACGCAAGCTCAGCAAGCGGGGATCACTGGTGTTGCAATTAAAACAAAGCCTGTCCTAGCAAGACCAGCCAAAGAAGGTGAGATCATTACAACGATAATTAAAGGTGAAGGGATTGAAACAGTTTCAGAACCTGCAAAAGCAGGAGATTGGGTAGTACAAAATATTTGCCCAGAAACAGGTAATGAGGAAATCCTGGTAAGGAAAAACAAATTTATTCAGCGTTATAGCGAAACAGATAAAAATAAGATCAAAATCAATATAACGTCTTATCCCGATAATTATCAGCCTTTTATCCCTAAAGGTATCGAAATGAATTATTTTATTGTGCCTGAATCTACACCCGCGTTTGCAATGAAGGCTCCTTGGGGAGAATTACAACGTTTTCAATCGGGCGATGCCGTTGTGCAATCCACAACAGATAGCCAAGATGTTTATCGTATTCAAAAGGCAGCATTTGAATGTACTTATACTATTCTTAAACCTGCCAAATTAGCGCAATAATATTGAATCTATCTATGCTGGATTGAATATTAATTTTATAATTCATAATGTTATAATCATTTCGTTGCTGAAGCTAAGGATATTAAACAGAGAGTAGGCTAATAGAAAGTAGGCGTAATTGACTTGTTGTCCATTTGCTTTAATAGCTACATTTCGTTAACCTATCTCTATCAATTTCTTCAACTCATTAGGTAAAACCTATTGAACTGATAGCAGGAATGTATTAGCTATTCTCAAATGGAATAGGTACATTAGTCCCATACCAAACAGGAGGAAATACAATGTCTTTAATTAATACCCCAATCAAACCATTCAAAAACATGGCATTTAAAGACGGTCAATTCGTTGAAGTGACTGAAAAGGACGTCGAAGGCAAATGGAGCGTTTTCTTCTTTTACCCTGCAGACTTCACTTTTGTGTGCCCAACTGAATTAGGTGACTTAGCTGATCATTATGCTGAGTTCCAAAAAATGGGCGTAGAAATTTACTCAGTTTCTACTGACACACATTTTACCCATAAAGCATGGCATAGCAGCTCAGAAACTATCGGTAAAATCAAATATGGCATGATTGGCGATCCAACTGGCGCATTAACTCGTAACTTCGAAAATATGCGTGAGAACGAAGGTCTTGCAGACCGTGGTACTTTCGTTGTTGACCCACAAGGTATCATCCAAGCAATTGAAATCACAGCTGAAGGTATTGGCCGTGATGCATCAGACCTGCTGCGTAAAGTTAAAGCTGCTCAGTATGTAGCTAGCCACCCAGGCGAAGTTTGCCCAGCAAAATGGAAAGAAGGTGATGCAACTTTAGCTCCATCACTGGATTTAGTTGGCAAAATCTAAATAAGAATTAAGCCACTAAAAAGTTATTTATCGGGTGTTTCGGCACCCGATTTTATTGAGGGTGCAAAAATGTTAGATAATAATTTAAAAGCTCAATTGAAAGCTTATTTAGAACGATTAACCCAGCCAGTTGAATTAGTAGCAACATTAGACGACAGTAAACATTCTGCTGATATCCAAGCGCTATTAAAAGAAATCGAACCATTATCCGATAAAGTCACTTATCGTGAAGATAATAACGCAAATGTACGTAAACCATCTTTTCTTATTACCAACCCAGGGAAAGAAACTGGTGTTCGTTTTGCAGGTTCACCATTAGGTCATGAATTTACTTCATTAGTTTTAGCATTACTGCAAACTGGTGGACACCCATCAAAAGAAGCACAAGAATTACTTGAACAAATTCGTCAGTTAGACGGTGAGTTTCATTTCGAAACCTATTATTCGCTCTCTTGTCATAACTGCCCTGATGTTGTTCAGGCATTAAACTTAATGGCGATTTTAAATCCGAAGATCACACATACTGCGATTGACGGAGGCATGTTCCAAAATGAAATTCAGGAACGTAATATCATGGGCGTTCCTGCTGTATTCTTAAATGGTAACGAGTTTGGTCAAGGCCGTATGACCTTAGCTGAAATCGTTAACAAAGTAGATAGCAATGCAGAAAAACGTACTGCAGAATTGTTGAATCAAAAAGCTGCATTTGATGTATTAATTGTGGGTAGTGGTCCTGCGGGTGCATCTGCAGCTGTTTATTCCGCTCGTAAAGGTTTAAATACAGGCCTTATTGGCGAACGTTTTGGTGGTCAAGTTCTTGATACTGTTGATATTGAAAACTACATCTCAGTACCAAAAACTGAAGGTGCAAAACTTGCAGGTGCATTAAAAGCTCACGTTGATGATTACCAAGTGGATGTGATTGATAGCCAAACTGTTAGTCGCTTAATTCCGGGTGCATCAGAAGGGGAATTACATCAAATTGAAACAGCATCAGGTGCAATTTTAAAAACTCGTAGCCTAATTATTGCAACAGGTGCTCGCTGGAGAAATATGAATGTTCCCGGTGAAAATGAATACCGCACTCGTGGTGTAACTTATTGCCCACATTGTGATGGCCCTCTGTTTAAAGGTAAAAGAGTTGCTGTTATTGGTGGTGGTAACTCAGGTGTTGAAGCTGCAATTGACTTAGCTGGCTTAGTTGAACATGTAACAGTATTAGAATTTGCTCCAGAAATGAGAGCAGATGCAGTATTACAGAAAAAATTACGTAGCTTAAGCAATGTAGAAGTTATCTTAAATGCGCAAACTACAGAAGTATATGGTGATGGCACTAAGTTAACCGGTCTAAAATATAAAGATCGTACTAATGATTCTATGCATGATATTGCATTAGCAGGTATTTTCGTTCAAATCGGTTTATTACCTAATACACAGTGGTTAGAAGGTACTGTTGAGCGTAATAAGATGGGCGAAATTATTGTTGATGCTCGTGGCGAAACTAATATCAAAGGTGTATTTGCTGCCGGCGACTGTACAACCGTACCTTATAAGCAAATCATCATTGCAGCTGGTGAAGGTGCAAAAGCCTCACTTAGCGCTTTTGATTACTTGATTCGTACAAGTGCAAAATAAGTAAATCAACGTTAAAAAATTTAATTATTTTATATCGTTTAAAGCATCTCAATCGAGATGCTTTTTTCTGCATTAATTTCCACTTACCTTAAAAATCCTATTCATAAACCCCAAATAACCTATGCTATTATCACGCAAAATTAATAATTTATAGGGAAGTTGATATGAATATAAATAAAATGTGTTTTAGACAAGTTGTACCTGCGCTATTTTTTTCCCTGCTATGTGCTAGTTCTTTTTCTGTCAACGCAGATATTGAAGTGCGTGATGAAACTTTATATGAAGCGCATCAACGCTTTAAAACAGAAATTATAAACGACAGTTTTGATAATATTGATCCGCCTTGGGAAGCGCCGCCTGAAATATTTAATGTGATTAAATATCCGGCAAAACCAGGAGATATGTATGCCTATTTAACACCACCTCCAGCAAATAAAAAAATGAAATTACCTGCTGTAATTTGGTTAAATGGAGGCTACGGCGGAATTGGTGGTGATGATTATTTTTGGCAACCTAAACCAGTTGATAATGACCAAACAGGTGCAACTTTCCGTGATCCCAATATGGTGTTGATGATCCCGTCTTTCCGAGGTGAAAATACTAACCCAGGTCGTTATGAAATGTTTTATGGCGAATTAGAAGATTTAGAATCAGCGAGAGAATATTTAGCATCACTGCCTTATATTGACTCTAAGCGTATCTATGTCGTTGGACATAGTACGGGGGGAACTAGAGCATTATTAGCGAGTGAATATAGTGACAAATTTAGAGCTATTTTCTCCTTGGGCGGAATACCTGATCTTAAATTAAGAGCTGAAGGAGATATGATAGTTGAATTGCCTTTTGATAGAAATAACGAAGAAGAGTTTAATGTTCGCTCTGTATATCGCTATATTAAATCAATAAAAACACCAACTTTCTATTTTGAAGGGCGTGATTATTTTTGGAATGAGTTTAATGAGCTACGAGCGGTTGCAATGGTGCATGATATTCCATTAAAAATATATAACATTAAAAATGGTGACCATTTCAATATCATTGTACCTGTCAGTAAATTAATTAAAGATAAAATCTTGTTAGATACTGATACAACTAAAGAAAGCAATATTCGATTCACTAATGAAGAGATTAAGTGGATCAATAAGCAGGTTAGATGATTATTGATAATTTAATTTTTCTTTCAAGTGGAATATTTTAATTTTTAATAATGATATACGCTCTTTTATTTAATCGATTAAAGAGCAGTATTTTTTAAACTAATACATTATTTTGATAAAAATATTAAGTGTATTATGATTAAAAGGATTAAAAGGATTAAAAGGATTAAAAGGATTAAAAGGATTAAAAGGATTAAAAGGATTAAAAGGATTAAAAGGATTAAAAGGATTAAAAGGATTAAAAGGATTAAATTATCATTTAAAAATGAAGGGATTTGTTATGCAAGCTAAACTTGCTTATCAATGGAAACAACAAAGACGTGGGAGACTCTCTTTTTTAGGTCTAGAAATTGCTTGGACAATTTTCTTTTCTATTGCAGAAAACTTAGCTGATCGATGGTATATAGAACTTTACCCCGAAAAAATGGAGTCAATTACTGAAAGTTATTTTTACTATCACTTTTCTTTTACACCATATGGCCTAATAGAAATGGTGTTTTTAATAGTACAAGTCTACATATTTACACTTATTTTATCTCAACGAATAAGAGATATAGGTATAGGCTATCCTATTATTATTTCAATTATTTTAACGGCTAGTCCTATTTTATTAACACCATACTTATTATTTAATGCACCATCTATGTTAATGGTATTGCTTTCTATATTATTAATCGCTGGGTTGGTTGCTTTATTTGCACCATCAGCTTATAAAGTCGATATTGATACTAATAAAGACGCCAAAGAGAGTAAAAAATAAAATAATCAGTTAAAAGACAGATTGATAGTATGAAAAATAGAAAAAACATCTGAAAAGATGCTTTTTCTGCTTAATAGGCATTATTGATCTAATAATTAAGATAAGATTTCTATAATACCTTTTTGTCCATCAACCCTTACTTTTTGCCCATTTTTTAAAATATTTAAGATATTGCGAACACCCATTACTGTGGGTAATCCCAATTCTCTAGCAGTAACCGCACCATGAGATAATGGCCCACCACTTTCTGTAATAATGCCAGATGCACGGTAAAAAAGTGCTGTCCAAGCAGGGTTAGTTGTTCTTGCAACTAAAATGGCATTCTGCGGAAATTCGGCAAAATTCTCTGGACCATAAACAAGATAAACTTCACCTTCAACAATACCTGCACTACCAGCTAGTCCCTTTAATTGATGCTCATTTGTATTTAGTGCATTACAACTATCCTCACCATAGATCCATTGTGGTGTGACTGATTTTGCTTTTAGATATCCCGCCTTATTTTGGTATATATGATGACGTAACTGATTCCACTCAGTAGGGTTATCTGCAAGAATTGCATCAGCTAAAGGTTTTTCATTAGCAAAATAAATATCCATTGGGCAATCTAAGACGCTACGAATAACCAATCGCTCTCCTAATGCTTTTAATGCCACATAACCATCAAATGCACTGTTCCGATGACTACATAGAATTAACTTTGGATGTGTATTTTCAGCTTGAGATCTACTAGGGTAAATAAGTGAAATTTTGGAAAAGTAGATTTCTCTAATTGCACTCGAGATGAATCGATAATAAAAAGGAAGTGGAGAACCAGCAACAAAAGAGGAGGTTTTTTTATTGATGAAGGCAATGTTGAATTAGGCATAAGATTTCCTTACATTATTCCTTCTTCAAAAACATATCACGCTCTTAAAAAAGTAACACTAAAAAATTAAAATTTAAAAAGCATTATTAGAATAAATTGTTTCACTAATTTGAGGCTGTTAATTCTAATGAATAAGATGGAAATAAGTATGATTCAACTTAGACTCGCTGAACCACAAGAAGCCAGAAGGTTATGGTATTTACGAAATCAAGCGTTGCGATTTGGTTGTGAGAATGTTTATCCATCAGAGATTTTAGCCGCTTGGACTCCAGATAAAATGCCTGAAGGATATCGGCAGGCTATTATTGAAAATCCATTTTATGTGATTGATTATCAAGAATACAATATTCCTGTTGCTTCAGGTTTTTTAGATGTTAAAACTGGTTTTGCTGAGGCCATTTTTACATTACCTGAATACATGGGAAAAGGATTTGCAGGACTAATTTTAAAACAGCTGAAACATGAGGCAATTAAGAGAGGTCAATCCAAGTTGTTTTTAGATGCCACACCTAATGCAGTATTATTTTATTTAAAACAGGGTTTTAAAGTATTAGAAGAACGTGATTACTATTCTGATTTAGCAAAAGCAAATTTACCTTGTTACCGCATGTGCATTGATTTAGATTAGTTGTTTGTATTTTAACCATCTTAAAAAGATGTTTTGTAATGGACTAATAATAAAAAAAGCTATACTTAAAATGCGGTATAAATTTATTTTTATCATTTTTTGAATTAGCTTTTATATTAAATAACATGAAATAGCAATTTGCATAATGTTGCGATATTGTAAAGTATCACAATATCTCTAGGATAAATATTATGCAAAATGTGTTATTAACGTTATGGCCGTTATTTGCGTTAATTGCGCTAGGTGCAATTTTAAGAAGAAATAAAACGTTTGAGCCTGCGTTTTGGGTGGGGGCTGAAAAATTAAATTATTTTTTACTTTTTCCTGCTTTACTAATTAATAGTTTGGCAAATGCACCTTTATCTGATCCTCAATTACCTCACCTTGCTGTAGCTATTTTTTCTGTAGTCATTATTGTCACTATTTTGTGTGTTATTTTGAAAAAAATCACAGGTTGGCCAGCTGGACGTTTTGGAGCAATCGTTCAAGGCAATATTCGATTTAACACCTATTTAGGTTTAGCTATTGTCGCTGATTTATTTGGTGTTGAAGGATTAGGAATAGCCGCCTTGATATTAGCAACACTGGTTCCTTTATCAAATGTCACTTCAGTACTTTGTTTAACCGCAGGGCAAAATGTGACATTGCGTCAACTAATATTACCTATCATAAAAAACCCTTTAATTATCTCTTGTATTCTTGGGATCATAATAAATCTATCAGGAATTGGTCTTCCTTTTGGTAGTGATCAATTTCTCAAGTTGTTATCAGCAACCAGTTTACCTTTGGGGCTTATTTGTATAGGTGCTGCATTACACCTTTCGACGCTAAAAGCAGAAAGTAAAATGATTAGTATTAATACTGTTACTCGTTTACTTATTGTACCGATAGTAGCATATAGCGTTGCTTATTTTTTAGCTTTGTCTCCGTTAGTCATGATGCTTTTGGTTATTTTCTTTTCGATACCAACGGCACCCACGTCTTATATTCTAACCAGACAATTAGGTGGGGACTCTGAACTCATGGCAGGGATTATTACATCTCAAACGATATTTGCAGTAATAACATTGCCTATAATATTGAGTATATTAGCAATTTAAATTTTTATTTAATAGAAATAAATTTCTTAATTTAAAGGTGTTTTTTTTATATCTATTTTTTTAGTTCAAAATTATCCTTTTTATAAAATAAAGAAAAAGGGATACAGGATAAATATGAAAGTAAATGTAGGTGGTGTGGAGATTACAAATCAAAAAATAGAAAAAATAAAAAAAACTGATGAAGTATCTGCAGCATTAACGATATGGGAAAAAATACAAAAATTCTTCCATATAGGTAATATTGAAGAAAAAGAAAAAATATTATCTTTAATTAAAGAGGTTTTTATTAATAAAGAACCAAGTTTATATCAAAGAATAGAAAGTTTTGAGGCTATGAAAGAATTATCAAAAAATAATAATTCAAGTGATGATTTTAAAATAAAAGTAGTAGATGATTTACTGTGCTTATCTATTGGTAAAGTGGATGTTAAATATGAATTTACTAAAGAAGAAGATGTAATAGAAATAGAAAAAATAAAAAAAATACAAGAAAACCTTATTGAGATAAAGTTACCTAAAACTTGCGAGTTAGATAATGAGGTATTTAAATACTTAATATTAGAACTCATTAATAAAGAAAATACTAATTATTTTGACGAAAAAGGAATGATAAATATAGATAACATTGATAAAAAGAAGACAAAAGAAAATGTAATGAAATCCATTATTAATGAAATGAAAAGAAAAATAAATGCTGAAGTTATCGATGAATCTATTTTCTATAGTGAAAATATAAAATATCTTGAAAAAAAGACTGAGAGGTTAAAGGTTAATGCCAATGAGTTTATACTAAATTTAAATAATTTAATTAAAAATAATGCAATTTCTGTAACGCTTGACGAAATTACTAATACACTTCATAAAGATTTATTAAGAATGGATTATCATCTATTGGGTAAAGAGTTAATTGACAAAAATATACTAAAATTAGAGATAAAAAAAATTTATGAAAGTAATGAAAATGAAGAGACGAAAGAAAATAAAATTGAATATCTAAAGTTTAACTTGATGAATGAAGGCTTAAATAAAATACAAAAAATATTTGAAGATGTTGATGTTGATAAAAAGATTATCATTTATAATTTAATATCTCAAGGTGTATTCAATATAGTAAAAGATTCTTTTCATGGTATAGATCCTTTATTTTTATTGGGTTTTTCTCCGATTGATGGAAAATCTACAATAATGATTGATGAAGATAAAGATGAAAACCTAGTAATTACTGTATCTAATAAAAAAACATTAAACGAAAAAGACGAGTTAGGTAAAAAAAATGCTGATTCTTTTTTTTCTAAATATATAAATCAAGGTCTAACATCTTATACCAAAAGTAAAATTAATTTATTGCATTTTTTATGTGATAATGCACTCAATAAGCCGTCTAATTTAACAGAGGTTTTTAATATATTGGATGAAAATGATGTTTATCAGGAACTTGATCCCTCTAAGAGCATACCTCTTTTAGAAGAAAATATACAATTAGTTTTTACCTATAACGTTAAAAATAAAAATATCAGCGTAGATCCACAGAAAAGTTATTATGAATATTCCTATCTAAATATTTAGCACTATGGCATAGAGAAGCTTCTTGCTATTATGGTTATAAACCAATAATAAATAAGAGGCTCTTTTATGCCACAACCTCATAACCTAGAAATTCAAAGAATTATTAATGAGTTAAAACAACAATATCAAAATGCTGTTGATGCATTACGCAATGCCATTATTGATTATGTTCAAGATGGAAAATTACCAGATATAAAACAAAGAGCTGAAGGAATATTTGCTTACCCTCAATTAACTGTACATTGGTATGGTGAAGTTAAAACAGAAGATAAAACGCGTGCTTATGGTAGATTATCAAAATCAGGTAATTATTCTACCACGATTACTAATCCGGCTTTATTTGAAAATTATCTGTCAGAACAACTGCAACTTATTGCTGATGCTTACCATGCTACTTTTGAAGTAACTGCTTCAAAACAAGAAATTCCTTATCCTTTTGTCATTGATGGTACAGGCATTGGTTTTGATAGAAAGATGAGTGCCTCTTTAGCAAAATACTTTCCTACTACTGATTTGTCTAAAATTGGTGATGAAATTACCGATGGTTTAATCAGTGATAGGGATATTTTACCTCTTTCTCATTTTGATGCATTGCGTACTGATTTTTCACTGGCGCGTTTAAAACATTATACGGGTACATTACCTGAAGACGTTCAGCCCTATATTTTATACACAAATTATAATCGTTATGTTGATGAGTTTGTTCGTTGGGCTTGCGAACAAGTTGCAGATAAGAATAGCGCATATTGCGCACTCTCTTGTGCGGGATTTCAGCAAATTACGGCGGAAACCGTTGATCCTGAAAAGTTAATTTCTGATTTAACTTGGAAGAAATATCAAATGCCTGCCTATCATTTAATTGCTAAAGAAGGTCCCGGAATAACATTAGTGAATATTGGTGTTGGCCCTTCAAATGCGAAAACAATTTGCGATCACTTAGCGGTTTTACGCCCTCATGTTTGGTTAATGATTGGTCATTGTGGCGGGCTACGTGAAAGCCAGCAACTTGGTGATTATGTTTTGGCTCATGCTTATTTACGTGATGATCATATTTTAGATGACGTTTTACCTCCTGATATTCCTATCCCCAATATTGCGGAAGTACAACGTGCACTTTATGATGCGACGAAAATGATTAGTGGTAAACCAGGACATGAAATAAAACAGAGATTAAGAACGGGAACTGTTGTTACAACGGATGATCGCAACTGGGAATTACGTTTTTCCGTTTCAGCGAGAAGATTTAACTTAAGTCGCGCCGTCGCTGTTGATATGGAAAGTGCCACAATTGCTGCACAAGGTTATCGTTTTCGCGTTCCTTATGGCACCTTATTGTGTGTATCAGATAAACCGTTACATGGTGAAATTAAATTGCCTGGTCAGGCTAATCATTTTTATGAAGGTGCGGTATCAGAACATCTGCAAATTGGTATTCAAGCGATTGAGCTATTAAAAGAAGAAGAAGATAAATTACATTCTCGTAAGTTAAGAACGTTTAACGAACCACCTTTCAGATAAAATACAATAAAATAACAGCAAAATAGCATGTTATAAAAATAAGCTTAATTTAAATACCCAATTTAATTTATTAAATTGGGTATTTTTCAGACTAAAAACGTAAATGTCGAGCCGCTTTTCTTAGTCGATCATCTCCACGTCTATCATAACGCTGAGTTGTCATAATACTGGCATGTCCCATAGCATCTTTTACCGTGACAATATCTTCACCGTTATCAAGCATTGCTGAAGCAAAGGTTCTTCTCAAATCATGGGGAGCAAATTTATCAATACCACTTTCTTGTTGGCGTATTTCTAAAATATAGTAAATGGCTTGGTCTGTTATTCGCTCATCAGTAACATCATCGAACCGACGAATTCGAGTAAAAAGGGCGCCATCTTGAGTACCTCTTATTTCATCGATCCATAATTGAACACGATCCCAAGTATCATCAGGCATATAAGACATGCGTTCTTTATTACCTTTACCCCTGACAATAAAGGCTTGATCACGAAACTGAATATGTTCGTAATTTAGAGCCACAATTTCTGAGCGACGTAATCCACAACCTAATAGCACGCTTAATATTGCGGCATCTCTTAAACCTTTCGATGAATTGTCTTTTTCACAACTTCTAAATAAAGCACGGATTTCACTGCTAGTTAGTGCACGCCCTTTGGGTAACCGACTTCCTCTTACCGATTTAACTTGGCGGATATGCTGATAACTTTCAGTATCCATTTGTTTCATTGCCCAAGCTTCTAAAGCAACACCTTTTAAGGCAGCAAGATAAGTATTGATAGTGGCGGGGGCTTTATTGGCATCAGACAACATATCAATAATTGCTTGAATATGATGACGACGAAGTGCTCCCCATTGGCAATTTTTAAGAGATGAGAAACCGATCATTTTGGCAACAATAGTTAGAAACGATCCCATTGTTTGACGACTACGTTTTGAACCTAAACTCATTAAATATGCCATTGCAGGGTTAGTATGAGCAGGCGAGGTGAATGTTGCATTCAGATCCAATATTGCTTGTTTTTCAGACAACACTAGCGATGTTTCGGGTGTTAAATCCTGATCGTCGTGGTGAAATTCCACTGTGATTTCCTTATTAAATCAACATAACCATGATGAATATTCTAACAGATCCAAAAAAGAAAAAAGCTACTTTTTCAAAGGATCATTTTAATAAGTAGAATCGATCTTGTATGCTTTACCATCATATCGTTTATTAAATGAGCTTTTTTTGGGGGGTAATAATCGGAGCGCGTTAATGATAAAAATAATGTTAAATAGATTTAAGATAGAATGCAGGAAATAAGGGGGGAATAGGCTTATATTATGGGTTTCGTACCCAATGTTTTTATCTTTTTTCTTTTTAGAAAAGGAGAAGATCAAACATAAATATTGGGTACGAAATAGAAAAATAACCGTTTAAATTTACTCTTTATAAATGGCAACAACTGGCTTTCCATCATTACCAATCGTGCCACGATACATACCTTCAGAATTAAAACTCATTGTGTAGTTACCTGTTTTATCTAATACGATAACACCGCCACTACCATCAATCGCTTTAACTTCATCAAGTGCATTTTGAGCAGCTTCTTCTAAAGGTAAATTTTTATATTTAACTTGGGCTGCGATATTAAATGCCGTTAATGTTCTGATAAACATTTCACCAGATCCTGTTGCAGATACAGCAACGGTTTCATTATCAGCATAATTACCCGCACCAATAATTGGGGAATCACCAACTCGGCCATAACGCTTGTTTGTCATGCCTCCCGTCGAAGTTCCCGCTGCCAAGTTGCCATGTTGGTCAAGAGCAACTGCACCAACAGTGCCATATTTATAATCGTACATCATAGGATCAACAAAAAGAGCAGCTGTTTTACCATCATGGTCTAAAACGACTTGTTCTTTCTCTATTGCTTTTTGAAGTTGTTGCCAACGATGTTCAGTCCTAAAATAGGAAGGATCAACAATTGTAAGCCCTTGTTCTTTAGCAAAAAGATCAGCACCATTAGAAACCATCATAACATGTGGACTTTTTTCCATCACTGCAATAGCTGCGTTAATTGGATTTTTAACCGTAGTTACACCCGCAACAGCGCCAGCTTTACGGGTTTTACCATCCATAATAGAAGCATCAAGTTCATTACGACCATCATGGGTAAAAACGGCACCTTTCCCTGCATTAAATAAGGGGGAATCTTCCATCACATTAATGGATTTTTGAACAGCTTCTATGCTGGTACCTCCACTATTTAAAACAGCATATCCAGCATTTAATGCTTCAGTTAGTTTTTCTTTATATTCTTTTTCTTGTTCTGGTGTGATGGTGTCTTTAGTAATTGTTCCTGCACCACCATGAATTACAAGGCGAATAGGGGTATCAGTATTTGCGAAAACAGAGGTAGCAAACAGTGTGCAAAGTGTTATTGTAGCGAGTTTATACTTAATATTATTCATATAACCCTTCTTGTTTTTAATTAAAATTGACGTGGTATCATCATATGGATTTTACGATCTTGATCTTAAATTCTAATTAACTACATCAAAGTACTTTGATAACTAACTGCAATAATCACTATATAAAAAGTTTAAAGTGTAAGTGGTCTGAACACTCAACTTTCTTTTTAAATTATCGATCTTCATCATGTAATAGACTGATTTCGTTATTTTTTAAATGGAAAAGTTAATGGGGTGTATATTTTTAATGTTTCTTTGTTTAATTAAGATAATAAATATAAGACGTAGCTAATAGTATTTTTTTAAGAATAAAAATAATAATGTTATTTTTACTTTTTGTTTTTATTTTATATTATGAAATTTAAAATATAAAATTTATTAAATAATATAATAAATACAATTTTTGATAATTTTAAATTAGGGATAATTCGGTTATTAATTGGGGTTTTATCAAAAAATTAAGTTTTATTTTAATATTGATTAATATTTGATAACGTTTTGTTATTATTTCATTTGTATTTTAATGTAACGAAAACTAACTTTCTATATACAATTTGTGTGTTTCCTCGAATAATCAAAAATAGATGGTAGATTATGTGATAAAAGTACTACATTAATTTGGGTTAAGGCTCTATTATAATGACATAACATTTATAATTCATAAGGTTAGCTTTTAATATTTTATTTTTTTATAGTGAGTGCGTTAGCTTTATCAATACAAATGAACTATTTTTAAATATAAATAAAAAATAAAAATTAATACGTCTCATTATTTAACTATTTTCTTACATACAGCGGATAAACATATTTTTGGTATTCTTTTATGGCTAAAGGAAGGTTAAATAATTTATATGAAAAATCAAAAAAAGAGTCGTTTTTTTATTTATAGCATCATTCTTGTCGCGGTTGTTGCTGCGGGAATTTTTTGGTGGAAATCTCAAGCACCAACACTTCCTTCAGGATTTGCTCAAAGTAATGGGAGAATAGAAGCAACAGAAATCGATATTTCAACAAAGAGTCCGGGAAGAATAGACTCTATTTTAGTTCAAGAAGGTGATTTTGTTAAAGCGGGTGAAGTGTTAGCAAATATGGACACTCGAACACTTAAAGAACAACTTCATGAAGTTCAAGCTCAATTAAACCAAGCAAAAAGCAGTGTGGTCACTGCACAATCTGCATTATCACAACGTAAAAGTGAACAACTTGCAGCTCAGGCAGTTGTTCGTCAACGTATTGCGGAGCTTGATGCTGCACAAAAAAGACTTAATCGTTCTCGTGCATTAGTAAAAACTAATGCTATTTCTATTCAACAATTAGATGATGATATTGCAAGAACAGAAGGAGCAAGAGCGGCGGTTGAAGCAGCTAAGGCTCAAGAAACCGCAACCATTGCTGCAATAGAATCGGCAAAAGCGGGGATCATTCAAGCTAATACAAAAGTGGATGCTGCAACGGCAACCGAAAGACGCATCTTAGCAGAATTGGATGACAGTATTTTAAAAGCACCGCGTAATGGTCGTGTTCAGTATCGTGTCGCAGAGCCTGGTGAAGTTTTAGGCGCTGGCGGCCGTGTATTAAATATGGTCGATTTAAGTGATGTTTATATGACGTTCTTTTTACCAACAGAAGCCGCTGGTAAAGCTGCATTAGGAAGTGAAGTTCACATTATTTTAGATGCGGCACCTCATATCGTTATTCCTGCAAAAACAACCTACGTTGCTAGTGTCGCTCAATTTACACCAAAAACTGTTGAAACTGATAATGAACGATTAAAACTCATGTTTCGTGTAAGAGCGCGTATTGCACCTGAATTACTTGAAAAACACCTTGAATATGTCAAAACAGGATTACCGGGTCGTGCTTATATTAGATTAGATAATAACCAATCTTGGCCAACTGATTTAGAGGTGAAATTACCGCAATGAGTCAAACAATGAGAACGCAAAGTCATTCTCATATCATTGAATTGACTCATGTATCCCAACATTATGGCGATACCAAAGCGCTTGATGATGTGACATTGGCTATTCCTGCTGGAAAAATGGTCGGGCTAATTGGCCCTGATGGTGTAGGGAAATCGAGCTTGATCTCTCTTATTGCTGGTGCGAGAGAAATCCAAACTGGGCAAATAATTGTTTTAAACGGTGATATGAATGATGTTGAACACCGAAGAGCTGTTTGTCCTCGTATTGCTTATATGCCTCAAGGATTAGGTAAAAATCTTTATCACACACTTTCTGTTTTTGAAAATGTGGATTTTTTTGGTCGTTTATTTGGTCAATCAAAACAAGAGCGGGCAGAACGCATAAATGATTTACTTGAAAGTACGGGTTTAGCCCCATTCCGTGATAGGCCTGCGGGTAAACTTTCTGGAGGAATGAAACAAAAACTGGGTTTATGTTGTGCGCTTATTCACGATCCAGAGTTACTTATTCTCGATGAACCCACTACTGGGGTTGACCCGTTATCCCGCGCGCAATTTTGGGAATTAATTAATCGTATACGTAAGCGTCAAAAAAATATGAGCGTATTAGTAGCGACCGCTTATATGGAAGAAGCTGAACGTTTTGATTGGTTGGTTGCTATGGATGCCGGAAAAATATTAGCAACAGGCCATGCCGATGAATTAAAAGCCCAAACTCATACTGATGAACTAGAAGCTGCTTTTATCGAGTTATTGCCAGAAGAGAAAAAGAAAGATCATCAAAAAGTGATTATCCCTCCAAGAGATAAAAGTGACGATGATACTATCGCCATTGAAGCACAAGATTTAACCATGCGTTTTGGGCAATTTGTTGCAGTAGACCATGTAAGCTTTCGTATTCCTAAAGGAGAAATTTTTGGATTCTTAGGATCGAATGGTTGTGGTAAATCAACTACTATGAAAATGCTGACAGGTTTACTCGAAGCGAGTGAAGGGCGAGCTTGGTTATTTGGTCAAGAAGTTGATCCTAAAGATATTGAAACACGTCGTCGTGTTGGCTATATGTCTCAAGCATTTTCACTTTACAGTGAATTGACTGTACGACAAAACCTTGAATTACACGCCAAGCTTTTTCATATTCCAGAAGAGGAAATTCCTCAACGTGTTAGGGAAATGAGTGAGCGTTTTAATTTAACGGATGTTGAAGAAATAATGCCTGATGGTTTGCCATTAGGCATTCGTCAGCGTTTGTCGCTCGCCGTTGCTGTTATCCATAAACCTGAAATGTTGATATTGGATGAACCAACTTCAGGGGTTGATCCCATTGCGCGAGATATGTTCTGGAATTTGATGGTTGACCTATCAAGACGTGACGGTGTCACTATTTTTATCTCAACTCACTTTATGAATGAAGCGGCACGTTGTGACCGAATGTCGCTGATGCATGCTGGTAAAGTATTAGTCACAGATACACCTGAAAATTTAGTTAAAAATAGCCAATTTGATACGCTTGAAGAAGTCTTTATTGATTACCTTAAAAAGGCATCAGGTGAACAAGAGGCACCTGAACTTGATGAAAAAAGCCTACAACTTCCAGCATCTAGTCATGAAAGTGCAGAAAAAGCGTTAAAGCAACGATTTAGTTTACGGCGTTTATTTAGCTATAGTATTCGTGAAGGTATGGAATTACGCCGAGATCCGGTACGCCTTACTTTAGCGCTATTAGGTACGGTGATCTTGATGTTTATTATGGGTTACGGTATTAGTCTAGATGTAGAAAATCTACGCTTCGGTATTATGGATAGAGATAAAACAGGGTTAAGTCAGGCATATAGCCAAAACCTTTCAGGCTCTCGTTATTTTATTGAAAAGGCACCTATCACCGATTATGACCAACTGGAAAAGCGGTTGCGTAGTGGTGATATTACGGTTGCGATTGAAATTCCTCCTAACTTTGCGCGAGATGTTGCCAAAGGCCATACTGTAAAAATAGGTGTCTGGATTGATGGCGCAATGCCTAATCGGGCTGAAACTGTTCGCGGTTATATTCAGGCAATGCATACAACATGGATGCTTGATATGGCTATGCGTCAACCAACTAATGTGGTTGATAAATTATCACCTATTAATATAGAAACCCGTTATCGCTATAATCCTGATGTAAAAAGTTTACCCGCCATTGTACCAGCAGTTATTCCACTGTTATTGATGATGATCCCTGCAATGTTAAGTGCATTGAGTGTCGTTCGTGAAAAAGAGCTGGGTTCTATTATTAATCTTTATGTTACACCTATCACCAAAGCAGAATTTTTGCTAGGCAAGCAATTTCCTTACATCTTGTTGGGTATGTTTAACTTTTTTATGCTCTGTGCGCTTTCTGTCTTTGTGTTTGGGGTAAGTTTTAAAGGGAGTATGTTAACGCTTTCTTTAGGTGCATTACTCTATATCACCATTGCTACTGGAATGGGATTACTCATTTCTTGCTTTATGAAAAGTCAGATTGCAGCCATTTTTGGTACTTCAATTATTACCTTAATTCCAGCAACACAATTTTCAGGAATGATTGATCCTGTTTCGTCACTGGAAGGTATAGGTAAATGGATAGGGCATATTTATCCTACATCTCACTTTTTAACTATCTCAAGAGGAACATTCTCTAAGGGATTAAACCTTTTTGATTTACCTTGGTCTTTTATTCCTTTGCTTATCACTATCCCAATTGTTATTGGGTTGAGTATCTTTTTCTTGAAAAAGCAGGAGGCTTAAATGTGGCGCACAATTCAAAATGTGTTTAATTTAGGCGTAAAAGAGCTACGTAGTCTCTCTCGTGATAAAGCGATGTTGGCGTTAATTGTGTTTGCTTTTACTGTGTCTATTTATTCATCAGCAACTGTTACACCCGGTTCGTTGCATCACGCGCCGATTGCTGTTGCTGATCAAGATAAATCTCAGCTATCTGCACGTATTGTAAATAGTTTTTATATGCCTTATTTCTTACCTCCAGCTGAGATTACTCCTGAGCAAATTGATGGTTTATTAGATAGAGGAGCTTATACCTTTGCACTCGATATTCCGCCTAATTTTCAGCGTGATCTCTTAGCAGGTCGAAAACCTGAAATACAAGTTAATATTGATGCAACGAGAATGAGCCAAGCTTTTTTAGGTAATAGCTATATTCAAAATATTGTAATGGGTGAAGCAAAAACCTTTTTAGCGAAAAATAGAACCAACGATCCACTGCCTGTTGATTTGGAAGTTAGAATGAGTTTCAACCCGAATCTGACACAATCTTGGTTTGGTTCTGTTATGGCAATTATCAATAATATCACTATGTTATCGATAGTATTAACAGGAGCAGCATTAATAAGAGAGCGAGAGCATGGCACCATTGAGCACTTACTGGTTATGCCTGTAACTCCCTTTGAAATCATGCTTTCTAAGATATGGTCAATGGGATTGGTTGTATTATTGGCATCAGCTATGTCGCTGGTCTTAGTCGTGAAATCTTTACTTCATGTTCCTATCGAAGGTTCTGTTCTACTGTTTATGTGTGGTGTTGCTTTAAGCTTATTTGCGACAACCTCAATAGGCATTTTTTTAGGAACAATGGCTCGCTCAATGCCTCAATTTGGTTTATTGATGATTATGGTATTGTTGCCATTAAATATGTTATCAGGAGGGATGACATCACGAGAAAGTATGCCCCAGTTTGTACAGGATGTAATGCAAACAATGCCAACTACACACTTTGTTAGCTTAGCTCAGGCTATTTTATATCGTGGTGCTGACTTCTCGATTGTGTGGCCACAATTCATTATCTTAATTGTTATTGGCTCTGTGTTTTTTTCATTAGCATTATTACGTTTTAGAAAAACCATTTCGGCAATGGCTTAATGTCATTATGTTATAGAAAATATTAAGGCATAAATCGATAGCCGATCCCCGTTTCTGTCATTAAATGCACTGGACATGCGGGATCGGTTTCTAGTTTTTGGCGTAAATGTCCCATATAAATGCGCAAATAGTGACTGTGTTCAACGAAATTTGGTCCCCAAACATGTTGCATTAAATGCCGTTGAGTAAGCACTTTACCGCTGTTATTAACCAATTCGCTTAGCAAACGAAATTCTGTTGGTGTTAAATGAACGGGTTCATTTTGACGAGTAACAATACGATTAACCCAATCAATTGTAATATCGCCAAACGTAAATTGTGTGCTCTGTGTTTCTTGTTTAACAAAACGGCGTAGTGATGCTCTGACTCTGGCGAGTAGTTCACTGATGCCAAAGGGTTTAGTCAGATAGTCGTCCGCTCCTGCATCAAGCGCTTTCACTTTATCTTGTTCCGAATCTCGCGCTGAAAGTACGATAACGGGTGTACTACTCCATTGGCGAAAGTCTTGAATAAAACACAGCCCATCTTTATCAGGTAAACCCAGATCAAGAATGACTAAATCAGGTTTTCTTGATGCGGCTTCAATTAACCCACGTTGACATTCATTGGCTTCATAAACACGAAATCCTTCGTTCTCTAAAGCAAGCCGAACAAAGCGTAAGATCTCTTTTTCATCTTCAATAATTAAAATGTTATATGGAGTCACTGTTTTATTTCAATCTCATCAATATCAGGGAGTGATTTTAAAGGTAAAACAAAGTGGAAACTTGCTCCACCTTTTTTATGGTTTTCCGACAAATTAAGGTTTTCAGCCCAGATTTCACCTTCATGTAAGCGAATAATCGCGCTACATATTGCTAGACCTAATCCAACACCAGGAATTGCGGATTCTTTTACTGCGCGTGAAAATTTATTAAAAATAAGTTGTAGTTGGTCAGTTGGAATACCATCGCCTTCATCCCACACTTCAACATGAATTTTAGAAGCTTCAATATAGGCTCTTACTCCAATCTTTGTGCTTGATGTCGTATATTTCACTGCATTTTCAAGTAAGTTCGTGATAACTCGTTCAATTAAATTACCATCGCAATAGAGCAATAAATCAGCGGAAATATCAATTTCTAATGGATGTTTTTCAAGTAAATAAGAGAGAGAACGAATGGCACTTCCTGTAATTTCTTGCAACGAATTCCATTGTAAATTCACTTGAATGCCGCCAGATTGAATACGTGCCATATCAAGTAAATTATTGACCAAGCGTGAGGTGGTAAGGATCTGTTGTCGAATTTGGCTAACTTGTTCTGTATGAGATGAACCTTCAGCGCTTAAATCGAGAAGTAAAATCTCTGATTGTCCAAAAAGAACAGTAAGCGGTGTTTTTAAATCATGAGAAAGCGCAGCCAATAATGCATTTCTTAATTGTTCTCGTTCGATGTTAATTCGAGATTGTTCTGCAATTTCAGCCTGTTGTAATCTCTCGAGTGCATTAGCAATCAAACCATTAAAAGTTTGCAATAGCTGCTGTTGTTCAGGTATCAGCAGTTGGCGAAGATTATTCGGTTCAATCGCTAAAATAGCTAAAACTTGTTGAGATGCTGTAATCGGATGCAATTGATAAGGCACACTTGGCAGAGTATCTGTGCCTGCACCAGCAATTTGGTCTTTATCACAACACCAACGTGCAATTGCATTATCAATAGGTAAATGCCCCATACCTTGCGCATAAAAAGGTGTTAATTCACCTTGTTTGTTGGGAAGCAATAAGCAAACTTTGGCATCAAACGCACTTGATAAAAAATGGTAACTGGTACGAACAACGTCTTGTAACGTTACCGCTCGACCCAGTTCTCTTGTCATTTCAAATAAGTGGCGAGTGCGTTGTTCTCGATAACGGGCGACACGAGTTTGATAACGCATACCCGCAGTTAAATTACCGACCACTAATCCTACAATAAGCATGACGGTGAAAGTGATCAAATATTGCATGTCGAGTACAGCGAGTGAAAAGTGGGGCTGTACAAAAAATAAGTCAAAACTAATAACGTTGATTAATGCTGCAAAAATAGAAGGACGACGACCAAAAAAGAGTGCAATTAATACAACACCCAATAAATAGAGTGTCACTAAGTTGGCTTTATCAAGGGCTAATAGAAATGTGCGAGAGAATAAGGTTATCGCTAAACATAATCCAATCGCTGTTAAATAGCCTTTTATCTCTTGTCGCCATTTATCATTTTGCAGTGGTGCTGTTTTGGTTTTATAACGAATGTCCTCATCATTGAGAGCAACACTAATAACATGGAGGTCGGGTGCATAACGTGCTAATTTTTCTGCAAAACGCATCCGTATCCAACGTTTTAACCATTGCCATTTTTGGTAAGCACGTTGACCAATAATCACTTTTCCAAGATTATGCTCTCTGGCGTAGCGGATCACCGCTTTTTCAGCTTGATTATCAGAAAGGATCGCGGTTCTTGCACCTAGATGTTGTGCCAGTTTTAGCGAGTGTAAAATAGCTCGACGTTTATGCTCTCCAATTTGATGAAGCTTAGGGGTTTCAACATAAATAGCATGCCATTGGCAACCAAAAGCGGCAGCATAACGCGCTGCCGTGCGAACTAATTTGTCGTTACCGCCATGAGCACCAAGGCATACCATCAGACTATCTGTGGTGTGCCAAACAGGAGCCGTTCCTTGGCTATCTCGAAACTCTTTAACTTGTGTATCAACTCTATCTGCCATACGGCGTAAAGCTAATTCTCGTAGTGCGATTAAATTACCTTTACGAAAAAAGTGTTCGATGGCCCGTTCTGCTTGTCCAGCTAGATATACTTTGCCTTCATGCAACCGTTGTTGTAGATCATCAGGCGGTAAATCCACCATAACCACTTCATCAGCACTATCAAAAATATAGTCAGGGATCGTCTCTTGGACACGAATTCCTGTAATACTTCCCACGATATCATTAAGACTTTCAATGTGTTGCACATTTATTGTGGCAAGTACATCAATACCTGCATCCAACAGCTCTTCCACATCTTGCCAACGCTTAGGATGCCGGCATTTATGAGGGTTACTAAATGCCAGCTCATCCATTAAGATCACCGCTGGGTGTCTGGCTAATGCGGCATCTAAATCAAATGCGACAAGCTTTCTACCATGATGATGAATACGTTGTGGCGGCAATAAAGGTAATCCGTGAAGTAATGCCGCCGTTTCTTGTCTTTGGTGCGTTTCGACAACACCAGCAAGCACATCAATACCTTGCTGGTGGAGGCGTTGAGCTTCTTGCAACATGGTGTAAGTTTTCCCTACACCTGCACAAGCCCCAAAAAATATTTTTAGTCGTCCACGAGTTGTTGTTCGCGTTGAAGCGAGTAAATCATCGGGTGAGGGACGTTGCCATTGTTGGTCATGTTCCATTTTATTGAACACTCACTCTTTTATGTTTTTCTGCACTTAATCTATCAAGTGCCTGATTAAGCTTAAAGACATTAATCACAGGCTCACCTAAAAATGAGATTAATGGTGTTGTCGTATTCTCTTTTATTAATTGCTTAATCTCATCCTTAGTGAGTTGACGAGAATGTGCAATATTTTCAACTTGGTAATAGGCCGCTTGTAATGAAATATGAGGATCAAGTCCACTCCCTGATGCGGTCACTAAATCAACAGGAACAGCCTGATCATTATCAACCGCTTTTTGCCACATTTGAACGCGTTTCGTGACCTCATTAAGCAATAATGGATTTGAAGATGCTAATTGGCTAGCGCCTGAAGCCATGCTGTTATAGGGCATTTCTGACGTCATTGATGGACGACTTTTAAAATAATCATCCCGTGTAAATTGTTGCCCAATAAATTCAGATCCAATGAGCTTGTTATCTTGATAAACCAATGAACCATTCGCTTGCCATGGGAAAATAAGATTGGCTAATCCTGTAACAAGCAAAGGATAGGCGAGTCCGGTTATTAATGTGAGTAATAATAACATTACTAAGGATGAACGAAATAGATGCATATAGAGCTCCTTAAAACCCAATAAACGCTAAGATCATATCGATGATTTTAATGCCAATAAAAGGGACTAATAATCCGCTGATCCCATATAAAGAGAGGTTACGGCGCAATAATGAATGCGCAGAAACAGGGCGATAATGCACACCTTTAAGGGCAAGAGGGATCAAAAAGACAATGATTAAGGCATTAAAAATAACCGCAGATAGCATGGCAGATGCTGGTGAGTGTAAGTTCATGACATTAAGCATGTTGAGCTGTGGGTAGGTGACAGCGAAAGCCGCAGGAATAATGGCGAAGTATTTGGCGATATCGTTGGAAATACTAAATGTGGTTAAAGCGCCCCGTGTCATTAGCATTTGTTTACCAATATGCACAACTTCGATTAATTTTGTTGGATTAGAGTCTAAATCGACCATATTTCCCGCTTCTTTGGCAGCTTGAGTGCCTGAATTCATGGCAACAGCGACATCCGCTTGCGCCAAAGCTGGAGCATCATTAGTACCGTCACCCGTCATTGCGACTAATCGACCTTCTGATTGATATTGGCGAATTAATGCCAGTTTTGCTTCAGGTGTTGCTTCAGCCAGAAAATCATCAACACCAGATTCTGCTGCGATAGCCGCCGCCGTAAGATGATTATCACCGGTGATCATGACGGTTTTTATACCCATTTGGCGAAGTTGAGCAAAGCGCTCTTTAATTCCACCTTTCACAATATCTTTAAGTTCAACAACACCTAAAATTTTCTGATTTTCCACTACCACCAGCGGTGTTCCTCCGGATCTCGCTACTTGCTCAACTATCGCGGTGACTTCATCAGGAAAATGGCCGTGACTGACTTCAATATGGCGACGAATAGCATCAACGGAACCTTTGCGGATCAAGCGCTCTCCTAAATTGACACCACTCATTCTTGTCATTGCAGAGAAGGGAATAAAAGAAGCTCCAATTGATGCTAAATCACGTTCGCGCAAATTAAAACGCTGTTTAGCGAGGATCACAATACTTCTGCCTTCGGGCGTTTCATCTGCAAGCGAGCTTAATTGTGCTGCATCAGCAAGTTGTTTTTCGCTAATACCCGAAAGAGGGATAAAACGAGAAGCTTGACGGTTACCGAGTGTAATCGTGCCTGTTTTATCAAGAAGTAAGACATCAACATCACCGGCGGCTTCAACAGCACGCCCACTGGTTGCAATCACATTGGCATCTAACATGCGGCTCATTCCCGCCACACCAATTGATGAAAGCAAGCCGCCAATCGTTGTGGGAATAAGACACACCAACAAAGCAATTAAAGTGACAACAGAAATAACCTCACCATGACCTTGAAATTCGACAGCAAACACACTAAATGGATAAAGTGTTATACAAGCCAATAAGAAAATCAGCGTCAGTGCAGTTAATAAGATGGTCAAAGCAACTTCATTCGGCGTCTTTCTACGCTTTGCACCTTCTACCATTCCAATCATGCGGTCGAGAAATGAATTACCTGCCTCAGCAGTGCAGCGAATAATCAGCCAATCTGACAATACTCGAGTGCCACCAGTCACAGAAGAAAAATCGCCACCTGATTCACGAATAACAGGTGCTGATTCACCCGTAATCGCACTTTCATCAACAGAAGCACCACCTTCAATGACTTCACCATCACAAGGAATAGTTTCGCCAGCGTTGACTAAAACGATATCACCTTTATGCAATGAGAAAGAGTCAACGGTTTCTTTCGAGGCATTAATGTCTGCATGATGTAAACGTATCGCTTTGGATTGTTGTTTAGCACCTCGTAAGCTAGCAGCTTGTGCTTTGCTTCGACTTTCTGCTAATGATTCAGCGAAATTGGCAAATAGCAATGTCACCCATAACCAAAACATGACTTGTGAAGTAAAGTGATTATCATCAGGAAGATAACCTAACAGTGAAGCAATCCAAATTCCGGTAGTTAAGAGCGCACCCACATAAACAATAAACATAACGGGGTTACGCCATTGTGCTTGAGGCGTACATTTTTTTATCGCATCAAAGAAAGCCGATATCACAGTTTTTCTGTCAAATAGTTGAGTTTTTTTCATGATACGTTTCCTTATTTAGCCCAGAACAGCTGTAGGTGTTCTGCAATAGGGCCAAGTGCTAATGCCGGAACAAAAGTTAAAGCGCCGATCATTAATACAGTGAGGATCAATAACAAAATAAATAGCGGTGAAGTGGTAGAGAGTGTTGCCAAGCTTTCTGGCTGACGCTTTTTCACGGCTAAACTACCTGCGATAGCTAAAACAGGTAACATGACACCAAAGCGACCAATCAACATGGAAAGCCCTAATAATAGATTGTAAAAAGGTGAGGTGGCATTAAGCCCAGCAAAAGCACTACCGTTATTATTAGCAGCAGAAGTAAAGGCATATAACACTTCACTAAAGCCATGAGGACCTGGATTTAAAATGGCTTCACGACCAACATCAGTAAATAAGGCGAGGGTTGTACCTAATAAAACAACGGCAGGAGAAATTAAAATAGCAACCGCTACCCATTTCATTTCGGCAACACCAATCTTTTTACCAAGGTATTCAGGTGCTCGACCAACCATTAATCCAGCGATAAACACCGCTAATAATACATAGAGGATCATGCCGTAAAATCCTGATCCTACACCACCAAATACCACTTCTCCTGTTTGCATTAACCACATTGGCACCATGCCACCTAAAGCGGTTAATGAGTCATGCATGGCATTAACTGCACCACAAGATGCTGCTGTTGTGACAGCAACAAAAATAGCGCTACCTATTATGCCAAAGCGCGTTTCTTTGCCTTCCATATTCAGCGAGCTATCTGTACCAGCAAAGATAAATTCTGGATTTCCTTGCCATTCAGCCCAAGTGACCACAATAACAGCAACAATAAAAATTAACGTCATAGCCCAAAGTAAGGTATGACCTTGGCGTTGTGCTCCACTTAAACGACCAAAAGCAAAACATAAGGCAGTAGGAATAAGAAATATGGCAAGTATCTGCAAGAAGTTACTTAATGATGTTGGATTTTCGTAAGGATGGGCAGAGTTTGCCGCGAAATAGCCACCGCCATTTGTTCCTAATAATTTAATGGCTTCTTGAGAAGCAACTGGCCCCATAGGTAACCATTGCTGTTGACCATCAAGACCTTGGCTTAATACCGCTGGGTGAAAGTTTTGTATTACCCCTTGGCTGACAAATAACAGTGACCAAACAATTGATAAAGGGAGTAGGACATATAATGTAATGCGCCCAATATCGACCCATGCATTCCCTAATGAGGAACAAGAGGACTGTGTTAGCGCTCTAATTAAAACAAAAGCGACAGCAATACCCGTTGTTGCAGATAAGAAGTTTTGCACCGCAAGCCCTGTCATTTGGCTTAAATAACTCACTGCGGTTTCACCGCTGTAAGCTTGCCAATTAGTATTAGTGATAAAGCTAATTGTGGTATTTAACGCTAAGTCCCAATTCATATTAGATGCAAATTGAGGGTTTAAAGGTAAATACCCTTGGTTAAGCAGTATGACAAATAATAGAATTGCGCCCATTAAGTTAAAAATAAGTAGGGCAAGCATATAGTGATACCAGCTCATCGGCTGGATTGCTTTTCCCGCGGGCTTAAAACCACAACAACGCCAAATAACATGTTCGGTTTGAGTAACCCAATGAGGTAAGTCACCTTCAATAAGGCGAGCTAAATAATGTCCAAGCATTTTCCCCATCACTAATAATGTGATCAGAAAAACAGCAAGATAGATCAACATCGTTGTTGCCATTTTTAAAATGCCTCTGCGTGGAATAACACATAGATAAGATAAGCAGTGAGCAAAACAACTAACGTCACAGCACCGAATATCAGCATCAGAACAATCCTTTTACTATTTAGATTGAGTGAGCGTACTGAATGGGCTGTAAAGATGTTGATAAAAGAGAGGTGAGAAGTGTAAAAAAAGTATAAAAATAGCTATTAATAAAACACATTAATAACTGTCATAACATGACAAGTTAAACTGTCAACTAATGACAATACTTTGAACTTTATGTATGCTTTATATACAGAAATAGGAGGAGTTATGAGGATCAATATTGCACATTCAGTGCGTCAATATGTTACCCATCAACGATTCGGAAAAGTATTTACTTTTGAGCAAATTATTGATCGTAAAAAATTGATATCTAAAGCTAATGCAGTTTCTGCAGAGATGGTTAGGCTAATGTCTGAAGGTGTTGTTAAGCGAGTGGGTAAAGGAACTTATTATCGCCCTAAAGTATCACGTTTTGGCGAAATTCCCGTAGATCCTGAAGAGGTTATTAAAACAATAACATCAACCAAAAAAGCAGAGTATGTATTGGCATCAACTTCAGCAATGAATGCTTTAGGTTTAAGTACACAATTACCTATGGTGTATAAATATTTTGTCACAGCGAGAATAAGAACAGATTTTTATCATCTACCAATAAAACTTGAATACAAAGAATCTTTGGGTAAATTTACTAAGCACCTTCATATTCAAAATATTGACGATCGTAAAAATGCATTACTGTTATGGTCATGTTTAACTGGCCTTAATGCAAACAATTTTGAAAAATATGAAGATAAGATCCACTATATATTTATTTCATTATTATCGTTAGATGCTCAGCAAGCATTCTTGCAAGCACTTCCTAAATCTATGGAATGGATTACGGTAAAATTAGAAAATAAAAATGAATCAATTTATTCAATTAAGTAATAAAGAGCGAGAAGAGGCATTATTAGCAGCATCCTTATCTCATTCAGAAAAATTACCAGCATTTATCATTGAAAAGGATTTTTGGATATGTCAAATATTAAAAATCATCTTTACTGTCATTGAGCCTAAATTAGGATGTGTAGAACCTGCATTAATATTTAAAGGTGGAACGAGTTTATCAAAATGCTTTAATCTAATAAATAGAATGTCTGAAGATATTGATCTCTCTTTTTCATTAGAGCTATTAGAGTGTAGCAATACTGTTCCAAACAATAATGCAAAGAATAAGATTATCGATTCATTTATTTCCTATATGGCTAGGAAATCTAAAATGTTTGTTGAGGAAATATTAACTCCAGAATTAAAAAATAACCTTAGTTTATTAGATAATAATATTAGAATTGAAATAGAGAGTCAGTTTCCTCTTAACCTAGCTATTTATTATCCACAGAGTTTGCCAAAAGAACATTATGCTAATACCTCGCGTTCTATTAGAAACAGGCGGTCGTTCAAATAATCATCCAATTGAACATATACATATTAACCATATGCTGGGTGATTGTATAAGTTTTTTTAAAGAAGAGAAATTTAATGTTATTGCATTAAAACCAGAAAGAACAGTTGTAGAAAAAATGTATGCTACTCATGAACTCATTCTTAAAAGTGAAAAACGAAATGGCGTTAAATTAGCTAATAAATATGCGCGTCATCTTTACGATATTTGGATGATTTATGAAAACGATAAAGAAAATTGCTTTAATATAAAGCTACATAGAGATAATTTAATTTTCCAAAGGCTATTTTACAGAAAAAGCCAAGATGCATGTTGTCCTAAATTTAGTGGGAAATTTAGATTAGTGCCTACAGGTGAGCTATATAAATTATATAAAAAAGATTGGAATAATATGGACGATCTTTTTCCAAATGCTCAGTTGCCTTGGGGGTTTGATGAAATGATAGAAAAAATGACAGTGATTGAATTAGAATTAAATAAAAGATTAAATAAATTTCTATAGCTCTTAAAATAATAAACCAGCCATTAAGGCTGGTCTATCTATTAATAACGCTATTTTGTTATTAGTAAAACAGTTATTAGCAAAATAACTGTTTTTCAGCAGGGGTGATATTTAGCAGAGATTGCCAGTTTTTTAGCGTTAATGTCGCCAGCATAGCTAAACCTTCATAATAAGGGAATGCACCTTGCAGAGATAACTTCTCTAAATAACGATAAGCCCACGGCAGAAGGTGTTCTGCTAATAGCTCATTTAATTTTTCAGGACGAGTTTCTGCAATCCATGCCACCATCATCACCATTAAACCAAAATGATCTTCAGGTTCATTTTGAGTTAACGCAATATCAATGCCATTTTCTAGCATCCATTCACGTAGATCTAATGTTGAATTACCGAATAATACATTTTCATGATCAAGGTAAACAGAGCCCCAAGGTGGCGCAGGCAGTGCGTAAGGGCCAACAAATAAACGTTGATATGCCTGTGCTAAAGTTTCTTCCGCTAATGCGGTTTGTGAAAGAAGGTTAGCAATGCGTTGCTTTTCTTCATCACTGCCATAAGGCCATTCTTCAACCCACTTTTGACTAGACAGCAGCTCGACAATGTCACTTTTCTCAGTAGGTGCATAATAAAAAGCCGCGCCTAAAATACGGGCAGTGAGAGAAATATCAGTAATAAGTTGTTGTTCCATAATATTTTTATAATCCGCTTAGATTTATTGTCTTTACTATATGCGATTTTCTATCTAAACATAATGACGAAGATTAAAAAAGAGCGATACCGTAATATAAAAGGAAAACCGCCATAACAGATAAAAAGAGTGTGCTTTTTAACTATTACAGCGGTTTAGATGGGTGAGAAATTAATTAACCCACTACTGCCATGCCGACAGTCATATGTAAACCATAGAACACGCCGCGTCCTATAAACTCACCAGCAAACACTAAAATAAAGCCCAATGCTAACAAAGCAATCGAAGGGTTATTTTTACGTAACAGTGGGGCAATCCAACAACTCAAGCCTAAGACTAAAGCCACTAATTTAATCCCCATCAAAGCTCCATAGTTAGGGACTAAATCCACCGCTTTTTGCACAGAGGTTTGAATAGAACCTAATTCAAAACCTTGTGATGTTGCCACAATAGCACTCACAAGAATGGCGATAACACTGAGTAATGGCAATGCACTGACACAGTTTAGATTAAAACCTGCAATACGCATTAAGAGTGCCGCTAAAACAGGACCACAGATAAAGGCCGTTAGCACAAAATTAAATGTGGTATAGCTGTTATACCAAGTCGGAACAGTATCAATTTGGTATACACGAGAGATAGCCGTAATAAATAATGCAGCTAATACCATAACCAGTGCGACCCATAATTTGCCTAATGCAACAGGCATTTTATTAAGTACAGCCAGTAACCAGTAAATACCTCCCAGCGCAAAGAAAATTGAACCGCTAGCAATTTCATTACTTAATGATGAGTGACCCAAACGAAGTAATGAGTTAAATGCGCGTAATGGGGTTCCCATATGCATCATGGATAATAAGAAGCCAATACCCATTAATGCCCAGAGTCCAAACATGCTGTAATGCACTTTTCGGTTCATTTCTGCGGAAAGCTTACCCGAAAGGATAGCGCACCCCATAATAATAAAGGCACCCGCAACACTTTGGCCGATAACAGTAAAAAACATTAGTGGCCATTCATGCAATCCCACCATCTTACACCTCCTCTGGGTTTGCCAAATGACCAGTGGTATCACCCACAGGACGGCTATTGGCATTTAATTTAAGGACAATATTTGGTTTGGTGTATTTTGCTGAAGGAAGTGGTGCAATTTCAGCTAAATCACCATATTTAGCGCGTAACTCTTCAATAGGTGCCATATCTAATGCACGCAGTGGACAAGATTCGACACAAATAGGTTTTTTGCCTTCAGCCACACGTTCATAGCAACCATCACATTTGGTCATATGACCTTTGACTTCATCAAATTGCGGTGCGCCGTAAGGGCAAGCCATATGACAATAACGACAACCGATACAAATATCTTCATTAACAACAACAAAGCCGTCTTCACGTTTATGCATCGCGCCACTTGGGCAAACTTTGGCACAAGCTGGATCGTCACAGTGGTTACACGAAATAGATAGGTAATAAGCAAACACGTTTTGTGTATAAACGCCATCTTGCTCAGTCCAATCACCACCCGCATATTCATAAATACGGCGGAAATTCACTTCAGGGGATAAATTTTTAAAATCCTTGCACGCCAGTTCACAGGTTTTGCAGCCGGTGCAACGACTTGAATCAATATAAAAACCATATTGCGTTGACATAACCAGACTCCTTACGCCTTGACGACTTCAACAAGATTACTGTGAGAAGGATTACCCTTAGCGAGAGGTGAAGGGCGTTGTGTCGTTAACACGTTAATACTACCTGCGTGATCAATTCGATTACTGTCTGGGTTATACCAAGCACCTTCGCTTAAGCCGACCACGCCCGGTAAAATACGAGGTGTGACTTTCGCATTGATCCGAACTTCACCACGATCGTTATAAATACGCACTAAATCACCGTGTTTGATACCGCGTTTAGTAGCATCAACAGGGTTGATCCATATTTCTTGAGGGCAAGCTGCCTTTAAGACATCAACGTTGCCATACGTTGAGTGAGTGCGTGATTTATAGTGGAATCCTGTCATTTGTAATGGATATTTTTCCATTGCTGGATCGCCATAGCTTTCAAAACCAGCAGAGTAGATAGGCAGTGGATCAATCACATCGTCAGACGCGAGTTCCCATGTCGCTTTAATGTCGGCAAGTTGAGAAGAATAAATCTCAATTTTACCTGATGGCGTTGTTAATGGGTTGTTTTCAGGATCTTCACGGAATTTACGATAAGCAACGTGATGACCTTCAGGATCGCGTTTTTTGAAGATACCTTGAGCACGGAATTCTTCAAAAGTCGGCAATTCAGGTAAGTTTTGACGAGATTGCTCATAAAGGTGACGTAGCCACTCTTCTTGTGTTCGGTTTTCAGTGAATTTTTCACCCACACCCATGCGTTTTGCAATTTCGCTTGTCATTTCATAGATATTACGGCTTTCAAAGCGAGGTTTGATTGCCTGATCAGCGAAAATAACATAAGCCATATTACCTGCTGATGCATCCATACAGAAATCCATTTGTTCTGATGCTGTGCAATCAGGAAGCAGAATGTCGGCATACTTAGCAGATGCTGTCATATGGTTATCGATCACCACAATCATTTCGCATTTTTTATCGTCTTGCAAAATGTCATGAGTACGATTGATTTCAGAATGTTGGTTTACTAAGCAGTTGCCCGCGTAGTTCCATACCATTTTGATTGGTACATCAAGTTTGTCTTTACCACGAACACCGTCACGGGTTGCCGTCATTTCTGGACCACGTAAAATGGCATCTGTCCACATAAACATAGAAATGCTGGTGGTAACAGGGTTAGTAAAGGTTGGCATACGAACAAAAGGAATACTGTAAGAGCCTTCACGAGCGCCAGTATTACCGCCGTTAATTCCCACATTACCTGTTAAAATAGAGAGCATTGCGATAGCACGAGAAGCAAGCTCACCGTTAGAACGACGTTGAGGACCCCAGCCTTGTGTAATATAAGCAGGTTTCGCTGTTGCGATTTCACGGGCTAATTTAACAATGCGTGAAGCAGGAATACCAGTGATCTGCGCCGCCCACTCAGGCGTTTTTGGCTGACCATCTGCACCATTACCTAAAATATAGGCTTTATAGTGGCCATTTTTTGGCGCACCCTCTGGCATAGTGGTTTCATCGTAACCAACACAATATTTATCTAAGAAAGGCTTATCAACTAAGTCTTCTTTAATCATGACATAAGCTAATGCATTAACTAATGCAGCATCTGTTCCTGGACGAATTGGGATCCATTCATCTTCACGACCAGCACCCGTATCGGTATAGCGTGGATCGATGATAATCATTCGTGCATCAGATTTTTCACGAGCTTGTTCAACGTAATAGGTGACACCGCCACCACTCATACGGGTTTCACCCGGATTATTACCGAACATCACGACAAGTTTGGTGTTTTCAATATCTGAAGGGCTATTACCATCTGCCCAACCACCATAAGTATAATTTAAGCCCGCTGCGATTTGCGCCGTACTATAGTCACCATAATGATTCAGATAACCGCCACAACAATTCATTAAACGTGCAATTAATGTTGCACCTGGTGGCCAAGACTTCGTCATGGTGCCACCTAATGTTCCTGTACCGTAGTTTAGATAAATAGATTCATTACCATAATCTTTGATTAAACGTTTCATGGTATCTGAAATAGTATCAAACGCTTCATCCCATGAAATACGTTCAAATTTACCCTCACCACGTTTACCTACACGTTTCATTGGATAACGTAAACGGTCTGGGTTGTAAACACGGCGACGCATAGAACGACCACGTAAACAAGCACGCACTTGATGTAATTCTTCGTAGACATCATTGCCCGTGTTGTCGGTTTCAACGTATTTAATTTCACCATCAATCACATGCATACGTAATGGGCAACGACTACCGCAGTTTACAGTACATGCGCTCCACACGACTTTTTCGCTATTCGTTGTTGGTTTTGTTTCCGAGGCAATGGCTTGATGAAAGGGGAGTGATAATCCACCTGCGGTTATCGCTAAACCACCCGCTGCACCTGTTTTTACAAAACGACGGCGAGATAAGGGAGTGGAAAGTAACGCCATCTCTTTGATGTTTTTCATACATTACTCACTTGATTATTAAAATTTTAAGAAAAAACAGCAGCTAATAAGCTTATAAAGAAATAATGATTGTTATTGTTGTTAAAAAATAAGCACTTTAACGTAGGCAATAAAACCCAACTGTTAATGTGGATACTACGTATTTCCTGAAAGTTGTAGTTGCTTTACATCAAAGAAAAGTGATTTATTACAAGCGTTACCAGTTTTTAAGGTTATCTTAAGTTTTTGTATTGGTTGTATTTAATCATTTGATTAACAACCTTTATATAAATAAATATATAACGATTAGTTAAGTGTTTGGATGTTATCAGTAACATTTATTAAGCCTGCTTACTTGTTTATATCTATATGATTTTGTTGGTTCAATAGTCATTTTTATTCATGCTTAACTATCATTTTTAGGGGCTATAATTATCTAACAACTAATTAACCCATTTAGCTAAACAAAAATTAAAGATAGTTTAGCTTTTCGTTGTTTTTAATTATTTAAAAGAGTCAAAACATGATTAATAAACGTGCTTTTTTGTAATTAAGATCACAATTAAACGACCTTTACCTGAGTTTTTATTGCTATCTTGAATTGATTTTTATTTAATCCAATTGTTAGCTAAACCGTTTTAGTTTTCAATTAAACTAAATACTCGCTACATAAATAAAAAAGAATGACAGAGGCTATGATGAATATTGAAAAAGTTGCTCACCAGCTTGTGCCTTTATTAGGTGGTGCTGAAAATATCGCAAGTGCAGCACATTGCGCTACGCGCTTAAGACTTGTTCTTGTTGATGACTCAAAAGCAGATAAAGAGGCAATAAATAAATTAGAGGGTGTAAAAGGGTGTTTTAGTAACGCTGGGCAAATTCAGGTCATTTTCGGCACAGGGTTAGTTAATAAAGTACATGCTGCATTTATTGCTGCCGCAGGTATTAGTAAATCTAGTAAATCTGAGGCTGCAAATATTGCGGCTAAAAAGCTCAATCCATTTCAACGAATAGCTAGACTGCTTTCCAATATCTTTGTCCCTATTATTCCTGCCATTGTAGCGTCAGGCTTATTAATGGGATTGCTGGGATTAATGAAAACTAACCAGTGGGTAAGTCCCGATAATGCACTCTATATCATGCTTGATATGTGTAGCTCCGCGGCTTTTATTATTTTGCCCATTCTTATTGGTTTTACTGCTGCAAAAGAATTTGGCGGAAATCCTTATCTTGGCGCGACATTAGGCGGAATTTTAACGCATCCAGCCTTAACTAACGCGTGGGGGGTTGCGGCTGGATTTAATACCATGAATTTTTTTGGGTTAGAAGTCGCCATGATTGGCTATCAAGGAACTGTTTTCCCAGTATTACTGGCAGTTTGGTTTATGAGTGTACTGGAAAAACAATTACGTAAAGTTGTTCCTAATGCACTTGATTTAATTATCACGCCATTTTTAACCGTTATTATTTCAGGCTTTGTTGCGTTATTAGTGATTGGACCTGTCGGTCGTCTTTTAGGTGATGGTATTTCATTAATACTAAGTACGTTAATTACGCAGGCAGGTTGGATTGCAGGGCTTATTTTTGGTGGTCTTTATTCTGTTATTGTTATTACAGGAATACACCATAGTTTCCATGCAGTCGAAGCTGGATTATTAGGGAATCCGAATATTGGCGTAAATTTCTTATTACCTATTTGGGCGATGGCTAATATTGCACAAGGAGGAGCCTGTATTGCCGTTTGGTTTAAAACCAACGATGCGAAAATTAAAGCTATTACGATCCCATCGGGTTTCTCCGCGATGTTAGGTATTACAGAGGCGGCAATTTTCGGGATTAATTTGCGTTATGGTAAACCTTTTATTGCTGCACTAATTGGAGGTGCTGCTGGAGGCGCTTGGGTTGTTGGCTCTCACGTTTATATGACCGCTGTTGGTCTTACCGCTATTCCGGGTATTGCGATTGTACAAGCGGGTTCAATTATTAATTATGTTATTGGTTTAGTGATCGCATTCTTAACAGCTTTTGTTCTTTCTCTTTTACTGAAATATAAAGTGGAGTCTGCATAAATGACAAAAAGCGAAGGATTATCTGCAATTTTACAAGCGGTTATGCGTAATAGTGCTAAAGCTGCAAAAGATAAATACTATCCGCGTTGGCATTTAGCGCCAATAACTGGGTTATTAAATGATCCCAATGGGTTTTGTTTTGATGGTAAGTATTATCATCTTTTCTATCAATGGGCGCCTCTGTCTTGTGAGCATAAAAATAAATGTTGGGGGCATTGGCGTTCAAAGGATCTTATTACTTGGCAACATCAACCTATTGCTTTATTGCCTGATGAATTTTATGACAAAGATGGCTGTTATTCTGGCAGTGCTGTGATCAATCAAGGACAATTAACGCTTTGTTATACCGGAAATGTAAAATTTGATGATGGTTCTCGTACTGCATGGCAGTGTTTAGCAGTTGAAAACCAGCAGGGTGGTTTTGATAAGTTAGGGCCTGTTTTAGGGCTTCCTGAAGGTTATAGCGGACATGTTCGTGATCCTAAAATTTGGCAACACAACGATAAATGGTACATGGTGTTAGGGGCGCAAACGTTAGATAAACAGGGTAAGGTTTTACTTTATCGCGCATCTCACTTATATCAATGGCAATTAATAGGCGAGTTAGCAGGAAGTCATTTAGGTGGATTAGATGATGTGGGTTATATGTGGGAATGCCCAGATCTCTTTGAACTTAGTGGACACTTTATTTTATTAACCTGTCCTCAAGGAATAAAAAAAGAGCAATATCGATTTTTAAATTCGCACTCTAGTGCTTATTTAATGGGCAGTTTTGATTATTCAACATTGCAGTTTCAACATGGTGATTTAATCGAACTTGATGCAGGTTTTGAGTTTTATGCGCCGCAAACCACACAAGTTAATGGTAGGCGTTTATTATTTGGTTGGATGGGGGTTCCTGATGGAGAGGAAATGTATCAACCGACCATTGCTAATGGCTGGATACATCAAATGACCTGTCCTCGTGAATTACAAATAAGCGAAGGGCAACTTTATCAGCAACCCGTAAAAGAATTACAGCAACTCAGACAAAATGTACAATATTGGCAAGGCATTGCAGATGATGCGCCTGAAATTAACGGGTTTTGTGTTGAATTAGAGGTGGAATTAATAGACTCTCTCTTAATTCAATTCTCTGATTCACTTGAATTAACCATTGAGAATAATCAAGCAATATTAAAACGTCGTAGTGTTAAAAATGGTGAATGGCAATCACGTTTCTGGTCTGGTGATATAAAACATCTTCAAATATTATGTGACAGTTCGAGCGTGGAGATTTTCTTTAATCATGGTTTGGGTGTGATGAGTAGTCGTTTTTTCCCTTCAGCAAAACAGATCATTAATTTTTCGGGTAAAAACACAATAAAGCTAACAACTTGGCAATTAAATGATGCATTGTTTAGTTAAATAAGATTAGATAAACAATAAATTAATTTAAATTCAGCAAATGCAGCCTTAAGTAAAATAATAGTGAAAAAACAAAAGCGTACGACTATTACAGATATTGCAAAACTAGCAGGTGTATCAAAAACAACAGCTAGTTTGGTATTGAATGGCCGAGGTAAAGAGATGCGTGTTGCTGATGACACCATTGCGCGTATTACCTCTATTGCCCAACAATATCAGTATCAACCTAACATTCATGCTCGCTCTTTACGTGATAATCGCAGTTATGCATTGGGATTGGTTATTCCTGATATTACTAACTACGGATTTGCCTCAGTGGCTTATGAACTAGAAATATTATGTAGAGAAGCGGGTATTCAGCTACTTATTTCCTGTACGGATGAAAATGCGGCTCAAGAGACTCTCGCAATAGAACATTTGTTATCACGACAAATCGATGGTTTGATTGTGGCTTCTTGTTTACAAAATGATTTTGAATATCAGCGCTTAAGTAAACAAATTCCCGTTGTGTTATTTGACCGTTATTTTGACGGTACAACATTACCTTTTGTTGTCACAGATTCAACTACCACGACACAACAACTTATTGCGGAGATTGCTTCAACAAAAGGCATTGATGAATTTTACTTTTTAGGTGGACAATCAACGATTTCACCCACAAAAGATCGTCTTTTAGGTTTTACGCAAGGGCTTTCTCAAGCCAATATTAATTTGAAAACAGAGTGGATCATTCACGGGCACTATCATCCAAGTTCAGGCTATGAAATGTTCGGCTCTTTATGTGCGTCTTTAGGTCGTCCACCCAAGTTTGTTTTTACTTCAGCCTGCGGTTTGCTAGAGGGTGTATTACGGTATTTAAGCCAAAATAAAATCATGCAAGATGATGTTTATTTAGCGGGTTTTGATGATCACTATCTTTATGATTCATTATCGATACCAATAGATACTATTGCACAAAATAATCCTGAATTAGCCTCTCACTGCTTTCGACTCATTATGGGATTAATTAACCAAGCAAATTTAGAAACTCACCAAATTTTTGTTCCAGCAAAAATACACCAACGACATAAATAAGATTGAGCAATTTTATGCAATATCATTTATCTTTACTGACTGATAATTATTCTCTATAGAATTAATGTATTAAAAGTGAAGACAGGTAAATGGAAAAAATCAAAAATAATAATGAAGATAGGCAAGTAATGCGTGCTTTTGGCCTTGGTGCTTTGCATGTTTTACCTTTATGCCTTGCGGTTATTCCTTGGGGAATATTAGCGGGATCAATGGCCGTTGATGCAGGATTAACCTTTGCACAAAGTGTCGGAATGTCTGCAATTATATTTGCAGGGGCGGCGCAATTGGTGACATTAGGATTAGTGGTTTCTGGTGCGGGAATGCTGACCATTATTGTTTCTGTCTTTTTTATTACAGCTCAGCATCTTTTATACGGACTAACCTTACGTCCTCATGTTGCCCATTTAAAATGGTATCAACGCATTACAATAGGTTTTTTATTAACGGATGAACTTTTTGCTGTTTCAGCACAACCTAAAGTAAAACTCACACCCGCTTATATGATAGGTGCGGGATTATGTTTTTATTTAGCGTGGGTTGCCGTTAGTATTGTTGGTATTATTATGGCAAGCCAAGTTTCTGATTTATCTCGTTATCATCTTGATTTTTCTATTGTTGCCACGTTATTGGCAATTGTTATTCCGTTAATAAAAACATTTAGTACATTAGTAGGCGTTATTGTCTCTTTTTGCCTATCTATTATTTTCAGCTGGTTGAATATAGAAGGTGGCGTAGTGATTGGTGGATTAACAGGCATGTTTATTGCTGTTTGTGTTGCTAGAGCCAGAGGGGAACAAAAATGACATGGTCGTTATTATTAATTTTGGCACTCGTCATTTTTATGTTGCGTTATTTCTTTCTTGAACCGGCGATCCCCGTCAAATTACCGTCTGTGATCAGACAGGCATTAGGATATTCTGCACCTTGTTTATTAACTGCAATTTGTGCACCCATTGTGCTGTTAGAAAAAGGCGAATTTAAAGGTATTCTAGATAATCCTTATCTTTGGGGAACCTTATTATGTGTAGGATTAGCGCTTAAAATACGTAATACCTTAGTGGTCGTGTTGCTGACATTAGTGGGCTTTTATCTGCTTAATGCTTTGTTAAATTAAATACCAAGGTGATTTTATTTAACATGGTATTTACATTTTAAAACTATCACATCTGTAATAATCTAAGTTATTATTTTATCAGCCGTTCTTGAACGGCTGATTCTACCTCTCTTTTCTAAATCTCCATTCATTATTCGACTCGTTTCACCTCTCATTTTTAACGTATGCCAATTGATGTTGTGTTAAAAAAATGTGATCTAAATTGCTTTGATTTGGTTTTGCTTCTGTTTTTGGTTTTTTGTTTTGAATACCATCGCAGAATCACTGACCTAATCTCCTTATTCTCGTTATCAATGATACGGAGGCACTTTATATGTTTTCAGAAGAACGGCGACAGGAAATTTACACCATCATCAGAGAACAAAAGAAAGTTAAAGTGGCTCAGCTTGCGGAAAAATTCAGTGTCACATTGGAAACTATTCGCAGTGATTTGAAATACCTCGAAGGAGAAGGGTTGATCAAACGTTGTCATGGTGGCGCCATACTAGGGAAACAAGAAATTAAAAAAATAAGTAAATTTAGTGATAGTTTTGATATTTCATGTTTATTGCACGATTTATTAATCGTGAGAGAACGTAAAGATAGAAAGCCAGAAGGTAAAGTCTGTGTGCTTGGGTCATTTGTGGTAGATATTATTGCCAATGTCGATTCTTTTCCAAAAGTCGGAGAGTTAATTAACTCTAAAAGCAATTCGATAGGTCCTGGTGGTAAAGGAACAAATCAGGCAATGGCTGCCAGTTTTTCTGATGCGAAAGTGCATTTAATAACAAAAGTTGGTGAAGATCATTTTAGTAAATATGCATATAAATATTTACAAGAAAGTGGAATTGATTCTTTCACTATTTTTCAAACAGAAATAGAGCCAACAGGCAGTTCAATTAGTTATTTAGCAGATAAAACACAAAACAATATTACAGCGACTTATTTAGGTGCGAACAATACATTCTCTGAGCAGGAGATTGATATTTCTTTGCCTTATGTAAGTGAGGCAGATGTGTTATTGCTCCAAGGTGAAATTAATATAGAAGCCAATATTAAAGCAGCGATGTTTGCAAAGTCTGTTAATAAAATTATCGTACTTAATGTTGCACCTTATAGCGAAGATTTAAAGCAACTTTATTCCACTCTTGATTTTATTACGTTAAATGCAAATCAAGCATCACACTGGGCTGACATTGAAATAAACGATATTAAAGACGCAACACAAGCGATTAACGTTATTTCAGGTGATGAAAATAAGAAAGTCATTATCTATATGGATGAGCTTGGTGTGGTCTATTTTGACGGACGCGCCACTTTTCATATTCCCCCTATGCCATCGTTACGAGTGGATACGATGGCAGCCACGGATGCTTTTAATGGCGCATTTGCTTCAAAAATAGCGGCAGGAGGCACAATGCATGAGAGTGTATTATTTGCCAGTGCTTTCCTCTCTGCATTTATAGAACAAAAAGGCGTAACAGCAATGCCTGTACTTTCTCAGGTTCAGGCTCGCCTTAAATCAAGGCTCGAAGATATTCGACCACAAATAATCTGCAATGAGAAAAGGTGCATATAATGAAAAAAACACTTCTGGCATTTACCCTATGCAGTTCCATTTTTACACTTCCAGCTTTTGCTCAATATCCAGAAAAGCCGATTACTATTATTGTTCCTTGGGCTGCGGGCGGTAATACTGATACTGTTGCACGCCTAGCGGCTAAAGGGCTACAAGAAGAATTAGGCGTGACCGTTAATGTGGTAAATAAAACTGGAGGTAGTGGTGTTGTAGGTCATGATGCCATTAAAAATGCAAAACCCGATGGTTACACATTAGGTATTGCAACGGTTGAAATTACCATGATGCATCATCAAGGAATGACAAATTTAACTTATCAAGATTACACACCGATTACACGTCTTGCCGTTATTTATGGTGGATTACAGGTTGGGAAATCTTCACCATTTAAAAATGCACAGGAAATTATTGATTACGCAAAAGCAAATCCGGGTAAATTAAAAGCATCTGGCAGTGGGTTAAATTCAATCTGGCATCTCAATACTATTGGTATGTTGCGTGCTGCAGGATTGCCTGATAACGCCATTCGCTTTATCCCATCTCAAGGTGCAAGTGCTGCATTACAAGAGCTTGCTTCTGGTGGTGTTGATATTGTGACCTCTTCATTAGGTGAGGCAGACAGTATGGTAAAGGCAGGATTAGTGAAGCATATGGCAATTATGTCAAATGAGAAATCGGCTTTTTATCCTGATGTACCATTATTTAAAGAAGCCACACCTTATAACTGGGATTTGCAAGCATGGAATATGCTAGTTGCGCCAAAAGGGCTAGATAAAGAAGTGCAAGATAAACTCACGGCTGCAATGAAAAAAGTGTATGCATCTGGTGAATTAGCCGAGTTTGCAAATAAACAAGGATTTGAAGTGATCGAGCTATATGGAGATGATGCCACTCAATTTATGGCCAATGAAGATAAAAAGTTTGGTGAAATTATAAAGAAATAACTGAGGAAACGGCTGAACAACAGCCGTTTTTATGCCTATGCTAAATCGTCATATTCTATCGCTAATATTTTGCTGCTTTGGTTTATTTCTTATTGTTTATAGTGCGTATTCATTAGGTGATTTTAGTGAATATGGCGCCGCATTTATGCCTTCTATTATTGGCGGTGGCATGATTATATTTTCATTAATAGATATATTTTCACGCAATCAAGAAAGTGATATTCCATTAGTTTCATGGCATGAAATAAAATTTGTTTTATTAATTATTGGAATTATTCTTTTTTATGTTTTTGTATCAGATTATCTAGGTTTTATTTTAACAGGATTAATTATTACCGCCCCGTTAATGATAAAGTATGCAACAACAAAACCTATATACAGTTTTATTATTTCAGCCAGTGTGGTGTTAGGTGTGTATTACTTATTTACCGCTGTACTGTTAGTACCGCTACCTCAGCTATTTTCATAAATAGAGAACAACAGTATGGATATATTAATTAGCGCACTTGCTTATATTGATTACACAACAATACTTGTCGTTATTGGTGCTTGTTTATTTGGCTTATTTGTTGGTGCAATTCCTGGATTAACATCAACAATGGCTATCGCATTAATGGTGCCATTTACTTTTTTTCTTGATCCCATTCTTGCATTAGCCTTAATGATTTCTGTTGGCGCGTCTTCTATATTTGCAGGTGATATTCCTGGTGCTTTATTAAATATTCCGGGTACACCTGCATCAGCGGCTTATACCAATGATGCACACAGCTTAGTTAAAGAAGGTAAAACCAACCGTGTATTAGGTATGTCGTTAACAAGCTCTGTGATTGGTGGCGTTATTGGTACAATTATATTGGCGTCAACAGCGCCAGTTTTAGCTGAGTTTGCTTTAAAATTTAGTTCTTATGAATATATGTGGCTGTCTTTAATTGGGCTTAGCTGTGCAACTATTGTTTCAGGTTCACATATTAGAAAAAGCTTATTAGCACTGTTCTTTGGTATTGCATTATCCACCATTGGTTATGATGAATTTACAGGGCAAGCACGCTTTACTTTCGGTGAAGTCTCTTTAATGCAAGGTGTAAGTTTTATTCCAGCAATGATAGGATTATTTGCAATTTCCGGTGCAATTAAATATTACGTTGAGCGTTGGAAAGAAAAGCAAATCACGCTAAGTGAAGTGAATGCTGAAAATAATTCTTACAATATTTTTAAAGGGATTGGTGGTGTTGTTCGCCAGCGTAAAGGCGGCATTTTCCGTAGCGGAATAATAGGAACATTAATTGGTGCTTTACCCGGTGCGGGTGCCGATATTGCGGCATGGATCTCTTATGCCGTTTCAAAGAAACTCTCTAAAAACCCAGAAAAATATGGTCATGGTTCTGAAGAAGGTATTGTTGATGCTTCAGCAAGTAATAATGCAAGTTTAGCGGGAAGTTGGATCCCATCTTTAGTATTTGGAATTCCGGGCGATTCTGCTGCTGCAATTATTATCGGTGTCTTGTATATGAAAGATATGCAACCAGGACCAACACTATTTTTATTCAACCCAGATAAATTGTATGCTGTCTTTATTATTTTCTTTATTGCTAATTTAATTTTATTACCGATTGCTTTTATTGTTGTCAATTTATTGAAGAAAATCGTTGCTATTGATAATGCAATTATTTATCCAGCAATTATCTTATTTAGTCTCGTAGGCTCTTACGCAATTACTAATACGATGTCTTCTATTGTTGTTATGTTAGTAATGGGTGTTATCGGCTATTTCCTTCAAGAACGAAAATTCCCAATATCACCCATTATTTTGGGCATGATTTTAGGGGCAATGTTAGAAAAGAATTTACTTTCATCATTAATGAAGTCAGATGGTGATTTTATTAATTTTGTTAATAGACCTATTTCGATGATATTAGCCAGTGTGTTTTTATTCATTGTTATTATGCAAATTAGAGGTGCGTTTAAAGCTAAATAAAGCCTCGTTTATTTATAAACAATTATTTAAATAAAGATGCTTTTTAAGTATCAGGGAAAACTCATCTTAAATAAATGAAATGATTTTTTTAAGATGATAAAAATCAGCAGATAAATAAAAATATCGGGTGATCACATGAAAAAAATATTAAATAAGCCAGAAAATTATGTCGATGAAACATTAGCAGGCTTATGCCTTGCTCATGGTGATATTTATCGTCAACCACAGCCAAGATTGATTACTCGTTCGAAAAAAGCCAATAAGCCCAAAGTGGGTATTGTAACGGGGGGCGGGTCGGGTCACTTACCTGTATTTACAGGATATGTCGGTGAGGGCTTATTAGATGCAGCCGCCGTAGGCGATGTTTTTGCTTCACCTTCAGCCGATTTAATGGCAGATGCCATTCGTGAAGCAAACAGTGGCTTAGGTGTATTGTTACTTTATGGCAATTATGGTGGCGATATCATGAATTTTGATATGGCGACCGAAACTGTCGATTTTGAAGATGATATTCGTTGTACAACCGTTTTAGCTACTGACGATGTGGCTTCAGCAAAACCAGAAGAAGCGCACAAACGCCGTGGTGTTGCTGGAATGATCTATGGTTTTAAAATGGCGGGCGCCAAAGCCGAAGAAGGTGCAACACTTGATGAAGTCACGCGTGTTGCTCAAAAAACCATGGAAAATACTCGAACCATTGGTTGTGCGCTGACATCTTGCACCTTACCCGCAGTAGGACATCCTACTTTTGAAATTGGTGACGATGAAATGGAAATGGGGATGGGTATTCACGGTGAACCGGGAATTTGGCGTGATAAATTACGCAACGCAGATGATATTGCACAAGAGATGTTTGATCGCTTACAGACAGAATTATCATTAAAAACAGGAGATAAAGTCTCTGTATTAGTTAACTCTTTAGGCGCAACACCATTAGAAGAGCTTTATATTCTGTACAACAAAATTGCACAGCTGATTGATAAAACAGGTGCAACAATTGTGCATCCGTTAGTTGGACGTTATGCCACATCCATGGAAATGACCGGTGCAAGTTTAACATTATGCAAATTGGATGATGAGCTAGAAGCCTTGATGAATGCACCGGCTCATTGTGCATTCTGGAGGGTATAGCGATGAATATTACGCTTGATATGCTCAAACAAGCGGTGATCCGTATCGCTATTGCTTGCGAGCAATCTCAATCAATGCTGTGTGAAGCAGATAGTCGTCTAGGTGATGGGGATTTAGGGATCACCATGCAAAAAGGCTGGCGACAAATTGCAGATGACTCACAAGATTGGCCTGATGATTTAAGCAAAGCGCTTTTTCAATGCAGCAAATCATTACAAAAAGCCTGTGCTTCTTCTTTTGGTACATTGCAAGCAACCGCTTTTATGGCAATGGCCAAATACTGCAAAGAAAACCAACTTCAAGAAATATCGTCCTCCGACATTTCATCGCTATTAACTATTGCATACCAAAGCATGATGGCAAGGGGAAAAGGGGAGTTAGGGCAAAAATCCGTACTCGATATTCTTTACCATTTATCTGAAGCGCTAAAACCAACTTTAGCTATCGATAATTTAAAAGCAGCAGCCTTACAAAGCGTCGATAGTACGCTTAATGAATTTCGCCAAAAACCTAATTTATTAGGTCGAGCCCGTATGTTCCCAGAAAAATCTATTGGTTTAGATGATCCGGGTATGTTGGCAATTAAAGTTATTGTTGAAGCAATCTGATTTAATAAAGGTCTTTATATGAAAAAATTATTTGGCGTTACAGTGGCAATGGTTACTCCGTTTGATTCGAACGATCAAGTAGATATTAAAGCGTTATCTGCATTAACTGAAATGCTAGTAACCAAGGGCGTTGATTGCCTTTATCCTTGTGGCACAACGGGTGAGATGTTGCGTTTATCTGCATTAGAACGTAAAAATGTTGCGAAAACCGTTGTTGAAACAGCGAATAAGCGTTTACCTGTCTTTATTCATGTTGGTGCAATGACATTAACTGAAACCATTGAATTAGCCAAACACGCAGTTGAAATTGGTGCCGATGGTATTGGTGTGGTGACGCCACAATTTTTTGGTGTGACAGACAGAGAATTAGAAAACTATTTTGTGACAGTGGCAAATAGTGTGCCGGATAATTTCCCTGTTTATCTGTATAACATTCCGCAATGTGCGGCAAATAATATAAAACCTGAATTAGCGACAAAAGTACAACAACAGTGTAAAAATGTAATTGGTATTAAATACAGTTTTGCTGATAACAATACAACATTAAGCTACCTTGATGTAGCCGATAATTTTTCCGTCCTTCATGGCTACGATAAATTATTCCTAGGTTTATTAGATGCGGGCTGTGATGGTACGGTTTCTGGTTGTGCTTGCGTATTCCCTGAGCCTTTTGTGAATATGTATAAAGCTTATATCGCAGGTAATTACCAAGAAGCGAAACAGTGGCAACAATTTTGTGTGAAATTTAGTGATGCACTTAAGTCTGGCGCGAATATGGCAATATTTAAATCGGCATTAACCATGCGTGGTTTAGAAGGTGGTCATATGCGTTTGCCACAACTCGATTTATTGCCTGAAGAAAATCAACAATTAAAAGAAAATCTGACTCAATTATGTAAAAAAGCAGGTATCACTTTTTCACTTAATTAAAATTTGTTAAACAAACGCCCCCGTTATTTTAGTTGATTGGTTGTATGTTGGTGTTTTTAAGCAGTATAGGTTTTTCTATACTGCTTTTTTTCATATTAGAACATGCAAGTTTATTGCGCTAAAAATAGACCATATTGCGCGATATCGACATTGCCACCGCTGATAATAATACCAATTTTTTTTCCTTTTAACTTATCTCCAAATTGACGAGCAGCCGCTAAACTTAAACAGCCAGTTGGCTCTACAATTATTTTCATTCGCTGAGCGTAAAACTGCATAGCCAAAATTAATTCTTCATCTGTTGCCGTTAAAATATCGTTCACATGGTTACGAATAATCTCAAAAGTATAATTGCCTAAGTGCTGAGTTTGCGCACCGTCTGCAATTGTTTTCGGTGTATCAATATGAATGATTTCGTCTTTGCGTAATGATTGTTGTCCGTCATTTCCGGCTAAAGGCTCCACGCCAAATATTTTACAATCTGGTGAGAGAGCTTTGGTTGATAATAAAGAGCCAGAAAGTAAGCCACCACCACCTAATGGAACAAATAGCATATCTAATGCACCCACTTCATCAAACAGCTCTTTTGCCGCAGTACCTTGTCCAGCAATAATATGAGGATGATCGTAAGGTGGAATTAATGTTAGGCCTTCCTTTTGTGCCAGTTGTTGCCCAATTTCTTCACGATCTTCTGTATAACGGTTATAGGTGATCACGCGACCACGATAGCCTTTTGTGGCTTCCATTTTTGCCTTTGGTGCATCTTCAGGCATGATAATTGTTGCAGGAATACCTAATAGCTTTGCCGATAAAGCTATAGCTTGTGCATGGTTGCCTGATGAGAAAGTCACGACACCATTTTTACGTTGTTCTGCGGTAAATTGAGATAACGCATTCATCGCACCACGAAATTTAAATGCACCCATTCGCTGAAAGTTTTCACATTTAAAATAAAATTGCGCCCCTGTTAGCTCATTAATAGTGCGAGAGGTTAAAACCGGTGTTTTATTAAGATATGGCAGAATGCGTTGATGAGCTTCAGTAACATCTTTATAAGTGGGAGCAAGTAACTTATTCATAAGATTATTCCTTAATAACAACAGCTTCAATTTCAATTTTACTCCCAAAATGTAGCTCTTTTATACCCGCCACTAATCTTGCTGGTCTATGCTCGCCAATCCATTTTGCATATAACTCATTAACGATAGGCCATTCATTAATATCTGTCACATAGACTTTAACTTGAGCAATATCGGTTTTCTTTGCATTTATTCCGATAAGGCAAGCTTGTAAATTTTCAAGGACTTGTGTGATTTGTACTTCAACAGGTTTGTCTGCTAAAGGTTTACCTTGTTTATCTAAGGGTAATAACCCTGAAATAAACGACATATTGTTTGCAGTCACGACATGAGAGTAATGCCCACCAGGTAAAGAGAGTGCTTCAATATTTTGTTGGATAAGATGTGAGGTCATTGTGTTTTCCTATTTCACTTAAGTTAGATAAAATGTACATCTGCTTATACATAATGTCTATCATTAGATCAATAGTTTACTTTTTTATAAAAAAATAAGAGTACGCGTAGAATAAGGAGAAGCTAATTTATCTTCAGGAGTAACTAAATTTCGTTCAGCGATTTCTTTCACTGCATCTTTTATTTTAGAAAAATCAACTTTATTTTCTGATAAAATATTGTAAATATATTCAGCTATTAAACAATAAGTTTCATATTTTGAATGTGAATCATTAGCAATTCCTAATTCATCTATTGCTTTTACAACTTCAGGGATATCTTGTAAATGTTGGATTATCGTGCTTTGAGCCGCATTATTATCTAAATCTAGATTAAATTTTTTAGAAATTAAAAAAAATAAAATTTTTTTAGTCTCTTTGTTCATAATAAATTTTTCATCATGATATAGATTGTCAATTTCTCGATTAATTCTTGAAGAAGGAAAAATTTTTATTTCATTTTCCCACCAGTCTGAAATATATCCATCTATTTTTCCATAAGCTTTATTTAATAATTTTATTGATTTTTCTCTGTTTTCGGTATTAATTTTGTAAGAGGATATTTTGGTGGGTGTATAAAGTTTTAGTATTTTTGATAGTAATTCACGACTAATTTCTGCAATATTTACACTAACCTTTTTTCCATTACAACCACAAGATATGTCTTTTAAAGGGGTGTTTTTAATATCTTTAATATTATTAAAAAGTTTCGTATAACCTTTTAAATTATAGTCATTAAAAAAAGCTCCTGTATTTTTCTTTTTAATTACAAAGCTATTGGAAATATTTTTCATAAAAACTCCTTTTGTCATTAAAGGAAATTTTGACAGAATAAATGATAAAATCTTTCATAAATAAAACAAATAAATCTAATAAGAAACAGGTAAAAACATATCACTACTTTTTTATAATATTAAGTATAAGGTTTAATAAGAACAACGTGTTATTTTCCACGCTGTATAAATCGCCATTAATGGTGCTAATGCTAAAAATAAAAAGAATTTTGTCTTAAACGATAAAAGCAGTAACCGCGCAATAAAGCGCGGTTACTGTTCTGTCCTTAGAAGTTTAGCTTAGTTTTTACAATGTAATCGCAGAAGCTTTCCAAATTCGTTGCATATATTCTGTTACCGCACGATCCGCAGAAAAATAACCCATTTGGCAGATATTTAACGCAGATTTTCTCAACCAAGCATCTTCATCTTGATAGAGAACATCAACACTATCTTGAGTATCAACATAACTACGATAATCGGCTAATACCTGATAATGATCGCCAAATTCAATTAAGCTATCGAAAATTGATTTGTACTTATCAGGATCCGTTGGGTTAAAGAAACCATTAGCGATTTGATTAAGCACAGTGTGTAACTCAATATCTTCATCGTAATAACGCCGAGGGGAATAACGCTGTCTTAATTCCGCCACTTCTTGTGCATTGTGGCCAAAGATAAACATATTATCGAAACCAACATGTTCGCCAATTTCAATATTCGCGCCATCAAGTGTACCGATGGTTAATGCACCATTTAGAGCAAATTTCATATTTCCTGTACCAGAAGCTTCTGTTCCTGCTAATGATATTTGTTCAGATAAATCTGCCGCAGGGATAATATGTTGCGCTAAACTTACGCCGTAATTAGGAATAAAGATCACTTTTAGTTTATCTTTAATACGCTCGTCATTATTAATCTTACTTGCAATATCGTTGATAAGATTGATAATTTTCTTCGCATTATAATAGGCTGATGCAGCCTTACCGCCAAAAATAAATACGCGAGGTACCCAGTTTTTCTCTGGATTTTCTAAAATGCGATTATAACGAGTGATAATGCCTAACATATTCAGGAGTTGACGTTTATATTCATGAATACGTTTGATTTGTACATCAAACAGTGCATCAGGATTAATATCAATATTTAAATCTTCCTTAATGATCTGAGCAAGATTTTGTTTATTGATACGTTTTGAATCTTTTAATTGGTGCAAGAAATTTTTATCTTTTACCAATGGCATTAATTCACCCAATTGCTCTAAATTAGTTCGCCAGTTTGTACCAATATGGCTATCAATTACTTTAGAGAGAGAAGGGTTTGCTAATGCCAACCAACGACGTGGTGTGATCCCATTGGTAATATTGCAGAATTTCTTAGGATAGATCATCGCAAAATCAGCAAATAAAGATTGCACCATTAGTTGGCTATGAAGTTCAGAAACACCATTAACCTGATGACTAATAATAACCGCTAACCATGCCATACGAACATTACGGCCATTCTCTTCATCAATAATGGAAACACGACGCAATAAATCGTTGTCGTTAGGGAATTGTGCTCTGACTTGTTTCAAGAATTTATCATTGATTTGGAAAATGATTTGTAAATGGCGAGGAAGCGAACGGCCTAGCATGTCAACAGACCAAGTCTCTAATGCTTCACCCATTAAAGTATGGTTGGTGTATGAGAATATATGAATAGTTTGTTCCCATGCCTCATCCCAGCTAAATCCATGATTATCAATCAGCTGACGCATTAACTCAGGAATAGCAAGAACAGGGTGAGTATCATTAAGATGAATTGCAATAAAATCTTTTAAATTATCAAAGCGTTGATGCAGATGATAATGACGTTGCAAAATATCTTGAACAGAAGCACTCACTAAGAAATATTCTTGCTGTAAACGCAACATTTTACCTGACATTGTTGAATCATCAGGATAGAGAATACGAGAGATATTTTCAGAGCGATCTTTTGCTTCTGTTGCTTCTAGATATTCACCTTTATTAAATTTACCTAAGTTAAACGCAACATTTGATTTGGCTGACCACAAACGAATGGTATCTGTCGCTTGGGTGTTATAACCAGGAACAATAGAATCATAAGGTTGTGCCATAACATTAAAGGTATCGACCCAATAATTTTTCTCACCTTCTTGTTGCAAACGTCCGCCAAAATCCACTTCAAATTGCAGATCATGACGAGGGAATTCCCAAGGATTACCTTTTTCAAGCCAGTTATCCGCAACTTCATGTTGTTCGCCATTTTTAATTTGTTGGCGGAACATTCCGTATTCATAACGAATACCATAACCTGTAACGGGATAACCTAGTGTGGCACAAGAATCAAGGAAGCATGCAGCCAATCGACCTAAACCCCCATTACCTAAACCTGGATCGGGCTCGAGTTCGATTTGTTTTTCAAGATCAAGACCTAACTCTTTTAATGCCTCTTTGACTTCGTGATAAACACCTAAAGAGAGCATGGCGTTTGTCAAAAAACGCCCCATGAGAAACTCCATCGAAATGTAATAAACTTGTTTTACTTTCGGTGAAAGCTCTGCTTTGGTCGATTTTAACCAACGCTCTACTAAACGGTCTCTAATAGCGTAAGAGGTTGCATTTAACCAATCTGTTGGTGTTGCATATTTTGGCGACGTACCAACGATAAACATAAGTTTATAAACAATGGAACGCTTTAATGATTCAATATCCTTATCGGGTGATAAATAATCAAATTCACATAAATTTTTCATTATAAATCTCTTTTTGTTATCCACTGGTTCAAATAGACTTCATGTCTATAAATTTTGATACAGTGTCGCATACGTTTTTGCCGCGGTTTCCCAACTAAAAATAGTTTGATTCATGCCATCAGTTTGAGCTTGTTGCCACTGTTTAGGCATACCCCATAAGGTAAAGGCTCGGTTTATAGCTTGACGCAGAGAGTCAGGAGTCGCTTCATAGAAAACAAAACCAGTCGCTTGGTGATGCGCTAAATTTTCTAATGAACAATCATTAACCGTATCGGCTAATCCACCTGTGTGTCTTACTAAAGGTAGGGCTCCATATTTCAAGCCATATAACTGAGTTAACCCACAAGGTTCAAAACGACTAGGCACCATAATCACATCAGCACCTGCGACAACTTGGTGTGAAAAACTCTCGTCATAGCCAATATGTACCGCTACATTTTGCGGATACTGTTGTTGTGCATGTAAAAATGCCGCTTCAAGGTGACTATCGCCAGTACCTAATAAAATAAACTGACCGCCTTGTTCAACGATATCAGGGAGCGTTTCAATCACTAAATCGAGCCCTTTTTGCGAAGTTAAACGACTGACAGCTGCAAAAAGTGGGGCGCTATTGTTAACAGGTAAACCACATTTTTTCTGTAATGCGGTTTTATTTTCTAAACGCTTATTCAGGTTTTTAACATCGTAACGACGCGTAATTAAGCCGTCTGTTGCAGGATCCCAAACGGCCTCATCAATACCATTTAAGATGCCACTTAATCGCTGTTCATAAGCGCGTTGGCGTAATAATCCCTCTAAACCGTAACCAAACTCGTGAGTGGTTATCTCTTTGGCATAAGTGGGGCTGACTGTCGTAATATGGTTAGCATAAAAAAGACCTGCTTTTAGGAATGAAATTTGCCCGTAATATTCCAGCCCATTAATTGAAAAACTGTAATCAGGTAATTCAAGCTGATGCAGATGATAGGGTGAAAACTCGCCTTTATAAGCCAGATTATGAACAGTAAAAACAGATTTTGCGGAGTAATGTTTAACCGCGAGATAAGCACAAGCTAGTCCTGCATGCCAATCATGAGCATGAACAACATCCGCTCGCCATAAAGGATCTAATCCCGCTGATAGCTCACTTGCCACCCAACCTAACAGGGCAAAACGAAAAACATTATCACCATAAGGATGTTGATGTTGATCGTGATAAGGACTACCTGTACGTTGATAAAGATGAGGTGCATCAATAAGATAAATATCAACACCGTGGTATTGTCCGTAAAGCAGAGAAACATTACCTGCAAACGTATCGATATTAGTCACTAATTTGAGAGCGGGAATATTATCTTTGATAGCAGGAAACGCGGGAATAACCACCCGCGCATCTAAGCCTATTTTTTTCTGAGCTAAAGGCAAAGAGCCCATAACATCAGCTAATCCCCCTGTTTTTAGCAGAGGGAATAATTCAGAACAACAGTGAAGGACATTCACGAAAATGCCTCCTCATTTTGAGGTTTTTGTTCTGCACTTGTTTCAGTTGGATTTTCTTTTTCTTTACGTGCTAGTTGCTCAAGCATTTCTCTTGTTACAAGCACGATGCCTTCTTCAGTGCGGTGGAAACGCGCAGCATCTTCTTCTGCATTCATCCCAATCACTGTGCCTTCTGGAATTGTACAGCTGCGTTCAATAATACAGCGTTTTAAGTAGCAATGATGGCTCACCGTCACATCAGGTAAAATCACAGAATCTTCAATATGGCAGAAAGATTCAACACGAACTAATGGGAATAGAATAGATGAATAGAGCGTGGAACCATTGATAATACAGCCGTCAGCAATCAGCGAGTTCATCATTTGTCCATGTTCACCATGATTATCTTGAACAAACTTGGCTGGTGGTAAAGGTGTCATAAAGGTGCGGATTGGCCAATCTTTCGCATACATATCAAGCTCTGGTGTTACAGAGGCTAAGTCGAGGTTAGCTGCCCAATATGCTTCAATAGTACCTACATCGCGCCAGTATGGTGGTACTGAAGGATCTGAGCTGACACAAGAGAGTTCAAATGGGTGGGCAAGAACATCACCACGTTCTGTGATCTTAGGAATGATATCTTGGCCAAAGTCATGATGTGAATTTGGATCGCTGCTATCTTCTTCCAATAAATCAAAGAGATAATCTCTATCTACCACATAAATACCCATACTTGCTAATGAGTGTTCTGGATCATCAGGAATACAAGGTGGGTTTGATGGTTTTTCTAAGAAATTGAGCACTCTACGATTTTCATCGATATCCATAATACCAAATTGGAATGCATCGTCTTTAGGAACACGAATACAAGCTACGGTGAATTTTGATTTGTTTTCAACGTGATCAAGTAATAAACGCGCATAGTTCATTTTATAAATATGGTCGCCAGCTAAAATCACGACATATTTTGCTTTGTAACTACGAAGAATATCGAGGTTTTGATAGATAGCATCAGCTGTACCCATATACCAATGTTCGGTATTACGACGTTGCTGAGCGGGTAATAAATCAACGAACTCATTCATATCTTCGTTAAAGAATGACCAACCACGTTGAATATGTTGAACCAAAGAGTGCGATTGATATTGGGTGATTACACCAATACGACGAATTCCTGAGTTAAGACAGTTTGATAGCGTAAAGTCAATAATTCGAAATTTCCCACCAAAGAAAACCGCCGGTTTTGCACGTTTTGAAGTCAATGCTTTTAAGCGTGTACCACGACCTCCCGCTAAAACGAGTGCAATTGCCTCTTTAGGAAGTTGTTGTGCCAACATTAATTTTTGGCCTTGTTCTGTTGTCATCATAGTTATAGCACTCCAATCAAATTACTTAACTTGGGAGGAAATAATGGGTAATTTTTCAGTAGAAGACTGAGTATAAAAAACGCTATTTCGCCAAAGAGTGATACTGTTAGGTTGTATTTCACAATGCTGAGATTGTGTCGGGTGACAATCAGGCCAGCTAACCGTATCAAGCAAGCAAGACCAAGACCCTTCAGGTAAAGAAAAAACAGCGCTGTTTCTTAATGGGTTAAACATTAAGATCCATTGTTGCGCTAAAAGAAGTTGTAATGGTGAGGGGGGAAGTTGTTGCCATTCTTCATGACTCATAGGTTGAGCATTCTGATTTAACCAAACCACGTTTTGGCTATCTTCTTCCCACCACTTAAGCGAACTTAAAGGTGTAATTTGGTGACGTAATTCAATAAGGTGGCGAATGTAATCAGTTAAATCATAAGGTTGTTGAAACCATTTGATCCAACTGACTTTATTATCCTGACAATAAGCGTTGTTATTACCATATTGCGTATTACCCACTTCATCACCGGCGAGTAAATGAGGTGTTCCTCTAGAAAGCAGTAAGGTTGCAAGCATATTCCGAGTTGCAAGCAATCTGTGTTGACTTATTTTTTCGTTGACTATCAAACCTTCTTCACCAAAATTCACACTGTAATTGGTGTTATGTCCATCTAGGTTTGATTCTCCATTCTCCTCGTTATGCTTATTCTGATAACTCACTAAATCCCGTAGTGTAAAGCCGTCGTGGCTTGTTATCATATTGACGCTAGAATAGGGAGGTCTGCCATTTTTGTGATACAGCTTTGCAGAGCCCGTAATATTGTCTGCAAATGTCGCAATAGCCACATCACGCCATAACCAAAAACGACGAATAACATCGCGATAGCCATCATTCCATTCTGTAAATGGAACAGGGAAATTACCGACTTGATAACCATCAGAGCCTAAGTCCCAAGGCTCTGCGATAAGTTTGATACGTGACAGCAGCGGATCTTGTCGTATCGCTGTCAGTAGTGGTGATTGAGTATCAAAATAAGGAACTCGACCAAGACTTGTCGCTAAATCAAAACGAAAACCATCGATATGAAATTCTGTCACCCAATAACGCAGGCAATCCATAACCCACTGCACTGTTTCAGGGCGACTTAAATTTAGAGTATTGCCACAGCCAGTCCAATTTTGTGCTTTATTTTCGTCGTTTAGCCAATAATAGCTTTGATTATCAATACCGCGCTGCGAAACAATATAACCTTCATATTGATCACTTAATTCTGCTGTGTGGTTGAATACCACATCTAAAATCACTTCAATATTGGCTTTGTGTAAACACCTTACTGCTTCTCGGAATTCATCCATAATATTCCGACCTGTGTTGGAATAATATTGTGTCGATAAAGCAAAGGGCGCTAATACGTTATAACCCCAATAATTTTTTAATCCGATTTTATGAAGATGTGGCTCTGTTAAATGGTATTGAACGGGTAACAGTTCTAATGCTGTAATACCTAATTTTTGCAAATGCGTAATAAAGGCAGGATGCCCTAATGCTGCATAAGTGCCCGCAATTTTCTCGGGTATTTCAGGATGAAGCTTTGTCAGCCCTTTTACATGTCCTTCGTAAATAATGGTTTCTGACCACGGCGTATTTAAACGCTGATACGTGCCTTTTTCTTTATAAGAATGGCAAAAACAACCACTATCATCTGTGATAACTGCTTTAGGTGTAATCGCACTATCATCATGCTCTAATGCATTAAAAACAGGGGAGGTGTAAGGCAATGTATTATCAACAATACCTGTCACCTGTTTTGCATAGGGATCTAATAATAGTTGCTGAGGTTGATAGAACAATCCTTGCTCTGGGTTCCATTCGCCTTCTACACGATAACCATAATGTAAACCTGGCCCTGCACCAGGCAAATATCCATGCCAAATTGCGCCCGTTTTACCTGGTAATGGGTAGCGGATCTCTTTGCCTGCTTTATCAAACAGGCAAAGAATGACTTTAGTGGCATTTTCACTAAAGAGTGTAAAGTTTACTCCATAGCCATCATAATGACTGCCCATAGGAAAAGGGCGACCATAATCTAAAGACATATTAATCCTTCAATCTTAAATACAGCGTCGCAAGCGGAGGCAGTGACAATGACAAGGAGTGAGGTTTGCCATTAAATGTACTTGCGGTTGCTTCTATTTCACCTAAATTTCCTACATTACTGCCGTTATAAAACTCAGAATCACTGTTAAGAATTTCCTGATAAGCACCTGCTTTATTTACACCGACAACGTAATTGTGATGAACAACAGGCGTGAAATTACTGATAATAATAATTTCATTGCCTTGCGCATCTTTACGGCAAAAAGCAAAGACAGAGTTATCGTGATCATCAACGGTAAGCCATTCAAAGCCTTCGCGTTCAAAATCACATTCATAAAGCGGAGCATTAGCTTGATAGGAAAGATTCAAATCACGTACAAAGTGTTGAACACCTTGATGTGGGCTATTTGGTTCTTCGAGAAGATGCCAATCTAAGCTGCTGTCGTGGTTCCATTCACGCCATTGTGCAAACTCACATCCCATAAATAGCAGTTTTTTGCCGGGATAAGCCCACATAAAACCGAGATATGCACGTAAATTGGCAAATTTTTGCCAATCATCGCCCACCATGCGGCCAATCAACGAACCTTTACCATGCACAAATTCATCATGAGAAAGAGGCAGAACAAAGTTTTCGTTATAGGCATAGAGCATGCCAAAGGTCATTTGATTGTGGTGAAATTTACGGTAGATAGGATCACGTTGCATATAAGCTAACGTGTCATGCATCCAACCCATATTCCATTTGTAATTAAAACCTAAGCCACCATCATCAGGCGGTAAGGTAACACCCGGGAAATCAGTAGATTCTTCTGCAATTGTGACAGTACCGGGGCAAGTTGTGCACAGTAATTTATTGGTATGGCGAATAAAATCAATGGCTTCTAAATTCTCACGTCCACCGTGTTTATTGGGTATCCATTCGCCTTCTTTTCGGCTGTAATCACGATAAAGCATGGAGGCAACAGCATCGAAACGGAAACCATCTAGTGCAAAATGCTCATGCCAATACAATAAATTACCAGAAAGGTAATTCAGTACTTCATTGCGTCCATAGTTATAAATCAAAGTATTCCAATCGGGATGAAAGCCTTCACGTCTATCCGCATATTCATAGAGTGATGTGCCATCAAAATTACGTAAACCGTAATCATCTTCAGGGAAATGACCAGGAACCCAATCTAAAATAACGTTAATTTCTGCTTGATGTGCTGCTTCAATAAAGTCACGGAAATCCATTGGGGAGCCAAAGCGACGAGTTGGTGAATATAACCCTAATGGTTGATATCCCCATGAGCCATCAAAAGGATGCTCATTAATAGGGAGCAACTCAATATGAGTAAAACCCATTTCTTTAACATATGGAATTAACTGTTCAGCTAATTCGCGATAGCTTAACCAGCTTTGATCGTCAGTATGTCTACGCCATGAACCTAAATGAACTTCATAAATAGACATAGGTGCATTACGCTGATTCGCTTGCTGACGCGATAATGGCATTGGTTTGATTGGTGGTAATGTATTGATAATTGATGCGGTTTCAGGGCGTATTTGTGTTTCAAAAGCATAAGGATCGGCTTTTAATCGACGTTCACCATTCGCATCAAGAATAGAATATTTATAACAATCACCTAGATGAGCTTGTGGAAGGAAGAGCTCCCATATTCCACTTTCACGGCGTAATCGCATTGGAAAACGACGTTCATCCCAGAATGAGAAATCGCCTACAACACTTACGCTTTTTGCGTTGGGCGCCCATACAGCAAAAGTAATACCATCGATATCATCCAGTTTTGCAGGGTGTGCGCCTAAACATTGGTAAGGGCGGGAGTGATGGCCTTGCGCTAAAAACCAAATATCCATTTCTTGCAATAAAATGCCAAATTGATAGGGATCATCAACGACACCTTGTGCATTTTCCCACGTTACATCTAAACAGTAACTAAAACGGCGTTTACGTCGGGGGATAGCACCACAGAAAAAACCACTAGGGTGTTTACGCTCTAGTGTTGCTACTTTTCGGCCATTTTTTCTATCGATGACACTGACTGCAACTGCATCTGGTAAAAAAGCACGAACCTCTAAACCTGCCGATGTTTCATGCATACCAAGAAGTGCAAAAGGATCAGACTCATACCCATTAATTAGTTTTTCTATTGCTTTTTTTGTCACAGCTACAGACATCTTATCGTCCTTCGTTGCTAGCAAATAAATTAATAAATTTTATATATAAATATCAGCATAGAACGTTAATTTAAGTTAAACAATAAGTGTTTATAACAGATTATTTAAAATCAAAATAATTTAAATAAGTTAATTTACTTATTTCTTTAGCTTAATATATTGAGTTTAAATAAATTTAATAATATGACAGAGAAAGATCGCGAATTATAAAAACAGCACGATTAGCGTTTTTACCTATTCACAAAAAGAAGATAATCATTAGATGTTTTTAATAAAATGGCTGTAAATTAGTTGTAAAAAGTATAATGCATAGGATTGAAATCGCTATTTCTATGAAAAAAAATCACTTATTTCATTAGTGAAATTAACTTTTTTGTTGGGTGAGCCATTGTTCAAAATCAAGATGTGTTTTGGTTTTTTGTACACCCAATGGTGTTAAAGCGTAGTAGCTTATCGGTACAATTTGGATATTTGGAAATAACACTTTTAAAGTACCGCTATTTATTTCATTCGACAAAATCGAAACAGGGCCAATACCGAGGCCTAATCCTTCAATAATGGCTTGAAGAGAAATATGAAAGTGATCAAAGCGATAGTGACGTGAGAATGAACGCTGAGTATTAAGATGAGTCGCCATTAACCATTGTTGCCAATGACCAGGGCGGGTAAGTGTATCAATAACGGGGCAGTCAAAAACATCTTCAAATCTAGTGACGTTGTAACGTTTTAAGAATTTTTCAGAAGCAATTAAACAATGTTTATCCTCTAAAAAAACAACGGATGAATACTCTTGTTGCTGAGGTTGAGGGCGAATAATCAGATCATCATGACTAATCAAATGAAATCGCTCGCTATTTGCAGAAGCAACTTGGATATTTGCATTAGGATATTGAAGATAAAAATCCTCCATTCGCGGAATAAGCCATTTTAAACAAAGTGTTGTAGGAACACTGATATTTAAAATATCGTTTTTTCCACCATTACCATAACGAAAACCAATATCATTTAATTTATCAAAAACGTCACTTAACTCTTGCGCTAGCGTCAATGCATAAGGAGTGGGTACGCGGCGTAAACCTTGTTTATTGAATAAGGTGACACCAAACCATTTTTCTATAACTTGGATATGACGACTGATCGCACCATGAGTGACACATAATGTCTGTGCGGCTTCAGTATAACTTTGGCTATGGCAAGCGACTAAGAAAGCACGCAATGAAGGTAATGGAGGAAGGTTTCTCATCATAATTTTCTCATTATAGTTTATTCATCATAAATAAAGCGGCTTTCTGATTAAAACTCACAATACCGTGACATTTTATCACAGGTAAAAATAAAGAAGACGGGTATGATACAACGTCTTTAACTTATTGAACTTAAAGGATGATAATGAGTTTTATCGCGGTTATTTTATTGGCAGTATTGTCTGGTGTAATCAGTGGCGTTGTAGGAACGGGCTCTTCTATTTTATTAATTCCCGCTTTGACTTATGTATTTGGTGCTAAGGAAGCCGTACCGATTATGGCATTAGCGTCAGTGATGGGAAATTTATCACGTATTTATTTATGGCGTCACAGTATTCGCTTTAAAGCACTATTTTATTATCTATTACCCAGTATTCCAGCCGTTATTCTTGGTGCTAATACATTATGGATAATGTCTGAAAAATGGCTAAATATTGGTATGGGAATATTTTTTATATTGATGATCCCCGTGATCCACTTATTACGCAAACATCAAATCAAAATGAAAACTTACCAAGTTATTATTGCGGGTGCAGTTATCGGCTATTTAACAGGGATTGTGTTTTCTACAGGACCATTAACTATTCCAATATTCTCTGCATATGGTCTGACATTAGGGCCATTACTTGCAACTGAAGCAGCTGCCTCATTTGTTATTTATCTCACTAAAGCCCTGACATTTAGCCAACTAGGTGCAGTTAATAGCTTTATCTTTATTAGTGGAGTGTTAGTAGGTTGTGGCTTAACCGTAGGAAATTACTTTGGTAAAAAACTGGTATTAAAACTGACACCAAAACTTTTTCAATGGTTATTAGATGCCATGCTAATTTTTGCTGGTGGCTCACTGCTATTTAATGGCATTTATTCTTAATAAAATGTGAGCCGCACTTAATGGACTTAAAAAACACCGCTAATTTAAGTCAATTAACGCTAGAATAAGAAAATCAATATTGACGTTTATCTAAACTGTTTTATTTCAAATTTGGAGTATCACAATGACGGAATACGAAAAAATGGTATCAGGTCATCTTTATCATGCTAGTAAAGATGATAGTTTAGAACCACTTAGAGTAAAAGCGCGTGAAATTATTTATGATTTTAATATGACGCGTCCTTCTGACGTTGAAAAGAGAAAGACATATTTAAAACAGCTTTTAGGAAAAACGGGCAATAATTTTACTATTGAGCCACCATTTCATTGTGACTATGGTCAGTTAATTGAAATTGGTGAATCATTTTACGCTAATTTTAATCTAACGATATTAGATTGTGCTCCAGTAAAAATTGGACACAATGTGATGTGTGCGCCAAATGTCAGTATTTTAACTGCAACTCATCCGATTGATCCTGAAATACGCAACAGTGAATTAGAATATGCATTACCGATTACTATCGGTAATTCAGTATGGTTAGGTGCAGGGTGTATTATCTTACCTGGTGTGACTATTGGTGATAATTGCGTTATAGGTGCCGGCAGTGTAGTCACAAAATCTATTCCAGCTAATTGCGTTGCTGTTGGAAATCCTTGTCGAGTGATAAGACAAATTAGCGATAAAGATAAACAAGATGCTGAGAAAAAGCTTAGTCTTTATTAATATTTAAAAAATAGGCTCAACAAACATGATTGAGCCTATTCATATAGCTGCTTTTATTCTTTAATAAAACTAAGATAGTTAAAGAGCGATTTAAAACCAAACTTACGGTATAGCGCTAAACCATCTGCTGATGCATCTAAGAAGCAACGTTCAACGCCTTGCTCACGGCAAAACTCTAAAACATGCTTAATCAAATGTGTCGCATAACCATTACCTTGATAGGCAATATCTGTCCCAATATCATCAAAACGCGCTAATTTATCGTGTATTGTTAACGTTAATGAAGAGACTGGCTGACCATCAACTAATAACGCGTAATGGAAAATAGCTGCGCCATTATCTAATGCTTTCTGATGATAGCGAATATATTCATTAACAATCGTATCATCACTATCATCTCCTACTGGAAACGCCGTTTTTAATGGGTGTGCCCACTGTTCAAGGTTGTGATTGGTTAAAATGATATCACAAGGATTATTTCTATAAGATGGAAATACCGCTTCCGATAATGTTAAATACATTGCGGTTGTCATACCATCACCGGTATAACCTGCATTTTTTATTATTTCTTCAAACTCAGGCAACAATGACTCGGGTAATACCAAAATATGATTTTTTTTCTGCGAAGTAAAAAGGGTGCTGGCTTGCTGGAATGAACTTTCTGTTGCGCCTTGGCGCAAATAAATAAAGTTAAAAATGGCAGCATCCATTGGTGTCATAAAGCAGTGAGTATGATCACCAATACGAATATTATTTTCACAAATTTCTGACCAAAAGGCTTTTTCTACTATTTTAAATTCTTTATACAGTTGTGCATCCATAATGGTTCTCTAGCTGAATCGTGATACGCGATAAGGCGTTAATAGAGGTTCCGCTTTTTCGTAAATAAGTTCTTGTGCAACTAATTCACATAATAAAGGTGACAGTGTCACGGCGGCGTGCATAGTAACAAGATATAATCTCTGATAAGGAGATATTTCTCCAATAATTGGCATTTCATCTTTAGGCATAGGCCTTTCACCGACAGCAATCTGTTTTATTGTTAGTTTACCTGTTTGTGTAAAATTATCATAAAAAGTCGCTTGTGCTTGGCATGCAATACGCTCAGGGTGATGTACATCACTATTATCAATGTAATCTTCAGCTGCAATAGTCTCATTTTGAGCAAAATGGCGTAACTCCATCTCTGGTGTGAAGATAAATGCAAGATAAAGGTAAAAATGAAAAACAACTTAGAGTAATGGTTTTGGTAAATATAATCTTTTTTATTCCCTCGCTTTTCGTGCTAATTAACTCACCGAATATCAATAAAAACACTTATTTTTCATAAAATTAATGAGTAAGGCTGTTTTAATGTTAAAAATAAAATATCGCCTAAGATCACAAAAAGAATAATGCACCATAACATAAAACAAACAATAGGGTATTGCATCTGAATTTAATTCACTATGCAGTTTATAATCCCATACATGTGACTTTAATTAGATACTAAGTCTGTATAAATTTTAATTTCAGCATCATACTATAACACACATTTAAATTGGTTTTTTAATCCAAAATTAATTGTAAAAAAAGAATTATAAACTGCTTTTTACATACAAAAGCAGAGCAACTAACTTATCTTTAGATTGTATAAAGATTATTGTTTTACAAAAAAAATATTGTAGATATGATAGCTCACATATTCAGCATGTTATTTTTTTAAAAAAGGCGTCGTATGTTAGAAAGTATCGGTATTTCAAATATTTGGACATACCTTTTAGGCGTTATTTTTATTACTTTAGTACCAGGTCCAAACTCGATTTTCGTCCTTACTTCCAGTGCGAAGCATGGCGTAAAAGGGGGGTATAAAGCCGCTCTTGGTGTTTTTACGGGTGATGCATTATTAATCTTTTTGGCATTTTTGGGGGTTGCTTCATTAGTCAAGACTTCACCCGTCTTCTTTATTGTCATTAAATATGCTGGTGCACTTTATTTAACCTATTTAGGGTTAAAAACGTTATATGCAACGTTCCAAAAGAAAAAAGAGACGCCAGAGCAAGTGTCTGAAGTAACTGTAAAAACAAAAGATGGTCTTTATGTTAAGGCGTTATTTTTGAGTATGCTTAACCCAAAAATGATCATTTTTTATGTTTCTTTCTTTATTCAGTTTATCGATCCTAAGTATGAAAATGCGGGTGTTCCATTCTTTGTATTAGGTGCGATTTTAGAAACATGCAGTATGCTTTATTTATCAGTTCTTATATTTGGCGGTGTTGCTATTACTAATAAAGTAAAACATAACAAACGGTTAGCTTCATTATCAAATAGTTGTATTGGTGCAGTGTTCTTACTTTTTGGTGCCAAGCTGGCGTTAACTGCATAATCTTTTTTTAACTTAAAAAGCCACTTTTGAAAGTGGCTTTTTTTGCTACAAATAAATGGCTATTCCAATAGATTATTTAATAACAACTTCTAGTATTGAGTTATATGTTCCTGTTTTAATCACTTTATTGATTTTCAAATCTGCTTGATCTAATAAAGCAATAAATTCATCTTCTGTACGTTCACCTGATTCAGGAAATGCAGACATGCATAGAAGATCCATATATTTAGCCATATCAGGTACATTCTTTTTAAAAATAACCGGTTCAATAATAAGTATTTTTGAATTAGGCTTCATTGCGTTACGGAAGTTTTTAAAAAATTTAATGACGCTTTCATCATCCCAATCATGAATAATATATTTTATTAAATAAATATCAGATTCTGGATACTCTCCAAATAAATCACCTGATATTAATTTCCAGCGACTATCGTCATTTAATTCAGTCAATAACGTTCTTTCCAACACATGTGGCCTATCAAATAATTGTCCCTTCAGAGTCGGATTTTCTTTTAATACGTTTAATAACAGCCCACCCAATCCGCCAGCAATATCTGTGATAGTTATATCTTCAGGAAATTCGTAATGCTTAATAATAAAATAATTTTCTATCTTTGAAAGTGAGTTCATACCTGCTTGAAAATCATGATCATCTCTTACATTATCTTGCCAATATTGATAAAAAGGCATGCCATATAAGTTTTCAAAAGCGGGGTTGCCCTGAACTGACTCAATAACATCACCTACTGGGCGCCATAACGTTTCATTTGTTAACATTAATACGGCATCACGCAAGCTATATTCATGGTCGCTTAATAAAAAGTATCCCGCAGGAGCAAGAGAATAGCGAGATCCTTCTGACTCAGAGAATATACCTTCAGAAGCTAACATTCTTAATATTCTATTTAAAACAACAGGGATGGAGTTTGTTTTTTCTGCAAGTTCATTAATATTCTTAGAACCTTCTTTTAATAAATCTGCGATATTTAATTTAGCAGCAACTCTTAATGCAGCAGGAATAGTAAAGCTTATTGCTTTTTTCATTACTGCCAGCGCATCAGCTTTGTTTTGTAAATTGAGTGCATAATTTTTCATATTAAATCCTGAAATTACAGAATAACTAAGAATTGACCTAAGTAAAAATTCAAAAAATCAAATAAAGTATAGACGGTAATTTAAATTTTATATTTTTTTATAACTTTTAATATGAAACTATAGTTTTTAAATGTGATGATATTTTTGATTGACTAACTTCTTCTAAAAAAACAATTAAACTCTTTTGCCAAATATTATCTTCTTTGTCTACGATAAAAGGTAGAAGGTTCAATTCAAAAAAAAGCAAGAAATAGAGTGCGTAATACACTTATCTTCACGTTATACTGACATAAATATTTTATTTAAATTAAGTTAAATTATGCACTTTCAGTATGGCGAAACAGAGATAAACACATTAAAAAAACGTGATAAGCGCTTAGCCAAACTCATTGAAAGAATAGGAGAAATTAAACGTCCATTAACACCTGATTTATTTACAGCATTAGTTAAAAACATTATTGAACAACAAATTTCGGTTTCTGCTGCCATAACCGTTAATCAGCGGTTACTCAATTTATGTGACGGTATTTACACACCAGAACGTATCGCAAAATTATCAGAACAAGAGATACAACAGTGTGGAATGACTATGCGCAAAGCTAGTTATATTATCGGTATTGCTGACGCCGTTATTTCAGAAAGATTAGATTTAAATAAAATTCCTGAGATGACAGATAAAGAGGTTATCGATACTTTAATTCAACTAAAAGGTATAGGGGTTTGGACTGCAGAAATGCTATTAATTTCTTCGCTTAATCGGCCAGATATTTTAAGTTGGGGAGACTTGGCTATTCAACGTGGAATTATGCGTCTATATCGCCATAAAACATTAGATAAAGTACGCTTCGAACGTTACCGAAAACGCTATTCACCTTATGGCTCCACGGCATCGCTTTATCTATGGGCATTATCTAAAGAATCAGAGTGATTGAGCAATAAACGGAGTTCTTTATTCATTATGTTTGTCAATAATAGCCATAATCCCGCATTTAAAGGACTACCATAATGGAAAGTAAACATAATCAACTTATTGAGCGAGCCTGCCGTTTTATTGAAGAAAATAACGGTGACGTGTCGCTTACCTGTATTGCAGAGCATGTTATGGCAAGCCCATATCATTTCCATCGCTTATTTAAATCAACGATGGGGATCACACCAAAAGATTATGCTAATGCTTATCGTCAAAAATTAATAAAAAAAGCGTTAGTTCAAGATGGCAGTATTACAGATGCGATTTATCAATCAGGATTCAATGCGAATAGCCGTTTCTATGAAAATGCAACAGCGATATTAGGAATGACGCCAACAAATTGGCGTACAGGTGGTAAGAATATTGCTATCTTTTTTGCTATCGCTCAGTGCTCTTTGGGAAGTATCCTTGTGGCGCAAAGTGAAAAGGGGATTTGTGCCATTATGTTGGGGGATGATGCAGAGCTATTATTAGAAGATTTGCAAAAACAATTCCCTTTGGCTGAATTAATTGGTGCCAATGAAGAGTTTGAGCAAGTCATTGCACAAGTCATCGGCTTTATTGAATTACCCAAACAACCCTTATCTTTACCTCTTGATATCCAAGGTACGGTATTTCAGCAAAAAGTTTGGCAGGCATTATTAGATATCCCTTTTGGTAGCACGATGACTTACCAAGAAATCGCCGACAAAATTGGAGCACCTAAGGCATATCGCGCTGTCGCTAATGCTTGTGCAGCTAATAAGCTAGCAGTTGCTATTCCATGTCATCGTGTTATTCGACAAAATGGTGAATTATCTGGTTATCGTTGGGGCATTGAACGTAAGGCTAAGTTGCTTCAGACGGAGGCTTTAAATAATACCCTTGCGGGCAAAAAAGAATAAAAAGTAGTTATTGCATGATAAGATAATCAGTAATTTATCAATAAATTTATGAGTCAATATTATGTCGGCAATACCAACAGAAATTACTTTTTTTGAACGTTTGATCCCTTCCATTCTTGAAGAAAAAAAAGTGATTACTATCAGAGATGAAAGTGAAAGTAATTACAAACCAGGAAGCATTGTTGAATTATTTGCTAATGAACATCGTACTCATTATGGAAAATTGAAAATCATAGCGGTATCTCCTTTACGTTATGATGATATCAATGAGTATCACGCACAACAGGAAGGCATGACACTTCCAGTGTTGAAAGCGCTTATCAAAGATATTTATCCGACAACGAAATCTTTATATCTTATTGAATATCAATTAGTAAAATAAGAATAAATAAAAAAGGATCACAGCGTGATCCTTTTTGCTTAAACAAAATCTTATCTATCTTAAATCAAATTAAGTGCTTGCTTTAGCTGGTTAATCTCTAATTTCCATTGTGCTTGCAAAGCAGGTTTTTGATGGTTAATTTTACGTGCTAAATCGGCCTCTAATTTTTCTTCTAGCTCAATTAACTTAAAGAGTTTTTCATCATCATCATGATGTGAAACTAATGGAACTGATGAGATATTCTGCAAATTATTGAGTTTATCCACTAGCAGAGTTTCTGGCATTTCTTCTTCAGCAATAAGCTGATAAATCGCTTCAATATCATGATGTTCTGTTAAAACACCATTATGAATATACCAAAAACGATTACAGCTATTTTCAATCAATTCCCTATCATGGCTAACTAATAAAACACCACCGGGAAATTGACTAATTTGTTCAGATAATGCCTTTTTGCCTTCCATATCAATATGGTTTGTTGGCTCATCCAACATTAATAAAGAATAGTTTGCTAAACTCAGGCCAACAAACAATAAACGCGCTCGTTCACCACCACTTAATGTACTCACTTTCTGCCCGTGGCGCGTATAAACAAAGCCAGCACTAATAAGCGCCATTTTTCTCTGTTCATCCGTTAATGGTGCAAAAGGTTTTAATGCATCAGAAAGGGTATCATTATCAACTAATTGAGCAATTTTTTGATCGTAATAACCCAATTCAACTCGGGGATGCAGCTTTATTGCATTTTGTTCATTTATCTCAACTAAACTAAGTGACCAAATCATTTTTAATAATGATGATTTACCTGTTCCATTAGCCCCAATTATTGCTACTCGATCACCACTTTTTATACGCTGATTTTCAACAGTATATAAAACGGGTGTATTTTCAGCAGGAATAACAGCAAGTTGATTTAATTCGCAGAGCCTATCAGCACGTAATGCCGTACCAGAAAACTGTAATACCCATTGATTTCCAGACGTCACTTCAGTTTGCTCATCTTTTAAACGAACAATATGCTTTTCCATCTGTTTAGCTTTACGAGATAAATTCTCGTTATCATAAACGTGCCCCCATATTGCGAGTTGTTTCGCACTTTGGGCTATTCTATCTATCTCTTTTTGTTGTGCATCATAGCGATGTTGTGCACTGATATCTTGCTCTTCTTGTGCAACTCGAGCTTGAGAGCAGGGTAACCGAAATATAGATAGCGATTTATCACGAATAATCCATGTGCAATTCGTTACGTTGTCTAATAACGTATTATCATGTGAAACTAGAATGAAGCTACCACGCCACTGTTTTAAAAATGTTTCCAACCATAAAATAGTGGGTAAATCGAGGTGGTTACTTGGTTCATCAAGTAATAATAAATCAGGCTCAATAATTAACGCTCTCGCTAATAATAAACGAGTGTGTTGACCACCACTTAATTGCGAAACAAGGAGATCTTTTTCGTGAAGTTTAAATCCCATTTCACTTAGCAATAATTCAGCTCGCCAGCCTTCAGATGATCTGTATTCTTCAGGTAATTTATGAAGTACAGCATCCATTAAAGTCATTGACTGTAATTCAGTGGGTAAGTGTTGTTCTATATACGCCATAACCGTTTGATTAGCGATAGAAATAACACCCGAACTTGGTGATAATTGATGTGAAAGTAATTTTAATAAAGTACTTTTCCCACAACCGTTATAACCAATTAAACCAATCTTCTCACCTTTAATCAGTGCTAAAGAAATATCGTTTAATAATAAACCGTGATTATTATGGAAAGACAGATTTTGTGTAGATAATAATGTGCTCATAGCTTACTCATTCTTTAGGCGTAAAAACGCCTTGGGCAATATCAAGCGATAACCCTGTAAGCTGAGGAGAGGTAATAGTTAACGTCGCTCAGGCAGGTTAACGCAGTAAATTACTGTGAAAGCCTGAGCTGTGGCGATTACCAAAGAAGTGTGAGTATTCAATAAGATCACACAAAAACATAATTAGCCTCCTTCTCTAAGTTTAAAAGTTAATCGGTAGTGTGATTCTATCAAGATAGAGTTACAACATACAATCTTATAAAAGAGGTAAAAGGTGTCATTTTGTGTGAAAACCCGCTATTTAAGCGGGTTTAAGATAATTATGAATAAATAAAGGATCGTTTTATCTACTCTAATTTGCAGGTTTTAACATGGTTGTTCTATTGTGTTGTAACAGGTAAGTACTTTCGTAGTTTTATCGCAATCAATAAAATAATGACGCTAATGACAATACTGATGATATTCGTATTTTGCCAACCGATGAGATAAAAGGCGACACCTCCCGTAATGCTTCCAACTGCACCAAAGAAGAAAATCAGAAAATCATTAGTTCCTTGTACTTTTGCTCGCTCATGAGGTAGGTAAGTATTGGATAATAAATGTGTTGAACTAATCAAATTTAGATTCCACGAAATTCCAACAAGAACAAAGCTGATAAAATAGTGATAAAAACTTATTCCCGTTAAATTAATCACTAATGCGATGATAAGTAAAATAATTGCAGAGAAAAAGAATTTCTTTACACCAAATCGATGGATCAGTTGACCTGTAATAAATGAAGGCGCAAACATTCCCAAAATATGGCATTGAAATACAAAAGCAATGGTGGCAAATTCAAATCCATTTTGCTTCATAGATAGCGGGATCGCAGCCATCATATAAACTAAAATACCATAACCACATGCACTTACTATTGTGACTAGAAATAACAGTGGCTGGCGATAAAGTTGCAAATAACTTCTGGATTTTTCCTTATGTGTTGCTACTAATTTAACTACTTTTTTTAATGGAATTTTCCACAACAGAATAAACGCTAAAATATAAATAACCGTAAGTGAAAGGAAAGGACCAATAAAAGGATAATTAGCAAAGAATTGACGAGTAACAACCGCTAAGGTAGGGCCAATAATAGCAGCAATAATACCGCCACTCATGACTAATCCAATCGCTTTTGCGTGCATATTAGGGGGTGTTTCTTCAATAGCCGCAAATCGATATTGTTGTGCTGTACCAATCGCAACACCCGTAAATAATGTGCCTACCGAAAATAAAATTAAATTTTGATAATATATTCCAGCAATAGCAAATAAAGCACCAATTAAACCGGCAAGATTACCAATAATAAAGCCCGCTTTACGTGAATATTTCATCATAAAGTAGGCCATAGGAATGGTGGCTGAAATAATACCAATATATTGGCTTAATAATGGAACTGTTGAATAAATAGGATCTTTAGCAAGTTGTTCACCAATAACAACGGCGACAGAAAGGACTAATGCATTGCCTGTAATAAAAAGTGCTAAAGAAAATGCCAACCACCAAACTGATTTAGGCATAAAAGGTCTCCACTGATACAAATAAAGAAAGAATTTGTATCATACAACTTGAAGTTAACTTCAAGTCAATAGAAAGGCAGTTTGATCAAAGTTGTTTTTAATATATTGTTTTTATTATTAAAAATGAAAATTGTGTCGATTATTCAAGCAGTCGTTTCTTATTCTTTTCTAAACTTAATGCGAGATCATCTTGAAAATGCTTGCACTGAAAGTGATTCTTTTCAGGACAAAATAAAATATGCTCTAATCCATCTCGTAACTGAATTAATTCACTAATTTTAATATCAATTTCTTCAATTTTTGAGCGCACCATATTTCTATCAATTTCAGGTACTTTTTGATTAAGACTCAGTTGGGCTATTTCATCTAAAGAAAAATGAGCTTGTTGTGCCAAAGAGATTAACGCTAAACGAGTCAGAACATCTCTATGATATACGCGCTTAAGTCCTTTGCGACCTATCGAATGAATAAGCCCTTTTTTCTCATAATAACGGATCGCGGAAGAGGCGAGTCCCGTTGCTTTTGCAACTTCAGTAATATCCATCTCAATCGGTTGTTTTATATCAGTCATGGCATTACTCTTTTTCTATAGCATGGTCATCGTTAGAGAAACTCTATAACTTGAAATAGTGATGTTTTAACACTCTAAATCATAGAATCTCATCATTTTATCGTAATTTTTCGCAGATAAGAACTATCCACCTACATTGGGGGTTTTTATCATGATATATTGCTACCTATTCGCTATAGCTGTCCTATAAAAGGTTAGAAAATGAGTAAATTAAGAGTCGCTATTATTTTTGGTGGTAAATCCACAGAACATCAAGTTTCATTACAGTCAGCAAAAAACATTATTAATGAATTAGATCGAACGAAATTCGACCTTTGCTTAATCGGTATTAATGAACAAGGTCAGTGGCATGAATATTCAGAAACTGATTATTTACTAAATAGCGATAATCCTAAAACTATTTCATTAAGCAAACCTTTAAGAGCGGTTGCTATTATTCCTGGTAGTGTAAAAAATCAATTTATTTCACTTGAAGATGGCCAGGCATTACCTCAAATTGATGTTGTATTCCCAATTGTCCATGGTGCGTACGGTGAAGATGGAACGCTCCAAGGCTTATTACACATGATTGATATGCCTTATGTAGGACCAAATATCATGAGTTCAGCTGCTTGTATGGACAAAGATATTACTAAACGCCTACTTGATGGTGCCGGATTAGAGGTTGCGCCATTTATTACTATTATGGCGCATCAAATTAATGATATTCCTTACAACGAAATGGTTCGTCAATTAGGACTTCCTTTATTTATTAAGCCTGCAAACCTAGGTTCTTCTGTAGGAATTAGCAAAGTTAATAATGAAGAAGAATTCAACGCTGCATTAGCAATGGCTTTTGAATACGATCTTAAAGTGATTGTTGAAAGTGCTATTGTAGGTCGTGAAATAGAGTGTGCTGTTTTAGGTAATGAGGATCCAGAAGTTAGCCCTTGTGGTGAAATCGTATTAAACGATGCTTTCTATGCCTATAATACAAAATATATCGATGAAGACGGTGCTAGAGTCGTTGTCCCAGCGGTAATGGAAGAAAATACGAGTGTGAATATTCGCCAAGTTGCATTAAAAGCATACCGTGTTCTTAATTGCTTAGGTATGGCTCGTGTAGATGTGTTCTTAACTCAAGATAATCGTGTTGTGATCAATGAAATAAACACACTACCTGGTTTTACCAATATTAGTATGTATCCAAAATTATGGCAGAGTGCAGGTTTAGGCTATCAATCATTAATTACTAAATTAATTGAGTTAGCACTAGATCACCATAGAAAAACGGCTGTTTTAAAAACGAAGTGTGAACTTTAATTGATGTATAAAAAGTGAGAGCTTGATGAAAATTACACACCTTGATCATTTGGTATTAACGGTTGCTGATATTCAGATGACCTGTGATTTTTATCACCGCGTATTAGGCTTTAACGTTATTACGTTTAAAGAAGGACGCAAAGCACTCACTTTTGGTTCTCAAAAAATAAATCTTCATCAATTAGGAAAGGAATTTCTTCCCAAAGCAGCAAAACCAACCGCAGGTTCGGCTGATTTGTGTTTTTTAACACAAACACCGTTATCAGAGATTATTGAGCATTTAAATCAGCAAGGTGTAGAGATAGAAGAAGGGCCAGTTCCTAGAACGGGTGCAACTGGCGCTATTATATCGGTTTATTTACGTGATCCTGATAATAACTTGCTTGAAGTTGCCAATTTAATTGAAGAATAAAACACGCTAAATAACCCTATTTAGCGTGTTTTTTAGTTTTTTAAAGCAAGCTTTAATTAAGCATATTTTCTTGAGCCAGCGACACAAAAAATAACACCAATGGTGACTAACAACATCAATAAATTGACAGATTCATGAAGTAATACAGCGGCTAAACCTAAGCCAAAGAATGGTTGTAATAATTGAAGTTGTCCTACTGCCGCGATACCACCTTGTGATAATCCTTTGTACCAAAATATAAAGCCAATCAACATACTAAAAAGCGAGACATAGCCTAAGCCTACCCATGCTGAAACACTAATATTACAAATATCTGTTGCAACCGCTGAGCCTTATGCCACAACGACCAATATTCCTCATGCAATTCGTATTGCACTAGCTTCAATTGATATTAATTTATTGCGTGATGCATTAATAAAAATCAGAGAAATCATTGAGTATCAAATTGATTTATAATATATTTTTACACTTTAACGCCTAAGGAGAAACTCTCATTTAGGCGTTATTTACATTTTATTTTAAATTTGTATTCCTATTTTCACATTTAAAATCAATGTAATCAGAAGATATTGTCGTCTCTTCAGTGATCCACGATGTTAAGTAATTTAAAGCATCTGGGGAATAACTATCTTGTCCTTGATAAATGAAAAGCATCTGCTTCCACCAAGGCCATTGATTATCTAACTGGTAATTAAAGAAAGGCGCTTTTAATAAACCATGAGAAGCATTGGGGAATAGGGTGACTGTTTTATCTACATGATTTCCTAATAGTGTTCTATATAAACATGCGTTTTTTGGAGCATCGACATTAAGATCTAACTCACCAAACATAGCCAGTACCCGCCCATTCATGTGCGGTAAATATTGAGATGAATCACTTAAATAGTTTTGAACAACAAAATAGAAACGATCGTCAGACATATCTCCTTGCGCTGAAATATCATGGTTACCATTAATACCAAACACACGATCATTTTGTTGCAGTTGCTCTGAGACTCTTCGAGAAATTTCATTATCATCAATATTGTCGGCTTTTAAACGTACTTGCTGATAATAAACGCCTTGAGCTCGCCAATTCACAGCTCCACCAATAATAACGGAAAAATCAGGTTTAGATTGCGTCGCTGCAATAGGGATAACCCATCCAGCCTGTGAAAATCCTAAATAACCAACTTTAATATCTGTATGAGTAAATTTTTTTTGAATAATTTTTAATGCTATTTGTGCTTCATCTGCTCTATCTTGCATAGATTGAAGCAACCAATTTCCTTGGCTCTCTCCTACACCGGCTTTATCCCATGTATACACACCAATGCCAGAATCCAGCAAGCTATTAATTAATGGCAAATATCCACTATTTGAAAAGCGATCTTGAGCACCATCACCATGAACAAAAATAGCAACTGCTTTTATATTATTCTGATTAGGTAAAATTAATGTTCCAGATAAAGTATCTGTTTTAGAAGTAAAATTAATCGGGGTTATCGCTAAGGCATGATCATCCAATTCAAAATCAGAATACTGGCCACGACTAATGATAATCACAAAAAGAAGTACAATAAATCCTAAATAAAACCAAATTGATTTGAAACATTTTTTCATATCTTGAAAAATCCACTATGGGTGTAGACCCGTGAGTAATATAAATAAATCATTTATGTCTCTATTTCATATAATATGTACCAATTAGACTGGTTAGTCTAATTAATTAAAATTATTTTATTAAAATTTGCTTAAATAGAAACTGGTAAGACGAGTTACTTATTAAAGTAAAATTGATTAGATATTTTCAATAACCGTGATTCACTACAAAAAAACAAACAATAGAATATAACTACTGTTTTACTTAGTTTTTTTACAAATGACATTTATTGTTAAAGAAAAGAGATATTGAGTTATCATTTTTTTAAATTTTTATTAAATAGATATTCTCTCTAAACAAAATATCAGTATAATTACTCAAGGTTAAATATTGTTGTCTAAATCGGATTATCTAAAATAGAGTATTTTTGCGTTATCTTCACGTAATTGTCATGTAAGAAATATTGCTAAAATGATAAATGGCTTACTTTGTTTTTATCTTTTAAATTAAGTAGTAAAGGAATGAAGTAAATATCTTTAGCGATATTTTTAATCAAAAAACGGACGGTGTGATGAAAAAACTTATCCTATTCGGTGCAATATCTGGCGGTATACTATTTTGGTCTATACATTTACAAGCAGATAATTTTGATTGTCGAAATGCGGCAACTCAAACTGAAATTAATCAATGTGTACATCAAGATTTTCAGCAAAAAGATGAAGAACTTAACCATATTTATCAACAATATTACGCTAAATTAGACGGTGTTCGAAAAGATCAGCTTAAACAAGCCCAGTTGGTTTGGATTAATTTTAGAGACCTCTCTTGCCAATATGAAGCTGACTATTATCAAGGTGGTAGTTTAGCACCAATGGTATATAGCAGTTGTTTAAAAGATAAAACAAAAGAAAGAATTAGCGACCTTAAAAATTATATTGCTCTATATTAAAGAAAAATGTTCAATCTAAAAAAATATAACCACTAAAAATATATTCTTTTTATAATAGTCAAATAAGTATAGTGGTTATCATGAAAATAGTTTATAAATAATATAAATGTAAATTTTGTATTATTTTGAAACATAAAACCCCTTGACTAATCACTGTTACAAAGTAGTCTGATGTGCAAGTAATAAGCAAAAAAAGAAGTGAATTCAATGAATAATATATTAAAACTTGGGCTAGGATTACTTTTTTTATCGTTGCCATTTGCTTCAACAGCAGTAGATATTAAACTTGAATATGGAGTAAATCTTATCGATTTTAATGGTGATGGTGTTCCTGATGTTGTCGTTAAATCTAGACGAGCATTAAATGATTCAACCTCTGTTGATCTGGCAACGGTTTATATCAAAGGAAGTGATCAAAAGGTTTATATTGTTCCGTCCATATATGCTAATGCTTTGAGTCTTTTTAACAATAAGATTAAAGGTACAGATATCACCATCTCTGATTTCAAATTTATTGAGAAAAAAAATCACGTTGTATTGTTAAGTGCTGAAAAAATAGGAAACAACCTACAAAAAGCCACTCCAATCCGCTTTTCAAGTTATTCTATTTTAGAAAATAAAAAAGGTGATGAAATTCAATTTAAATGGCAATTTAATAGTTATTGTGTAACTGAATCATCTTATCTTAGTGTAGAAGATGCGTATTCTGATAATTGTATAAAAAAAATTATTAATGAATAAATCTACAATTAAATAACAAACACATCATATTATGATGTGTTGTTTTTTGTTTTATAAAACAACACATTGTGTAAATATAAATAATATTCCTTTCTTTATATGCATTGGGTACTTGTATCATTTCTTGTTCCTTGTTATTAATCTACTGTTAGGATATTTCTTAATCAAAATGATTTTTATGGCGCTGTTTTATCAAAGTCTGTTTAAGAGGAAGATATGAAGGAAATTATTACAGGTTTACTTCTAGCCTCAATATCACTATTTACTGTATCTTGCTCACAAGAAGATACACATAAAGTAAAAGTGGCAATTAATACAGGGCCTGATCAAGTGATTTGGGATGAAGTAATTCGTTTAGCGAAATTAACTGAAGGGTTAGATGTTGAGATTGTTGCTTTTAATGATTATGTTCAGCCTAATAAGGCATTGAACGATAAAGAAGTTGATGCGAATGTATTTCAATCAATTCCTTATCTTCAAGCTCAAATAAAAGAACATGGCTACCAATTTCATATTGCCAGCAAAACGTATATCTTTCCTTTAGCCGCATACTCTAAAAAAATTAGCGATATAAATGAATTAAAGTCTGGTGATGTCGTTGCAATTTCAAATGAAGTCAGCATGAAAGGGCGTGCCCTTTTATTACTCGCAGAAAATCATCTCATTACTCTTAATGATGATGTTGGTTTCACGCCAACAGTAGATGACATTATCTATAACGCAAAAGAAATCACTTTTGTTGAAGTCGACACACCTAAGCTGACTGAAGCATTAAATGATCCAAATATCACAATGGCTATAATCAACAATAATTTTTCATCTCAAGTTGGGCTCATTGCGACTCGTGATGGGCTGATCTTAGAAACTAAAAATTCACCTTATGCTAATGTTGTTGTTACGCGTGAAGATAACAAAAATGATGAAAATATAAAAAAACTGGTTTCAGTTCTGCATTCAAGACAAATCGAGTTAAAATTCAAAGAAATGTATAAAGGTGATGCGGTAAGAGCTTGGTAACCGCCCTTAACTTAAAGGTAAAAAGAGGCACTCATTCTTTTTATCTTTAAGTTTATCCTACTGTTTTTTCCTTCTTTTTAACTAGAATAATCAACTTTTATCTAGTCAAATTACCTTGATTAAATATCACTCAACAAATAGAACCTTTTATTTAACGTTATTTTTATGTTTAAACGCGTTATGTTTATATAACTACTGGTTTTTATTCTATATAAAACATTCTAACAACATGAATTTTTTTCAGTATGATAAAGATCCTTCATTAAACATAAGAAATAAAAAAATGACTGACTCTCAACTGAAAAAACAATATATCGGCGAGCATAAACTATCACCAGAAACACTAATGATGAGTTATGGCTATGATCCATTACTCTCTGAAGGCTCAGTTAAACCACCTGTATTTTTAACATCCACCTTTATTTTTAAAAGTGCTGAAGAGGGTAAAGCTTTTTTTGATACCGTAAGTGGTAGAAAACCTTTACCAGAAGGTGAAAAAGCCGGTTTAGTTTATTCTCGCTTTAATCAACCTAATAGTGAAATTGTTGAAGACAGACTGGCGGTTTATGAAAATACGCAATCTTGTGTATTATTTTCATCAGGAATGTCCGCAATTACCACAACATTAATGGCATTAACGCAGCCCGGTGATGTTATTTTACATTCACAGCCACTTTATGGCGGAACTGAAACGTTAATTGCCAAAACACTTGCTAAATTTGGGATCCAAGCCACACCATTTACTGATGGGCTAAACCGTTCACTTATTCAAGAACAAGCAGATAAAGCCTGTCAAAAAGGGCGTGTATCCGTTATTTTTGCAGAAACTCCCGCAAACCCAACTAATTCATTAGTCGATATTGAAGCATTAAAAAACGTTGCTGATCAATTAGAAAAAGTGCAAGGCTATCGTCCTATTATTGTCTGCGATAACACATTACTTGGCCCTGTATATCAACATCCGATAGAACAAGGTGCTGATATCTCAGTCTATTCTTTAACTAAATATGTTGGTGGGCATTCAGATTTAGTCGCTGGTGCCGCAATGGGCTCTCGTGAACTTATTAATCAAATCAGATTGGACACAACTGGATCCGCATTCTTGCTGGATGCTAGGCCGTTCTTTAGAAACGTTACAAATTAGAATGGAAAAAGCCAATCAGAATGCATTATTAGTTGCAGAGTTTCTGCGTGATCATGAAAAAGTAAAAACAATTCATTATTTACCTTTTGCTGATAAAAATTCTGTTGAAGCCCAGCTTTTTGCTAAACAATGTACAGGTGCGGGATCAACTTTCTCATTTGATATTGTAGGTGGAGAAAGTGAAGCTTTCCGTTTTCTTAATGCAATGAAAATTTTTAAACTTGCAGTAAGTCTGGGGGGAACGGAATCTCTAGCATGTCATCCAGGTTCAACAACGCATTCGGGTGTACCAATAACATTACGACATAGCATTGGCATTCAAGACACCACTATTCGTTTATCTATTGGGATAGAAAATCCACAAGATTTAATTGCTGATTTATCCCAAGCATTAGCAAGTGCTTAATTAAATTGCCCTGTTAATATTAAAAAACACCAGATAATGTGAATTTCACACTCTGGTGTTTTGTTTTAATAGACTTGTTTTTGGATTTCAATCCACTCATCTTTAGTTAAGCGGCAAATATTTTCAATTTTCACTTCATCTAAAAATTCTGCGTACTGTTCTTCAATGACGTGATGGAATTTAAATCCACATTTTTCTTGTGTTTTTTGTGATTTCTCATTATCAGCGAAATAGCCACACCATAAATTATCTAATTCCAGTGTTTCAAAGCTATACCGACTGATTTCTTTTACGGCTTCTGGTATTAAACCTTTGCCCCAAAATGGAACACCAATCCAATAAGAAACTTCAGCATCATTATCCCCAATAGGGAAATTACTCTCATTTGCGAAAGATAATCCAACTAAGCCTATGACAAGATCATCATCAATTAACGTAACGGCATAAACATCATCACGCATAAATATAGTACGAATAATTTCGGCACTTTCTTCAACACTTCTATGCACTGGCCAACCTGCAATTGGGCCAACGCGTTCATCTTTTGCATATTGATACAAACTTGACGCATCAGAAAGTTTCCATGGTCGTAATATAAGTCTCTCTGTTTTTAATATTTTCATTTCAATAACTTCTCTTAGTTTTCAAATATTCTGCAAATTATCTTACGTCTTTAAGATGTATGTATTCTAAAGAAAACAACTAAAAAACCGAATGTCATAAAAGAGGTAAAATCGGTACTTTTGACAACTAAATGAGAGGGGATACTTGTTATTACGTTCAATATCGTCAAATATAAAAACATAAAGTGGGTTAAGTCAGGAGCAAAAGAGGTAATGGATTTATGCTGAACCAAGTATTGTCACAACTTAATACTTCACCGCAATATGCCATTATGGGTGAAAGTAATATGATGAATGAAATAGGTTATCCTTTACCATTATCCTATATCGTAGTCATGATTTGCTTAGAAGGGAGGGCGGTAATCAATATTAGTTTTCAAAAACAGGTGATCAAAGCGAATGATATTCTTATTTTAGGCGATGATATGATGGCGGTTTTGAGTCGAAAATCAGCGAATTTTCGCTTATTCTATTGTTTTCTCGATAAATCTTTTGCTTCAGAAATTGCTTATTCTCTTTCAAATACTTTATTTGCTTTTCTCCATGACAACCCTATTTGCCATCCACATAAAGAACAATATGAAGCCTTAAATAGATGGATTCAACAATTAACACATATAGATAGCAGTTATTCTGAACACAGAAAATTAATGTTAAAAAACCACTTACAAAATCTCTTTTTTGCTATTACTGAATCAATACCCGCTCATTTCTCTATCGCCAAAAAAGAATTTAGTCGTAAAGAAAAGCTCTGCTGGCAGTTTTGGGAATTGATTGGCAAGCATTGTTTAGCACATAGGGAGGTGGCTTTTTATGCAAATCAGCTTAACATTACACCGTTTTATTTATCTCAAATAACAAAGCAATTCTTTAATGATGCGCCTAAGGCTTTGATTAATCGTCAAGTTATCCTTGAAATAAAGGCGTTATTAATGCGCACTTCGCTGTCGGTAAATGAATTATCAGTGAAGCTCCATTTTGATGATCCCTCTTATTTATGCCGATACTTTAAAAGAGAAACGGGTAATTCTTTATCTGGTTACCGTAAACAACACCAACGACAATAAAACTATTATTTAATTCATTGTTAAATAACAATTTTATTTATTTGCCAATGTTGACTAAAATCATCTAATTGGCAAATAAATCGCTCTTGAGCCACAAATACGATAATTCCTTGTAATTAATTTCTGCTAATTTCAAAAGCATAAGAAAAAAGATCAACAACAAAGGTAATTATTGTGAGTTATAAACTGCACCCTTATATCACAACAGATGCTAACCAAGCTGTTGCTTCTATCGCTTATCGCTTAAATGAAGTTATTGCTATTTATCCCATAACACCTAGCTCGACGATGGCGGAATATGCTGATCGTTGGGCAGTTGCTCACCAGCCCAATCTTTGGGGGGATATACCTCGATTAATGGAAATGCAATCCGAAGGCGGTGCGATAGCAACGGTTCATGGTGCATTACAAACAGGTGCGTTAGCCACCACATTTACTTCATCTCAGGGATTATTATTAATGATCCCATCACTTTATAAAATAGCAGGGGAATTAACGCCTTTTGTATTGCATGTCGCTGCACGTACTGTCGCAACACATGCTTTGTCTATTTTTGGTGATCATTCGGATGTAATGGCAATACGACAAACGGGCTGTGCGCTACTTTGTGCCAATAGTGTGCAAGAAGCGCAAGACTTTGCGGTGATTGCGCAGATAGCAACGCTCAATAGCCGTATTCCATTTGTTCATTTTTTTGATGGATTTAGAACATCACATGAAATGAATAAAATAATGTCTATTTCTGATGATGAACTCAAACAGCTTATCCCATACTCTGCGATTGAAGCTCATCGCCAACGTGCATTATCGCCAGAATCGCCTGTGATAAGAGGAACTTCCGCCAATCCTGATACTTATTTTCAAGCTAGAGAAGCCTCGAACCCTTGGTATAACAGTGGTTATCAACATGTTGAAGAGGCAATGAATTTATTTGCCAAAGTGACTGGGCGTACTTATCAGCCATTTGAATATTATGGGCATCCTCAAGCTACACGAATTATTGTTCTAATGGGTTCAGCCGCGGGTCCTTGTAAAGAAGTTATTGATATGCTCAATACGCAAGGCGAGAAACTCGGCTTACTTTGTGTACACCTTTATCGCCCATTTTCGGCGCGTCATTTTCTTGATGCTATTCCAAATTCAGTTGAGTCTATTGCTGTTCTTGATAGAACTAAAGAGCCAGGCGCACAGGCTGAACCTCTCTATCTTGATGTTATTACGGCATTTGCCGAAGCCTATCATCAAGGTGAACGTGAAATATTGCCTCTGACTATTTCTGGTCGTTATGGATTATCTTCAAAAGAATTCGATCCAGATTGTGTTATGGCTGTGTTTAAAGAATTACAGCAATCTAAACCTAAACGTCGGTTCACTGTTGGTATTTATGATGATGTAACACATTTATCAATTATGCCTATGGATGCCAAATTACCTGAACATCATAAACTTAGCGCACTCTTTTATGGATTAGGTAGTGATGGTTCTGTTTCTGCGACTAAGAATAATATTAATATTATTGGTAGCAACACACCGTTATATGCCCAAGGCTATTTTGTTTATGACTCAAAAAAAGCGGGTGGATTAACTGTTTCTCATTTAAGGATCAGTCAAACGCCTATTAACTCAACTTACCTCATTAAACAGGCTGATTTTATTGGTTGTCACCAATGGCAGTTTATTGATAAATACCAAATTGTTGAGAAATTAAAAGTAGGGGGCACACTTCTATTAAATACCCCTTATTCAGCGCCAACCGTTTGGGCTAAATTACCGCAAGAAGTTCAAGCGCTACTTATTGAAAAAGAAGCGCGCATCTATGTTATTAATGCTTATAAGATTGCGCGTGAATGCCAATTAGGCGCACGAATTAATACCATAATGCAAACAGCATTTTTCCACTTAACATCTCTTTTCCCTGCCGAAAAGATAAATGATTATCTGCATAAGACAATTATTAAAAGTTATCAAAATAAAGGCGAAGCATTGGTCAATGCGAACTTAATGGCGATTTCACAAACATTGTCTGCATTAGAGCGCGTTCCTGTTGGGGCTGTATTAACCGAAAGTCCTTATAAATCCCCGATTGTCGCTGATAATGCGCCTGATTTTGTCAAAACAGTCACCGCCATAATGATAGCAGGGCTTGGTGATAGTTTACCTGTTTCGGCATTTCCACCTGATGGCACATGGCCAACTGGCACAACACAATGGGAAAAACGTAATATTGCTGAATTTATTCCTGTCTGGAAACCGTCTTTATGTACACAGTGCAACTATTGCGTTGCCGCTTGTCCTCATGCTGCTATTCGCGCTAAAGTGACCAAGCCTAGCCTGTTAGAAAATGCACCAATAACCCTTGAAAAACTTCCTGTAAAATCTCGTGAAATGAAAGGGTTAGACTATATTTTACAAGTTGCACCTGAAGATTGTACTGGCTGTAACTTATGCTATGAAGTTTGCCCAGCCAAAGACAGACAAGATCCAAACATCAGGGCGATCAATATGATTGAAAAGCTTGGTGTATTAGAACAAGAAAAACAAAACTTCAATTTCTTCAATCAATTACCTGATTTACATCCTTCTGAATTAGAAAAAATAGATATCAGGACATCACAATTAATTACGCCACTATTTGAATATTCAGGTGCATGTTCTGGCTGTGGTGAAACCGCCTATATTAAATTATTAACTCAGCTTTATGGCGATGAATTATTAATTGCAAATGCCACAGGGTGTTCATCTATTTACGGTGGTAATCTCCCAACCACACCCTATACCACAAACAGAGAAGGCAGAGGGCCTGCTTGGGCTAACTCCTTATTTGAAGATAATGCCGAATTTGGTCTAGGTTTTCGTCTCACCTTAGATCAGCATAAAAAACGTGTTGAGCGCTTATTAAATCGATTTGCAACAGAAATACCCGCTTCACTTTATCAAACGTTGACTGATACGAATAATTCTAATCAGGATAAACGCAATGGAATTAATGAGTTATCCACCTTATTAGGTCTCAGTAGTGATCCACTAGCCAAAGAGTTACTCCATGATGCGCACTATTTAATGCAAAAATCTGTATGGATGGTTGGCGGTGACGGTTGGGCTTATGATATTGGTTTTGGCGGACTTGATCATGTATTGAGTAGCGGTGAAAACGTTAATGTACTGGTGTTAGATACACAATGTTATTCCAATACTGGTGGACAACAATCTAAAGCAACCCCAATGGGCGCTATTACTAAATTTGGTGAGGATGGAAAAAATAAAGCTCGCAAAGATTTGGGTATCACCATGATGATGTATGGCAACATTTATGTTGCTCAAATCGCTATTGGTGCTCAAATGAACCAAACTATTAAAGCCATTCAAGAAGCGGAGGCCTATCAAGGACCTTCACTGATTATTGCTTATAGTCCTTGTGAAGAGCATGGTTATGACTTGGCCTTTAGCTATGAACAAATGAAGCAACTGACTGCATCAGGTTTCTGGCCTCTCTATCGATTTGATCCTCGCCGTGAACAAGAGGGCAAAAATCCATTAATGCTAGATTCAAGAGCTCCTAACCAAGTCGCTTCTGCGGTGTTAAATAAAGAGCAACGTTTTAGTCGACTATTTAAAATCTATCCTGATAAAGCAATGGCATTAGCGAATCAAGCACAACGTAATATTGAAAAGAAATATGCTTTACTTAATCTATTGGCAGAAAAAAGCATAAAGTCAGAGACTGAATAAACTATAAATCCCACTCGGCTAAAAATCATAACCACTCGTAAGATGGGTGGTTATGATTTTATTAATACCTAATATATTAAACAGATATCATTTTATTTCGGCTGGCATTCATACCTTGGATCATACAAAACCAAGCCAATGCAGAAACCACCATTAAAATAGCGAATAAAGAGGCGGGCGGAAATGCAGTTAAAATAAAACCACTGGCAAGTGGATTAAGCGCCGCACCTAACCAACCGAGTGACTGTGCAGAGAAATAACTTGCTTTCATTCCTAACGGTGCAATGTTATCAATCATCATATACTCGCCTGGTGCATAAATTAATTCACCAAAGGTAAACACAGCGATAGCTAGTGCCCAAAAGATTAAATTGTCACCAGCAAACATAAAGCCAAGTAAGCCTGTCATAAAAAATAACGTACCTAATGTCATTAATTTACGTAGCCTTTCTGCGGTAACATGTTTACCCACTATATATTGTAAAGAGACTACAATGGCAGCGTTTACAGGTAATACCACGGCGATAACAGACTCTGCTAATTTTGCATCGTAAACCACTAAAATATATTGCGAAATACATGAGGCAAAAGAGCCAAACGTCAATGTACCGAAAAAAGTTGAGAGTACAAACCAACTTAATGCTCTATCTTTTAGCATTATTTTCGGATCCCATTTCACACTATTTTCTTCATCTGTATTCACCGCTTTTGAGCGTTGAACAAAAACTTGGATCATAAATAGTGGAAATGTTGCCGAAATAGCCGCAAGCCAGAAAGGTAATTGTGTTCCATACATTAATAATAAGGTGCCGATAGGGGGCCCCACCGTCCATCCCATATTGATAAAGGTATAGTTTAGAGAGAATATTTTAGGTTTTGCTGAAACTGATAAGGTTTCGGCAAAATACGCTTTTAATACGGTTGAAAACACTAAATAAGAGCAGTTAATCACAGAAAAAAAGATAACGACTAAAATAGTGCTATGAACAAGAGGGATTGCAGCAAATCCAAAAATAAACGTTAGAATTGCAAGGATCATATAACGTTTTTTCTCAAATTTATCAGCAAGCATGCCAAAGCCAAGGCTGAAGAAAATCCCCGTTGTTAATGCAATAGACATGGCAATACCAATATCATCGACGGGTAATTGATACTCCCTCGACAAATAGATAGCCATAAACGGTAATGTTGCACCTCTTCCTATTGTAAGAAGAAGTGATGAAAATAGCAGTGCAGCTGTTGAGCGTGTTTTTTTTGAGAACATATTATCTTTATTCTAATTATTTGTATTTTATGGCGTGTTTTATAATTCGTACGATTTTTTACGGGTGAAAAAAAGAACAAATTCGCACTGTATATTAATACATAACTTAGTAATTACTGTATAGCTTAAAGTCAGAAAAAAAGCTCTTTTTGATCTTATCTTTTTTCTTGCTGATCTTGTTGTAATGTTCAATTATCCCATTTTTGATAATAGTGTTTATCAAATTCTAATCTATTAACACATTGTTATTTTTTCTAAACTGAGCCAATCATTGTTTTATTTACTGCATTAAATCTGAGGTCGTTATGTCTTTTATTCATCTTGAATTTGAAAAACCTATTGTTGAATTAGACGAAAAAATAGATGCATTGCTCACCTTTAAGCAATCTCAAGATGAACCAACAGGTATTAATTTAGATGAAGAAATCGCACGTTTAAGGCAAAAAAGCCTTTCGCTGACAAAATCTATTTTTACTGATTTAGGTGCTTGGGAAATTGTGCAACTCGCTCGTCACCCAATGCGTCCATATACCCTTGACTATATTAAAGCGGTTTTTACTGATTTTCAGGAGTTGGCGGGTGATAGAGCTTATGCCGATGATAAAGCGATTGTTGCGGGTTTAGCGCGTTTAGACAAAATGCCAGTCATGGTGATTGGGCAGCAAAAAGGGCGTGATACAAAAGAGAAAATTCTTCGCAATTTTGGTATGCCGTCACCAGAAGGTTATAGAAAAGCATTACGTTTAATGAAAATGGCGGAGCGCTTTCATCTACCCGTAATTATTTTTATTGATTCTGCGGGAGCGTACCCTGGTGTTGGTGCTGAAGAGCGCGGACAAGCTGAAGCTATCGCACGTAATATTCTTGAAATGTCACGATTAAAAACACCTATTATTTGCACTATTACTGGTGAAGGATTTTCTGGAGGCGCGCTAGCTATTGGTGTTGGTGATAAAGTTAATATGCTGCAATACAGTACTTATGCAGCAATTTCACCAGAAGGCTGTGCATCTATTCTGTGGAAAAGTTCTGATAAAGCGCCAATTGCGGCAGAAACCATGGGAATGACAGCACCTAAATTACAATCATTAGGTATTATCGACGCCATTATTCCAGAGCCATTAGGTGGAGCTCATCGAGATCATCAACAAGCTGCTGAATTTCTTAAACAACAGTTATTAACTGACTTAGCCTTATTAAAAAGCTATTCAACCGAAGAACTTTTAGATAAACGCTATCAAAAACTCATGTCTCATGGTTACTGTTAATTATTAACGAGTGAAAAGAAAATGAATGATACACTGCCTATATTGAGTAATAGAAATACAGTAGGCAGTGAATTATTTATGCAAATCGATCTTAATTTATTACGTATTTTTTCTGCCGTAGCAGAGCAAGGGCAATTTGCAGCAGCAGCTCGGCTATTATCTATGCCTACCTCAAATATCAGTCGTGCAATTAAACAGCTTGAACAGCAACTCAATTGTAAACTTATTGATAGAACAACTCGAAAAATGCGCCTTACTGAACAAGGCAAAATACTCTATCAGCAAGGAATAAAAACCTTAACTGAATTAGACAATGTTGTAAGCAATATCACTAGTGATGGACCATTAACGGGTACTTTCCGTTTAACTATTCCGAGTGAATATGGCAGTGAGCTACTTGGTGATATTTTGGCTGATTTTGCTGCACTTCATCCTAATTTACTTATTCAATGTGATACCCAACTAATGCCAAGAAATATCATCGATGATGATATTGATTTACTGTTAACTTTTCATCGTGGAAATTTAGCGGATAGTAGCTATCACTCACGCTTAATTAAATCATGGCGCAGTATTGTTGTGGCATCTAATGAATTATTAGAAAAAACAGGAATACCCACACATATTGAACAATTAAGCAAAATGCCTTGTATTTCTAGCTTAAGCGCACTAGAAGGGCAACCTTGGATATTTATGGATGAAGATAAAAAGCCAATCAGAGTAACCATTAATAGTAATTATCGAGTAAACAGTGCCATATTAGCAAAATCAGCAGTATTAAAAGGATTGGGATTTGCTATTTTAGCTGAGCATTGCTGCCTTGATATGATTAAAGAAGGGAAGTTACGAGCTATCGAGTTTCCTCAACAACCCGCAACGATTAACTTAGTGGCAATATATGCAACTCGTAGCACACTCTCACGTAATATTGAGTCTTTTCTTGAATTTCTAGCTCAACGTTTATAGATATTAATCTGTGATTTGTTGAGTAAGTGCCTTATGTTTTGCTTTAACAGGAAAGAGCACAATAAATAAAGTCACAAAACATGAGATCCCCGCGATCGCAATTGCATAAGCAAACCCCGAATTAAATGCCTCTGGTAATAGAGTGACAAATCCTTTGTCTAAACTATTTGTCGTATTTTCAGTCACCAAACTAACAATATCGGTATAACTTACAGATATTCCCAATGTCTGACTTTGGAGCACCATATAATGAATTGCTTGCTGCACCATCAAAGTGCCTAATAAAGCAATTCCCATTGTCATACCCGTTTGTCTTAATGCATTCATGGTTGCAGACGCCATACCAGAACGAGATGGTGACACACTTTTCATCACTAAAGCACCTATTGCGGGTGTTGCTAATCCCATTCCAGCACCTAATACAAACAGATAGCTTCCTGTTATTCCATAATGGCTATTTGTTGCTAATGTCGCTAATAAACAAGAAGAAATAGCGATTAATAAGAAACCACAGATCATAAGTTTTCTAACAGAGAAATAAGAAGATAACCGTCCAAAAGACATAGAAAATAGTGCCATTGCAATAAATTCTGGTGCCATTCTCCAACCCGCTTCTAATGCACTCCAACCTTGTGCTTTTTGCAAAAAGAATGCGATAAAAAATACATTACTGTATGTAGCAAAACCCAAGGTAAAAGAAGAAAGGTTATATTGAAAGAACGTGCGATCTTTAAATAAAGCCAGTGGTAATAAAGGACGCTCCACACGTTTTTCTATCATTAAGAAAAGGGCAAGGAATATAATCCCCGCAATCAGTGTTGATACTGTTCTATAATGTGACCAACCCACAGAGCCAGCTTCAATTAAACCATAAGTCAGTAATCCTAATCCCAACATACTGGTTAATTGGCCAAAAGGATCTAAAGCAACATTTTCAGGATCAGCACTCTCACTTAATCCATACCAACCTAATAAGACGGTAATAATGCCAATAGGAATATTAATAAGAAATATACTCGCCCAGCCACTCACATAAACTAAAAAACCGCCTAAAATAGGACCAATAATTAACGATAATGCACTGACTGAAGACCAAATACCGATAATGCGAACCCGTTCAATATCAATAGGAAAAGCATGAGTAATTAAAGACAATGCACCCGGAATAAGTGCAGCTGCGGCAATACCTTGAATAATACGTCCAAGAATTAATATTTCATGTTGCTGTGCAATCGCACAAATTACTGAACCTAACGTGAAAATAATCACGCCCCATAGCCATACCTTTTTTCGCCCAAAGCGATCGCTCAAAGGACCTGATGACAAAATACAGGCTGACAAACAAAGCGCATAAGCATCAACAATCCACTGCAAGGTTGCCATATCAGCATGTATATCATTTTGAATAGTTGGCAGAGCTACATTCACGATACTAATATCGAGAGTTGCCATAAAAGTACCTAAACAAATGGCACAGATAAGTGACAGTCGTTTTAAATAAGTCATAAGCTTTTATTGCCTTAATGATGAATAATAATGGCATAATAATACTCGACCGACCGTCGGTCAATTGATATTGATAATGAGTTTCATTTGTCATCATTGTGACTCGCTTTAATATAGAGTACTCTTTACAAGCGACTTTGAGGGAGATAAGCAATGTCATTAGAAGAACAAATAACAGATAAACCAAGAACAAAACCCGCAGAGGTTCGTTTAGAAGAGTTAATGAATGCCGCAGAAGCGTTATTTCTTGATAAAGGTTTTGATGCCACAACCGTTAGCGATATTGTAAAAAAAGCAGGGGTAGCAAAAGGAACGTATTATCACTATTTTTCTGCCAAAACAGACGTTCTTGATGCGCTCAGAACACGTTATATGGATTGGTATTTAAATAAAATAGATAACGCCATGGATGCCTGCTCACAACAAGATCATCGTGAGAAATTAAAACAGTGGTGTGAAATCAGCGTTATTGCTTATGTTGAGAAACAAGAATTACACGACATGCTTTTTCATCAAGTATTTCATCAAAGCAGCAATATTCATGAAAATAGAGCATTACAGCAAATTCAAACACTGTTAATTTCGGGTACAGAAAATAAAACTTGGCATGTTACACAACCGGAATTAACCAGTACATTGATTTATCATGGTATGCATGCTGCGGTTGATAATTTAGATCATAGCGAAGAATATACCGAAAAAACATTAGGTAATATGCTATATCAGCAATTTACTCAATTGCTAAAATAAGCGTTAATGATATATCGTGACAATGTCACTTATTGAGAAGATAGTTCCAGAAAATCAGCTTACTGAAGGAATGACATGGTTACTTTCAGGATTAAATGTAGGCACAGCAATTGGTGCAACATTAACAGGGCAACTTGTTGATTATTCTGGTGTTCAATCTGGCGTATGGGTTGCCATTGGCGCAAGTACTTTAGTGATGTTAATTGCATTTATTGGCTTTAAACGCATAAATAATCACAACAGTAAGATTTAAGCACAATCAATAATAATTAAAGCCTAAGAATATCAGCAAGATTAATGTTGATATCTTAGGCTTTTTTCGATCAGCGACTACGATTTAACAGCATTAAACAAAGGAAATAGCTACCACCTAAAATCGCTACTAAAGTTCCTGCGGCAATTTGTGCAGGATAAATCAATATTTGCCCAAGCCAATCAGCCCAAACCATTAAAGTCGCACCGATTAATCCCGAAAGAATTAATTGTGATTTTATTTTTTGAGCGCCAATTAATACCGCCATATGAGGAGCGACTAAGCCAATAAAGGCGATAGGGCCAACAGTTGACGTAACTAATGCACATAACAGAGAAACAATAATCAGTAAAATAATACTTGCTCGCGCTGTATGTAATCCTCGCGCTAAAGCAAAGTTTCGACCAATTGATATTAATGCCAACCATCGAGTGAGTAATAAAACAACGCCCACAATAAAGATGATAGCTAATGCAAAATAAATAGCTTGTTGCCCTGTTACACGATAAGTCGAGCCTGATAACCACAATAATATTTTATAGCTACTTAACGAACCTTTCGCTAAGAAAAACTGAATAAAAGCCTCTAAACTCGCGGTTAATGCAATACCCGTTAAGATTAAACTGGCAGGGGCATATTGGTGCCTTTTACCCAACACTAATAAGATAATCATAACAACGCCGCTTCCTAATAACGCAGTTCCCCATTGTGATGTTTGTAAAGTACTTCCCAGAATTAAGCTAGAAAATACCAAAGCGAAGGTTGCACCTGATGAAACACCTAAAATATCTGGGCTGGCTAACGGGTTATAAATTAAACGTTGTAAAATAACGCCAGCAATAGCCAGTGCAACACCAGCAAAGAGTGCTGTTAATAGACGAGGGAAACGCAAAGCCCATTGATAAACGGAAGGTATTTCCCATAACCATTGGCGCTCATTAATATGAATAAACAGGGTAAGCGCTAATCCAAGTATTAATAATGCCGTTATTCCTATGACCATATAATTCGATATTTTTTTAGTTTGAGAAATAATTGAAATAGAAAGCTGATCTTGAGCTCGCATTTTCTTACGACTAAACCAAATTAATGCTGGCGCCCCAATAGCCGCTGCCGTAACACCACTAGGAATAACTGTATTGAGCCACTGACCAACCCATATCGCAAGACTATCGGTAATTAACAGCAAACATATTCCCATTAATCCACTTGCAATGAGTTCTTGGCTAGCCGTTCTAGCTCCTAATGTTCTAACTATATTAGGTGCAAGTAATCCGATAAAACTAATTACACCAACAGCCGTAATAGAAACAGAAACTAACCAAGTACTTAATATAATGAAAAAGGCAAATGCAGGTAAAACAGAAAGCCCACGAGCCGCCGCACCTTCATGCCCTAAACGTAATAAAGTGAGAATACGAGGTGCAAAGATAAAAATAAGTAAAACAGGTGTTATTCGTGGTAATAACCAATAAACTTTATCCCAGCCATCTTGTGCTAAATCACCAGCTCCCCACATGAATATATTTTGAGCAAATTGTGAGTTTAATGTCACTAATGCCGTTGCAATAGCGCCTAATAAAATATTGACCACCATACCTGAAACAACTAAAGGTAAGCCGGTCATATTGCGAATACCTGCAATAATAATCACCAGAGAAAAGGCTAATAAAGCGCCAATTGTTGCAGCTACTGCACTGTAATCTGTAACCCAGCCAGTGAACCAAATATTAACGATCACTAAGGCTAGCCAAGCACCTGATGAAGTTCCTAAGGTTAAAGGGGAAGTTAAATTATTTTGCGTTAATTGCTGCATTAAACTGCCAACAACACCAAATAACCCGCCAATAACAACGGTCATAGCTAAACGTGGTAATTGTGCGTGCAAGAAAAAAACATCAGCAAAAGGCATTGTTGTGGCTGAATTAGCCAATAAATACAATTGATGAGATAAAGAAAGAGAATTATCAATTTGTAAGTTGGTAATGCTTAATAAGATAATTACCAAAAAATAGAAAGTAAGTTGCTTAATTTTCATTACTAGGTGCCATATCTAATAAGCTTTCAGTAATGGCTTGCGCCATTAATGTCAATGATGTCATTCCTCCATAATTCCAGACAGGTTTGACTGAATGAAAATGCCCATTTTGTACAAATGGCATGGCTTTCCATAATACTGATTTTTGCAGTTTACTTTCATCAGGAAAAGGCAACATATAAAGGACATAACCATGTTTAATCTGTTGCAATACATTCATTCTTCGTTGATCAATACCCCAAGGTTGTGGCGGTAATGATATTGCCGATTTCAGCCCCAGCTTATTTATCACATATTCGGTTGTTGAATTTTCAGTATATAAAAAGATGGAGGTGAGCGTAGAAAAACGGATCACTTCTACTTCAGGTAATGTGATAAATGCCTGCTGTAACTTTGCTTTAAATTGCGCAAAAGTAGCGTCCATTTCAGCTAACTTTTGTTGTGCGAGAGCTTCTTTTCCCAAAAGCGAAGCAAGGGTATTAAAATGCGCTAGAGCGATTTGTGCCGCATTATCTTGGCGAGAAAAATTAGGTAAATAAACCACAGGAGCAATGGTTTCTAATACAGGTAATAAATCTTGTTGTGAGCTTGATGCTAAAATAAGGTCAGGTTTTAACGTCGCTATTTTTTCTAAATTAGGCTCTGCTCGCATACCAACTTCTTCAATAGAATTCGGTGCAATAGGGTGAGCAACCCATTGGTTATAACCTGCAATTTCAGTTGCCCCTACGGGGATAACTTCAAGTGTTAATATTTGTTCAAGTAAATCCCAGTCTAAAACAATAATACGTTGCGGTGTGTTAGAAGCCTTTTCATTATTATGTTGCGCCGCATTTACTGTGGGGGTAATTAATAAAATTACTAAACAAAAGGACAGTAAATTAACTATTTTTTGTAATATTACACGCATACCACCGCCACTTTATGTTGTTGTGAGCCTTTATTATCAGGGTGTTCAATCAGCTTAATGGGTGTTTCATAAAGCGAGGAGAGTCGCTCTTCATCAAAAAGTAACGAGGCTTCACCTTCAAACGCAATTTTCCCTTTTTTAAGTGCGATGATATGAGTGGCATAACGCAAGGCAAGGTTAAGATCATGCAAAATAACAATAATACCAACGTGCTGAGTTTGATTTAACTCACTCAACAATTCCATTAATTGGTATTGATGATGTATGTCTAATGCCGAGGTTGGTTCATCTAAGATCAAGATCGGTGATTGTTGAGCGAGTAACATTGCAACCCAAGCCCGTTGACGCTCACCACCTGATAAATCATCAGCAAGCGTGTCAGCGAAAGGAAGTACTCCCGCTTTTTCCATCGCCATTGTGATAATTTCATCATCTTTTTTATTCCAACGGCCTAATGTTCCACGCCAAGGAAAGCGTCCTAAACGCACTAATTCTCTGACAGTTAATCCAGCAGAAGCGGGAAGTTTTTGGGGAAGAAACGCGATTTGTTTAGCCAAATCACGAGGCTTATATTGTGAGATATTACGGTTATTTAGTGTGAGACATCCGCTATCAGGAATTTGCTGACCCGATAACAAACTGACGAGTGTCGATTTACCTGAGCCATTATGGCCAAGCACAATGGTTAATCCTGAATCTGAAATACGCAGTGAGGGTATTGATAAAATAGTGCGTCCACCGCGATCCATTTGAATATTTGAGAGTTCAAACATGGTCACTCATTTATAAAATCATATTCCGCCTTTTATTGCATGGTTAACAATAAAAAGCGGAATAAAAAAGAAAATTACCAGCGATATTTAGCGTTTAATAAAACAGAACGAGATTGCCCGTAATAGCAGTAATAATCACAGCCAGAGAGATATTCTTTATCAAGAATATTGTTGATATTTAGCTGTAATTGCCACTGTTTATTGAAATTATAGGTTGCTGCCATATCCCATAATGTTGCACTTGGTACTGTTAAATCACTGCTCTTAGGATTATCTTTAGATTTACCTAAATAACGAACACCCGTTCCTAAAGTTAAATCTTGGGTTCCCGTAATTGGAATAGTGTAACTACCCCAAGCAGAAGCAGTATGTTTAGGAATTAAACCTGCTTGTTGTTTACCTCGATTACCCGTGTCATCTGTTTGCATATCGGTATAGGTGTAATTGGCTTTTAACGCTAAACGTTCCGTTAATTGCATTTCACTTGTTACTTCAATACCTTTTGAAGTCACTTTACCTGTTTGTGTTGAAACAAATGTCGTTGGGTTTGCAACAAGCGCATTTTTCTGAGTAATATCAAACCAAGCAATATTAAAGTAGCCATCCATAAAATCAGGTGTATATTTCACACCTGCTTCAATTTGCTCACCTTTTAACGGTTTATACAGATCCTTTGTTGCTGGATCGATAGTGCTCATTACCTCAAAGGACTCGGAATAACTGACATAAGGCGATAATCCATTATCCGCTAAATACATTAATCCTGCATTCAGGCTAAATTCGCTATCAGTACGAGATTTATCCTCATTTTTTACTTTTGCTGTATTCTCTGTTTTTACCCAATCTTGGCGTACACCAGCAACGGCAATCCAGCGACTATCAAATTTGGTTTGATATTGTGAATAAAGGCTATATTGGGTTTTATCAATAGTCCGATTAACGTTATCTGCTGGATTGAGTGGGGTATAGTTTCCGTAAATAGGGTTCCAAGGATTAATGGTGCCAAAACTATAATTATCTTGTTCATCACCTTTAGTTTGGTGATATTGCAATTCTGCGCCTGCTAATAATGTGTGCTCAAAGTTATCCGTATCCCATTCACCGACCACATTATTATCAAAGGTAATACTTTGATTTTTACCATCACGGAAAACAACACCGCGATTCAATTCTGTTGCTGTTATATCTGAATTAGGAAATGCATAAACACTACGTAAGAGCAGATCGTTATAACCATAATTTAAACGTTGAGAAAAACGCCAAACATCATTGATGTTACTCTCTAATAAATAACCAGCTGAAATTTGGGTTCGTTTATATTTATCGTATCCTGGTTCACCTAAGTTGGTAGTAGGCTTTATTTTACCAAAAGGAGATGAAATTAATGTACCGGCAGCAGGGAAGAAAGGATTAGTTGGCGTACCATCATCATGCAAATAGGTTGCCATAAAGGTTAATGATGTATCATCAGTCAGGTTGATCGCAACACTTGGCGCAAGGTAAATACGCTCATTATCAGTGTGAGATAATTCTCCATCTGACTTTTTCATTAATCCAACAAGACGATAGCGCACACGTTTATCATCGGTAGCACTTGAAACATCAAAACCTAAACCACGTTGGTCATTATTTCCGACCTCAAGAAATACTTCATTTTGAGGCTTAAAGCTGGGTTTCTTTTGTACGACGTTAACCGCACCACCTGGTGTCGATTCACCAAATAATACCGCCGATGCGCCTTTTACCACTTCAATTTGTTCAAAACCATAAGGCTCTAATAACCATGTATAATAACCATCACGGAAAAGACGGCTACCATCTAAATAGGTTGCTGCTTCAAAGCCACGAACACGAAGCCAATCTGTGTCGTTATCCGCACCATAAGGTTGAGAGACAACACCAGATGTATAACGCAATGCTTCATCTAATTTTTGTGGAGCATGTGTTTCTAGATCTTGTTGAGAAATAACAGAAACCGATTTAGGTGTTTCTTGCAAACGTGTATTTACTTTTAGTGCTTGAGCGCTCACAACAAGCTTCTCAACGTGTTCTGTTTTTGCTGTTTCTTCAGCAAAAGCCTGTGTAGTCAAAATAAAAGGAAGGGTGGCAGAACAAAGTAATGCCACAGGTTTCAATTTAAATGCATAAAAATTAATCACAATAAGTCACCGAATAATAATCATTACTATTACCACTATTATTCATGTAATCGATACTAAGGTAAATTAATTTATGCAAAAATGTCTATAAATGATAATTTTTCGGGTTAATTAACTGCTTATGTCAATCCAAGCAAGGCGTCCACCGACAGAAGTGCTGCGATGTTGTGCATGGTGGCTTAAACATAAAAATAGTATTATTGATATATTGGCATATGCTCTACATTATAAAAAATAAAAGTATTTTTTATTAAAATAATCAATATATTTATTTATATTAAGTAATTTTATTATTATTTATTATTATTTTACTTTAAATACTTTCAAACTAAGTGAAATATGAATAGCATAACCATAGGAAATAGTAAACTAACATCAGCTCAAGTTGATAGGGTTTTATCTGGAGAAAAAGTCAATAAAGTCATGACTATCTGGGATAAGATAAAAGATTTTTTCCATATTAGCGATAAAAAGCAAGTCATGACATTGTTTTATGATGTTTATTATAACCCTAAAGTTTCATTTTTAGATAAAATAGATAAGTTTCAAGAACTAAGGAATTTATCACTAAATGATTATAAGGATACATTTAACATTAAAATAGATGATAATGTTTTTTATTTTGAGATAGGGGACATTCAGGATGGTACACATATATCTCAATCATATTTTAAAATTGATTGCACAGAAGAACAAAATGAAAATATCATTAATAATCAAAGTATTAAATCATTGTTTAATCAATCACCCCAAAATGATATTGATAATATAGTATCAATAGTAGTAGATAAAATAGATAGAATAAATAAAATGGAAAATAAAAGCACGGAAGAAAAAATAGAATTAATAAGAAGCACTTTATCATTATTATTGAATGATGATAATTATAGAGATAAAGAACTCGATTCTTTTAAGAAAGGAAAATCAAAACTAAATGAGATTGCATCAAAAAAAAATTGTAGCGGAATGACAGAAAAATATGTCATGGATAAAATATGGAAAATAATAAAAGAAAATGGTAATGAAAAATATAATGACTATTACACCAGTTTATTAATAGACAATATTTTTAACGATAGGTTTTATTCAACCTATAATATAATATATAGTTATCTGGGACTGAAAGAAATTCTCAATAAAGACAGAAAAATATTAGATATAGAGTTTACACCAGAAAAAGTAACTTTTTTTCTTCTAGATGAAAATAATAATAAAATCATATCCAATGAACATTCAAATATAACACAGAAATTTAATTTAGACTTTGCAGCATTTGAATACATTATAAATAATGAAAACGTATACAATAATGCAAATTTAAAGGAAGACAAAGAAAACTTAACTAATTTTTTATCTACTTACTATATATTAAGTGAAAAATTAGATGAAAAAGACAAAGGCGACCTGTTTATTAAAATATTGAATTTAAAGGAAGAAAAAAACATATTAGGTGATAAATTAGAATTAATTAAATCGATATCTAAACAATATAATAATAGTAATATAGATAAAAAACTGGACATTAAAATAACTCAAGAAAAACAAATAGAATTTAAGCTTAAAACCAGTGAAAAGGGGAATGACAATGTATTAAAATTTACCATTCCTTATGATGATAATAATTTAGATTTACTTAATATAAATAACTTTAACAATAGCGATTTCTCCATTGAAAACAAAATAAATATATTAGCAAATTTAGATAAGTATAATAAAAACTCAACTATATTAAAGATCTTTCATTATCATAATTTTGAAAAATCTTCAGAGTTAAAGGAAGAATTTAAAAAAGAATATGGAGAAGAATTTGAAAAAGAATTTCGCGGAATAATCGAGCCTTTATTGATGGATGAAAAAAAGACAAATATTTTTGAGATTAGTACCGAAGAAAAAAACATAATAGAAAACTTACCTAAAAGTATCGGCATTTATAGTGTCGAAAAAATAAATGAAGTATTTAAATATTATAACGATATATTATTTATAAAAAGATTAGACTTACAAGACATTGATAATAACAATGAATATATAATAAATTCAAAAATCGATAATTTAATTTTAAATAGCAATAACAAGAAAGAAACTATTAGCGAAGAGTTTTCCGATGTGCTAAATAAAACAGTTGTAGAAAACATCACCGAAAAATTAAAAAAAATAGAAACAGAGTCTAAAATAAATATTTTATCTTTAAGTAAAATTAACACAGAAAATCTTAATGAAGAAAAATATCTTGATACCTTATTTTCTGGAAAGTTTAATGAAATTATAGAAAAATACTATAACGATGGAAAGTTTAAGAATGTAACTAATTTTATGGAAGTTAAAGTAGATAAAAAAAGTGAAAAAGATGAAGAGATAATTAAAATTAGAGTATCAGAAGAACATGCACAAACTTCTCTAATTAATGCAATTCAAGAATATGTAAAATCCCCCGCAAGCTTTCTAGCAAATAAACTTAGCAATTCAATAGAAAAAGAAAAATCAATATTAAATTTAGCAGTTATAGACCGCTCTTTATTGATCGAAATTGATAATAAAATATCAGATTTAACTGAACTCGTTGATAGAATACCAGATGGAAATAATTTAGATAATATTAAAAGTTTATTACTAATATATAAAAAAATAAGAGAAATAATTAGTAAAAACCAAGATATAAATAAATTAGCAAAGAAAGAAAAAGATACTACTGGGTCTATAATCAATGATAGTGCGTTAAATGTAGCATTATTAAACAATATAGATATGTTGGGTATTTTATTATCAGATAAACATATGGATTTAAAATATAAAAAGGATAAAGAAGAGAAATTTAAGCTTATCGAAGAAAAACAAATCAGTGAAGATTTATTATTTGAAACTCCTTTATTATACAGTGGCTTGGAAATAATGATAAAAATAAATAGAAAAATAAAAAATAAGCCTGATGTGGAAATTTCAGGAAACTATAATAAAATAAGAATGTAAAAACCCATTTATCTAAATTTAAAAAGGCTTAGTCAATTCACTAAGCCTTTTTCATTTATCTTATCTACTATTTAATAAATAGGGCGGCGATTAAGCCTCAACACCTTTTTTCGCTAAGAACTCATCATAAGTTCCTTGGAAATTAGTCACTTTTTCAGGTGTAATTTCAATAATACGGTTTGCTAATGAGCTAACGAATTCTCGGTCATGAGAAACGAAAATCAACGTACCTTGATAAAGCTCTAATGCCATATTCAATGATTCGATAGATTCCATATCTAAGTGGTTGGTCGGCTCATCCATAATTAAAATGTTTGGTTTTTGCATCATTAGCTTACCAAATAACATTCTACCTTTTTCACCACCAGATAAAACTTGGACTGATTTCTTCAAATCATCTTGAGAGAACAGTAAACGACCTAATACGCTGCGTACAGATTGCTCATCGTCTTCTGGTTTCATCCATAAGCTCATCCAATCAAATACTGTCATATCCACTTCAAAATCAGTTGCGTGATCTTGTGCATAATAGCCAATGTTTGAGTTTTCAGACCATTTTAAACGACCTGTATCAGGTGTTAATTCACCGACTAATGTTTTGATCATTGTCGATTTACCCACACCGTTATTACCTAAAATAGCCACTTTTTCGCCCACTTCAAGCATCATATTGACGTTTTTAAACAGCGGGGCATTATCATCATAGCCTTTAGAGATATTTTCCACTTCAAGCGCATTACGGAATAATTTTTTCTCTTGTTCAAAACGAATGAATGGGTTTTGACGGCTAGACGCTTTCACTTCTGCTAATTGAATTTTCTCAATTTGTTTTGCACGAGAGGTTGCTTGGCGTGATTTAGATGCATTAGCACTAAAGCGACTCACGAAAGATTGTAATTCACTAATCTGTGCTTTTTTCTTCGCATTATCCGCTAATAAACGTTCGCGAGCTTGAGTCGCTGCAAACATATATTCATCGTAGTTACCGGGATGAACAGCAAGCGCACCATAGTCTAAGTCTGCCATGTGCGTACAGACCATATTTAGGAAGTGGCGATCATGGGAAATAATGATCATGGTACTGTTACGTTCATTTAGCGTTTGCTCAAGCCAACGAATGGTATCAATATCCAAGTTATTCGTCGGTTCATCCAATAATAGAATATCTGGATCAGCGAACAGGGCTTGCGCAAGTAACACACGTAATTTCCAACCGGGAGCCACTTCACTCATAGGGCCATTATGTTGTTCTAATGGAATACCTACGTTTAGCAATAATTCGCCAGCACGAGATTCAACGGTATAACCGTCCATTTCACCAAATTTCACTTCAAGATCAGCAACACGTAAACCGTCTTCTTCGCTCATTTCAGGTAAGCTATAGATGCGTTCGCGTTCTTGCTTCACTTCCCAAAGTTCTGTGTGACCCATAATTACCGTATCAAGCACAGTAAACTCTTCATAAGCAAACTGGTCTTGTTTTAGTTTACCAAGGCGTTCATTAGGATCGAGAAATACGTTGCCGCTACTTGGCACTAAATCGCCACCTAAAATTTTCATAAAGGTTGATTTACCGCTACCGTTGGCACCGATTAAACCATAGCGATTTCCGCCACCGAATTTGACAGAAATGTTTTCAAACAGAGGCTTTGAGCCAAACTGCATAGTGATATTATTGCTGATTAACAAGACGAATACTCATTATTAGTGAATGACAAAAGGTAATGGGGCGGCATTATGCCACAAGTTACCCCTATTAAGACAGTAAAGTGACGAATGACTATAAAGGAATTTTTGTTGTGAGAGAAAAACACATCGTAATGTGAGTTATTGCCCACGAGAAAAATAAGAAAAAAGAGATAACACAAAAGTGCTATCTCCAAGAATAATAGAGTAGATATTAATACATAACGTGCTTATTTAGAAGGCACTAAACCAGGTTCAACTACGGCATAGACTTGATCGTCTAAAAGGTCAGCGTCTAGAAGTTGTGCCACTAAACGTGCAACATCTCGGCGATTAACTAAACCATGAGTTTCTTCGTATTGATAAAGCTGAGCCTTACCCGTTTCTTCACCATTCAGTAATCCACCGGGTCTGACAATCGCATAATCAAAACGACTGGTTTGCAACCACACTTCAGCCAATGATTTTTCTCTCACAGCTTGACCAAACGCGGCTTTTGCTCTGTCAGATAACGCGACCCAACTATCGCCACACCCTAACGAAGAAACCATTAACATACGCTGAAAACCCATTTTCTCCGCAGTATCAATTACGGTTCGATGAGCTAAATAATCATTTTCACCGCCCATTGTGGAAATGATGTCTGCTTCTTTTCCTGCCAATGTTAAAACAGCTTCAACAGCCTTAGCATCAATCGCATCGCCGATAACTGTTTTGATCCCTTTTTCTTCTAACCGATTAGCTGCCTCTTCGGAACGAACTAAAGCCACAATAGGGCGTCGTTGTGTAACGCCAATATCTGCAATATGTGCGCCAACACCTTTACCGCCAGCGCCAAAAATAACCCATGTTTTCACGCGCAATTATTCCTTATTTAATTGTTGTGCTAATTGACGGAAGGCTGATAATTGCTCTGGTAACAATTGACGATGTTCGTCTCTACCAAGGAAAATCTTAAACATTGCAACGCCTTCATGATTGAAAAATAAGATAGAGGCGGTATCCATACCCATAAATTTACGCTCGATCATCGCAATATATTGGCAATTTTCGGCTTTAATATGGCCTGTCATTCCTTTTTTACCACGTAAGTTAAAATAGCCATGACGATGAAAACCACTTGGTAATTCACCGCTAAACTCTAAAATAACATCTTGAGTATGCACAAGCGTGGTGACATTACCCCATTTCATGACGTTATCCCACACTATATCGAATTGCTCACCACCCATTAATGAACGTGATGGTAAATGTCTTACAACGTCTAATAACGTTGTATTAAATTGCGTCGCAATAGTTTCCAATGTGCCATCAGGCTCTGTCATTAAAAATTGTTGTAACTCTGTATTCATGATGTTGTTTCCATCTTTTCATTAATAGTAAGGGTGATGAGATTAACGAGGAGTATTTAACTGCAAAATTAATTGCTGTAAGGAAGTCAGTAAATTACTTGCCCAAAACCGACCTTCATTGGTCAGTTTCATGCAAAGAAAATCATCTTCAACAAGACCTGCTTGATACCATTGATTTAATAAAGGGGAGAGCTGAGTCGCTTGCGGACTTAATTTGGCTAAATCAACACGACCACATTCAATGCCCGCTTGTAGTTCATGACGCCAACGAAAACCGCTGTCTGTTGTACGGCTCATCATCATCAACGGTTTTTGGTTATCCGTGATTTTTTGATAATAATTATCGAGTGAGCGTTCAATCATCCAAGAATAACCATTAACTGAACCACCAGCACCAGAGCCAAAGGCAAGACAATCCGCGCCTTGTTTAATTAATAAATTATAGAGATTGCGTTCACGAGTTGTTCTAGCCCAATGACTATTACTGATCTGACGCCAACCCACGTTATCCATAAAATCACAACCTTGAAGATAAAGCGCTCGCCTTTCTATCGGTGTTGGTACTGTCACACGTTGATTTTCGACAGCTTTACCTAATGGTGTATTTGGCAATAAATTCAAGGCATATAAATCGACACCATCTAAGCCAATATCATGGGCAATAGTCAGATCCTCTTGCCAATTCAGCGCATTTTGTCCCGGTAATCCAAATAACAGATCACACACCACAGCAGCTCTATCTCGTAAACAGAGTCCTTTCATAAACTTAGCGGCTTCTTCACCGGTTGATGTCCTTGCCATTCGTTTACGTATTTTGCTGTTAAAGGTTTGAATACCAATAGAAAATCGATTTGCACCTGCATCTAAACAAGCATCAATTCGATTATCATCAAAATTTAAAACGCGACCTTCAATCGTGATTTCGCAATCTGGTGCTAAGGGGAGTGATTGGCGTAAATGTGTGATCACACGATAGAGATCTTTTGCTGATAATGCAGAAGGGGTTCCACCGCCAAAGTAAACTGCATGAATTGGTGCTGACTGATAAAGTAAGCTATCTGATTCAGCCGATATCTCACGCAGTAATGCGTCGGTATAACGCTTACAGGCTGCTTCGTGATAGTTATTTTGATAGAAACCACAAAATGTACAATGCGTTGCACAAAAAGGGATATGAATATACAACAAACGTTTACACGCAGGCGTTTTACTGTTTAACAGTGTTTGCCATGTAGATTGTTGATCTCCTTTCACAATAGGTACAGAGCCTCGCCACGGCATTGTGGCATGTCTATCACGAAAAGGGCTATCACCCTCAAGTGCAAAATGGGGAGTAAGATCGATTTCAGTCGAAAATTGCGTGCTATGTGTTGCGACTAACTCTTTCATTATTAAATCATTCCTACTTATTATCATTAACAGGATCAGCGGGATAAAATTGTTGATGCAATAACTCCACGGCATCCACAATACGAGGTCCCATTCCCAAAATAAGGGATTGATCAATTTCAATAATGCGTTGATTTTTCCATGCTTGTGTCATTGAGACACCGGGAACGGACGCTAATCCTTCAGAGGATCTTATACCGCCAGTATGGTTTTGTTGGCTTTGTGTGGTTATAACGATAACTTCTGGGTCAGCCGCGATAATGGCTTCTGCGCTATAGATACGATAATTTTCGTGAGTGGCGATATTATCTCCACCCGCTAATGCCAAAATGGCATCTGCAACACTGTTTTTTCCTGCAACTTGAGGAATTCCCCCTCCTGGTGAAAGAAAGAACAATACTTTTACTTTGCGCTTAATGTGATTATTTTTAGCTGTGATCGTCGTTAAACGAGATTGCAGTGAACTAATCAAAGTTTCTGCTTCTGTCTGTTTATCTAATGAAACCGCTAAGGTACGAATATTTTTAAGCATTAATTCAAACGTAGCGGGTGTTCTTGGTAAAGAAATAACCTTTACATTATGTTGTGCGAGTTGGCGTAATACCATTCTAGGTTCAGCATCATCCCAAGTCACAAAAGTAGAAGGGCGTAATGACAGAATGCCTTCTGTACTTAACTGTTTCCAATATCCGATATGAGGCAATGCTTGTGTTTGTTCAGGATAAGACGTTGTTTCATCAACACCGACAACCTTATTGCCAGCACCTATGGCATAAACCAATTCCGTTATAGAGCCTCCAGCAATAACCCAGCGTTCATTATTTTTGTTTTCTTTTGCCATTAAGTTAAAAGGCAACAATAACAAACTAAGTGCGATTACTATTTTTTTCATAATTAAAATGCCCATGTCAGACCAACTGCTGCATTAATTCCCGCGGCAGGAATAGATTCATGAGCCGTTTGATAACGCTTATTTAAAATATTATTTAAATCGAAGTTAATACGGTATTGATCGTTATGACCAAATTCCGTACTCAATGAAAGATTAACCGTCGTCCAACCTGCATAGTGCTGTTTATTTTCGGGGTTACTATGATCTTTCGCTTTTGTTGCTGCTCTTAAATATAAGTCCGACATTAGATTCATATTATTGAGCAGTAATAAATGCTTAGCACCAATACGAGAAGTTAATGTTGGTTCACCGGTATCCCATGTTTTCAATGTTGAACCAATAAATTGACGACGTATCACATTGGCAGAAACATAAGGAGTAATTGACCAACCTTGGTATTGAGCCATCACTTCCATACCATAAGTTTTCGCGCGATCGATATTGTCGTAATAGAAATAATCTGCTCGGCCAGTTTTACTATTTCCTTCGCAAATACGTTCTCCCGCACAAGCGATAGATGTGATGTAATCTTTAGCTTCAGAATAATAAATCGCGCTATCGATGTACCAATTATTCCCTTTATAACGCGCACCAAATTCCACATTATTAGAATGTTCTGCTTCAAGATCGCGATTACCGTAAGTCACCGCACCGCCAGCAGTTGTGTTCATGAATTGCTGAACAAGTGTCGGGAAAACATAACCTTGTGCAAACGCGAGACGTAATTCTGTATCTTTAAATCCAGAATAACGCAAATGAGATGACACAATAAAAGCGTTATCTTTCACAGAATCGTAAGCTAATGTCTTATAACTTGTTCCTGTTTTATTATGGTGAATAGTTTCATCACCATCTTGTAATTCTGATTCCAACCAATATTGTCTGGCGCCCATAGTCCATGACCAATCATCTGTTATTTTCCAATCATTTTGGGCAAAAACAGAGATATTGGTTTGTTTACTGCGGTTATGCAAAAGAGATTGTTTTTCATAATTAACAGCAGGTGGAAAACCCGTTGTACTATTTGAAGAAGTCTGCCCAGCGGACGTTTGTTTTACTTTATCTTGTTGATATTGAGCGCCTAAAATTAACTCATTATTTGCAGGTAAAGTAAAATTAGCCTGCATAGTCATTCCATAAGTATTTTGAGTGTCTTCAGACTGAGTTCGGTTTTTAACGGTTAAATTACCAATCATTGGGCTACCCGTTGGGGTAACAACACCAACACGGTTTTCAAATTTTCGCTCTATACGTTGTGTATAGGCATCAATATGAAGTTTTTTGAAATAATCTGTATCAGCATCATAGTCATAAAATAAACCGACTTTTTCACGCTCAAGTTTAGGTACTTTAACGCTAAACTCTTGATATTTTCCTTCATCAGCATAATAAGATTGTGTTGATAAATTATAACGATCGAGCGAAAGACCAAACTTATGTTTATCCACTTTATAACCTAACCATGCACCTTGACCGTTATTTCTAAAATGCGTATTAGGTAAACGCCCATCAGGAGTATATCTATCACCATGATCGGCATAACTTCCATTAAGGCGATATTCAAAATCACCGACAGTACCTGAAATTAATGCAGACTCTCGCCATCCCATCGTTGCTGAGTCATAAACGACTTTGACATTTCCCCCAAAAGGCTTATCGCCACCTTTTTGAGTAATTAAATTCACCACACCGCCAATAGCTTGTGAGCCATAAAGCACAGAATAGGGGCCTTTAACCACTTCAATACGCTCTAGTGCAGATTCATCAATTAAAATACCGGCACCATAATTTTGACCGCCTCGTTGATAGGTTACTTCTTGTCCATCAACCAATAAAAGTACACGTGATGATGCTTCTCCACGAATACGGATCTGTTTACGGCCAGCAAGGCTATTGTCTGTAACTTCAACACCAGGAATATCACGTAATTGGTCAGCAATAGAAGATGAATTTGATTGGCTTAATGTTTCTTTATCAATAACTTGGATAGTAGCAGGGCTGTTCCATAAAGAAGTTGCGCTACGTGTTGTTGTCACAACAAGTGTTTCTTCTTTAGGTGGAGCATTATCAGCAATAGCATATTGAGAGAGTGAGAGTGTTAAAGCGGACAACACGAAGCAAGATTTAAATTGAATGCACATAGTCGCAGACCTTAATGAGATCGGTAATTATTATCATTCGCTTTATAATTTAAGTTTTGGTATTCATCAACATAAAAATGGCAAATAGAATACATCTTTGATTTTGATCAAGGTAAAATTGTGATCTCATGCACAATGGATGCTTAAATAAACAAAAAAGGCATAAAAAGAAGGGTTTTTAAGCAAATAAAGAAAAGGAGACGAGAAAGAGTAAAGCTTCAATCACTTAGTTAGTATTAATGTGTTATTTTAAACACCATAAATATAGACCATTTAATACCGAAAATAACAAAGAGAGTGTTGTTATGCCTATATGGGTTGATGCTGATGCATGTCCAAAAGTAATCAAAGAAGTGTTATATCGTGCAGCAGATAGAGAAAAAGTGATTATTACGTTTGTTGCTAATCAACGATTAATTGTACCTGCATCGCCTTTCTTACGTACATTACAAGTTTCGGCTGGGTTTGATGTTGCTGATAACGAAATTGTTCGCCGCACCAATAAAGATGATTTGGTTATTACCGCTGATATTCCATTAGCTGCCGAAGTCATAGAAAAGGGCGCAGTAGCACTGAATCCAAGAGGTGAACGTTATACTGAAGCAACTATTCGTGAACGTTTAAATATACGTGATTTTATGGATACGATGAGAGCAAGCGGTATTCAAACTGGAGGACCCGCAAGTTTAAGTCAGCGTGACCGCCAACTTTTTGCGAATGAATTAGATAAGTGGCTTTTACAACAAAAAAAGCGCGCTTAATTTAAGTCAGTAAACAAATGCGATAATAACTTCAATTAATTATTTATTCGGTGATCTCATTCACTTTCAATTGATATCAAAAACCAATGAATTTATTTATAATCTTAAGGAAATTTTCCCATCAAGACGAGAGGTAATGATGTCATTTTCTAAATCTATGCTTGCTTTGGCTGTAATGGCTGTCTCCTTTTCTAGTTACGCGGCAAAACAGGCTGATTTGATGATAGTTGACGGCACTGTTCTGACTATGGATCAGCAAAATAAAATCATTGAACAGGGTACTGTTGTCGTAAAAGAAAATAAAATTATTGCCGTTGGTGGCCCTGAGCTTTCTAAAGAGTATCAAGCTAATAAAGTATTAGATGTTGATGGTGATATTGTGATGCCGGGTTTAATTAATACCCATACTCATGGTTCGATGACGGTATTTCGTTCATTAGCCGATGATGTGCCAGACAGACTTCACCGTTATATTTTCCCACTTGAAAGCAAAATGGTTTCTCGCGAAATGGTCAGAGTAGGTGCTGATCTTGCAAATATCGAAATGGTAAAAGGTGGCGTAACAACTTACGTTGATATGTATTATTTCGAAGATGAAGTAGCCAAGACTGTTGATAAAATGGGTAATCGTGCAGTATTAGGAGAGTCTGTTATTAATTTCCCTGTTGCCGATGCAAAAACACCAGAAGAGGGTATCCAATACGCAGTAAACTTTATTAAAGAATATAAAGATCACCCTCGTATTATCCCAGCATTTGCACCACATGCTCCTTACACAAATACCACAGAAAACCTTCAGAAAATTGCTAAGTTATCAATAGAACTTGATGTTCCTGTTATGATCCATTTAGCTGAAACTGATCGTGAACAAGAAGAAATCGCTAAACGTACTGGCGGTAAAAGCCCAGTTCAATATATGGCAGATATCGGAGCGTTAAATAATAAAGTTATCGCGGCTCACGCAATTATGGTCGATGATAACGATATTGATTTACTGAAAAAATATGATGTTGGTGTCGCTCATAATATTAGTGCAAATACTAAATCAGCGAAAGGTGTGGCGCCTGTCGTCGCGATGCTAGAAAAAGGTGTTCGTGTAGGTTTAGGGACTGATGGCCCAATGTCAAGTAACACACTAACGACGATGAATGAGCTAAATCTTGTGGGTAAAATCCATAAGTTAGAGAATAAAGATCGTGCTGCTATGCCACCATTAACCGTTGTAGAGCTGGCAACAATGGGGTCGGCGAAAGTATTACATATGGAAGATAAATTGGGATCTTTAGAATCAGGTAAACTTGCTGATATTATCGTTGTTGATACTAAATCACCTAACATGGTGCCAATGTATAGCCCTTATGCAGCATTAGTTTATGGTGCAAATGGAAGTAATGTTCGTCATACCATTGTTGATGGAAAAATCTTAATGGAAGATCGCCAATTATTAACAGTTGATGAAAAAGCCATTATTAAAGAAGCGCAAGATTTCTCTGATAAAGTGCGTAAAACTGTTATCGACAGCGGTGAAGTTGTTAAATAAAAATCGATAGTAATATTTTTATCCTAGGCAGTTTGTTTTTAAACTGCCTTTTTCATTGTTTATTACTGAAATTTTTCTCTTATTCTTATCTAAACAAGACGATATAAAGCTAATAAAAGCTAAATATTTCCCCATCATTAAGATAATCCTTATTATTTAAATATTCATTTAATTAAAAATACTAATATACTGTTTTATCTATTCTTTTCACCTTCACGCTATTAGATCTTTAAGTTTATTCTGTTATCTAATTTGAGAGTTATACCATTAAACTAAGAAACACTTACAATTCTCCTGTAAAAGTAACTATTTACGATCAGCTACCACTGAGTCAGGAAAACAATATCAATGTAGCAGATGCGGTTTATAAAGATGGCGTACTTGATAAAGATACTGGCGAAATTAAATGGAATATCACATTAGGTGCAAAAGAGGAAAAATCATTACCTCTAAATTACACCCTTTCTTATCCTAAAAATAGGCAAATTGTGGGATTATGATTTTTCTCATCTAAATTTAAAAAGTAAAATAGAAGAAATAGACGAAATAGAAGAGGGGGCATTTGCACCTTTTTCTATTTTAAATAGCAGTAAAAATAGCAGTAAAACTTTTAATAAGTATTTTTCTGCATAAACTGATTAACACTATTTTTGATAGTTTCTCTTAACCACAGCACTTTAGAATTATACGCATGGCGTTTATGCCATAGTAAAATAAATGAAATATCAAGTTGTTCAGAAACACTATGTGGTAGAGGGATAGGCAATGTTACTAAATTAGGTAAAACTCGTGAGGTATAATGGACACAATATCCAGGCAAACAAGTAATGAGTTCATGATTAGGTTGAGAAATCGTAAATAAAGTTTGCTCAAATGACGTGTAAGTTATCGCGATATTACGTAAACGCCCATGCTCTGCCAATATCTCATCTAATGCCCAATGAGCACGTTTATCATATTCTGTTGAAATGTGAGAATAGTGCAAAAATGTCTCTAAATTCCAAGGTTCATTTAATAAAGGATGATTTTTTCGAACATAAACCAATGGTGTATCACGAAAAAGCTCTTCACAATCGATGACTTCAGGTAATAAATGTAACGCCTCTTTAGAGCCTGAATAATATTCACGACCTAAAAAAGCAATATCAGCATCACCATCGATAATGCTTGATAACGAGTTATATTCCCAATTTCGTATTTGCACCATTGATTGAGGATAATAATTCAATATTTCCAAAGGAAATTGATTGAGTAGTACCTGATGTAAAGGAGATTCTAATATTAAACTGAAATGAACACCTTTAGGCGTTTCGCTATTTTGCTTGCTCGCGATATGGTTACCAATATTAATAAAATCAGAAAGAGACTCTTCAATACTTAATGTCAAAGGTGTTGGAATTAATCCTTGAGGGCTACGAACGAAAAGGGGATCATCAAACCAAATCCGTAATTTAGCCAATGCTTTACTGACTGCTGAAGGCGAAATAGACAACCATTTTGCAGTTAATGTAACACTGCGCTCTTGTAAAAGAATTTGAAAAATAACTAATAAATTCAAGTCTATTCGATGTAATGGCTTATGCATCACAATTCACCTTTTGTTGTTGTCCAGAAGAACGAAAGAGATGCAAAAAGGTAAAACCAATAAGGCAACTAGCAGACAATATAACCATCAGCATATTAATTGCAGATATTCCCAACCATCCCATAGTCCAGATATAGAGAGATGCAAAACTCAATTGCGAAATCCCTAAAATCGAACTGGCAAGCCCTGCACGCTGACTAAATGGAGAGAGCGCTTGACTCATTATAATACCAAATAACAACGCAAACCCCGCACCACATAATGAAAATGAAGCAAAGAACCAACGAGGATCACTGTTTTTTCCAATAAAAAGAAAAATAACTGCACCTAAAAAGCTCGATAAGCCAGTATATAAAATGGTTTCATAACGAAGTTTTGTTAAAATTTTAGGCATCATAAACGACGTTGCCATACTGACCATTGAAAGCAATGTAATTGCTGTTGAATACTGCCCAGTAGTGTAATGCATTTGTTGCATAATCACGATTGGAGAGATATTAACATAAGTCAGGATCACGCTCATTCCCAAGCACGAAATAAGCAAACGACTTAAAAAGAAACTATTTAAGAAAGACTCACCAGTGATTGTGTTATTTTTAGTCCACTGTTTTGGTTTAGTTTCTTTTATTCCAAAGAAACAATAAATAAAAATTAATAGCGCATAGATTGCCATAGCATAAAACATCACTGGCCATTTAAATTTTAATAAGATCAGAAAACCTAAAACAGGCGCTAATACTGGAATAATACAAGTAATACCATTTATCATAGAAAGGACTTTAGCGCGTTGTTTTTCAGCTAATGTATCTCGTAATATCGCAAAGGTAACAACGTAACAAAACCCAGCCCCAATACCTTGGAAAAAACGTGCAATTAAAAAATTATTTTCCGTTACAGAAATTCCCGCATTAAATGATGCCAATAAGAAAATAGCTGTTCCAAGCAATACAATGGGCTTACGCCCTAAATTATCACTACACCATCCTGCAACTAACATGGATGAAACCATGCCCATTAAATAAATTGAAAAAGCTTGATGTAATGTCGCTTCTGATGCGTCTAAATCATTCGCTATTGCCGTTAAACCTGTTAAATGTAAATCCACACCAAGAGGGTAAATCAGCACTAAACAAAAGCTAAAAAGGATATATTTTGTCATCCAGCCACCTCAATTATTCTGATGAAGAGGCATTCTAGTCGTCAAAGAAACTGAAACCTAATGACAAAAAAGCAATCTCTAATTTCCATTTTGGAAATAATATATTTATCTCATTATCAAAGTTTAGGATCATTACAGCATTAAAGCCCCGTAACATAAATTTACGGGGCTTTTCTTTGGTATACGCATTTAATACAAGAAATTTTAGCTATCTACTAATTTTTAAACCACTGCATGACTTCTTCATAACTTCCTTGGTAAATAATTTTATCTTCCTTTTTACTTAATTGATAACGATACATAGGATCGTAATACTCTTTAAGTAAAGGGGTTAACCAAGAAAAATGCGCTTCTGTATTACCACTCATTTTTTGTGTTTCTAATGCTTTATCAAGTAATTGAGTTAATTCAGAGGCTCTTTGAGAGCCTAATCGACGACGTATTGCAAATAGCCCATGATGTAAATAATCACTATAAGCTTGCCAGCCTTCATTTTCGCCATAAACATCTAAAAAATCGTGTGTCATACGATCAAAATATTCTGCTTTCAAACGTTCTATGCGTCGTTCAAAGGGATCATCAACAACAACTATTGAAGCCTCAACCATTTTTGCTCGTAAACATTCAGGTAATCCATTGGCGCCAATAGCACGACCTTCATCCTCAAGTACCCATCGTGTATATTTCGGTGCTTTCTGCAACATTTCAACACCAAGATGGTTTTCAAATGTGGCTTGAGGAAATTGTTCTTCTACAGTGCGGCCAAAAGATGAACCTCGATGGTGTGCAATACCTTCAAGGTCAATACCCTCAGGTAATGAACGCACTAAAGTCGTTTTTCCATTACCGGTACATCCACCAATTAAGATAATAGGCCGTTGAACCAATTCATTGGTCATTTCAATAACAGTCTGTCTTAACGCCTTATATCCACCTTCAATTAATGGATAATCTATACCTATTTCTTTAAGCCATTGCTGAACTATATGAGAACGCATTCCTCCTCGAGCACAGCAAATATAACCATTGGGAAATTGCTCACAAGCTTCACGCCAAGCTGCAATACGGTTGTCACGAATTTCACCACTCACCAATTGATGCCCTAAATCAACCGCTTTTTGTGAACCTTGCTGTTTATAACAAGTCCCCACAGCAGCGCGTTCCTCATCATTCATTAAAGGCAAATTGATAGCATTAGGGATCGAACCTTGATTAAATTCAATAGGCGCACGCACATCAATAATAGGTGTGTTATTAGCAAGAATATGTCGAATATTTTGAGCAGAAAACGCTGATTCCATAATAAAAATTGTTATATCTAGTCTGGCTGAAAGATTGACTACTATACTCTTAAGAGCATGTGATGACACGCTTTGATCGTATGTTTTTATTAAATTATAAAGTGTTATTTCTGACAGAATAATTTTTTCTAGAAATATGCATGGCGACAATGTATTTTTTACCTCTCTTATTCATCACAAGAAGAGCTTCAACAATTTATCTTATGGGCAGAGAACTATATTGATACCCAATCTCAATATTTTAAAACGTTATTTATACCCATTTGGAATGGGCTAATAACCGTAATAAATACGCCACATGACTATAATTATGATGATAAAGCATCACATCTTATTTTTTATGGTTGGTCTAAAAAACATTGGATGATGAAGGCTATTTTAAAAGCTAATGGTGAAGAAATTCTTGAATAAAACCCAATAAAGCAGGGTGTTATTTATTTAAAATGAACCGTTAAAAGTAGATACTGTTACGAGGTTTATGTGATATTTGAGATTGTTAGAACGCTTTTACATTACAGCTTGCACTTTTTAGCTCCTATTTTATTAGGCTATCTTTTCTGGCGTAAGAATTGGAAGATAGCCTCACTTCTTATGATAGGAACAATGGCTATTGATATTGACCATTTGTTAGCAACACCTATTTTTGATCTCAACCGTTGTAGCGTGGGTTTTCACCCATTACATACCAGTTGGGCTGCTTTAATTTACTTAGGCATATGGTTTTTACCCTCATGGAAATTAAAAGCCATTGCGGTGGGGTGTTTATTTCATTTATTTACCGACTCGGTTGACTGTTATTTAGGTGGATTAAAACCCAATTTAACAATAACGATGAGTTGTGATAAAAATTACTTTATATCCGATCTAAATAGCAACTCTATTCTCTAAGCCTCTAATATGCTGAATGATTTCACTTATTTTCTCTCTTTCAAACCACATAATCTGATGGTAATTACAAAAAGCTTGATGTAGAGTGCTCAGTCTTTTTTTAATGAAGTCTATTGGGGAGGCTAAATGTTTATTGGCTTTGACTACGGAACATCGAATTGTTCTGTTGCAATGATGAAAGAGGGAAAACCCACTCTTTTGCCTTTAGAAGGTAATGATGTGTATATTCCATCAACCCTTTGTGCGCCAACCCGTGAATCCGTTTCTGAGCACTTATTTCGCCATTTAAATATTAAACCGTCCAGTGAAGTTGGCGAACAATTACTAAGAAAATCGATCGCGTTTAATCGAGAAGAAGATATTGAATTAGTTCCTGAAGATATTCTTTTCGGACAATCTGCATTAAGTTTATACCTACGTGATCCTCGTGATGTCTATTACGTTAAATCACCTAAATCCTTTTTAGGTGCATCAGGCCTACATGAGATACAAATTAGCTTCTTTGAAGATTTAGTTTGCGCCATGATGGCAAATATTAAGCACCAAGCAGAAAAAACCACACAAGAAGCGATCACAGATACCGTTATTGGCAAACCTATTAACTTTAATGGGTTAGGTGGCGATGCTTCAAATAGGCAAGCTGAAAGCATTCTTATCCGTGCAGCTAAAAGAGCTGGCTTTAAGAATATTATGTTTGAATTTGAACCTGTTGCTGCCGGACTTGAATATGAGTCGACGTTAACTAAAGACCAAACTGTATTAGTCGTTGATATTGGTGGTGGTACAACTGACTGCTCATTAATTCAAATGGGGCCAAGTTATCAAGGTAAAACCGACCGTTCAAACACATTACTTGCGCATAGTGGACAACGTGTTGGTGGTAATGATCTTGATATTTACCTTGCTTTTAAACAAATTATGCCATTATTTGGTATGACAGGGTTAACGTCTTCAGGTATTAAATTACCTCTGAAACAGTTCTGGGATCCTATTGCGATTAATAATGTAGAAGCTCAAAAAGATTTTTATTCTCGTCAAAACCTTGCTGTATTAAATCAGTTAAGACGGGACGCAAAAGAGCCTGAAAAAATAACACGCCTTATTGAAGTCTATAATGAAACATTGGGTTACAGCATTGTTCGACGTGCTGAAGAAGCCAAAATTGCCTTATCAGATTCTCCTGAATATATTGCTAATATCGCGTTATTAAGTGAAACCTTAGAATTAACGATTGAACGTGATCAAATGGTTGAATCTATTGAATCACCAAAAAGCAAAATGATTGAATTGGTTAATGATGCGGTAAAACAAGGGGGAATAAAACCGGACGCTATCTTTATGACTGGAGGTTCGGCTCGTTCGCCTATTTTATGCCAAGCAATAGAACAACAGTTACCCAATGTTCCTATTGTTAAAGGTAATGATTTTGGCTCTGTCACCGCAGGATTAGCACGTTGGGGCGAGGTTTGCTTTAAATAATTAATATCAAATAATCGGTTTTAAATAACTGACTTTTTCAATATATTAAAGCGCTTTACATTCAATCTTTGTATTGATTAGATGTAAAGCGTTTTTCTTTTTTCTTTATAAAACACGATAAAAACACAACATTCGACAGGAGAACACATGTACCGCTTCCAAAATGATTATAATGAAATTGCACATCCTGCGGTCATGAAAGCAATCACTGATACAATAGGGCAACGCTATGATGGATATGGTATGGATAAGCTTTGTCATCAAGCTGCTCAATCAATAAAACAGCGTATTCAACAACCTAGTGCAGATATTCACTTTTTTAATGGTGGCACCATTACTAATTTAACCGCTATCTCTCATTTTTTACGTCCACACCAAGCTGTTATTTCTGTTAGTACTGGGCATATCGCTACACATGAAACAGGTGCTATTGAAGCAACGGGGCACAAAGTTATCACCACTTTTTCGGCAGATGGTAAATTAACGCCCGCATTGTTAAAACCTATTCTCGCTGAACATAACGATGAACACTGGGTTCAACCTAAGCTTGTTTATATTACGAATGCCACCGAAATTGGTACGGTTTATCGCAAAGCGGAGTTGCAAGCACTGCGTGATTTCTGTAACGAGCATAACTTATGGTTATATCTTGATGGTGCTCGTTTGGCAGCAGGATTAATGTCTGCACAAAGCGATCTGACTATCGAAGATATCGCTAGCTTAACCGATGCTTTTTATATTGGTGGCACTAAAATTGGTGCAATGTCAGCTGAAACGCTAGTGATTTGTCACCCAGCACTAAAATCTGATTTTCGTTTTAGCTTAAAACAAAAGGGTGGATTACAAGCGAAAGGCTGGTTATTAGGCGCGCAATTTGAAGCTTTATTTAAAGAGGATCTCTATTTCAAATTAGGTAAACACCTTAATGAAATGGCATCACAATTAACTGAGTTCTTTACTGCACAAGGTTTTGAATTTTTAGCGCCACCAGAATCCAACCAAATTTTTGTTATTTTGCCAAACACGATTGCAGAAAAATTAACACAGCAGTTTGTTTTTCATCGTGTTTTACTTGAAGACCCTAATTTGAGTTGTTTACGTCTTTGTACTTCTTGGGCAACAACACAACAAGATATTGATGAATTCAAAGTGACCTTTTTGAAATTAATTTAATTATTTAAGTTATTAGTTATTAAACTTCATCCATTACGCGCTTTTTTAAGGCGTAATGGATCTTCAATAAAATAGCGATCTAAATTTAAGAATATAGTGATGATGCAATAACGGGATAATGCTATATTAAAGACTCCTCACTCAACATAAGTAGGGTAATAGAATGAAGAAACTGACACTCCAAGAAATGACAGATGCCCAACAAATGCGAGTAAGAACCCGAATAGGTCAAGAGAGAAAGAAATTAGGGCGTGAATTAACGAATGCTGAAATGAACAAAGTCAAAGACTCCATTATTACCGAAATCTCCCTCGAAGTTGAAAAAGCCACCAAAAAAGCACAAGCCCTCAAGAAAAAACAAAAACTAGCCCCGAGTGATGAAACCTACAGTTGGTCAGCCAAAAACCACAGTCGGGGATATCGTTAATTTTTTGCCTTGCTAGTAAATTCGATTACTAGCAAGGAGTTACCTTAAAGGTTTTACTTTCAATTAATTGCTCTAAATACCCTGATATTGACGCAATATTGTTATATTTCCATCGTCTCTATTAATGAATATAACTTTTTAAATGCATGATATTTTTTATCGTATATTTTATGTTTTTCTAAATTTGGTGTATGACGTTTTTTAAGCTTAGGTTGAGAAAGAATAACTTGTGATGAATGTGCTGGATTTACCGCTAATTGAGCCAATCTTGCTGCACCAAGAGCAGGGCCAACATCACCGCCTTGGCGATAATCAAGTGTTTTTCCTGTAATATCAGCAAGCAGTTGCCGCCAATATCCACTTCTGGCTCCACCACCAATTAATGTAATATTATCAGCTGATTGACCTGCATTTTCAGCAACTTCAATACCTTGCCGTAACGCAAAACTCACTCCTTCTAGAACCGCTTGGCATAAATCAGCTCGTTGATGCTCATGGGTTAATCCCCAAAAGATACCTTTCGCATTAGGGTTGTTATAAGGTGTCCGTTCACCTGAAAGATAAGGTAAAAAAAGTAGAGGGCTATCAGCAAAAGTAGCGTGTTCAATTTCTTCAAACATCGCACTCACACTCTCAATACCTGTTAGTTGACACACCCAATCAAGACATGATGCAGCACTCAGCATCACCGACATTAAATGCCAAGTATTAGGTAATGCATGACAAAAACTGTGTACGGCATTATCACTATTTTGGAGAAACTGTTCACTCACCACAAAATAAACACCCGACGTACCTAAAGAAAGCATTGCCTGACCTGGTTGATAAACACCCACGCCAATTGCACCTGCTGCATTATCGCCGCCACCAGCAATAATAGGTACTTGTTTCATCTGCCATTTTTTAGCGATATCAGCCAATAGATAGCCCGTTATTTGATTACCTTCAAACAACGTGGGCATTTGACGACGCGTTAATCCTGTTGCCTTTAAAAGCTCATCACTCCAATCTCGTTTTTGCATATCTAACCAAAGCGTACCAGCTGAATCTGACATATCACTGGCGAAATTACCGCTCATCTTCCAACGTAAAAAATCTTTAGGTAATAAAACATGTGCAATGCGTTGAAAGATTTCAGGTTCATATTCAGCAACCCATTGTAGTTTTGGCGCAGTAAAGCCGGGCATAACTAAGTTACCCGTGATTTTTTTAAACTGAGGATATTGCGCCTCAAGCATTTGGCACTGTTTAAAACTGCGTCCATCATTCCATAATATTGCAGGACGTAAAACCGCTTGCTGATCATCAAGCAAAACGGCGCCATGCATCTGTCCGCTTAATCCAATCGCCTCAATTTGATCCATTGGAAAATGACATCCAAGCTGAAGAATGGCTTCTTCTGTTGCTTGCCACCATTGTAGTGGATCTTGTTCTGACCATTGAGGGTGAGGGCGTGAAATTGTTAAAGGAACTGAATGGCTAGTGACAACGTCACCTTGTTCATTCATTATAATCGCTTTAACGCTTGATGTGCCTAAATCTAGCCCTAAATACATGAAGTTACCTCATGACCTGTATCTAATTAATAAACACAGCGGAAAACCCGCTGTGTTATTACATTGATGCTATTAACCAAAAATATAGCGATTCACTAAGCTTTCGAGCATTTCTTGGCGTCCACTTTGTAACTGTGGTGCTAAGGTATTGCTTTGTGCATATTTCGCCACATCTTCAAGGCTTAATTGACCTTGTAAGATATTTTGACCAAATTCAGCACTCCAACCTGAATAGCGCTGTGCAGTGAATTTATCAAGTCCACCATCTTGGATCATTCTTGCCGCAATGCGTAACGCCATTGCCATCGTGTCCATTCCTGAAATATGCCCATAGAAAAGGTCATATTTATCATTACTTTGACGACGAACTTTAGCATCAAAGTTTAAACCACCCGTTGTGAAGCCACCTGATTTAAGAATTTCATACATCACGAGTGCATTTTCTTCTACGCTATTTGGGAATTGGTCTGTATCCCAACCTAATTGTGGATCGCCACGGTTAGCATCAACTGAGCCTAAAATCCCTAGCGCAATGGCAGTGGCAATTTCATGGTGGAAGCTATGTCCCGCCAATGTAGCGTGGTTTGCTTCAATGTTTACTTTGACTTCTTTTTCAAGGCCAAACTGTTTTAAGAAACCATAAACAGTCGCAGTATCGTAATCATACTGATGTTTTGTCGGCTCTTGTGGTTTGGGTTCAATCAATAATGTGCCTTGGAAACCAATTTTATGTTTGTGTTCAACGACCATCTGCATAAAACGGCCAATTTGCTCTCTTTCTTGGCGTAAATCCGTGTTTAATAGCGTTTCGTAGCCTTCGCGTCCGCCCCATAATACATAGTTTTCGCCACCCAGTGTTTTTGTCGCTTTCATCGCTTCGCAGACTTGTGTCGCTGCCCATGCAAAAACGTCAGGATCTGGGTTAGTTGCCGCACCTGCACCATAACGAGGATTAGTGAAGCAGTTTGCCGTTCCCCATAATAACTTAACGTTGGTTTCTTCTTGTTTTCTCGCTAATACATCGGTGATTGCCGCCATATTAGAGATATATTCATTGATATTATTACCTTCAGAAATAACATCGACGTCATGAAAACAGTAGAAAGGAACATTGAGTTTATGAAAGAATTCAAAGGCAACATCAGCTTTGCGTTTTGCTTGCTCTAAGGCTTCACCCGGTGTTTGCCACGGTCTATCAAAAGTACCGATACCGAACATATCAGAACCATTCCAGCAGAAGTTATGCCAATAACAAGCCGCAAATCTTAGGTGATCTTCCATTCGCTTACCTAAAATAATCTCATCAGGATTATAGTAACGAAACGCTAATGGGTTATCGCTTGTTGTGCCTTCATATTGAATTTGTTCAATTTTATCAAAGTAAGACATGGAACCGTCCTTATTTAGTATCAAGTTGTAATTCTGAATGTGATTCAAGCTCAGCAGTCATTTCTTCCTGCTCTTCTGGTGTTAATTTGGCAATGCCAAAGCCCGTGAAACCCCACAGCATGGCAAAGAAGATGCCACTCCAGCACAATACGGCCCAAGGTAAGTAACTTAAGGTTGCAACACCTAACGTACCTGCCATATAAGCCCCTGCGGCTGTCCACGGTAAAATAGGTTCAAAGATAGTGGCGGAGTCTTCGACAGTACGAGCGAGGTTTTTAGGGTGTAATCCTCGTTCGATATAGGCACCGCGTAACATTTCGATAGGAATAAGGATTGAGATTTGTCCATTACAGGTCACGCCAATCATGGTTAGCCCGCAAGCAATTGTGGCTAAGATCATTGAACCTGTTGAGTGAACCATTTTTAACAATGCATGGACAATCACTTCTAATGCGCCACTTAACGATAAAGTACCGGCAAAAGAGAGGGCGCAGAAACAGATAAGCAAGGTGCTCATCATTGAGTTCATGCCACCACGATTTAATAAATTACCTAATAATTCAGGGACTTCTTTACCTTGGATCATCGAGACATTAAAGCCATCAACGGCACTTTTTACGATGTCATGTAAACCAAAACCTTGAATAAGATAAGCGTTAAACATCGCAATAGCGGCAGAAGCTAACATCACTGGGATAGTCGGTTTTTTCGTTACTGAACCATATAAAATCACTAAGACTGGAATGAGAAGGATTAGATTGAAGTTATAAACATTCTCAAGACCATTTGTAATTAATGTCACTTTTTCTGGCACACCTTGACCAGCTAAATCGCCATTCATGCCATAAACAGTCATCACAATCGCCGTTAAAATCAGAGAAGGCAGTGTGGTGTAAAGTAAGTGCCAGATATGCTGATAAAGGTCGATTCTAGCTGCCATAGCTGCAAGGTTAGTATCACCTGATAATGGTGAAAGTTTGTCACCAAAATAGGCGCCAGCAACTACCGCACCTGCGGTTGCGGCAAGGTTAGCATCCATACCTACAGCTACGCCCATAAAAGCAACGCCGATGGTTCCCGCAGAGCCCCATGAAGTTCCCGTACAGACTGATACTAATGATGTGACCAATAATGCCGTAACGTACAGCATTTCTGGGCTGATCATTTTTAATCCGTAATAGATCATCAGTGGAATGGTGCCACCAATCATCCATGTGCCTATTAATAAGCCCACACTGATTAAAATCAGCAATGCTGGCATGGTTTTAGCAATTTTTTGTGAGATTGCCGTTAAGATCTCGTCATAGCGATATCCTAATCGTTTTACTAATAGCGCAGCTACAATGGTAGATAGCACCATTAAAGGCTCTGGTGGTAAATCAAAAGCGGCGTAGCCTCCGCCTAATAGCACCACCATGGTGAATATAGGAAAGAGTGATTCGAGTAATGTAGGTGTTCTCGGGCTGTTTATCGTTTGCGTTTTCATTGTAATTTATTCCGAACTGGCATGAGGTAAGGTACGAATAAGCCGAGTGAAAACGGTTTCTAATATTGAACGAGGTGTCGCGATATTAATGCGGAAAAAACCATCCCCAACCGCACCAAAACCACGCCCCCAACTCATTTCCACTTCAGCTAATGAAACAAACCAATGTTTTAGTTGTTCTTCAGATAACTGCATCTTTTGGTAGTTGATCCATAGCATGTAGGTGCCATGACTTTGTGTGATAACCCAATTAGGAAAGTAACGTTCACATTGTTCTTTTACCCAACGACGGTTATCAGCAAGGTACATTTTTAATTCACCAACCCACTGTTGGCCTTGTAAGGTATAGGCTTGTAAAAAAGCGGGCACTGAAAAATAGCCAGGATTATGAATACCCGCAGCAATTAAGCATTGCTTGAATTTTTCACGATATTCAGGATTGGCAATAACAATATTAGCAATTTCAAGGCCAGCTAAATTGAATGTTTTAGCGGGAGAAGTACAAATAAAGGAGTGTTGTTCTACATATGTATTTACTGATGAAATAGGGTGATAAGTTGCGTCATCAAAAATAAAATCTGCATGCACATCGTCAGAAATAATAAAAACCTGATATTTTTGCGCAAGTTCCGCTATTTTTAATAAGTCACTTTTTTGCCATACCGTTCCTGTTGGGTTATGTGGCGATAGCAAAATAAAGCAGACAGACTGTTTAAACTTACTTTCCAAGTCATCAAAATCAATTTCATAATAGCCGTCACGATAAATCAACGGACTTTCTAATAGTTCACGTTGATTGACACAAACGGCATTGCTAATAGGATGATAAGCTGGTGACAGCGTTGTGACTTTATCGCCAATTTGTGTGAAGTTTTGAATATAAAGCGAAACCGCTTGAATAATACGAGGACAAAACACAATCGTCTCAGGGGCAACAACCCACTGATATTGCGTTTTAAACCAATTGGCAGCAACATTATTCCAATCATGGCTCAGGTCGGTATAGCCATAAATGCCTTTAAGATTAAATTGAGTGAGTTCATTAATAATAAAATCAGGCGCAGGAATATCCATATCTGCAACAGATAACGGGATAACATTGGCGTTACTATTACACCATTTTGCACTATAGGTATTTTGCCTAGAAATTAATTTATTAAAGTTATTCTGATACATGAGAAATCTCCTCGGCAATCGGGTTTAAAAACAAAATACTCGTTGTTATTAACATTGGTTATTCCTATTTTTTACTTTGCTATTACGAAATTTGGCTTGTGTGATAATAGTCACATAGCGATGAAAGCAAGTTCTAGCAAAATTAAAGCTGTGGTTTAATGCCTGGCTGGGTAATTAGGTAGAGTAAAATGAAAAAAGATAAATACTTTCGTATTGTGCTGTTATTCAACGCTAATAAAGTGTATGACCGACAAGTGGTTGAGGGTGTTGGAGAATATCTTCAAGCATCACAGTGTCATTGGGATGTATTTATTGAAGAGGATTTTCGTACTCGGCTTGATAATATAAACCGTTGGGTTTGTGATGGTATTATTGCTGATTTTGATGATCCCATTATTACAAAACATTTAAGCCAATTACCATTAGCGGTTATTGGTGTGGGTGGTTCTTATCATCAAGAAGAAAATTATCCATCTGTACCTTATATCGCCACAGATAATTATGAATTAGTCCAGCAAGCCTTTTTACATTTAAAGCAAAAAGGGCTTAAACACTTTGCTTTTTATGGTTTACCAGCCAAAGATCACCCTCATTGGTCTAATGAACGAGAGCATGCATTTCGTCAATTAGTCACCAGTGAAAAATATCCGGGCATTGTTTATAACGGCATGGATATTACCCAAGAAAATTGGCAACATGCGCAAAACCGTTTATCCGATTGGATACAAACATTACCCCCACAAACAGGGATTATTGCAGTCACCGATGCAAGAGCGCGTCATTTACTGCAAGTCTGCGATAATTTAAATATTAATGTGCCTGAAGAAATAAGCATTATCGGTATTGATGACGAAGATATGACTCGTTATTTATCGCGTATTGCACTTTCATCTGTTGTACAAGGCTCACGGCAAATGGGATATTTAGCAGCAAAGCTTTTACATCAAATATTAGAAGGGCACTCAACAGATAAACAGCAAAGAATATTAGTCCCTCCTGTTAAAATTGTTGAGCGTCGTTCAACAGATTTCCATTCATTTAACGATCCTACCGTTGTACAGGCTATGCATTATATTTATTACAATGCTTGCAAGGGGATAAAAACGGAGCAAGTTTTAGATGCGGTTAATATGTCGCGTTCTAATTTAGAACAACGCTTTAAAAAGGAAATTGGCAAGACAATTCACACGGTTATTTATGAAGAAAAGCTCAAACGGGCTCAAAATTTATTAGCCACCACAACACTTGCGATACAAGAAATATCCGTGATGTGTGGCTATCCATCACTGCAATATTTTTACTCTATCTTTAAAAAAGAATTTGGTATGACTCCGAAAGAGTTTAGGGATGAGTGAGATAATCATGGCAAAAGGGAAATAAAAACGCCTATCTCTTCCTACTATTCGCCCACGGATCACAGTCTGGGTGATCGATAACTTCAATCACATCATCAATATCTACTTCAAGAGAATCAAGATATAGCGCTTCCACTTCTGCTCGCGCCCAAGGTGTTCTGCGCAAAAATTTTAAACTCGATTTCACGCTAGGATCACTTCTAAAGCAGTTAATTTTGATGAGTTGCCCTAATTTAGCCCAACCATATTTTGCTACTAGTGCATTTACTTGCATTTCAAGAGTGATGCCATGTAGCGGATCTTTAGAAATATGTCCTGTCATGATTTTCTCAAATACGTTTTAGTTATTTCAAAGGTAAGAAGCGGTGCAGAGTACAAGAAAGCGGTGAGAGTGGCAATAAACTAGGCTGAATAAAATAAAGGTGATGCATTGTTATCCAGCATAACGTGTTGATTACAACACACCCATTAAATCCTTAACCATAATGACTAATACCATTTCTATTTATTATTAATTGGAATTTAACCTTAGACTGTCCTGAAGGTTTACCCGTTATTTTAACGCCTAAAGGCACTGCATTTTCAGGAAATAGCACCGTACTTGCATTAAATACATCATCTGATAATGCCAAAGGTGTGGGTGTTGAAACACAGTACAGCATTAATGGCAGTAATTGGACTACTTTAGAATTAAATAAACGTAATACCGTGATTAGTGCTGCAAAAAATGAGGGTGAAGTAACATTGAATTTTAGAGGTTATTACAAACAAATGGAGAAGGACGTTTTTCCTGGAACAGCAAATGCCACGTTAGATCTTGAGATTGTTTATCAATAAAACGTTTATTAAGCCAAGCCATTAAGTTAATTCAGTAAGTTTTAATGGCTTGGCTAATTAATTACTTCTTACGTGAAAAAGTAGAAAAAGAGTGTGTCACTTTTTTAGCGCTAATTATTTTATCTAATTGTTGTTGCAACTGTTTATCATCCATTGTCGCGCGATCATGTTGACGAAGATGCTCAGCCCAAGAAGCCACCATAAAAGTTTCCATATAAGTTTGAGCGTTATTTTCCGTAATCGCATCAGATGAAACAAACAATCCCCATGAATAACCGCCATCTCTTAAACGAACCGTTTTTAGTCGATTCATTAAACTGAGAAATTGCTCACGGTGAATTGCTTCAATTTGATAATTGACGGTAATTAACACAGGGCCTTTATCTGTTGTGATCTCAATAAGTCCATCATCAAGAATAAAGTGTTCTGAATGCTGTAAGTTGATGTTGTCGTGTTCTAATTTGACACGCAAAACACATAACCAAACTAAAATAATCCCAACCATTGCACACAGTAACGCGATCGTCACTGAAGTATGTGAAGCGATTTGTCCCCAAACGAGAGATCCTAACGCCATAGAGCCTGAAAACACAGTTAAATAGAGTGCAAGACCTCTCGCACGAACCCAATTAGGTAATGCTGTTTGTGCGGAGACCATTAATGTGGAAAGGGTGATTATCCAACTAAATCCTGCAAGCATACTGGCGAAAATAGCGAGATATTTTGAAGTTACACTGGCAAAAATAAATAACACCAAAGCTGTACCTATGGTGCCAAAAGCAATGAGTGTGCTGGTGCTAAATTTTTCACGTAATGTTGATAAGCTAAATGCGCCAACGACAGCACCAATACCAATGCTAGTCGTTAATAAACCGTATAATGTCGCATCACCTTGCAATGAGACACGAGCCACTAGCGGTAACATTGCCCAATAGGCACTTGCAAAAATAAAAAAGCTGGTGGCTCTTATAATCGTTTTTATCAACGCGGGGCTATAACGCGCATAACGTAAACCAGAGATCATTGCTGCCACAACAGATTCAGCAGGGAGTTTCTCTTCTTCTTTTTTCTCACCTTCCCACCACCAGACAGCAAGGATAATGGCGATAAAGCTCAAGGCATTAAGTAAAAATGGAAGATAAAGACCGACTTGAGAAATCAAAATACCTGCAAGTGCGGGGCCTATTGCACGGCTGATATTAATTCCCATACTGTTTAAGGCAATACCTGATTTTAATTCATGAGGCTCAACAATACTTGGCACAATAGCTTGCCATGCAGGACCTAAAAACGCTGCACCAGAACCCAAAACAAAGGTAATTAATAATAACCAGCCAATACTGATAACATTGAAATAAACCAAAACAGCCAATAGAGTGACAGCACAGAGCATTAAGATATTGACGAAAATAAGCAGTTTTCGTTTATCGAAAATATCAGCAATGGCTCCAGCTGGAAGTGCTAATAAGAAAACAGGTAATGTCGTCATGGCTTGAATAGCAGCAATCATAACGGGATCAGGGCTTAGGTTTGTCATCAACCAACCAGCACCCACATCATTCATCCAAGTACCAATATTAGAAAATAGCGTTGCCATCCATAATACGAAAAAAATGCGATTACGTAAGGGCGACCATGCAGAGGCGCGTTGCGTTGCCATCGTCTTATCTCTCTTTGTTTGAAATGGCCGGTAAATAAATTACCGACCATCGTTATCATAAAAATTAGAATGCAAAACAAGAACAGCCTAAAGCGCCCCAAAATGCATTATCATCTGAAATAGGAATGGATGATTGGCGAGCGATATCATGTTGATGCCCATGAACATGGCAGGCACCACAGCATTGATGTAACTGATTTAATACCGCTGTTTTTGTCTCTTGTTGTAAATAAGAATAATGACCTGGCACTTTGATCACAGGCGACCAATCTGGTAATACGGGAATAGACGGTGGTGTTAATGATGAAAAATCACCATTTGCATACACAATTTTTCCATCCACTACCGTTAAAAGTGATTCAATTGCTTTGATCTCGTTTTCTGGCACTCGAAAATAATCAGCAGAAAGGGCGATAAAATCGGCAAGTTGACCTGCTTTAATTTGACCTTTTTTACCTTGTTCATTGGAGAACCATGAACTCCCCATCGTCCATAACATAAGCGCTGTATCTCTTTCTAAACGATTATCGCCGTCATACATTTGCAGACCACCCACAGTACGCCCAGAAACTAACCAATAAAGCGCTGTCCACGGATTGTAACTAGCTACACGGGTTGCATCTGTACCTAATCCCACAGGCACTTCTGCATTTAGCATTTTGGCGATAGGCGGTGTTTGTTTCAGTGCTTTTGTGCCATAACGTTGTGCAAAATATTCGCCTTGGAATGCCATACGATGTTGAATTGCTAATCCACCACCAAGCGCTTTAACGCGTTCAATATTTTTCTCACTGATGGTTTCAGCATGATCAAAAAACCAATGTAATCCATCGAAAGGAATGTCTTTATTTACTTTTTCAAAGACATCTAACATACGACTAATAGATTCGTTATAAGTGGCATGTAAACGAAATGGCCAACGATGTTCGACTAAATGACGGATCACTTTTTCTAATTCAGCTTCCATATTTTCAGGAAGATCAGGTCTTGGCTGTAAGAAGTCCTCAAAATCAGCCGCAGAAAAAACTAACATTTCACCCGCACCGTTATGACGATAAAAATCACTGCCATCACCAGGTGATACCATTGATGTCCATTGTTGGAAATCTTCAAATTCTTGTTTTGGTCTTTGGGTAAATAAATTATAAGCAATACGAATAGTTAATTGATTATTCTTGGCAAGCTCATCAACGACTTGATAATCTTCAGGATAATTTTGAAAACCACCACCCGCATCAATAGCGCTAGTTACACCAAGGCGGTTGAGTTCTCTCATAAATTGACGAGTTGAATTCACTTGATATTCAAGAGGTAATTTAGGGCCTTTTGCTAATGCAGAATAGAGCAACATAGCGTTGGGTTTTGCTATCAACAATCCAGTAGGGTTGCCATGTTCATCACGCTGAATTTCGCCTCCCGGTGGATTGGGCGTCTCTTTGGTATAACCAATCGCACGTAAAGCGGCTTTGTTTAGCAATGCACTGTCATAGAGGTGTAATACAAAAACTGGCGTATCAGGAGAAACCGCATTTATTTCATCTAGCGTTGGCATACGGCGCTCTGCAAATTGAAATTCGCTCCAACCACCAACAACACGCACCCATTGCGGTGACGGTGTCACTTGTGCTTGTGCCTTTAACATCTCAAGAGCAATAGAAAGCGAAGGTACGCCTTCCCACCGTAATTCAAGGTTATAATTTAATCCACCGCGAATAAGGTGAAGATGCGAGTCATTAAGCCCAGGAATAATAATGTGTTTTTTTAGATCAATGATTTTTGTTTCTGCATTTTGAAACTGCATCGCTTCATCATTTGAGCCAATAAAAAGAAATTTACCTTGATAGACGGCTATCGCTTGAGCGATAGGATTTTCTCTATCAAGAGTATGGATCTCACCATTGATAAATATTTCAGTCGCGAAAGTTTTATTCATGATTTTTGATTTCCTATTTAAAAGGAATTAACCCTTTATTAAATAAAAGGTGTGAGCGTACCGCGCTTTATTAGCAATACAGATAACTATTTCTTTTTAAAATGAATTAAAGATATGAAAGTAAGTTTTTTTATGTTTATTCCAGCAGGTTTATTAAATTGTAGCTCAAGTTTATTTCATTACCATTTAAAACATTTGCTTTAAGGGATCAAAAAAAATGAACAAGATAGAGATGAGGTAATTAGTTGATATTCAATTGAATATCTATTATTTAAAACCTATTCATTTGAATTATCAATGTAGGATAAGCATTCACAATTTAATACCGTTATCGATTTGTTCTTTAATGTAATCGCTTTAATACTCACTAAATGTGCTAACGCGCGGTTTAATTGTCTGGTAGAGATCCCAAGCATTGCCGCTAATGGATCTCTTTTTTCTAATTGAAAAGAGAGTCCTTCTTGCTGAGTTTTAAAAAATAAATATCGGCGTAATTTAAATTCTGAAGAATAGGGGGATTGAGAGTGTTTTAACGATGATTGATAAAGTTTTTGGCTTAATTGTTGGCAAATAAAGGTCAAAAAATTTGCATCTTGTAATGCTTTTTGTCTGACAATAGAAAGCGGTAACGCTAATAAATAAGAAGGTACTAAGGCTTGTACAGTACTAAACACCATTTCATCTTTGGCTGAGAAAAGCTCTAAATCGCCAATAACACAGAAAGCTTGTTCAAAAGAAAAAACCACATGCTCACCATTTATTTCGTAGCGTTCAATCTGTAATTTTCCTTCCACTAAGCAGTATAAATGTGTTGCTTGGCTATTTTGCGTTATTAAGTATTCTCCTTTTTTCACTTCCATTAATCGCATAGAAGATAACAACGCATTAGATAAATAAGTATCGAGTTGATGCATTAAAATAAAAGCGTTACGTTTTTGTTCATCATTAACTATTAAATATTTGCTCAGTATTTTAATGTAAAAAGGTAAGGAGAAGGTTTGATACGAAATTGGCCATTATGTGGGGGTATTAATAAGGTTCACAAAGTCTGAGTTTATACATTGAATTCAATTTAACATAATATACATTATGCGAACCTTGGTATCTAAATATGGATAGGCACTGAAATCTCTGTTTTTGGCTGGTTGATTTATGTTGATTGATTCTTAATTTAACGCTTATTTGCCAATGCTTTTTCTAAATCTTGAATATAGTTTTGTTTTTTCTTCAAAGCTACAAACATTCCCCTGACAGTTATTAACTACCATTTGACGCCAAACAAAAATATCACAATGCATTACTTCTATAATTACCAACTTACTCATTGATACAGATGTGGTCACATGGTTAACAAACTGAATCTTAACTGGCCTGAATTTTTAGAAAAATACTGGCAAAAAAAACCTGTTGTACTGAAAAACGCATTTCCTGATTTTGTTGATCCTATCACACCAGATGAACTGGCTGGTCTTGCAATGGAACCAGAAATCGACAGCCGCCTTGTTAGCCTCACTGGCAACAAATGGGAAGCAAGTCACGGTCCGTTTGAAGACTTCAGCGAATTAGGCGAAGAAGGATGGTCACTGTTAGTTCAAGCTGTCAACCATTGGCATATGCCAGCAGCTGAACTGGTGAAACCATTTCGAGTATTGCCTGAATGGCGTCTTGACGACCTGATGATCTCCTATTCAGTGCCGGGAGGTGGTGTCGGACCACATATTGATAACTATGATGTTTTTATCATTCAAGGAATGGGACGTCGTCGCTGGCGTGTGGGTGATGCCCTGCCAATGCGCCAGTTCTGCCCTCATCCCGCATTACTGCATGTTGATCCGTTTGAGCCAATTATTGATGTGGAAATGGCACCAGGAGATATTTTATATATCCCGCCTGGATTCCCTCACGATGGCTTCACCTTCGAAGATACCATGAATTATTCTGTCGGCTTTCGTGGACCAAATGGCCGTGATTTGCTGAGTAGTTTTGCAGACTATGCACTAGAACAAGATCTGGGTGGGATCAATTATGGCGATCCAAACCTGACAGTACGCGACAATGCAGGAATAATGGAAGCTCATGAAGTTGAACGCCTGCGCGCCATGATGATTGAGATGATCAACAAGCCCGATGATTTTGAACAGTGGTTAGGCCGTTTTGCAACTACACCGCGTCATGAGCTAGATATTGCACCTTCAGAACCACCTTATCAGCCAGAAGAAGTACTGAATGCGTTGAATGACGGTGAAAAACTGATCCGACTAAGCGGACTACGCGTTCTACGCATCGGAGAAAATTTCTTTGTGAATACAGAAGCTTGGGCCACCAAAGAAACGAAGGGAGCAGATGCATTATGCCAGTTTACAGAAGTTGGAGCAGATCGACTTGGTGAAGCATTGAAGAACCCAGCCTTTGTTGCGGAATTAACCGAATTTATCAATCAAGGATATTGGTACTTCGAAGAATAAGCGATATTTGCTGAATATGATAAAACACCTGCTTGCGGGTGTTTTATTTTGTCATTTCCGCCCTCCTTCTTTCTCAAGTCAGATGGTGTTGGCTTCTTAATTACAATAAGAAAACCTCGTCTTAACGAGGCTTCTATTACTGCAAAATACCGTAAAAATAGTTAATAGACTCTTTTATATCAGCCTATTCCCTTTTTCATCGACAACATTTTGTCCATCTTCTTTTGAAAAGGCACCTTTCTGTGCTTTTGGAAGAATATCCAAAACGACTTCTGAAGGACGGCATAACCGAGTTTCTAATGGTGTCACAACAATAGGTCTATTGATTAATATTGGATATTGCAGCATATAATCAATAAGTTGCTCATCAGTAGCATCAATATGACCAAGACCTAATTTATCATAAGGTTCAACATTCTTTCGTAATAATGCTCGAACTGAAATATTCATATCAGCAATGATTTTTTCTAAAATCTGTTTAGATGGTGGTGTGTCTAGATAATGGATAATTTCAGGCTCTATTCCACTATTTCGGATCATTTCAAGCGTATTGCGAGAAGTACCACAATTTGGATTATGATAGATTGTAATATTGCTCATAATGTCACCATCAATTTATTAACGTAAGTCTAAGTACTAAAGCAATTAATGTTACTGTCAGCACTGGGATAGTCATAATAATGCCCGTTTTGAAATAATAGCCCCATGTAATGGTCATATTTTTTTGTGATAATACATGTAGCCACAATAAAGTTGCTAAACTTCCTATTGGTGTAATTTTTGGACCGAGATCTGCACCAATGACATTGGCATAAATCATCGCTTCTTTAATTAAACCCGTCGCATTGCTACCTTCAATAGATAAAGCACCTACAAGAACAGTTGGCATATTGTTCATAATTGAAGATAAAAATGCGGTAATAAACCCTGTTCCTAATGTCGCTTCCCATATTCCTTTTTCTGCCAATGTGTTGAGTACTTCTGATAGATAATGAGTCAAACCCTCATTGCGTAATCCATAAACAACAAGGTACATACCAAGGGAGAAAATCACGATTTGCCAAGGTGCTTCTCGTAAAACTTTTCGAGTATTAATCGCCTTTCCTTGTACCGCGACAAACCACAAAATTACGGCCCCAACAGCTGCAATGGCACTAATCGGAATACCCAACGGTTCCAGTATGAAAAAACCAAGCAATAAAAGAAGCAATACCAACCAACCTGCTCTAAATGTTTTCACATCTTTAATCGCTGTCGCAGGCATCGCTAATTTAGAGGTGTCATATTGCTGAGGAATATCTTTGCGGAAAAACCAATGCAACATAATTAATGTCGCGATAATAGCGGCAATATCAACTGGAACCATCACTGAGGCATATTCCGTAAATCCGATATTAAAGAAATCAGCAGAGACGATATTGACTAAATTTGAAACAATTAAAGGCAAACTTGCGGTATCTGCAATAAATCCTGCCGCCATAACAAAAGCCAATGTTGTGCCTTTACTAAATCCAAGAGCGAGCAACATTGCAATCACAATGGGTGTTAAAATAAGTGCAGCGCCATCGTTGGCAAACAGTGCAGCAACGGATGCACCTAGCAGGATAATATAGCTAAATAAAAGACGACCCTTACCACCGCCCCATTTTGCAACATGAAGTGCTGCCCATTCAAAAAAGCCACTTTCATCCAAAATCAGACTGATAATAATAACAGCAACAAATGTGGCAGTTGCATTCCAGACGATATTCCAAACTACAGGAATATCTTGAAGATGAATGACACCTAACAGTAGTGCAACTAGTGCACCCGCGGTTGCACTCCAGCCGATACCTAAACCTTTAGGTTGCCAAATAACAAAAGTGATTGTTAGGACAAATATTAATACTGCAATAAACATAAAAACCTCTTTCAGAAGACTTATCTTCTAGTTTTTCATATCTGTTTTTTCATATATATAAAATTAAAAAATTTTATTCAGAGCAGCAACTAACCGCTCCTTTCTTTTCAATAGTTCTAAGCAAATCTGCTATTTTATTTTTCTCTGTCGCGTAGGTGATTTCAATAATATTTTTCACCCACGGTAATAATGTGGGAGATAAACGATAATGAACCCATTTTCCATGTTTAGAATCAAGCAATATCCCACTTTCCCGCAACATAGCTAGGTGGCGAGAAGTCTTCGGCTGGGATAAGTTTAGGGCTGTATAGATGTCACAAACACACAACTCGCCAGATGCTTTAAGTAGCAACACAATATCTAGCCTTGTTTGATCACTTAATACCTTAAATAATTGCAATGGTTCCATATTTGCTCCTCTCTTTAGATTAGCTAAATTACACTTGCAACATATATCTGTCAAATCATATGTGTTTTAATGATTACTTTTGCAATCACCTTTCCACACAGGAAGCATACCCTGTTGACTTATATCAAATGAAACAAAGTTAAGCGAATCGATTCACCTTATTGATGAGATACCTCTCTTGACTTAATAACCAATGGGGTGAGAATGCACTAATACTTTAATTTTTCCTTATATGGCTGAAATGGCACTTAAAGACGGCATATAGCTGTATCTGTATCCCCTTACTTCCATTCGCTAAAAAATGCAGCGACGACATATTTCTTCATTATTTTTCAAAGCACATTTTCGATGAGTATATTAATGGCGGAGGAGCCAAAGGCGGCGGTGTATTATATATAATGGTGTTAATTCCATTGGTCATACCGTTAGCAATAGGATATTTTGTCTATCAAATTAAAAAGCATAGAAAACAAAGTTAATGAGTTTTCTTTTCATCGCTGTTAGTGAATAATTGGGAACTTCTTCGCTTTTCAAAACAGGATGATCAACGTTTAGATGCCTTATTTAATAATCATCTCTAATTATCCTCAAAGGTGATTATTATTCGCGATATTTCTTTATGTGTGGATGTATGTAATAAAAAATCATAAGCAAATAATCAATTAATAACTTTGCACTCTTTATATATTAATTTAGCCATCTTACCCATATATGTATTTATCTATTTTTATTTATCGATATAATCTAAGAGCTTATCTTTATAAAAAATATCATAACTCATTGTGTGCTTTATATTTGACAAGGAAAATAAATCATGAAAAATAATATGATGTCTTTTACTTCGGCATTATGTTGGCTAAGTTTTTGGTTCGGTGCCGTTCTTGTTGGTGCATCATGGTTATATGCAAGGTTACAAGAAAAGGTATTTCTAACTGGATTAGATAAAGGATTTTTAGAGTTAACATCACCAGATAGCACTGTCGCATTAATGTTATCGATTGGTATTATGATGGTTGCTTTAGGTTTGATTTATGTTCCTTTATATTACTCAGCCATGTTTATCGGTAATACCGTGGCTATTTTAAGTAGAAAACCAATTAGAATTTAATTCTACCTATTAAAGTATTTTAATATTTTATTGAATTATCTTTCGACTTAAAATAAAAAGAGCCTAAAGGATCTTGTTTAGGCTCTCTTTTTCTATGGTTATTAAAATACTTTAGATGGACAACATAATTTTTTTAGCCCTCTAAAAACCCATAATAATGAATGCCAAATCAGTAGTAAGATAATTAAATTAGCAAAGATAAATAGTGCCGTTGATAATAACTGCATAAAACGGCTATTAGATGCCATACTCATATTTAATGATGCTTTTGCTAACGCAGAGACACCAAAGGAAAAACTCCAAAATGGTAATGAAAATGACTGTTTAACAAACCAAGGGATTAATCTCACCATAAATAAAAGTTGTAATAGGCCATAGCCTAATAACATTTTAGCGAAGAAGTCGATATGATTATCATTGATAGCCAAATATGCACTACAGGCAACTAAAGCAGGAGCTAATTGAATACCAAATGAGAGCCGTGACTTCTCATCCATTAACCCTTCACTACGTATTCTGTTTAAAATAGCAGGTTCTAAACTTAACCAAGAAAATACGCCAGCGCCAAAAAATAAAATACCCAAATCATTAAATCCAAATGCACCACATGCCATAGCACAGATAAAGTTATTCGCCACTGTCGGTAAATATAATGCAGGTGTGGTTGCCATTTTAGGATATTCACCCTTCCATTGATAACCAATCAGCCAACTGGAATACGCTAACTGAGCAATCGCACCGAGGCTAAATAATACAAGAGAAAATAACGGTGAATAAGGACTTAAACCTATCGATACTAAAACTGTTGTTGCGGGAAATAAACTGGTAAATCCACTGGCAACGGGATGTTTAACTTCATCAAGAATAGCGTGTCGATGAAATAACCATTTGCCCAATAGAAATAACGTCAGTGTTAGCCAAACCAAACAACCCACACTAATAAATATTTCACCAATATAAGCTGGATAGTTATGCTCTTTAGCCGCATAGCGCCATGCCATACCCGTACCTATCATCCCCAGTACTACACCAAAATAGCCCGATGCAAATTGTGAAGAGAGTATCTTAAATTTATTCATTAATATCATGCTGTTATCTTAACTCATATAAATGACATAGTGCATTGATGCTTTTCTTCTGAACATAGAATAATAATATAGATAATAAAAATTATTTTGATAAAGCGCATTTAAAATATAAGTTATGAATTATGACTCACTTTAAGAGTTTTCTCCCCTTATGTTCCCGAATATTCTGATGCTCGTATAAATACGATAACGATATCTTTATATTGCCCTTTATTTCGGAGTTTATAAAAATGAATATCACGTTAAAAAAGGTTGGAACACTGTGTGTCGCTTCTGTTCTGCTTTTTTCACTTGCGGGTTGTTCTAGCATGACAAAACGCGACCGTAATACAGCAATTGGAGCCGGTGCAGGTGCTATCGGTGGTGCTATTTTAACTGATGGTAGCGCATTGGGTACTATTGGTGGTGGCGTCTTAGGTGGCGTTATTGGTCATCAAGTTGGTAAAAAATAACTGATATTGTCTTATTCAGCTAGGCTGGGTTTGTTGCTCAATAAGCCCAGTCTCAGCATTGTTAATTGCTATATCTAATCCCTCTTATCTTACAGTTGAAAACAAAAATCTTACTTATTATTAAAGATAAAAATCTTTCATATAAGAAAAGGATCTTGTTTTTAGCCTGATTTATCACAAACCCTACTTTTAAACTTGACTCTTTCTAGTGATAGCCTTTTACTTTCAATTATTATAACTATCGAGGGTAATTAAATGATTATTTTTATCACAGGTGCTTCTGCTGGTTTTGGTGAAGCCATTGCTCGTCATTTTATCAGCCACGGACACAAAGTTATTGGTACAGCCCGTCGTTTGGATAAACTGAATAACTTGCATAAAGAGCTAGGTGAACAATTTTATCCATTACAGTTAGATGTGACAGATAAAAAAGCAGTCAGTGAGATTTACACTCAATTACCTGAAAAATGGCACGAAATTGATGTGTTAGTCAATAATGCAGGATTAGCCCTAGGTTTAAATACCGCCGATAAAGCCAACCTTGATGACTGGGATACGATGATCGAGACAAATAATAAAGGTCTGGTTCATGTCACCCGCGCTATTCTTCCTTTTATGGTAGAAAGAAACAAAGGTCATGTTATTAATATCAGCTCAACAGCAGCTTCTTGGCCTTATATGGGCGGTAATGTTTATGGCGCCACTAAAGCATTTGTTAAACAATTTAGTTTAGGATTACGTGCTGATCTCCAAGGTAAAAAAGTCCGTGTGACCGATATTGAACCAGGACTTGTTGGTGGTACAGAGTTCTCATTAGTTCGTTTTAAAGGTGATAGTAATAAAGTTGAGCAAACTTATGCTAATGCAAATGCGTTAACACCTGAAGATGTGGCAGAAGCGGTATATTGGACAGCAACATTACCTGCTCATGTAAATATCAATACCCTAGAAATGATGCCTGTTAGCCAATCATTTGCAGGCTTAAGTGTTCATCGTCAGAGCTAAACGCACTGAAAACTCATATTTTATTAAAGCATCAGCTATAATTATTAAGATATAATAGTCATTGACAGTAATAGCGACATAACTTTAGAGGATAGCAACCATGATCAACACACTCACTAAGAAACAAGTTATCAGAACAATGGTGTTCTCCTTATTTCTTGGTTTATCAGTGTCTTCTTTTTCTTCTGTTGCCGCTTCCACTAATGTAACCATTAATGGTGATGGCTATGATAATGTCTTAGATAAAGAACAAGCTCGACAAATGAAAGAGGATTGGGATCAAAAGCGTGAGCTACGTACCCAAGTCAATCAGCGAGAAAAAATTGAATTTAATAAAGTAGATAAAGCCATTGATGAGCGGGATGCTTGTCTGAAAAGTGCAAACGTCTACGCTTATTGGGAGCCTGAAACTCGTCGTTGTTTAGACAGTAATACGGGTCGCCCTGTTAACCCATAAGAAAATCGTGTAAAACAGTGATGTTTTGCTTTGTAAAACAAGGAGTGATTGAAATGAAAAAATATGTATTTGCAGTAATGGCCACACTGGTTGCATTTGCACCTTTAGCCGCGAATGCGGGTTGTGATGAAGTCGTTGAGTCTATTCAACAAAAAATCGTTAATAATGGTGTGCCAGTCGCTAACTTTACTTTAACTGTCGTTGAAAACGACCAAGTTGCACAAACAGAAGGTAAAGTTGTTGGAACTTGCGAAAATGACAGCAAGAAAATCATCTATACTCGTCATTAATCTATAAGTTGATAAAATCTTGTGTTAAAAAAGGGCGCAATGTTAGCGCCCTTTTCCTTTCCACTGTTTATCAATGACTACTCTTCTGATTTATCTGATCCGCTCTATCTTATTTAGTCTTAATTTTATGTGCTATTTTTATCATTAGTATGTTTGCGACTAAATCAGAAAAAACAAAAACACCCAATGAATTTACTCATCAGGCATTTAAAAGTAACAAGTTTGGTATCGTTTAAAAACAGATAGCAATCCACTTCGTTACTTATTTATATTCTCTCTTAAGCAGGTACAGCGATTTCCAACTGACTTAAATCGAGGTAACAAGAGAGATCACGTTCTTCAGGACGTAACAAATACGGGATTTCACCAATCAGCGGTGCAGGAATATGCTGAGACAGCCTTTCCACAATTTTCGCGTAATAAGGTAATCCTGGATTTATTCTGTTCGCAACCCAACCTACTAATTTCAAACCATCATTGATAATAGATTGCGCTGTTAATATTGAGTGATTGACACAGCCTGGTTGAATACCAACAACCAAAACAACTGGGATTTGTTCTTTCACCACCCAATCAGAATAAAAAGTATTATCATCAAGCAGATAACGCCAACCACCATTACCTTCGATAACAACACACTCTGCTTTTTTACTTAAATTGTCGAGCTCATTTGAAATTTTATTAAAATCGATTTCATTTTCGCTAACATAACAATTATCAAGCAAAATAGGATTAATTTCGTCGTAGCGAACTTCAACTGGTGATGAATTATGAATAATCATAGCGTCACGATTACGTTCACCATCAGCCGTTTCATGTAATTCTGTTGCAATAGGCTTATAACCTACTGCCGTTGACCCGCCACGATTTAATGACTGAAGAAGTGCTCGGGTTACAACAGTTTTACCCACGTTGGTATCTGTCCCCGTAACAAAAAAGCGTGTTAACATATAATTTACTTCCGTTATGACAGATAAATCAGGTTCATAAAAAATGACAGAGATTAGAGTTTAGGGTAACACTGTTTCTGGTGGCTTGAGGTAGCTCAATTTTTTAGTTAATTGCTCAAAAATAGAGAATTCGTTAATGATCAATTGACGCATTTACGCATACAAAACAGTTTTGTTACGTTTTATTTAGCTTAATTTAGCCTTGCATTAATTCAATTAACAAAGAACCGTTGTACAGCGCTTCTTTCACTAAAGATGCAGCTGGCAATGTACCTTTATTTCTTAACTCTGTTTCTTCAATAATGAGTGACTTTGCATAACGAGGCATGACGTGATCTTGAATATGATTCAGCATCAAAGGAAAGAGCACTGATTTAGCGCGACATAGCGGCGAACCAATTAATATTTTTTGCGGATTAAAGATATTGATCATAACAGCCAAAATAAAACCTAATCGCTGAGCGACTAAATTTACAATTTCAAGCGCGGGTTTATCGCCAACTAATATCGCATCACACAATGTCTCCACAGTTATAGGATATTTGTTTAGCAACGAAGTGGGATCTTCTTGAGCTAATAATTGGGCTTTCTTAATTAATTGAGGAATAGCAATTTCTGTTTCTAAACACCCTTTTGCCCCACAATAACAGCTATTTTGAGAATCGATAACTTTAGTATGTCCAATTTCGACGGCGCTATGGCTGTTAGAATGTAATGTTTTTCCATTGTTTATTACGCCAGCACCAACAATGTCATCGATAACAATTTGCAGAACGTCTGAATTGTTTTTTGCCGCACCATATAAAGATTCGGCCATTGTCCATGCAGTTACGCTATGTTGTAAAAATACAGAAACACCTGTTTTTTCATGGATTTTATCGGCAAGTGGAATGTCTTTAATATCATAATAAGGTGAGCTATAAATAACACCACTAATAGGATCAACAATAGCATTCATTGTAATGCTAATTGCCGTCAATCTTTCAACATGAGATTGATAACGCTCGAAGAATTTATCAATTGCAGCTAAAAAATGATTAAGAAAATCATCGCTGTATTCCTTGGGGAAATCGAATGTATCTTCAGTAACCAGTTTGCTATCTAATTCTCTTAAACTAAAAAGTAAACTGCCTTTATTGACGCGAATACAGAGAAATTGCCAGCCTTGGCTTTCTAATTTTAATCCGACAGCAGGCCTGCCTCGAAATCCCACATCTGGGAATTCCGTTTCATGAATAAGATGCGCTTCAACTAATTCTCGCGTGATCTTAGTAATACTTGCTGGCGCAAGCTCTGCCTTTTTCGACAATGAAATACGAGAAATGGGACCATGTTCATCAATCAAGCGAAAGACTGTGCCAAGATTAAATTGTTTTACGTGATCGATGTGGCTAGGTTGGTTCCCCATTGAATGCATCCTTAATTAAAGAGCCATAATTAATTCGAGGCTCCAAATAATTCATTACCGATTATGTCGTCAATTTGTAATAATTGTACAATACTTACATAAAAAGCGTGATCAAAAACACAGATAAATCAAGATTTTTGGTGATCTAAGATATTTTTTAACAGCAATTGCGTTAATCGATTCGCCGCAGCAGGAATAGTTCGTTTATTATGTGAAACTAACCAAACTTCAGAGAACGCTTGAGAATTTGCAAAGTGTAGATAGTGCACTCCATCAACTTTCATTCGCGTAAATGATTTTGTCACAATAGAAATACCAAGTCCTGCTGCAACTAGCCCTAAAATTGTCATGGCTTCACCCGCTTCTTGTGCAATAGTTGGCGTAATTCCTGACAGACTAAGTAACTGAATAATCTCATCATAAAGTGCCGTACCAACATCTCTCTCAAAGAAAACAAAAGGATATTGCCCAATATCTTGAATATTGACCCCCGTTTCTTTGTAAGCAAGCAGTGGATGCCCTTCATAAACCGCTAATATAAAAGGCTCACGAAACAATAGCTGGTGGTGCAAATTTTCGGGTAATGTTGTGTTTCGCATGATCCCTAAATCAATACGCCCCGTTAGTAACGGCGATATCTGTTGTTTTGTATTCATTTGATGCATATGAATACCGACTTCTGGATAGTTTTCTCTAAACTGTCGCAAACTCAAGGTGACTAAATGCATAAAAGGCGTTGTTGAGGTAAAACCAATTGAAATTTCACCTAATTCACCTTTTTCCATTCTAGCGGCGCGCGTTGCGGCTGCGTTGACCTGCGCCATAATTTGATACGACTCTTTTAAAAACATTTGTCCTGCGGGTGTTAACGAAACAGAACGGTTTGTTCGCTCTAAAAGTCTAGCGCCTATTTCACCTTCAAGTGCTTGTATTTGTTGGCTTAAAGGAGGTTGAGAAATATTCAATCTTTCTGCTGCTTTACCAAAGTGAAGCTCTTCTGCAACAGCAATAAAGTAACGTAAATGTCTAAGTTCAATATTCATATTTCTCTCATGTCGCCATTGATACTTTAAAAGTCTTATTTCTAATGATTAATATATTAGACAAAAAAATCAAATATTTCTAACATTGACATAAATCAAATTTAAGTAATGGAAGTTTAATCAATATGGATACTCACGAAATAGACAGTAAAAGTATGAGCTTAGGCACTGATATTTCAGACAATACACCAAGTATAGAAAAGCCTGCTCAACACCAATCTAACCCTAAACACTATATTCAACGTGATGATGCACTGTATATAAAAGTGACAGTGTCATTTTTTATGGTCGGTTTAGCGACATTCGCCTTACTCTATTTTGTGCAACCCATATTACCGGTGTTATCTAACGAATTTTCCGTCAGCCCAGCCACCAGTAGTTTAGCTCTCTCACTTTCAACCGCTTTAATGGCATGTGGATTATTAATCACTGGCCCACTTTCAGACGCCTTTGGTCGTAAAAATGTCATGGTTATCGCACTGTTTTGCGCCGCATTTTTTACATTATTAAGTGCGACAATGAATAGCTGGACAGGTATTTTAATTACGCGAGCTTTAGTTGGACTTTCATTAAGTGGCGTTGCAGCAGTAGCAATGACGTATTTAAGTGAAGAAATTCACCCTGCTTATCTCGCATTATCAATGGGTTTATATATTAGCGGAAACTCTATTGGAGGAATGAGCGGGCGCGTTATTACAGGGGTACTAAGTGATTATTATTCTTGGCGTTTATCCGTTGTTATTCTCGGTATTTTTGCCCTTTTTGCTGCAATTACTTTCTGGAAGATATTACCAGCTTCACAGCACTTTAGGCCGACAGCATTAAAACCTCGCAATCTTCTTATAACGACTAAATTGCATTTTAGAGATAAAGGGCTGCCTTTGTTATTTATTGAAGGTGGTTTATTAATGGGTGGTTTTGTTACTTTATTTAACTATATCGGCTATCGTTTATTAGACGCACCCTATTCATTAAGTCAAACTACTGTGGGTCTGATTTCTATCGTCTATTTAAGTGGTACTTATAGCGCATCCAAAGCTGGCTTATTAACCACTAAATACGGTTTAGGCAAAGTCTTTATTGCTGGAATTTCAATGATGTTAATTGGCATATTGATTACTTTGATTGAATCACTGCCCGTTATCTTTATTGGGATGCTTATCTTAACGACAGGTTTCTTTGCTGCACATGCAGTCGCAAGTAGTTGGGTTGGTCGTCGCGCTAAACGAGGAAGAGCCCAAGCCTCTTCACTTTATCTTTTTACTTACTATGCGGGATCTAGCCTTGCAGGCACAGTGGGCGGATTATTCTGGGTGAGTTTTGGCTGGCTTGGTGTAGGGTTATTTATTGCCCTTTTAATGTTAACAGCCTTATTAATAGCATTACACTTAAACAAAGTTGCCCAGTAATTTATTGATAATTAACAAAGTGCAAAAGCAGGTTAACGCGGTTTAATGTTGTCGATTTTGCACTCCCTTCTTAAGGTATAAACTTATTCTTTAAGAAGGAATTACGATTATGGCTATTATAAAACTATCTATTACCCTGCTATTTCTCTTTTTTACATCTCTTACAAATGCATTTACAGAACAGTGCCCACCAACAAAACCAGATTGTAGTGTTATTGATGGAACGTTAATACAGTCGAATGAAAAACAAACTAGCTTTGATTTAAAAACCATCAAATAATCCCTTTTTAGGAAAAATATCATCCCAATATGCCCTTTTCACGATACACTGTATAAATAAACAGTTCATCGTGTTTTTGGAATTTATCGCTGTTAGGCGATGTACTTTTCACTGAAGCTAATGTATTGTTTTAAACAAAGGCCTGTTGTATGTTGTAACTAAATAAGGATGTTAAGATGAATCGATATGATTTAATTGAGCAATTCAATCTCTGTTTTCAGCAATTAGAAATTGAAATTAAAAAACTAACTGATGTGTTGAAAAATTTAACTTTATTACCATCAGCAGTATTTGAATTACCTGAAGTGAGTAAAGAAGAGGAACATGATGAGGTTGTTCGCGTTACGGTGTCACCTTGCTATAATGAGGAAGCTAGAGATCTCACTTTAAAGCTAATGGTGAATCTTTTTATTTATGACAATGCACCGCACATCAGTAGTAAGCGCGCTATTCGTTTACCCGGAGTGCTTTGCTTTAGTACAGATAATCAAACATTTAAGTCTGTAAAAAAACAAGTTGAGCAAATTAATTTATTAAAAAAACAGCTTTCCGATATTGTTACTAAAGAGTCTAGTATATCGAAGGAAGAGCGTTTTGATTTCGTCCATAATCAACTAAAAGGCTTAATTACGCTCAATGCTTATCGTACCCTCACCCTATTGTCTGATCCAGATACAGTGCGTTTTGGTTGGGCGAATAAGAATATTATTAAGAATTTAACGCGTAACGATGTTTTGACTCAATTAGAGAAAAGTCGCGAAGCCAATCGTGCAGTCCCCCCTTATACCAGTGAACAATGGGCTGAACGTCTGGATAAAGAGATCATCACTCTTTCTCAATTACCTGAAAATACAAAATTAAAAATAAAGCGACCTGTCAAAGTGCAACCTATTGCGCGGGTTTGGTATTCAGAACTTCAAAAACAAGTGCAATATGCGTGTCCTTTGCCTTTATTAGCTTTCTATATTGATAAAGAAAGCGACTTTAAACCCGTTATTGGCGAACTTCCTGATTATGATGCCGATAACATTCAAATTCGCCATCGCCCTAAAGCTAAAAAGCTACAATTAATTATTCCAAGAATGCATTTGTATATTGAAAAATAGAGAATATCTTATTTTTCAATAAGTTTAATTGAGCTTCCTTGAAGGATTTGCTGAAGATAATCATTAAGCTGAACAAAATGATTGTCTTCAATATCTAAATGGATTGTTATCATCACATTGTTTTTTAATGCAAGGATAATATTTTTTCGATCAAGGGTAATTTTTTCGAGCGTATTAATGGCTTCAATATCAGATAAATGGGTCATTAAACCAATTGAGTTATCTATATCTTCATCTTCTTCATCAAATCTTGAAAGAATAATGAAATGATCAGGAGAAACAGCATCATCCCCTATTCCGATAATGGTGACATCATCTTCGACATAGCAATTAACTTCTGTCGCAGTAAACGTAATTTCTTCAGTCATTATTTTTCCTATAAGATGTAAAAATCCCGCCATTATAGCGGGATTTAATATCGGTTAAATAAGTGTATCTAACACTTATTTTTTCATGCTACCAACCATATCTTCTGGACGTACCCAGCTATCGAATTCTTCCGATGTCAGATAGTTCAGTTTCAATGCAGATTCTTTTAGCGTTAAGCCTTCTTTATGCGCTTTCTTAGCAATTTCAGCGGCTTTATCGTAACCGATATGAGTATTTAACGCAGTAACTAGCATCAATGATTCATGCAGTAGTTTATTAATACGTTCACGGTTTGGCTCAATACCAATTGCACAGTGCTCATTGAAACTACGCATACCATCAGCCAATAAACGGACTGATTGTAAGAAGTTATCAATGATCATTGGGCGATAAACGTTCAGTTCAAAGTTACCTGATGCGCCACCAATATTAATAGCAACGTCATTACCCATAACTTGAGCACATAACATTGTTAATGCTTCACATTGTGTTGGGTTAACTTTACCTGGCATGATTGAACTACCTGGTTCGTTTTCAGGGATAGCGATTTCGCCAATACCACAACGAGGGCCAGAAGCTAACCAACGCACGTCGTTAGCAATCTTCATTAATGATGCAGCTAAACCTTTCAATGCACCGTGTGAATGAACTAATGCATCACAAGTTGCTAATGCTTCAAATTTATTAGGAGCCGTTACAAAAGGCTGGCCAGATAATTCAGCGATACGCTTAGCAACGCGAACAGCATATTCTGGATGGGTATTTAACCCCGTACCCACAGCTGTACCACCGAGCGCTAATTCACAAACATGAGGAACGGAATCATTGATATGTTTGATGCTGTGCTCAAGCATAGCAGCCCAACCAGAGATCTCTTGACCTAATGTCAGTGGTGTCGCATCTTGCAGGTGAGTACGACCAATTTTAACGATATCATGGAAAGCTTCTGCTTTCTCTTTGAATACTTTCAGCAGTGATTTTAATTCTGGCAGTAAATCCTGACGTAATGCAATAACAGCAGCGACATGCATGGCAGTTGGGAACACATCATTTGAACTTTGACTTTTGTTAACATCATCATTCGGATGGATTTTGCGTTCCATGCCACGGATACCACCAAGTATCTCACTACCACGGTTAGCTAACACTTCATTCATATTCATGTTTGATTGAGTGCCAGAACCGGTCTGCCAGATTGCTAATGGGAATTCAGTTGGGTGTTTACCTGCAAGCACTTCATCTGCTGCGGCGATAATTGCATCAGCGCGCTCTTTTGGTAATAAACCTAAATCCATGTTAACACCAGCGGCTGCTTTCTTCGTGATAGCAAGCGCATGGATAAGTGCAACAGGCATTTTTTCAACTGAAATACGGAAGTGTTCAAGAGAACGCTGCGTTTGAGCTCCCCATAACTGGTCAGCAGGTACTTCGATTTGCCCCATTGAGTCTTTTTCAATGCGAGTGGCTGCCATTTCAATCTCCTTAAGTACACAGAATAATTGATTAATTCCGAATCACTTTCTAGTAAATAACTCGGATACCAGTATCATGCCATAAACAGAATAATAAATATGAGAGCTAAAGCGAGCTTATGAAATTTATAACAGAATGAAATCTGTTGATTTTTTTAGAAAAATACGGTTGGCGACCTTATTTCATTGCCAACATTATTATTTAAGCTTTCATATTTATATCCATACTTATTATGAGCCTTTATTATTCATCATAAATAGAATTACATCACAATTAAATATTGTCTAAATTGAAAAAAGAGTAAAAAAAGATGTTTTTAATGCTTATTTTATTTACCTTATAAATCATATTCATTTTGCTTTAAACTCATTATGTTAGCGAGTAACTAAGTAAGTTCTGATTGCGATTTTATTCCACTAAATCTATATTTACGGTTAATATAGATGGCGATGTACATATGTGGATTATCTATATTTAAATTTAGTAAAATTTATCACCAATTTATCGGGTTGTTTAAGGGTTACAAAACAGCCTTTATAACGTACATCGCCGGATGTACACAGAGGATGGACTAGAATTATGAAGAAATCGCTTGTCGCTGTTGGTGTTATCGTCGCACTGGGTGTTGTTTGGACTGGTGCGTCGTGGTACATGGGCAGCAAAATTGAAAGTCGCTTACAGGAAGAAACGAAACTAGCTAATGTCCAATTAGCGCAACTTGCTAAAAATGCACAATTTGGCGCTGATGTTAAACTTGAAATTCGTGACTATAAGAAAGGGGTTTTTACCTCTAATGCAGACTTTGCTGTCGTGATTTCAAAAGATGCTAGTGATGCAGACCAAGAGAAAAAAGTAGAAGAAGTTATCTTTACTACCGATATTGATCATGGTCCATTCCCTCTTTCTGATCTGGCTAAGTTTAATTTAGCACCCAAATTAGCAGCAATGAATAATACGTTAGTCAACAATGATACAACGAAAGAATTATTCAAACTGACTAAAGAGAAATCTATTTTTGATATCCATACTTCTTTAGCATTCGATGGTGGAGTTTCAGGTGAAGCGAAACTAAATCCTATCGATTTTACTGAAAATGGTGACACCGTTAAAACGACGCCTCTAACGGTTGAATTCTCATCAGATAAAGATGCAACAAACTTCACAACCAAAGTTAAAGGTGACCAAGTTGTTGTGACTAAAGAAGGTGAAGAAACTTTCACAATTAAAAATATCGCGGGTTCTGTTGCAGGAACAAAAGTTAATAACGATCAATACTTATTTAATGAGCAGTTATTAAGTTTTGCTGAAATTGCACATACCAGTAAAGACAAAGCGTCTGATTTCTCGCTGAAAGATTTTTCTCTGACAACCAAAAGTGATATCAAAGATAAGCTCTTTAACATCTCTCAAACTTATTACTTTAAGTCACTAAATGTTGCAGGATTCGAATTTGGTGCAGGTAAATTTGGCTATTCAATTGATAAAGCTGATCCAGATGCTATGTTGTTATTAACCAAAGTTTATAACAACTCATTGTTACCGTGGAATAAAAATCATTTCGATAGTTCAGAAATGGTTGAACAAGCCGTTCGTGATGTTCTGGAAAAAGGCTTAGTTTTCCGTATCGATGAAGCCTCTTTAACAAATAAAAGCGGTGCAAGTAAGTTAGCCTTTAACTTAGACTTAAATGCTTTTAACGTTAAAGTATTAGAAAGCCAAGAGAAATCACCAGCAGAGTTATTTAACTATCTGTTTAAAAACATTGATTTCAATGTTGATTTATCTCTTCCAATGTTAGCTGAATTCCGTAACACCACTCAATATCTTGATGCGGCTCGTTACCAAGAAACCGCATTAACAGATGAAGATAAAAAAGAGATCGAAGCAACAACAGCGGCTGATATTGAACAGTTAAAAACTGAGCTACAGCAAAATATCAACCAAATTTCTCAAGACGAGAAAGATGCATTACCACTGATGTTACTGGCTCAAGATGGTAACGCATTAAACATGAAACTGAACTATGCTGCTGATAAATTTACCATGAATGGTAAAACTTATACTTTTGATGAATTTATGGAAGTGACCCAAGCTCCTCAAATGTTAGGTTTAGCAGCAATGTTATTCGGTATGGGCGCATCATCTTATGATTACGATGATTCTGATTATTCAGAAGAAGGTTATCAAGAAGAAATCACTGAAGATCCAGCTATTATCGAAGAACAAGAAATCTTAATTCCTGAGCAACCAGCACAAGCTCAATAATTAACTTTTTGTTAGAACGGTACGTTGTTAAAATAATCATCGGTTAAAACAATAATCTGGTAAAAAATAAATAAACACCCCATTTGTGAATAACATAATGGGGTGTTTTTTTAGCATCTTATTTTAATTAACAATCGCGATCTTTAACCAGAATATGGTGATTGTTCCATTCCTCTTTGCAACAAGAATCAATGGCTTTATTAACTATTCCAGCAAGCGTATTTACTGTTGACATAATAGACGTGAATTGTGCGCAGACCTGACTACAGCTAGATGTTTTTTCATTCGGCTTAGGAATGTTCGGTAGTGTCAAACTATCACAGAGAATTTCTTGTAATACTAAAGAGAAATTCGCAATGCCTGTGGTGTAAATATACGAGCGCCCCCCTGTTTGCTCCGCTAAACGTATATACTCTTTTGTTACGCGATCTCTATCAGCCACACTTGGGAAACGATCGAGGTTCGTTGCACTATCGTCTGGCGTTCCTTGGTAGGTATATACTTTGACTTTTTCTTGTTGGGCAACAGCAATCGCTTCGTCATTTTTTATCTTTGCCGCGTTGGTCAATATACCTCCGCCACCTTCCATACCTTCATCACCCAAAACAAAAACAGCACGACGAGCACCATCACGCCAATCAAAATGCTTACTTAAATCAATCACTGCACGACATAAATCTTCTTTATTACCCGCATGATCACGCCCATCAGCCTCTTTAAAAGGCTTTCTTGCCTGTAAGCGACTTTCAGGTACGCCTAGCGCTTTTAAATAGTCACTAGCTGATTGATCAAATTTAGTATCATCCCATGTACCTTCAATACCTAAAAAAGTCACCCGAAGTTTTGATGGGCAATTTTCCAGTGCTTTTTGTATTGCAATATCAATATCTTTACTTAAATCTGACGACTCATCAGACATAGAACCACTGGTATCAATCACGACAACTAAATCTAACGCAATCGTGCCATCACCCGTAACGACTTGTGAGCCATAACTAAGATTATTTGCGGATGAAGGCGGAAGTATTTTGGACATTAATTGGTGTTGTATATTATCATTTTTCTTTTCAAAACTAAAATCAGAATTCTCATTCATATTATATGCCTTAATTTAAAATAATTAGGTTTCTATTAAAAAATCATTGTGGAAATAATTACATTCAGTTGAATATATTTATTTAACAGCAATCTATTATGGCGTTAATTCCCTATTCTTTACCCCTTATTTAATAAAAGAGATATTTTATTTTTTAGTTCTATTTTATTTATATAAATTCAAGAAAAAACAAACTTTGTTATTTTTATAAAAATAATCTTTTTATTCTTTATTCAATTGCTTTAACCCGTGACAAACAAGCCACCTATTAAAGCAAACCATAACAAAATGATATTTCAGTTATTTTTTTACTCATTCCCCCTTTCAAACCTATCAAAATAACTGATAAGACATTTCAATTATAATGATAAATATTTTTAAACTTAATTTTTAATGTATCAATTAACCTGATAATACACGTCAATTACATTGAATATTGTAGCTAATAAATAAACACGTCTTTTTCCCATTTTTTATTTTTTAACTTAAAATTGAGAAAAAACTGCATTTTCAGTTTTAAAAATAGCCAATTTAAGTTTATTTATTAGTGAATAAAACAAAAATCAGTCATAATTATCTGCAACTCATTTATATTTACCCGATTATAAGAAAATCACTATAAACGATAGATTTTCATTATTTCTATTAAAAGGAAAATAACGCGTGATTGACACACAGTTGCCTTTAACCGATTTACATCGCCATTTAGATGGTAATATCCGCCCTCAAACTATTTTAGAGTTAGCAAAACAACATAATATTGCGCTACCAGCTTATGAATTAGAAGCATTGCGCCCTCATGTACAAATTACAAAAAATGAGCCAAGCCTTGTTAGCTTTTTACAAAAATTAGATTGGGGTGTGGCGGTTTTAGCTGATTTAGACGCATGTCATCGTGTTGCTTATGAAAACGTAGTAGATGTGGTTAATGCTGGTATCGATTACGCTGAGCTGCGATTCTCACCTTATTATATGGCAATGAAACATCAATTACCGGTTGAAGGTGTCGTGGAAGCCATTGTTGATGGTGTACAAAGCGCACGACAATCACACGATGTAGATATTCGTTTAATCGGTATTTTAAGCCGTACCTTTGGTGAAAACGCCTGCCAACAAGAATTAAATGGCTTACTAAAACATCAAGATAAAATTACAGCGCTTGATTTAGCCGGTGATGAATTAGGTTTTCCTGGTCATTTATTCCAACCTCATTTTAATCGTGCTCGTGATACTGGCTGGAATATTACGGTTCATGCTGGTGAAGCGGCGGGTGCAGAAAGTATCTGGCATGCCATTAAAGAATTGGGTGCAAGTCGTATTGGTCATGGTGTTAAAGCGATTGAAGATCCACGCTTAATGGATTACCTTGCCGAGCATCAAATTGGTATTGAGTCTTGCTTAACGTCAAATATTCAAACTAGTACTATCAATTCGTTAGTAGAGCATCCTTTAAAAACATTTTTAGAGCATGGCATTATTGCCTCTCTTAATACCGATGATCCTGCGGTTGAGGGTATTGAGCTAAAACACGAATATACCGTTGCGGCGCCTGCTGCTGGATTAACGCCAGAGCAAATCCGCCAAACACAGATTAATGGCTTAAGAATGGCATTTATTAGCCAAGCAGAACGTGACGCATTAATTAAGAAAGTAAGCTCACGTTAATATTTGATCGCTTTTTGATTAAAACCACCTGTTTATCAGGTGGTTTTTTATATTTATTGAAAATGGATGGAATGATTAATGGCTCTTAGGCTAGAATTAATTTTCAAGGGGCTATTAATCATTAAGGAAAAGCTATGTGGAATATTCATCCGACAAGAGGTCAATATAAATTATTAGCACAATATCTATCACCAATTGATGCTTCTATTGAAGCTGGTTTTCTTCAATCAGAAGGCATTGATGCGATCCTTTTAGATGAAAATATTGTTTGGAATAACCAAGTGTATGCTCAAGCGACTGGGGGGGTAAAATTACTCGTCAACTATAAAGAATTTGAGCAAGCACAGACAATGCTTAATGAACTTTACCAAGGCAAATATAATATCAACGATCAGTTAGAACCCATCGATTGTGAATTAAAGGTTGATGTGAAAAATAATAAATCTGACTATTTAAATATGGGGCTTGTATTTTTAGTCTTTTTTACACTGGGTTTAGCCCTTCCGTTTAAATCAAAATATCAATCGCTATCAGACAAAAAAGAGAATAAAGAAAAAGCTCAATAAATAAAAAAGCACCGATTAATTGTTAAATCGATGCCGTTTTTCCTAATGAACCCAATAATCAATATTCACTTAACGTTATTGTATCCACCAGCTTAAATTCATTATTTTTTCTCTGCTCTTTTACCCTGATTGGCATAGCGCTGCGCTAACACAGCACAAACCATTAATTGGATCTGATGGAATATCATTAATGGCAATAACATTACCCCAACAGTTGCTGCTGGAAATAACACATTCGCCATAGGCACACCATTTGCTAAGCTCTTTTTAGATCCACAAAAAACAATAGTGATTTCATCTTCTTTATTAAAACCAAGCAATCTTGCACTGTACACGTTCACAAAAATAACAATCGCTAACAGAATACAACTCACTCCTGCAATCGTTAATAGTGACCAACCGTCAATTTTATGCCAGATCCCTTCAACAACCGCCTCACTAAACGCCACATAAACCACCAGCAAAATAGAAGAACGATCCGTTCTATTAACTAATTTCTTATGCTTATCAACCCAACGACCAATTAAAGGGCGTGATAAGTGACCAATAATAAAAGGCACCATCAATTGCAGTAAGATCGATTGAATCGCCCCAGCAGTATCAAAATCATTCGCAGAGCCTTGCGTTTGCATTAAAAAACCGACTAATACAGGTGAAAGAAAAACACCCAGAATACTAGATGCAGATGCACTACAAATAGCAGCTGCGACATTTCCCCCTGCCACAGAAGTAAAGGCAATGGCAGATTGAACCGTCGCTGGTAACGCACAAAGATATAAAAAACCCATATAGACAGTGGGTGACATCCATTCGGGCACAATAACTTGTAATCCGAGCCCCAAAATAGGGAAAAGAATAAAGGTACTGGTAAATACAGTAAGATGTAAACGCCAATGTCCAAGTCCTGCTAATATCGCCTCTCTAGAAAGCTTCGCACCATGCAAGAAGAACAGCAGTGCTATCGCACCGGTCGTAAGATATTGGAACAAGACTTTAATATCACCTTGTGCGGGTAGTAGCGTTGCTAGCGTCACCACACAAATCATTATCATGAGAAAAGGATCGAGTTTTAATTTTTGCCACCAAGACATTAGATTTAGCGCTCCCTTTGGCTTACAGCGTAATAGTTTGTTTTAAACGATTAGAAATTTCGCCAGCTTCAATCAAACGCATAATGGCTGTTGCTTGTATTGGCGTAACAGGGTTTTCTTCACCCAATGTAATTGCACGATAAATTTGTTGGTAATAAGCGGGGTAATCACCAGAGAGTGTTGCCAGTGTTGTTGTCTCTAACTCTCCAGAATCTGACAATGTTGTTAATTCACCATCACTATTATCCATTCCCCAATTATATGTTTGGTTAGGAAGATAACCTGCTTTTAAGGCATCTTCTTGGGTATCTAAACCATACTTAACATAACTTCCTTTTGTCCCATGAATAGCAAAAATAGGTGTTGGAGACGCAACTAACATAGAAGCATGAAGAACAACTCTAAGATTTTCATATTCTAGTAATGCATGAAAGTAATCAGCATTTTTTGCATTAGGGCGTAACTGAGCAATATCAGCAGTAATCGCTTTAGGTTCACCAAATAGACAAATCGCTTGGTCAAGAACATGAGGAGCGAGATCGTACCAAAGCCCGCCTCCAATTCCGGCATCTTCTCGCCAACGTTGACGTACAGTTGGACGAAAACGATCAAAATGTGCTTCGTATGCACTAACTTCACCGAGTGTTTTATCAGCTAAAAGCTTTTTAACGGTTAAAAAGCCTGAATCCCAACGACGATTATGAAAGACGGAAATAAGTTTACCAGCATCTGTTGCTTGCTGAGTTAATTTTTCAGCTTCTTCCAGTGTCAGTGTAAACGGTTTATCAACAATAACATGTTTACCTTTTGCCAGAGCCTGTGAAGCCAGTGAATAGTGAGTATTATTTGGCGTTGGAATAATGATTAAGTCTATTGAGGGATCATTAATAAGTGCTTGAGGATCTGCATAAACCGTAATGTGAGGAAAATCTTGTTTAACTTTATTTTCATCAGAGCTTGAAATTGCACTAAGATTTAAGCCTTCGGTTGTTGTTATTAGCGGAGCATGAAAGGTTTTACTTGCATAGCCATATCCGATAATTCCAACATTGAGTTTAATTGTCATCACCCTATCCTATTTTTATATGTTTTTTTATTAACAAAAATCACTTTCACTTTTGTAGCTAAATAAATAATAACAAAGTTTGTGATAATATCTCGTTTAGTTCTGTACACAGGTAGGAATAATTAATTAATGAAATTTGATCTCAAAGCAAACACCTCGAATAACCATTCAGGCAAAGCGCCGATTACAGGATGGTTGCTTGCGCCATTGGCGTATATGATTTTGTCGATTATTGGCTCTGGATTGATGTCAGTTCTCTATGTTATTAAATATTTTTCAGATTTTTCGATCCTCCACCAGCTTCCTTTTCATTTGCTCTCTAGTTGGTATCTTTCTGCATTAACAACATGGGTGATGTTTGCCTTTACGTTATATCTGTTAAGACAATTTTTTTATCGCGCTCAAAATTTTCCACGACTATTTATTTTGTGGTTATTGATTAACTTACTCTTAGCCATTAAAAGCTTTGGTTTTGCTCCTGTTGACGATCAAACAGCGTTAAAATCCCTTCTATGGTCGGTCTTCTCGACAGTCTGTTTTGTGCCTTATATCAAGTATGCTAAGCGTGTTCGTGAAACTTTCACACAACTTCGATAACTTCACACCTTTACCCTTGATATTATATACGCTTGTTTAGCCTCTTTATTTCTGGAGGCTTTTTGTTTCTCTGTTTAACAATTTTGGCATAACAATGACTGATTACTTGCTTCTATTCGTCGGCACCGTATTGGTGAATAACTTTGTACTCGTCAAATTCCTAGGTTTATGCCCATTTATGGGTGTATCAAAAAAATTAGAAACCGCGATTGGTATGGGATTTGCGACGACCTTTGTTATGACGCTCGCCTCGATTAGTTCTTGGCTGATGGATAATTTTATTTTAGTCCCTTTGGACTTACTTTATTTACGCACACTGAGCTTTATCTTAGTTATTGCAGTAGTTGTACAATTCACTGAAATGGTCGTAAGAAAAACAAGCCCGACACTCTATCGTTTGTTAGGGATCTTCTTACCTTTAATTACCACAAACTGTGCCGTCTTAGGTGTTGCGTTATTAAATATCAATCAAGCCCACACCTTTATGCAATCTGCCGTTTATGGTTTTGGTGCAGCCGTCGGTTTCTCTCTTGTAATGGTATTATTTGCCGCCATTAGAGAACGATTAGCGGTCGCCAATGTACCCGCGCCATTTAAAGGTGCTTCAATCGGTTTAATTACCGCAGGTTTAATGTCTCTTGCCTTTATGGGTTTTAGTGGTTTGGTGAAACTGTAATGAATTCTTTATGGATAGCAATTGGCGTACTGGGTGCGCTAGGTCTTATCTTTGGGCTAATTTTGGGCTATTCCGCACGTCGTTTTAAAGTGGAAGAAGATCCTATTGTCGAAAAAATTGACGCGATATTACCACAAAGCCAATGCGGACAATGTGGTCATCCTGGTTGTCGTCCTTATGCCGATGCAGTCGCAAACAATGGTGAAATGATTAACCGTTGTGCGCCGGGTGGCGAACAAGTGATGTTAAAAATCGCGGAGTTGATGGGTGTTGATCCTCAACCGCTTGATGGTGACGAAGAAGCATTAAATCCAATTAGAAAAGTCGCCTTAATCGATGAAGATAACTGCATAGGATGTACTAAGTGTATTCAAGCATGCCCTGTTGATGCCATTGTGGGCGCAACACGAGCTATGCACACCGTTATTGAAGACTTATGTACGGGCTGTGACTTATGTGTTCCTCCTTGCCCTACTGATTGTATAACCTTGATTCCTGTCAAAGTCACAACCTCGAACTGGAAATGGGATTTAAACACAATCCCTGTTAAAAACATTCCAGCAGAGCCTGAAGAAACACCTGAAGATGAACCGTCATTAAAGGCGGAGGATAGCGCTCATGTTTAATCTCTTTTCGTTATTTAAAAAAGATAAAATCTGGGATTTTAAAGGCGGTATTCATCCTCCTGAAATGAAATTACAGTCAAGTCGTACACCCATGCGTATAGCGCAATTACCTGATGAAGTCATTATTCCTATCCATCAGCACTTAGGTGTACCGGGTCAACTTTGTGTCAGCGTAGGTGAGCATGTATTAAAAGGCCAACCCTTAACAAAAGGAGTTGGCAGAACATTACCTGTACATGCATCTATCTCTGGTACCGTTACGGCAATAGAACCTTTTCCAAGTGCTCACCCTTCTGGCTTACCTGAAATTGCAGTAAGGATCCAATCTGATGGTAAAGATGAATGGAGAGAGAAATCACCTATCATTAATTACCAGTTAGAAAGCAGAGAAACATTACTTAGCCGTATTCATGAAGCTGGTATTGCAGGATTAGGCGGTGCGGGATTCCCAACGGCATCAAAATTAAAAGGTGGTGGCGATCTCGTTAAAACACTGATCATCAATGCAGCAGAATGTGAACCTTATATCACCGCTGACGATCGCTTAATGCAAGAACACGCTGATGAAGTAATTGCTGGATGTCAGGTATTAATTCACCTTCTCTCCCCTGATGAAGTATTAATTGGTATTGAAGATAACAAGCCTGAAGCCATTGAGGCATTAAAACAGGCATTAAACGCGATGCCCGATGAAAAACGTATTTTCATTCGTGTTATCCCAACAAAATACCCATCAGGTGGCGCTAAACAACTTACCAAGATCTTAACGGGTAAAGAAGTTCCATCGGGAGGTCGTTCATCTGACATTGGCGTTTTGATGCAAAACGTAGGTACTGTTGTCGCGATCAAACGCGCAATTATCGATGATGAACCTTTAATTGAGCGTGTCGTCACCGTTACAGGTAATGGCGCCAAAACACCGGGTAACTTCTGGGCACGTTTAGGTACACCGATTTACTCGTTATTAAAACAAGCGGGCTTTGTAGCAGGCTCTGAACAAATGGTGATTATGGGTGGGCCATTAATGGGCTTTACCTTACCAGACTTAAATGCCCCTGTTGTTAAGATAACGAACTGCCTACTTATCCCTTCAGCTGAAGAGATGGATACAGATAACCTTGAAGAAGCCTGTATCCGTTGTGGCCATTGTGTTGATGCTTGCCCTAGTGGTTTATTACCTCAACAACTTTACTGGTTTAGTAAAGGTAAAGAGCATGAGAAAGCGCAACAACATAATTTATTTGATTGTATTGAGTGTGGTGCATGTGCGTTTGTTTGCCCAAGTAATATTCCACTAGTTCAATACTACCGCCAAGAAAAAGCAGAAATACGTGAAATTGATGCGGAAGTAAAACGCGCGACTGAAGCCAAAGCACGTTTTGAAGCGAAAAAAATACGTATGGAGCGAGAAAAACTTGAACGTGAAGCAAGACATCAACGTGCCGCAGTTAAACTTGACGATGAAGAGCACAGTGAAGTTCAATCCGCACTTTCTCGCGTAAAAGCGAAACAAAGTATCGGCAAAATTATTTCTGTTAAAGCAGGTGAAGAGCCAGATAATGCAGCCGCTATTGCCGCACGTAAAAAACGTAAAGAAGAAGTCAGAGCAAAACAGGCTGCTAAATTAGCACAGCAAAAAGCACTAGAAGCGTCAAGTGAGAATACAGCGAGTGAGAGCGAAGATGCTGACCCACGTAAAGCCGCTGTCGCTGCCGCATTGGCTCGTGTTAAAGCTAAGAAAGCTCAACAAGCTTCTCAATCATCAACCGTAGAAGCCCCTGTTCAAAGTGCTGAAACGGAAGATGTCGATCCGCGCAAAGCCGCTGTCGCTGCCGCAATTGCCAGAGTAAAAGCCAAAAAAGAGGCTCAACAAGCTCAAACGGAAACAACAATTGATGAAGCCCCTGCTCAAAATGCTGAGACGGAAGAAGTCGATCCGCGCAAAGCCGCTGTCGCTGCCGCAATTGCCAGAGTAAAAGCCAAAAAAGAAGCCGAACAACGTCGAGCTAATAAAGAAGAAGTTACCTTGGATTAATCACAGATGAAATTCAGACCAATACAAAATAACAATAGTAAATTAAAAATTGCGAGTTCACCTTTTACGCATAATCAACAGTCCACCAGCCAAGTTATGCTATGGGTAACATTAGCGGCACTTCCGGGGATCTTAAGCCAGATCTATTTCTTTGGCTTAGGAACCATTTACCAAATTGTGTTAGCTATTATCGTGGCGCTTGTTACTGAAACACTTTGCGTAAAGCTCAAAAAAGAAGATCCCTTACTTTATCTGAAAGACAATTCAGCGCTGTTGACTGGTGTATTGCTCGCCATTAGTATTCCGCCTTTAGCGCCATGGTGGATCATTGTTTTAGGTACTTTTGTTGCTATTGTTATCGCAAAACATATTTATGGTGGCTTAGGACAAAATCCATTTAATCCCGCAATGGTGGGTTATGTAGTTTTGCTGATCTCATTCCCAGTACAAATGACATCTTGGATGCCTCCCGTTGAATTACAGGCTGTCTCTTACAATGTCATGGATAGTTTAAGCATCTTCTTTACAGGGCATACCTCTTCTGGCTTAACGCTTGAAGATTTAAGACGTTCTGTCGATGGCATTACACAAGCAACACCTCTTGATAGCTTTAAAACGGGTTTATTAACTCACCCTATTAATGAAGTCTTAGCGACACCTATTTTACAAGGTGAATTTGCAGGCATTGGCTGGCAATGGGTGAATGTCGCTTATTTAGTTGGCGGATTAATCCTGCTTTATAAACGCATTATTAGCTGGCATATCCCTGTTGCGATGATTTCTGTATTAGCACTATGTTCGGTTATTAGCTGGGGTATTGATCCTACGCGTTATTCACAACCGCTATTACAGCTCTTCTCTGGTGCAACAATGTTAGGAGCCTTCTTTATTGCGACTGATCCAGTTAGCGCCTCAACAACCCCTAAGGGGCGTTTAATTTATGCGGGCATGATTGGTTTATTAGTTTGGATTATCCGTGTCTATGGCGGATATCCAGATGCAGTCGCCTTCTCTGTATTGCTTGCCAATATTGCCGTACCGCTCATTGATAGCTATACACGCCCTCGTGTTTACGGACATTAATCCAAGGAGAAAATGATGATCGAAATCTTAAAACGTCATGGGTTAACATTAGCTATCTTTGCTGCCTGTACGACAGGCTTAACTGCGGTGGTTTATCACTTAACCGCAGACACCATTGCAGAACAAGTCGCTTTAGAGAAACAAAAATTATTAGATCAGGTGATCCCACAATCAATGTATAACAACGATCTCTCTAAAGATTGTTATCTACTCACGGCACCTGAATTAGGGAATACAAAACCACATAAGCTTTATGTTGCTCGTTTAGACGGTAAACCTGTTGCAGCCGCATTAGAATCTACCGCTCCTGATGGATATTCAGGCGCAATTGAGCTTCTTGTGGGCGCCGACTTTAAAGCAAATGTCCTTGGTGTACGTGTTACTGCTCATAATGAAACACCAGGGTTAGGGGATAAAATTGAAACACGTATTTCTGATTGGATCACGACATTGAGCAATAGATTCATTTCCAGTGAAAACGATCCGCACTGGGCAGTAAAAAAAGATGGTGGCGATTTTGATCAATTCACGGGCGCGACGATCACCCCTCGCGCTGTTGTTAACTCATCAAAGCGCACTGCTTGGCTAATACAATCTTTACCAGAGAAGTTGGATACACTTCCTGTCTGTGAGGCGAATTAAGATGAACTCTATCAAAACGCTATTTTCACAAGGGTTATGGACCAATAACTCAGCTTTAGTTCAACTACTGGGTTTATGTCCTTTACTTGCTGTTTCTTCTACTGCCACTAACGCATTAGGCTTAGGGCTTGCAACAACATTAGTGCTCTTTTGTACTAATGTGGCGGTTTCAAGTTTACGTCGTTGGGTTCCTTCTGAAATTCGAATCCCAATTTATGTTATGATAATTGCGTCTGTCGTCAGTGCTGTGCAATTACTAATCAATGCGTATGCTTACGGCTTATATCAATCTTTGGGGATCTTTATTCCATTGATCGTCACTAACTGTATTGTTATTGGTCGTGCTGAAGCGTTTGCCGCTAAAAATGAAGTCTTTCCTTCCGCTATTGATGGTTTAGCAATGGGATTAGGCGCAACCGCGGCACTCTTTGTTTTAGGTGCAATACGTGAAATTTTAGGTAACGGCACATTATTTGATGGTGCAGATTTACTATTAGGTGAATGGGCGCAAGTATTAAGAATTGAGATAGTACATTTAGACTCACCCTTCTTACTTGCCATTTTGCCACCGGGTGCTTTTATCGGCTTAGGCTTTATGTTAGCAGCAAAATACCTGATCGATGAAAGACAGAAAAAGCGCAGCACTTTGACAACGAAAACTTACGAAAAAGAACAAGGCTGTGGTAGTCATATCGTCAAAAATTAATTTGTGAGCATAATGAATCAAGCAAAACGTATTGAAATTCTAACTCGGTTGCGTGATGACAATCCGCAACCTACGACAGAGCTAAAATTTGACTCTCCGTTTGAACTATTGATCTCCGTGTTACTCTCTGCACAAGCAACCGATGTGAGTGTAAATAAAGCAACAGCCAAGCTTTACCCCGTTGCCAATACACCACAGGCAATACTGAATTTAGGCGTTGATGGTCTTAAGAAATACATTAAAACCATCGGCCTCTATAATACTAAAGCTGAAAATGTGATTAAGACGTGTCAAATCTTAGTTGATAAACATAACAGTGAAGTACCTGAAAACAGAGAAGCCCTAGAAGCCTTACCCGGTGTCGGTCGTAAAACTGCCAATGTCGTTTTAAACACGGCATTTGGCTGGCCAACAATCGCTGTCGATACACATATCTTTAGAGTGAGTAATCGGACAGGTTTTGCCCCAGGTAAAAATGTCAATGAAGTCGAACAAAAACTGTTAAAGGTTGTTCCGGCAGAATTTAAGGTTGATTGTCACCATTGGCTTATTCTTCATGGTCGTTATACCTGCATTGCACGAAAACCACGGTGTGGCTCTTGTATTATCGAAGATCTTTGTGAATTTAAAGAAAAAACAGATCCCGAGTGAAAATTTGTCGATTTGTCTGTTTTTATGATGCGATATTACTTGCGTCACTACACACAATCGAATAAAACTATTGCCCACTTTTATTATTAAAACTGCCGACTTTCCGGAAAAATATGTTTCAAGACAATCCGCTGCTTGCACAGCTAAAACAGCAACTCCATGCCCAAACACCGCGCGTGGAAGGCCTTGTAAAGGGAACAGATAAAGGCTTTGGCTTCCTTGAAGTTGATGGTCAGAAAAGCTATTTTATTCCCCCTCCGCAAATGAAAAAAGTGATGCACGGCGACAGAGTTATTGCTGCCGTTCATACAAACGGCGATAAAGAGTCGGTTGAACCCGAAGAATTGGTCGAACCTTTCTTAACGCGTTTTGTTGGTCGTATTCAGAAAAAAGAAGGTGATAACCGTCTGTGGATAGTACCTGATCACCCTCTCTTAAAAGATGCTATTCCTTGCCGTCCTGCTCAAGGCTTAACACATAGCTTTGTTGATCAAGATTGGGCTGTTGCCGTAATGCGTCGTCACCCACTTAATAAAGGTGATAAAGGTTTTCAGGCTGAAATTACAGACTATATTACCGATAAAGACGATCACTTTGCGCCTTGGTGGGTAACCTTAATGCGTCATCAGCTTGAACGTGATGCGCCTGAAATGGGTGACGAAGCGCTCACATTACATGACACTTTACCTCGTGAAGATCTGACTTCTCTCTCCTTTGTCACTATTGATAGTGCATCAACAGAAGATATGGATGACGCCCTCTTTATTCGTAAAGAAGAGAACGGTCAACTCACACTCTTTATCGCTATTGCAGATCCAACCGCTTATATTCTGCCTAATAGTGAATTAGATAAAATTGCCGCACAACGTGCGCTAACTAACTATCTGCCAGGCTTTAATATCCCAATGTTGCCTCGCGAACTGTCAGACAATATTTGCTCATTACGTCCTAATGAGAAACGTCCTGCATTAGTTTGCCAAGTGAGTATTACCGAAGATGGCTCATTGCTTGAAGATATTCACTTCTATTCTGCGTGGGTAGAATCAAAAGCCAAGCTAGTTTATGACCATATTTCAGATTGGTTAGAAGGTGAAAATACCCAATGGCAACCTGAAAATGAGATTGTTCATGAGCAAGTGATGTTATTAAAAGAGATGTGTGAAAAACGTCATGAATGGCGTGAAAAACATGCTCTGGTCTTTAAAGAACGCCCTGATTACCGTTTTATTCTTGATGAAGGTGGCAATGTTTTAGATATCGTTGCAGAAAAACGCCGTATCGCAAACCGTATTGTTGAAGAAGCGATGATCACCGCCAATATCTGTGCGGCAAAAGTACTGGCGAAAAACTTAGGTTTTGGCGTTTACAACGTTCATACAGGCTTTGATCCACTTTATATCGATCAAGTTGTGCAGACATTAAAAGATAACGGTATTGAAACTACATCTGAAAGTTTATTAACGCTTGAAGGTTTCTGCCAATTGCGTCGTGAGCTTGATAATCAGCCAAATCAATTCCTTGATAGCCGTATTCGCCGCTTCCAAAACTTTGCTGAAATCAAAGCTGAGCCAGGTCCTCACTTTGGTTTAGGATTAGAAGCTTACGCAACATGGACTTCACCAATTCGTAAGTACAGTGATATTTTAAATCACCGTTTGCTTAAAGCGATTATCAGCAAAGAAAGTGCTGAAAAACCACAAGAAGAAGATGGTATTCGTATTGCAGAGCGTCGCCGCGCTAATCGTATGGCCGAACGCGATGTGGGTGATTGGTTATATGCGCGTTTCTTAAAACCTTTTGCTGGCACTGAAACACCATTTAATGCAGAAATTATCGATATTACTCGTGGTGGTGTTCGTGTTCGTCTAGTTGAAAATGGTGCTGTTGCCTTTATTCCTGCGCCATTCTTACATGCTGTACGTGATGAAATTCAATGTAGCCAAGAAACAGGCACCGTCATTGTGAAAGGTGAAACTGCTTATAAACTCAATGATATCATTCCTGTACGCATTGAAGATGTGAAGCTGGAAACACGCAATATCGTTGCTCGCCCTATCTAATAGGACTTAAATCGGTATACAATGAGGCTGATAGTTCACTTAGAGCTATCGGCTTTTTTTATATCTCTTATTTTTGTTAGTGATAATGAAATGCAAAAAAATAGGTGACATTGTCACCTATAATCGTACTTATGGATTTCGCTGTTTTCTTAATAATTAATCAGGGTGACCAGTGATCGTGATTTTAGTGCCTTTCTTATCTTCTTCTAACACAAACTCCGTAAAACCACCTGAAAACTGTTGCTCTATCATTAATTTCTTCGGATTTTCCCATTTATAATCAACAGAAACACCGTCTTTTGTATATTCTTTTTGGATGTTATTGTTCACTTTAATGGTTTTTACAAGATAATCTTCATCGTGTTCATTGACATATTTTTTATATGCATCTGCAATTGAAAGCCCAGCATAAACACAATGTGTTATTGCGCCATTCTCATAAACTTCATCCATGGTCTGTTCTGGTGAAGAACAATATTTGTTATGAACAATTATTTTATCCGCAGTCGTTTCTGCAAAAAGCGCAGAAGAATATAATAGTGCAACAATCATCAAGTACGCTTTCATAAAATACCTTTTAAAAGACATCTATTAGTGACAATAAAAAAATGCGCTAATCTCAATAGAAAATCAGCGCATTATCATTCATTTCATTGCTATCTAGCTAGTTAAATCAGCCACCAGCAAGTTTAACCTTCATTCCTTTAGCTTCTAATAGCGATTTAATTAAATCACGTTTATCACCTTGGATCTCAATTAAACCGTCTTTGACACTCCCTCCGCAGCCACATTTTTTCTTCAGTTCAGCCGCAAGTTTAGCTAACTCTGCATCATCCAGATCAATACCTGAAACAACGCATACACCTTTGCCTTTACGTCCACTAGTTTGGCGCTGAATACGCACAATACCATCACCAGCAGGACGTACTGGCTTTTGTTCTTCTTCTTTTATGCGACCCGTATCTGTGGAATAAACCAAACGAGAGTTATTATCCATTTACATACCTTGTATAGAACGATTAATTTGTTGCAATGTTTCATGAGGGTTATCGCTACGAGTAATAGGACGACCAATCACCATATAATCAACGCCTGCCGCAATGGCTTGCTCTGGTGTCATTACACGACGCTGATCGCCAACATCACTTCCTGCTGGACGAATACCCGGAGTGACTAATAAGAAATCATCACCACAAACTTGTTTAAAACGTGTTGCTTCATGTGCAGAGCAGACGACACCATCAAGACCACAAGATTTTGTCAGTAACGCTAAACGTTCTGCTTGTTCTGCGGGCGTCAATGTTATTCCCAATTCAATTAAATCAGATTGATCCATACTGGTAAGTACAGTCACTGCCGTTAAAAGTGGCGCGTCTTTACCAAAAGCAGCAAGACTCTCTTTAGCCGCACGCATCATACGACCGCCACCACTCGCGTGTACATTAACCATCCATACACCTAAATCAGCAGCGGCTGCAACGGCTCTTGCAACAGTATTGGGAATATCATGGAATTTTAAATCGAGGAAAATATCAAACCCTTCTTTTTGTAATTGAGTCACAAACTGAGGTCCAAAACGGGTAAACATCTCCTTACCAATTTTTAAACGACAAGATAAGGGATCGATACGCTGTGCAAAGTCTAATGCACTTTTTTGGTCTTCATAGTCTAGTGCCACAATAACGGGCGCGCAGGTAAGCTCGGGCGATTTCTTATCACAATGAAATGACATTTTAGGGCCTTTATTTATAGAGAGACTATTAAAAAAGTGACATCGTCACTGACCATCTAAACCGCGAATAGGTTTAACGGTATCCCATGAACGACAGGATGGACAATGCCAATATAATGCATGAGAGGTAAAACCACATTTATGGCAACGATAATCTGGTTTCGTGCGAATTTGTTCACCAACCATATAGCGCAATAAGATAAGGCTCTCTTTAGCGCGTCCTTCTTCTGCTTCTGCTAAATGGTAACGCATTAAACGATAGAACAAGCGCATGGTTGGATGACGCTCTAATTGACGATTAATGTATAACTGAGCTGCTTCAATACCTTCTTTAGCTTCAATAATGTCAGCAAGGTAAAGCTCCGCAATCGCACCACAATTACTATCCACACATTGACGTAAATAAGTTTCCCAACGAGCATTATCGTCGCCTTGAGCTTGGAAACATTCAAAAAGCATAGGTAAGGTTTCACTGACCATCTCTTTATCTTGCTCAATAACTTTCATTAAAACATCGATAGCTTTTTGTTTATCATCACGAGCAATATAGATACGACCATACATAATTGAAACACGAGCGCAAAGCGGGTCTGTTTGCCCTGCTTTTTGTAAGAAATTGAGCGCGCTCTCAAGATTATCGCTACTCATTTCTTGTAACGCCAATTCACAATAGAAATGGGCGATTTGCTCTTTGAGCTCGCGTTGTCCCAATTTTACTAATTTTTCAGCCGTTTCTATGGCTTTTCCCCAATCACTGGTTAATTGGTAAATAGCTAACAGCGATTGCAACGCACTTTGGCGAAATTCATGCTCATCAATAAGTTGCTGAAACATATTTTCAGCGCGATCGTAAACACCCGCCGCCACATAGTCACGACCTAACTGTTGAACAGCAAGTAGGCGTTGCTCAAAGGAAAGCGCAGCACTTTCCATTAGCGATTGGTGGATACGAATAGCGCGTTCGACTTCGCCACGAGAGCGGAAAAGATTACCTAAAGTAAGATGAGCTTCAAAAGCAGAGCTATCTTCTTTAAGCATTTCGAGGAAAAGATCAACTGCTTTATCTTGTTGATCAGAAAGTAAAAAGTTAACACCCGCCACATACTCACGTGACAGGCGATCGGCGTTCTGCTGTTTGTCCTGTTGGGCGCCACGACGCCCCATATACCAGCCGTAAGCCGCAGCGACAGGTAATAACAGAAACAGCAATTCTAGCATCAGCTATCGTCCTTATTTCGTAGCAGAAGCAACCGTTGGGCGACTTTCTTGGTTTTCTTGTTTTGTTTGGGCGCTTTCAAGACGTTTAATTTTACGTTTTGCTCGACCTAGTGATAAGCGTACACGTAGATAAAAAACACCACTTACAATCCAGCCAAGTACAAAACCCATACCAAACAGGGTAGCTAACAAGGTAGAAATACGATATTCACCTTGAGCGATAAGATAATTGAATGTGACTACCTGATCGTTATTTGTGCCTAAAGTCATGGCAATCACCACGATGGCAAGAACAAGAATAACCAAAATAAAAAGTAGGACTTTTTTCACATTATTTCCTTTTTTATTCTCTTTTCTTTAGTAGACAGATAAAGGTAGCATTTTCACTGCGCATAAAGAAAGTCATTTCTTAGAATCATCTGATTTTCGTATATTTTTTCATATAAATACTGAAAAAGACATTCTCTCAAAAATAAGGGCTATTGTCAGGGTTTGAGTAATAAACGCCACTCAATCACCTTAAATGCACACCAAACCAGCACGGTGCTGATAAGAATACCGACAATCACATCAGATGCCCAGTGCATTCCTAATACAATACGCCCTACCGTGACATCAATTCCCCATAATAACCCGAGTGACGCTAAAAAATAATGACGGCGCAACATAAAAAGGACAAAAACAAATAATGCGAGTGTCGCTGAAAATAAACTATGACCAGACGGAAAAGCATAACCTGTTTCAGTTTTCCAATATTTAAGTTGCCATTCAGGGACCACAGGTGAGTTGGCTAATCCATTTTGGAGTAATTGTTCTCGCTCAGGTCTTGATACTTGATAAAAAGCTTCAGAGCTAATGTGCAAATTTTCACTAACCCAAACAACATAAGGGCGAGGCTCTTTTACTGTATTTTTAACCGCAACCTTAATTAATTGCCCAATAAATAATGTTGCAATAATTATCACGGCTAATTGAATAAAATGATTACGTTTTAATTTCAACACCATAAAAAGCAATGCTAACAAAACAATAATAGTCACAGCGCCCCAAGGTTTTGCTGCACTATCAGCTATCCATAATGTGCTTATCCCGCCTAAAGGGTGATCAGTAGGTTGCCACTTCCAACCCAATATCAACACAGCACTTGGTATGATTAAGAGCAACATACTACCTAACAGAATCAACTTTGTTACTTGCTTATTCAATATATTGCCTCTTCTTAAATACAAATGTTCTCATCCATTTACAGCTAAAGATTATCAGTATAAACGATGCAAGTTTAGCAATAAATCATTATGCACTCGGCATCAAAATCTGATAATTTGTTGAAGTGTGATTTAATAAGTGTGTGTTATTCATTTCCTTACCTATGAGGCCTGGAAATATTTCAGTGTATTATTTCTCTTTGTTCTCGTTATAAAGTGTATAATCTTGGACGAGAGTATCACCTGAAATTATGAGTCAAAAATAATGAAATTAAGACGTATCGCAGAAGCAAAACTACCGACTCCTTTTGGCGAGTTTTTAATGGTCGGTTTTGAAGAAATCGCAACAGGAAAAGATCATGTCGCTCTAGTTTATGGCGATATTTCAGGCTCAGAGCCCGTATTATCTCGTATTCATTCAGAGTGCCTAACGGGCGATGCCCTATTTAGTTTACGTTGTGATTGTGGTTTCCAACTTGAAGCAGCACTTTCACAAATAAGTAAAGTAGGTCGTGGCGTATTACTTTATCATCGCCAAGAAGGCAGAAATATCGGATTGCTAAATAAAATACGAGCCTATGCGTTACAAGATAAAGGTTTAGATACCGTTGAAGCGAACCTTGAGTTAGGTTTTAAAGCTGACGAACGCGATTTTACCCTTTGTGCTGACATGTATAACCTCTTAGGTGTTCATGAAGTTCGGTTATTAACCAATAATCCGAAGAAAATTGAAATCATGAAAGCCGCAGGAATTAATGTTATCGAGCGAGTTCCTTTGATTGTCGGGCGTAATCCAAGTAATGCACATTATCTTGATACTAAAGCCGATAAAATGGGACATCTTTTATTTAAGAAAGCGCAATAATAAAGTAACAACACAACATTAATTATTTTCAAATCCGAGCCTGAGTTGCTCGGATTTTTTATTTATTCCTTTTATTTTATTACCTTGTAAATTTATTCTTTATCTATTTTTCTTCTCTTACATCTTATTTTTATGTCTTTATTATCATTAAATTATATCATGTGAAAATTTGTCATATGCGATTTCATTGACTATCTATCTGATTCTAAGTTATTTATTAATAAATAAATTTTGATAGGAATGCATTATGCCATTACATTTTTCTGGTAGGGTTTTCGGCGCGCTTTTATTAGCAGGAGCATTATTGACTGGTTGTGATAATAGCGATAAAAACAGCTATTCAATCAAGGTTGGTGTGATTAATGGTGCTGAACAAGATGTGGCTGAAATTGCCAAAAAAGTCGCAAAAGAAAAATATGGCTTAGAGGTTGAATTGGTAAGTTTCAGCGGTTCTTTATTGCCTAATGATCCCACTGCAAATAAAGAACTTGATGCCAATGTTTTTCAACATCTCCCTTTTCTTGCCCAAGATAATCAATCTCGTGGTTACAATTTAGTGGCTGTCGGTAATACCTTTGTTTTTCCTATGGCGGGCTATTCAACTAAAATCAAACACCCTTCGGAGTTAAAATCAGGCGATACCATTGCAGTTCCTAACGATCCCACCAATTTAGGTCGAGCATTACTGTTACTAGATAAAGAAAAGCTTATTACGCTAAAACCAAACAGTGGTTTATTGCCTACGGCTATCGACATTATTGATAATCCACTTAGGCTTAAAATTATGGAGCTAGAAGGTGCGCAATTACCACGGGTTTTAAACGATCCCAAAGTAACTGTCGCTATTATCAGTACAACTTATATCCAGCAAATTAATTTATCACCGACCAAAGACAGTATTTTTATTGAAGATAAAAACTCTCCTTACACCAATATTATTGTGACAAGAGAAGAGAACAAAGACGCTGATAATGTACGTGATTTTATCAAAGCATATCAATCTCCCGAAGTTGCCACCGCTGCCGAAACCATTTTTAACGGTGGTGCAATTCAAGGCTGGTGATTGTTATTACAAAAAGAAAAGATAAAAAAATGCCCCATTATTTTTATAATGGGGCATTGTTATTAACTACGTTACAAAACTAATTAAAGCATATTACGAATAACATAATGCAATATACCACCATGTTGGAAATAGGCTAATTCAGTTTGAGTATCAATACGGCAACGCGCCATAATAGTTTCAGTACGATTATCTGCAAAAGTAATATTAACCGCGACATCTTGGCTCGGTATTAATGCATTAAGCCCTGTGATCTCAATTTTCTCATCACCTTTTAAGCCCAATGTTTGACGAGATACCCCTTTAGGAAACTCTAAAGGTAAAACTCCCATACCGATTAAGTTAGAACGGTGAATACGCTCAAAAGAGCCTGCAATCACCACACGTACACCTAATAGACGTGTTCCTTTTGCCGCCCAGTCACGGCTAGAGCCTGAACCATATTCACTACCAGCAATAATTGCCAACGGCGTATTTTCTTGCTGATAACGCATTGAAGCATCATAAATAGCCAATATTTCACCAGTTGGAATATGCTTGGTAAAACCACCTTCGATTCCCGGCACCATTTCGTTACGAATACGAATATTGGCAAATGTGCCTCGCATCATGACTTCATGATTGCCACGTCTTGAACCATAAGAGTTAAAATCTTTCGGCTCGACACCATGTTCTCGCAGATAACGCCCTGCGGGACTATCCGCCTTAATATTACCTGCGGGTGAAATATGATCCGTTGTCACCGAATCACCTAAAATAGCCAAAATACTGGCTTGATGAATATCTTTAATCGGAGCCGGCGTTTTTGACATACCTTCAAAGAAAGGAGGATGTCGAATATAGGTAGAGTCTGGTTGCCAATCATAGACGGGTGTATCTTGTGTTTGCAGTGATTTCCATGTTTCATCGCCTTCAAACACGGCAGAGTACTCTTTATGGAACATCTCTGTTTTAACTTTCTCAACAGCATCTGCAATAGCTTTACTGTCAGGCCAAATATCTTTTAAATAAACGGGAGCACCCTGTTTATCTTTACCTAATGGCTCTTTAGTAAGATCGATATTCATATTTCCTGATAAAGCATAAGCAACCACTAAAGGCGGTGATGCTAACCAGTTGGTTTTCACTAAGGGATGAATTCGACCTTCAAAGTTACGGTTACCAGATAATACAGCCGCAATAGTTAAGTCATTATCTTTAATCGCACTTTCAATCGGTGCTAATAAAGGCCCAGAGTTGCCAATACATGTTGTGCAACCATATCCCACAAGATTAAACCCTAACTTATCCAGATAAGGCGTTAATCCTGCTAGATTAAGATAATCCGTGACGACTTTAGAGCCAGGAGCCAAAGAAGACTTAACCCAAGGTTTACGCTGCAATCCTTTTTCTACCGCATTTTTAGCGAGTAATCCTGCTGCCATTAAGACATTAGGGTTTGATGTGTTGGTACATGATGTGATCGCCGCAATAACGACGGCACCATCGGTTAACTCAAATGCAGGATAATCATCAATTTTTACTTGAGGAAATTGTGCCAGTGGTTTCTTATTGGTTTCAAGATCTACAGCTGCTTTAAATGCCTTAGGTACACTCGGCAGATTAACTCTATCTTGAGGGCGTTTAGGCCCTGCAAGACTCGCTTCAACGGTTCCCATATCTAACGATAATGTTGACGTAAAGATAGGTTCATCACCTGTATGTCGCCATAAACCTTGCTCTTTGCTATAAGCTTCAACAAGTGCAATTTCTTGTTCTTCACGCCCTGTTAAACGCAAATAATCAAGGGTGATCTCATCTATTGGGAAGAATCCACAGGTCGCGCCATACTCTGGCGACATATTCGCTATTGTTGCACGATCAGCTAAAGGTAATGACGCTAAACCATCACCATAGAACTCCACAAATTTACCCACAACACCATGAGCACGTAACATCTGTGTGACGGTTAATACCAGATCAGTTGCCGTGATCCCTTCACGTAATTTTCCTGTCAATTTAAAGCCAACAACATCTGGAATTAGCATGGAGATAGGTTGTCCTAACATTGCAGCTTCTGCTTCAATGCCTCCTACACCCCAACCTAAAACACCAAGACCATTTATCATTGTGGTGTGAGAATCTGTGCCGACTAAGGTATCAGGATAAGCCACATGACGCCCATTTTGCACCTCAGACCAAATAGCTTTACCTAAGTACTCCAAGTTTACCTGATGGCAAATTCCTGTCCCTGGCGGCACGACACGAAAGCGTTCAAAGGATTGCTGCCCCCAACGTAAAAAAAGGTAGCGTTCATAGTTACGCTCCATTTCAATTTCCACGTTTTCAGCAAAGGCATTTTTATTGGCATATTCATCAACCATAACAGAGTGGTCAATAACCAAATCTACGGGTGATAATGGATTAACTTTATCCACTTGCCCGCCCAAAGATTTCACAGCTTCACGCATAGCCGCTAAATCAACAACCGCAGGCACACCTGTAAAATCTTGCATAAGTACCCTTGTAGGTCGATATGCAATTTCTCGCGATGCATGTGCTGTTTTTTGCCACTCAACGAGTGCCTTAATATCCTCGTCAACAACAGTATCATTGTCGAGATAACGCACTAAGTTTTCTAGTAACACCTTCAGAGACTTAGGAAGACGGGTAATATCGCCTAATTGGCGGGCAACTTCTGAAAGACGGTAGTACTCATATTCTTGAGATCCGACTAAGAGCGTGGAATGGCTCTCTTTTTTCAAACGTAACGACATAGCTCCTCCTTCTTATTTTTATACTGACAGCATGTTTAAACCATCAAAATAGGTAAGGTTATTTATTAAACATATCATATAACGCCGAATTTCGCTTAAAGACCACACAATTTGTTAACGTAATGTTATGGATGTCATAGTGTTAATAAATTTTAATCTCAGGATTTTCGCTTAATTAGGATTTAATGGTGGAGGTATGACTACGTAAGGATAACTTTTATGAGTAATAAACAATCTGATTTACTTAAAAATATTATGAATGCGGATCGCTATTTTGCAGAACCTATTACACCTCCTTTTCCGCAAACCTTATCGATGAATGCATTACATTCTCAAAATATAAAAGATACCGAAGGCTTAGTGCAATTTATCATCGCGTCACCAAAACCTTTTGAGCCTTCCGAAATAGAAAAAATGTCACAACTTAAAAATATCCAAATTGGACTCATTTCTATTATGGCAAACCATCTTGCTGCATTAAAAAAAGAGGATAATGAAGCCTATTATCGCCCCGAACATTGGTTAGATACGCTCAACCATTTACCCCTTCTAGGACACAATAAAATAGAAACAAAAAAACTTCATAAGCAAACCTTTGATTTTTCTGTTGCTCAAGCGTTTATTCAATTATTACTAGGAGCTGCAATCAATGCCACCTCTCCTGCACTTGGAGAATTTATTGATTTTTTACGTACCCAAGGACAAAAAATAGAAATCGGCTTACGAAACTCATTAGACAGCTATCAAACGATAACTATTGCGGGGATTACGGAGATACTCAATCATAATAATCATCTTATTTTTGTTCCAAAGCTGAAAATTTTGAGCCTACGTTTTTCTTATCAATCAGCAAAAATGCTACTCGCCAGTTGTATCGGTCGTAAATTTACCCTCTCTTTAGAGTACACCACCATTACCTCTGTATTTGATGCTAGTGCACTTGATGATCCACTGATTAATCAGCAGTTTTATGATTTTTTAAACAAGTATCGTCAGCTAAGCATTGCAAAATCAGATGCTTTTTTTAGTGGGGATTTTTATTTGAAATGAGTAATAACAGAAATTAGATTTATGAACACGCTTGAAGGCGGGAATGACCCGCCTTTCAGTATTACACTAATGGTAATTCGATATCTTTAAATAACTCTTCAATCTCTTCGTTAGTTCGCAACGCAACAGCTTGCTCAATCAAATTACGCGTAAGATGGGGAGCAAAACGCCACATAAAATCATACATATAGCCACGTAAGAAACCACTACGGCGAAATGCAATTTTAGTGGTGCTATAACTAAACTTATCACGCATATCAATGGCAACTAAATCGCTATCGAGTACAGGATCAAATGCCATGCTGGCAATCACACCAATGCCTAAATGCAGTCTCACATAAGTTTTAATAACATCCGCATCGGTTGCAGTGAAAACAATTTTAGGTTTCAACCCTACTTTACCGAAGGCATCATCAAGATCTGAACGCCCAGTGAACCCCTGGGTATAAGTGACAATATCGTAGTTTGCGAGCTCTTTAAGCGTCACTTCTCGTTTTTGTGCCAGTGGATGATCTTTAGAAACCACCACAATGCGGTTCCAACGATAACAAGGTAGCATCACTAAATCGTTATAAAGATGCAGTGATTCTGTCGCTATTGCAAAATCACTTTTACCTCTGCATACATCTTCAGCAATTTGCGTTGGTGAACCTTGGTTCATATGTAATGAAACATCTGGATAACGCTCAATAAAACCTTTTATTACTGGAGGTAATACATAACGAGCTTGCGTATGCGTTGTTGCAATCGATAGTGAGCCTCTATCTGGATAAGTGTGTTCACCCGCAGCTGATCGAATAGCTTCTGTTTTTGACAAAATCTCTCTAGACAGCCTTACAATTTCTTCACCTGCTGGTGTCACATGCGTTAGATGCTTGCCACTGCGAGAAAATATTTGTATACCTAGCTCATCTTCTAACATGCGAATTTGTTTACTTATTCCCGGCTGAGATGTATACAAACGCTCTGCTGTGGTCGAAACATTTAAATCGTTATTCACCACTTCAACGATATAACGCAACTGTTGTAATTTCATGGAGAGGCTATCCCTTCAACAAAAGACTTATTATTCCGTTATTCTATTTATATTCATATAACTAAAAAGAATAATAAAGATGTAATATATAACCACTATATCACTTATTTCATTTCGGTCTAACGTAATTAATAGTGTTATTTAGGTTTTGTTATATCGAATAGTTATAAGCTATAAATAAGCATAAAAAAAGCCAACCTTATCTGTCAGCTTCTATTTCATAATATTAGTGCCACTAAATTATTTAATCACACTACATACCATTCTTGCACCGTCGTCACTAAGAGCTTGGATCATCAGTCTTAATACAAAAAAGCGACTAACTCTCATTAGTCGCTTTTTTATTTATCACGTAATGCCAATGTTATTTGGTTTTTTCAACCCATTTGCCATCGACATAAAACGCAGACCAACCTGTTGCTTTGCCATCTTTCTCTGAAGAAACATATTGCTGTTTTGTTTTACGACTAAAACGCACAATAGTTGGGTTTCCTTCAGGATCAGCTACTGGAGCTTCTGCTAAATAGCGCATTTTCTCTGCTAAACGGTCTTTAAAGCGAACCAGTTCTTCTACTTTTGGTGCACGTGTTTCTCTTGATTTAGGGAACGTGTTTGCGGCCAAGAAGACACCAGCAGCACCGTCTCGTAAGACAAAGTAAGCATCTGATTTTTCGCATAGCAATTCAGGAAGTGGAACAGGATCTTCCTTCGGTGGTGCAATTTCACCGCTTTTTAAGATTTTACGGGTATTTTTACAATCATCATTAGTACAACCCATGTATTTACCAAAACGCCCCATTTTTAGGTGCATTTCAGAACCACATTTATCGCACTCAATAACTGGGCCTTCATAACCTTTTAAGCGGAATTCACCTTCTTCAACTTCATAACCATCACATGCAGGGTTATTACCACAAACATGTAATTTACGATGAGTATCAATCAAGTAACTGTCCATTGCAGTACCACATTTCGGGCAACGGCGACGTGCACGTAATGCGTTAGTTTCTGCATCTTCCCCTTCAAGAATATTTAATAATTCATCTTCAGGGATAAGGTTGATGGTTTGCTTACAACGCTCTTTAGGCGGTAAAGCATAGCCCGAACATCCTAAAAATACGCCTGTTGTCGCCGTTCTAATTCCCATATGACGAGAACAAGTTGGACATTCAATCGACGTGATCACCATTGGATTTGGTCGCATTCCACCTTCTTCAGGATCTTTTTCAGCAACTTCTAATTGCTGACTAAAATCGGTGAAGAATGCATCTAATACCGCTTTCCAGTTTTCTTCATTATTAGCAACATGGTCGAGGTGATCTTCCATTTGCGCAGTAAAATCGTAATTCATTAAATCGCTAAAATTCTCTTCTAAACGATCCGTTACAATCTCACCCATTTTTTCTGCATAAAAACGACGGTTTTCAACTTTCACATAACCACGATCTTGAATAGTGGAAATGATAGAAGCATACGTTGAAGGGCGACCAATACCGCGCTTTTCTAACTCTTTAACTAAAGTCGCTTCGCTAAAACGTGCTGGTGGCTTAGTAAAGTGCTGAGTAGGTTCTAATTCAGCTAAAGCCAGTTTAGCCCCTACATCAACTGCAGGTAAGGTTTTGTCTTCATCTTTGTTACGCATCGCTGGCATGACTTTCGTCCAACCGGCAAAACGTAAAGTACGGCCTTTAGCTCGTAGTTTATAATCACCTGATTCAACTGTTAATGTGGTTGAATCGTATTTTGCTGGTGTCATTTGACAAGCAACAAATTGATTCCAAATCAGTTGATATAAACGTTTGGCATCGTTATCCATATCTTTTAAAGATTCTGCGATAACGTTGATATCTGAAGGACGAATAGCTTCGTGCGCTTCTTGAGAATTTTCTTTGCTCGAATAAACATTTGGCTCTTTCGGCAAATATTTAGCACCAAAATTCTCATTGATATAATCACGCGCCATTTGAATTGCATCCTGACTTAAGTTAGTTGAGTCAGTACGCATATAGGTTATATAACCAGCTTCATAAAGGCGCTGAGCTAGCATCATCGTCTTTTTCACACCAAAGCTTAAACGCGTACTTGCCGCTTGCTGTAAGGTTGATGTGATAAGTGGTGCACTTGGTTTGCTTGATGTTGGTCTATCTTCACGATCTTTTACCGTGAAGGTTGCATTTTGTAATGCTTTAACCGCCACCTGTGTTTCATCGGATGAAACAGGGTTGAAGGCTTTATCATTATAATGCGTGACTTCCATACGCAACGGTTGCTCGTCAGGCGTTAATAATGACGCGTGCAATTGCCAATATTCTTCAGGAACAAAGGCTTTAATTTCACGCTCACGTTCAACTAAAAGACGCACAGCAACAGATTGCACTCGACCCGCAGATAATCCACGAGCAACTTTTTTCCAAAGTAAAGGTGAAACCATATAACCCACAACACGATCCATAAAGCGACGAGCTTGTTGTGCGTTAACGCGATCTATATTTAACTCACCCGGAGTTTGGAAAGCTTGTGTAATGGCATTTTTAGTGATTTCGTTAAAAACCACTCGACTAAATCGTTCATCATCACCGCCGATAACTTCGCGTAAATGCCACGCGATAGCTTCTCCTTCGCGGTCAAGGTCCGTTGCGAGATAGACATGATCAGCTTTCTCAGCCAATGCTTTTAGTTCAGCCACGACTTTCTCTTTGCCGGGTAGAATTTGATAGTTCGCATTCCATCCATTATAGGGATCAATTCCCATACGGCTGACTAAGGCTGATTTCTCATCCTTTTTAACTTTTTTCACGCCTTTCGTGGCGGATGAGTTTTCGCTCTTCTGGCTGCCAGAACCACTCTTTGGCAAATCACGAATGTGACCCACGCTAGATTTAACTACGTAGTCATTGCCAAGATATTTATTGATCGTTTTGGCTTTAGCCGGGGACTCCACGATAACAAGAGCTTTACCCATAATTACCTTTACCTAATTAAACTTTGTTATGACGGTATCGTTTAATACCCTCAACTAAAAAAATGTTTAAAATCTCTTTTTTATATTGCGTTAGTTTTGCAATATATCAACCTGTTTTTATTCAAAGCTTTTGTTTAAGCTCAAAACTCATCACTTTTTTTGAGGTATTTTAATCACCTCACTACTTTGACCGAGTACAGGCAAATCATTGTTTGCTACATATAGAGTAGCTAAGCTTTTAAAAATGCCACACTCTACCTGATAAAAAGTGAGGCGCAACAAATTATTTTTCTAAGGAGCACATATTATGTCAACACAAACTACACCGATTACAACAGAGATGCTACTTGAAAAAGCGAATAAAATCATATGTGAACATGAAGATTATTTACAAGGTATGCGTGCAGATTCGGTTGAACAGAAAGGTAATGTCCTCGTATTTAAAGGCGAATTTTTTTTAGATGAACAAGGTTTACCTACTGCAAAAAGCACAGCAGCATTCAATATGTTTAAGCATTTAGCTCATGTGTTATCTGATAAATACCATTTAGAATAAGTCATCTTCGTGATTATTTTTATTTAATCACTGAAGTAAATTAATTTACTCTTTATCGATAACAAAAAAGAGACTTTGCTTGCCAGTTATTGCATTCATTCAGATGCCAATAACTGGCATAATCAAACAAAAATAAAGAATAATAATTCAGTTTGATTATAATGCAGATTTTCTGTCACATCTCAACTCAAGATTACACTTACCTATCAATACAATCAGTAATATCAATTATTTTTATTTTCTATTTACAGCTATATTGAAACCTCCTAGAAAGAGGAAATATTTACCCTGTTGTTATAAGCAATATCAATTATTTCTTTGATTGCCAGTGAAATTTTCACTGGCTTTTTTTATTTTATGGAAATAAAAGCTTTTAAAATAGAGAGTTAGAATATTTTTTGAGAAGATTTAGGAAAAGTGACTGAGTAAGGAAGGATGATATCAGCGATAATCCATATCACTGATATCATTTATTGCGTACTTATTGGCTTATAGCAGCGGTTTTTTACTTCTTTGTACCCAACGCATCATCAGTTTATCAATACTTTCCATTGCGCCACCTGTAACTCGCTCAACCATTTTCTTTTTGGTAACATATTGGACAGAAAGAACTTCAAAGTCATTAATATGATTGATTAGCCAATCATCACTGACACCAACTTCATCAATTAAGCCTCTGTTTAGTGCTTCTGAACCGTACCAATACTCACCCGTTGCAACGCTATCGATATCAAGTTGAGGGCGATATTTATGCACAAATGATTTAAACAATAGATGCGTTTCATTTAAATCTTGTTTAAATTTCTCACGACCTTCTTCAGTATTTTCGCCTAACAAGGTCAATGTACGTTTATATTCGCCAGCGGTATGCAACTCAACATCAATATCGTTTTTCTTGAGCAAACGATGAATGTTAGGGATCTGAGCCACAACACCAATCGAGCCAATAATCGCAAATGGTGCAGCAACAATTTTATCTGCCACACATGCCATCATATATCCCCCGCTAGCAGCCACTTTATCGACAACCGCCGTCAGTTTAATACCCTTTTCTTTTAAGCGTGTTAATTGAGCTGCGGCTAATCCATATCCGTGAACCATACCGCCTGGGCTTTCTAAGCGCAGTAATACTTCATCACCTGCTTGTGCAACAGAAAGAATGGCGCTGATTTCTTCACGTAATGCACCCACTTCATGTGCATCCATACTACCGTTAAAATCAAGCACATATAAACAAGGTTTTACAACGCCTTTTTTACCTTCTTTTGCATTGTTTTTACTCTGTTTATTCTCTTTTTTTTGCTGCTTTTTAAACGCTTTATACCAGACTTTTAATTCAGCATCGTCCATTTTTGCTTGTTGCATAACGCGCTGTTTTTCTTCGTAAGCTTCAGCAAGATCTGTGACTCTTAACGTCCCTTTACGATTTTGCTTTTTATTTCCAATTACAACGAAAAACAACACGATAGCGATAATCGCCACAACAACAGTGACAATTTCTGCTAAAAACAGCCCATATTGCAAAATATACTCCACAAAGACCTCTTTTTAAGGTTAATAACACTGACTAAAACCAATATGCCTAGTTTAACGAAATTCTGCTTTAGCGCCAGCAACAAAGGCATGATTATGTTTAATACCATAAAGAAAATAGCCATAAATTGTAAACAAAAAGTCAGACTAAACTGGTCGCTAGACAAATAAGACGTTACACTTTATTTACTTTTTACTAGACAGGATATCAATATGTTGCAATATCAACCCGATCATAGCGTGCTAAAAGATAAAATTATTCTAGTAACGGGTGCTGGTGATGGCATAGGAAAAGAAGCCGCACTAACTTATGCGCAATATGGCGCAACACTTATCTTATTAGGCCGTACTTTATCAAAACTTGAAGATGTTCAAGAAAAAATAATCACATCAGGTGGCCAACAGCCCATGTTATATCCACTTGATCTACTTACAGCGACAGAGAACGATTTTCAGCAATTTGCTGATACTCTCGTTAAACGCTTCCCTCATCTTGATGGTGTATTACAAAATGCTGGTTTATTAGGTGTTGTTGAACCTATCATTAATCAACCGAGTAATCTTTGGCATGACGTTATGCAAGTCAACGTTAATGCGACATTTATGCTCACAAAAGTACTACTACCATTGATGCTCAAAGCGCCTCATGCAAGCCTTATCCTCACCACATCTAGTGTAGGTCGCCAAGGTCGTTATGGTTGGGGAGCTTATTCTGTCTCTAAATTCGCAACAGAAGGCTTTATGCAAGTACTTAATGAAGAATATAACGAAAGTACTTTGCGTATTAACTGCATTAATCCTGGTGGCACTCGTACCGCAATGCGAGCAAGTGCATTTCCAGATGAAGATGCACAGAAATTAAAAACACCTAAAGATTTGATGCCGTTATATCTCTACCTTATGAGTGATGACAGTATTGATGTGAAAGGACAATCTTTAGATGCACAACCTGGCCGTAAAGCAGGTCCCGCTGAATAACATAATTTAAGGTAACAAAATGAATGATGCACAACACCAAAAACGCCAACAACGTTTAAAAGAGAAAGTAGATACTCGAATTGAGCAAGCTCAACACGAGCAAGGTATTTTGATAATTTTTACTGGCAATGGTAAAGGCAAAACAACAGCGGCGATGGGAACCGCAACGCGTGCTGTTGGTCATCAAAAAAAAGTCGGTGTTGTGCAGTTTATAAAAGGTACATGGGAAAACGGTGAACGAAACCTATTAGAACAATTCGGTGTACCATTTTATGTAATGGAAACGGGCTTTACTTGGGAAACACAAGATAAAACGGCAGATACCGCTGCCTGTTTGAATACTTGGCAATATGCACTGAAACTACTTAACGATCCAGAGTACGATCTGGTCATTCTTGATGAAATTACCTATATGATTAGCTTTAACTATTTACCATTAGATGAAGTTATTTCAGCTATTAGCTCTCGCCCACCTCACCAAAATGTCATTATTACAGGAAGAGGCTGCCATCGAAAATTAATTGAGTTAGCCGATACGGTGACAGAAATGCGTCCTATAAAACATGCTTTTGACAGCGGAATAAAAGCGCAAAAAGGTATAGATTGGTGACCTATAATGATTATTATAAAATGAATATTTTTCTTAAATAAGAATTGGCTCGCCTAAAATGCCAGCACCAAATATTCTCCCATTTTTTTTCATAAATTCAAAATAGGCATCTCTATCTACAAAAATATTATTTTGTATTTGTTGATTGTAAATCATTGCCATTCTTACTAAATATTTATGATATTCATCATAAAATATTTGTTTTTCTTTAGGATCTCTTGACGCTAAATATTTCTTCATTATTTCATAAATACTATTTGCTTCTTTGGTTAATTTTTCATTACTAAATTTAACATTATATTCTAGTGGAGTTAAATTATCTGTTCGTGTGTTCCCTCCATCTATCCAATTAAACTTATCTGTTGCTAAATATTCAGTTAACAAATCACGTTCAGAATAAAAGTGAATACCATAAGGATATTTAGCGATATATTGATAAAAATCCTCTCTTGAAAAACATTTTGTCAATACATTCACTTTTTCATTATCGTCCCAATCAGATAAGTAAGTAGGTAATGATTCATCTAATGGAATATCGCAATTAAAAATATTATTATCAATAAAAAGAGAGTCAGAGCTATTAATGGCGCCGCGTACAAGTATGCCGTTAATCCATACAATGCGCTCATCTATATGAAGATCATCAAGTGTATCATCTGGTTTAAATACCGAAGTGAAACTATAATATATTTCTCTATTTGGATTAATTATTCCGCCTCGATTGCCTGGATAAATCATAAATTCACTCTGTTCACCATGACTATCAACTAACAGATGTTTTCCGTTATTAAGTTTTATTTTTTTAACTTCACCTTTACCCATTACGAAATAAGAATTATCAACTTTAAACTCTAAAGGTTCTAATCGGTTATTGCTGATATAAAAAATACCGTTCTGCTTTTCTCGTTTTGCGGGGTTGTCGCACCCTACTATCAGAAAAGTCATATATAACACTGTTGTTAAATAAAAATAACGATACATATTATTTTGAATACCTTATCGTTAAATAAAAAATTATTAATATTTCTACCGTAATAATGTAATTATCATAGATATATTTATTATAAAAATAAAGCCATCAAAAAAAGAAGCACTCATAAAAACATGAGTGCTTCTTTTTAAAAATGAAAATTTAATTTGAAATAATAAATAATTATTCGCTAATTACTTTTTATTTCCTGCTGATTGGCGACGACTTGACGCTCTTTTAGCTGGTGATGTTGAAGTGCGAGCAGATACTTTCGTATGACGCTTAACTGCACGACGGATCTGATTCGCTTTGATACGACGTTGATCTTTTTCTACTGCAACTTTTGTTACTGTTTCGTCGTTTAATTCAACTAATTGACGTAAATAGTTGATTTGATCTAATCCAAGTTCAACCCAACCACCACGCGGTAAACCTTTTGGTAAATCGATGTCACCGTAACGAACACGAATAAGGCGGCTGACTTGGACACCAACAGCTTCCCACATACGGCGAACTTCACGATTACGCCCTTCAGTAAGTGAAACGTTGTACCATTGGTTAATCCCTTCACCACCACGATAAGAAACAGAGCGGAATGAAGCAGGACCATCTTCTAATTGTACACCACGCGTTAATTGACGAATTTTCGCATCATCAATTTCACCAAAAACACGGACAGCGTATTCACGCTCAACTTCACGGCTAGGATGCATTAAACGGTTGGCTAATTCACCATCAGTTGTAAATAACAGTAATCCACTGGTATTCACATCAAGACGACCTACGGCAATCCAGCGAGCACTGTTAAGGCGAGGAAGACGTTGGAAAACGGTTGGACGACCTTGCGGATCACTGCGAGTACACAGTTCACCTTCAGGTTTGTAATAAGCAAGCACACGGCAAACATCTTTTTGTGCTTCACGAATATTTAGAATACGGCCATCTAAGCGGATTTTTGCTGTAGTGGTGACATCAATACGATCACCTAATTTCGCTTTTGTACCATCAATGCTGATACGCCCTTCTTGAAGATAGCCTTCAATTTCACGGCGAGAACCGTGACCAGAACGAGCAAGGATTTTTTGTAATTTTTCAGTGCGTTGCGATTTATCGCTCATGAAACAACCTCATGTGTCGCCTTCACAGGCGTCATAAAAATAGAATTAATTTTTAAAAATCAATTAAATAAAAATAACCCATGTTTATTAAAATAAGAAATAAACACAGGTTTATTGATTCAATAGTGAACAATGTTGATGATTTTTCACATCAACATTGTGATAAATAGTGGCGATAAAATGACGTTGGCAAAACCTTAACGATAGCTTAGCCATTTGTTCGCAGATCAAGTTATAGTGTTTAACGTTTAAAATACGCGTTGATATAACCGATTTCAAAAACAGACACCGTGATTTTTATCGCAATGTATAAATTTAACACAAGCGATAAATCCCTTCACCTTTTATCTCTTTATCTCGTGATAAATTTCTTCACTATCGAGTCATTACTATCGAGTCATTGACTCCCAATTCAGTTTAATCAGCTAAATGACTTACTGAAATGGCGTAATATCACCCGTACCTTCACGCACGATAACTGGGGTATCTTCTGTTAAATCAATTACCGTTGTCGGTTTTTGTCCTAAATAACCACCGTGGATCACCAAATCAACTTGTTTGCTTAATAAATCTTCGATTTCTTCCGGATCAGATTCAGCAAAATCGTTGCCTGGTAAAATCAGGCTTGTTGACATTAATGGCTCACCAATATTTTCTAACAATGCCAATGCAATAGGGTTAGAAGGAACACGCAAACCTATGGTTTTACGTTTATCATTCATCAAACGTTTTGGTACATCTTTAGTTGCTTTTAAGATAAAGGTGTAATTACCTGGAGTGTTATTTTTTATTAAACGAAACACCACATTATCAACATAAGCGTAATTGGCGATTTCTGATAAATCACGGCACATCAGTGTAAAATTGTGGTTTTTATCTAATTGGCGAATACGACAAATTCGCGTCATTGCATCTTTGTTTTCTAAACAACAGCCAATAGCATAGCCAGAGTCTGTTGGATAAATCACCACACCGCCTTTGCGTAAAATATCAGCACTTTGTTCAATTAAACGAGCCTGCGGATTATCAGGGTGAATATAAAAAAGTTGGCTCATACATCCCTCAATGAATTTCTAATGTTACTCTTGCCATAGCGACCAAACTGGTTCTACACCACTGGGTAACCATAAATTACGCCCCAATTCTATCCACGAGCAAGGGCGATGAAAATCAGAACCTAACGAAGCTTTTAGCCCATAAAGTTGCGCTAATGCTGCGTGTTGTTCTCGTTCTTGTGGTGGTTGTTGGCATTGTGCCACTTCGATTGCATCACCACCAAGTTGTTTAAAATAAAGCGTTAAGCGTTTTAACCACTTAGAGGATAGACCATATCGTCCCGGATGCGCTAATACTGCAACGCCACCAGCCTCATGAATCGCTGTGACAGCGTCACCTATTGAGCACCATTGTGGGGGGACATAACCCGTTTTACCTTTCGCTAAATAACGCTTAAACACTTTATTAACCGAGGCAACATGCCCTTCATTCACGAGAAAACGGGCAAAGTGTCCTCTTGTAACTTGTCCACCATGTGCTAAGGCTTTTGCCCCTTCAAATGCATTTGCAATACCCGCTTTTTCTAATCGCTCACCTATCATTATCGCGCGTGTTTCACGACATTGGCTTTGTGACGAAAGGAGTGCTTTCATTGCATTATGGTTGATATCAATATTCAATCCAACAATATGGATTTCTATATTCTCCCATAAAGTCGATATTTCGACACCTGATATCAGGGTAAGAGGCAGATTTTTTTCTGCAATATAATCATTAGCAGGAGTAATCGCCGCTGTTGTATCGTGATCTGTAATCGCTAAGACATTAATTTGACGCTCTATCGCTCTCTCAACCAATTCTTTTGGTGAAAGCTCGCCATCTGACGCGGTAGTGTGGCTGTGCAAATCATAAATCACTCTTAAATCAGATAGCACTTCTGTCATCGCTTCTCCCTTTTCATCTTAGCAAGGTAATAATTTTTAAAGAGTATGCCATAAAGTACTTGACGAACCCAATGCAATCCAGTTTACTAGTACACAACACGAGCTAGTCTATTAACTTATTATCTGTCGTTAGCTGTAAGGAGATCTTATGAATATTAATCAACGTCTTATCGCTCTTTGGTGGCGCAATACTCTTTTATGGGCGGTTTGATCTCCTGCTTCACGTCAGTGATATCTAAAACCCGCCTACGCGGGTTTTTTTATGCATTAAAAACAGTTAGTAAAAAATAATATAGAGCGATAATAATGAATACATCACTTGCATTCTCATTTAATACCAAGGCAACGCCACTGCCTTACCACAGCGAACCTGCTTTACTTTTCAATACATTATGTGAAAACAAACATCACACATTATTATTAGAATCTGCACAAGTTGACACTAAAGCAAACTTAAAAAGTTTGTTAATTGTTGATAGCGCATTACGTATCAGCGCAGTAAAAAATCAAGTCACTATTGATGCATTAAGCGTTAATGGACAAGGTTTATTACCTGCATTAAAAATCGCACTAAAAGAAAAAGCGGTCTTAATGCAAGAGAGCGATAAACAGTGTGTTTTTACTTTTTCTTCACCTGCACAAGATATTGATGAAGAGAGCAAATTAAAATCAGCCAGCGTATTTGATGCTTTACGTTTCTTTCTTGCTAATAAAGACACTAAAGATGCTAATGCTATTTTTGTCGGCGGTTTATTTGCTTATGATTTAGTCAGTGGATTTGAACCCATTCCTGAATTAGACACCGTTTTTTCATGCCCTGACTACTGCTTTTATTTAGCAGAACAGTTAATCGTGATCGACCATCAGAATAAAGATAGTCAGTTAATTTCCATTGCTTTTACTGATGATAAAACAGAGTGTCAGCGCCTCACTTTACGCCAATCTGAGTTAATTTCACTGGCTAAACAACCTTTAAAACATCCTATCCGCCGCGCTTTAACAGCAGCAGAATCAACAATACAAGGCAATATGGATGATAAAGGTTATGGCGATATTGTTGAGGCAATGAAAACCTATATTCGTCGAGGTGACATTTTCCAAGTTGTTCCATCACGTCGCTTTCAAGTTGCTTGCCCTTCACCACTTGCCGCTTATCAAGTGTTGAAAGAGAAAAATCCAAGCCCTTATTTATTCTATATGCAAGATGCTTTGTTCACGGTATTTGGAGCATCACCAGAAAGTGCATTGAAATATCAAACAAGTGATCGCCAAATTGAAATCTATCCAATTGCAGGAACTCGCCCAAGAGGACGCAACACAGATGGTTCAATCAATGCAGATTTAGACAGTCGAATTGAACTTGAAATGCGCACTGATACGAAAGAGCTTTCTGAACATTTAATGTTAGTTGATTTGGCACGTAATGATTTAGCGCGTATTTGCCAAGCAGGTAGCCGTTATGTCGCTGAATTAACAAAAGTTGATCGTTATGCTTTCGTCATGCACTTAGTCTCAAGAGTTGTGGGTAAATTACGTGATGATTTAGATATCTTCCATGCGTATCAAGCTTGTATGAATATGGGAACACTATCTGGAGCGCCGAAAGTCAGTGCAATGCAATTGATTGCTCGTTATGAAAAAACGAAACGTGGCAGTTATGGTGGTGCTATCGGCTATTTTACTGGCGCAGGAGATTTTGATACTTGCATAGTTATTCGTTCCGCTTATGTTGAAAATAATATTGCAACTATTCAAGTTGGTGCTGGAATTGTGCTCGATTCAGATCCAAAAATGGAAGCAGAAGAGACACGCAATAAATCACAAGCTGTTATCAATGCCATTTTACAAGCTCACACCAATACTCAAATGCAGGAGGCTTGCTAATGGCGACTATCTTACTGCTCGATAATATCGACTCATTTACTTATAACCTTGTCGATCAATTACGTAGCCTTGGCAATAATGTTGTGATTTATCGCAATAGCGTCGCAGCCGATGTTATTGAACAAAAATTACATGAGCTCGATAACCCGATTTTACTGTTATCGCCGGGGCCAGGAGCACCTTCACAAGCTGGTTGCATGCCTGAACTGTTAAAACGTGTATTAGGCACATTGCCTGTAATTGGTATTTGCTTAGGTCATCAAGCCATTATTGAGGCTTACGGTGGCAAAGTTTCTTCATGTGGAGAGATCTTACATGGCAAAGCGACATTAGCTGAACACGATAACAGCGAAATGTTTGTGAATTTACCTAACCCTTTACCCGTAGCTCGTTATCATTCGCTTTCAGGAGAACAAGTTCCAGAACAACTCATTATTAATGCTTGGTGCGATAACACTGTTATGGCGGTGCGTCACCGTCAACATAAAACCTGTGGTTTTCAGTTTCACCCAGAATCAATTTTAACCACAAAAGGCGCACAACTTTTAGAGCAAACAATCGCATGGGCATTAACTCCTAAAGGAGACGCATAAAATGGAAACTATCTTCAACAAATTATTTAGCGCACAACAATTGACGTTAGAAGAAAGCCAAACACTGTTTAGCGCCATTATTCGCGGTGAGTTAACAGAATCACAATTAGCGGCAGTATTAATCAGCATGAAAATGCGCGGTGAACATCCTCAAGAAATCGCAGGAGCAGCACGCGCATTACTCGAAAATGCACTGCCATTTCCTCGTCCTGATTATACCTTTTGCGATATCGTAGGCACTGGCGGTGATGGTGCAAATAGTATCAATATTTCAACAGCAAGCGCCTTTGTTGCGGCTGAAGTAGGCATCAAAGTTGCGAAACACGGTAATCGTAGCGTATCCAGCCGCTCTGGATCTTCCGACTTATTAGCAGCATTTGGTATCCCTTTAGACAGAAGTGCTGATGATGCGCGCCAATTACTGGATGAAGTGGGTTTATGCTTTTTATTTGCACCTCAATATCACAGTGGTTTTCGTTTTGCAGCACCCGTTCGCCAACAATTGAAAACACGCACGTTATTTAATGTATTAGGTCCATTGATCAACCCAGCGCGTCCGCCATTAGCATTAATTGGAGTGTATAGCCCAGAGTTATTGATGCCTATCGCAGATACATTAAAAGTTTTAGGTTATGAGCGTGCTGCCGTTGTTCATAGTGGTGGAATGGATGAAGTTTCACTACATGCACCTACTCAAGTCGCTGAATTACGCAATGGTAAAATTACACGTTATCAACTGACACCAAGTGATTTTGGTCTTCGCCCTTGTGCCATTACTGATTTAGAAGGTGGTACACCTGAAGTAAACCGTCAATTATTGGCAGATTTATTACAAGGTGAAGGAAAAAGAGCACATACCGAATCTGTTGCAGCTAATGTCGCTTTATTAATGCGTTTACATGGGCAAGAAGATTTAAAAATGAATACTGAAGTTGCTATGCACGCTATTTATAGCGGTAAAGCAATAAATCGTGTAACTGCATTAGCAGCGAGAGGATAAGAGCATGACTGTATTAAACGCCATTGTAAAAGATAAAGCTGAATATCTAATTGCACGTAAAGCAAGCCAACCATTATCAGAATTTGTGCACCAAATAGAGCCATCAACACGCTCGTTTTATCAGGCATTAACTCAGCCCAATACTGTTTTTATTTTAGAGTGTAAAAAAGCATCACCCTCAAAAGGTCTAATTCGTGCTGATTTTGATCCCGCTACGATTGCAAAAATTTATCAGCCTTATGCTGCTGCAATTTCGGTATTAACGGATGAGAAATATTTTCAAGGGAGCTTTGATTATTTACGTCAAGTTAGCCAAGCCGTGCATCAACCCGTTTTGTGCAAAGATTTTATTATTGATGAATACCAAATCTATTTAGCTCGTTTTTATCAAGCAGATGCCATTTTATTAATGCTCTCTGTCTTAGATGATGAGCAATATCGTGCACTATCAGCCGTTGCTCATCAATTAAACATGGGTGTATTAACGGAAGTAAGCACTGAAGAAGAGCGTCAACGTGCCATTAATCTCAATGCCAAAGTTATCGGTATTAACAATCGTGATTTGCGTGATCTCTCTATCGATTTAGCGCGTACCCAGCAGTTAAGCCAAGGATTGCCTAAAGATGCAATCGTGATCAGTGAGTCAGGTATTCACACCCACCAGCAAGTTCAAGCGTTAAGCCAATATGCTAATGGGTTTCTAGTTGGTAGCGCCTTAATGTCACAAGAAAATATTGACCAAGCAGTGAGAGCGCTCGTTTTGGGAAAGCATAAAGTGTGCGGGTTAACTCGCACACAAGATGTAAAAGCGGTTTATCAAGCTGGTGCTTATTATGCAGGGTTGATTTTCGCAGAAAAATCCCCTCGAAAAGTGACATTGTCACAAGCACAAGAGTTGATAGCGCAAGCTCCCTTAGCCTTTGTGGGAGTTTTTCAAAACCAACCCATTACGCTTATTTGTGACTATGCTGAAAAACTTAATTTATCTGCCATTCAATTACACGGACAAGAAGATGCTCAGTTTATTGAGCAACTTAGACAAAGAATTCAACCTAGCTGTGAGATTTGGCAAGCAATAAATATGGCAATTCACGCAGATATTTCTCCTGTTTCACACGTTAATAAATATGTACTTGATAACGGCACTGGTGGCACAGGAACAACGTTTAATTGGCAAAAAATTCCTAATACATTACGTGAAAAAGCGTTACTTGCAGGTGGTCTTAACAGTGAAAACTGTTTGGATGCAGTTAAAACAGGCTGTATCGGGCTTGATTTTAACTCTGGAGTAGAGTCGGCTCCCGGCATAAAAGATGCGCAACGTCTGAACCAAGTATTTGCACAATTACAGCTAAACTAAATTTCACAAAAATAAAATTTCAAACAGGATGACATCACAATGAGAAAACTTAACCCCTACTTTGGCGAATTTGGTGGCCAATATGTACCTGAAATCTTAATTCCTGCATTGGATCAACTCGAACAAGCTTTTATTGATGCGCAAAACGATCCCTCTTTTCAGCAAGAATTCCAAGATTTATTAAAAAATTATGCAGGCAGACCAACGGCACTAACCCTTTGTCGTAATTTAACAGAAGGCACGCGAACTCGTTTATATCTAAAACGTGAAGATTTACTGCATGGTGGCGCCCATAAAACTAACCAAGTATTGGGTCAAGCCTTGTTAGCAAAACGTATGGGTAAAACCGAAATTATTGCAGAAACAGGTGCGGGTCAACATGGTGTTGCAACTGCTTTAGCCTGCGCACTGCTTAATATGAAATGTCGTATCTATATGGGTGCTAAAGACGTCGAACGCCAATCGCCTAACGTATTTCGTATGCGCTTAATGGGTGCCGAAGTGATCCCCGTTCACAGTGGTTCATCTACCTTAAAAGATGCGTGTAATGAGGCATTACGTGACTGGTCTGGTTGTTACGACCGCGCACATTACTTATTAGGAACGGCGGCAGGCCCTCATCCTTATCCAACCATTGTCCGTGAATTTCAACGCATGATTGGTGATGAAGCCAAAGCACAAATTCTAGAGCGTGAAGGTCGTCTACCTGATGCTGCTATCGCTTGTATTGGCGGTGGTTCTAATGCTATCGGTTTATTTGCATCCTTTATCCCAGAAACTTCGGTGCAACTAATTGGTGTTGAACCTGCGGGTAAAGGTATTGAAACGGGTGAACACGGTGCACCACTGAAGCATGGAAAATTAGGGATCTATTTTGGTATGAAGTCCCCAATTATGCAGACTGATGAAGGACAAATTGAAGAGTCATATTCAATTTCAGCAGGTCTTGATTTCCCATCTGTCGGGCCTCAACACGCACACTTAAATAGCATTGGTCGTGCTGATTATGTTTCTGTTACCGATGATGAAGCCATAGAAGCATTTAAAGCACTTTCTCGCCGTGAAGGGATTATTCCAGCCTTAGAATCTTCTCATGCATTGGCTTATGCATTGAAATTAATTGCACAAAATCCTGACAAAGAGCAGCTATTAATTGTGAACTTATCAGGCCGTGGTGATAAAGATATTTTTACTGTAAACGATATTTTAGCAGCAAGAGGAGAAATCTAATGAGCCGTTATCAAGTATGCTTTGAAGCATTGGCACAAAAACAGCAAGGCGCATTCGTTCCTTTTGTCACATTGGGTGATCCTTCTCCTGAGCTGTCATTACAAATTATTGATGCGTTAATTGAAGGTGGCGCAGATGCATTAGAGATTGGTATTCCCTTCTCCGATCCTCTTGCAGATGGTCCTACAATCCAAGGGGCTAATTTACGTGCGCTTAATGTCGGTGTAACGCCAACAGATTGCTTTGCGCTCTTAACTAAAATTCGTGCAAAACATCCTAATATTCCTATTGGCCTATTAGTTTATGCCAACCTTGTTTTTAGTAATGGCATTGATAATTTTTATAGTAAATGTGAGCAAGCAGGCGTGGATTCTGTCTTGATTGGTGATGTACCTTTACGTGAATCAAAAGAGTTCCGTGAAGCAGCACAACGCGCAAATATCAGTCCTATTTTTATTTGTCCACCTAATGCTGATGATGAACTTTTACAAGAGTTGGCAGCATCAGGTAAAGGCTATACCTATTTATTATCAAGAGCAGGTGTAACGGGTACAGATAAACGTGCAGAACAATCACTAACACATCTTACTGACAAACTAAAAACCTATAATGCCCCTCCCGCATTGCAAGGTTTTGGCATTTCTGAGCCTAAGCAAGTTAAAGAAGCGATTGCCAATGGTGCCACAGGCGCAATTTCAGGCTCGGCAGTGGTTCAAATTATTGAGAAAAATCTTCATCAACCCGATGTGATGTTAAAAGCACTGACGACATTTGTGAAAGAGATGAAGGCAGCTACCCTCTCCTAATTGCTTTAAATACGCTTAGTGAGATCCGCTTTAGAGAAATAATTTGCTATTTTTCTAAGCGGATTACTCTTAATTTATTGTCTATTCAATCCCACTCATTGACTGCTGAAACCGCGATAAACCGCGTTCTCATTCCCTCGTTCATATTCTGAATCAAATAATCTTTTTATCTAAAGTTGGGCGAAATTTTATTTTTTGGTCATACTTTATAAGGTACTTTATATTTTCTTTTCGGAAATACTCAACCAATAATGTAATTACAAGGAGTTTGATGATGAAACTATGGGCAAAAATCTCCGCTGTTATGGCAGCATTACTGATGGCATTAACTTTATCTGCATGTTCTCCAACTGCAACATCAGAGGGTACTGGGGGATATTTTGATGACTCCGTGATCACCACTAAAGTGAAAACAGCGCTAATTGGTGAAAAAAATCTTAATTCAACACAAATCAGCGTTGAAACATTTAAAGGTAAAGTTCAACTAAGTGGTTTCGTCTCTTCTCAAGCAGATGCCAATCGTGCCATTGAAACAACACGTAAAGTAACAGGTGTAAAAGGGGTTATAAACTCAATGGTTATTCGCTGATCCGCTTTTATTCTCGTCTTCCTTTAGTCCTAATTTTCTAGACCACTTCGGTGGTCTTTTTTTGTCCAAGACTTTTGTCTTAATCATTTAATCTTTCATAAAGTAGATCAATTTTTGCAAAAAAAACAAATAAGCTAAAAAGTGTCTATTTTTATTCCACGCCAGAATTAGCTCACAAAAAGAACAAATCAGAAATATTACTAATCATTTTGAGATTATAAATTACCCACCTTATTACTCTGAATATCTCCTATGTTGATATCATTTTATTCTTTTTCTATTTTCTTCTATCTATTGATAGATAAAGCCGTTTTACTCAATTTAAATATAAAGATGCATTTTAAATACACCTATAGAATGCACCCTTTTACTTATTAAAATGTCAGCAATTTTTAATAAATAAAATCACACTTTTTTTATTTTGATAATATCAATAAACAAAAGATGCATATTGAATACATTTTAGTGGATATCAAAATGCTAAATGTCTTATTTCAGATGTCTATTTACCTATTTAACTCTGCTTTTAATAACTCATAATTTAGGTATTAAGAATAAAAAAGAAGCTGTATATAATCTAGAAATGAAAGATTTTTAGCAAATTAAAAAGATAAAAAAAGCGAAGAGAAACTTCGCTTTTTCATTATGAGATATTCTTTTAAAGAAAGAATAATTAGAAACGGTAACCCACACCAAACATAAATACGAATGGGTCTAAACGTGTTTTAACGTCAAAATCTTTATCAGCAACAGTGCTATTAAATCTTGCTTTTGTTTCGATGTTCATCCACCAAACAGAAGCATTCAGCATCCAGTTTTTATCAAGGTTATAATCTAAACCTGCTTGTGCCGCAAAGCCCCATGAATCCTTAAGATCAAGACCATTTAAGCCTAAACCATCTACAGCAGGGTTATTATTAAATTTCTCATCAAAGAAAGTGGTAAAGTTAAGACCTGCACCTAAATAAGGACGTAATTTATCTTCGCCATTACCGAAGTAATATTGTGCCATTAATGTTGGTGGCAAATGTTTAACTTTTGCAATCTCACCTACACCTGTCAATGAAATTTTATGTTCAAAAGGCGTAGCTGCTAATAACTCAACACCGATATTATCAGTGATCATATACCCGAAAGTTAAACCTAATTGGGTATTATTATTTACTTCAAAATGGTCGCCACCTAATATTGCATCAGAACCCGCATTAGGACGAACTGTTGCAGTACCTGCACGGAATAAAAAATCACCTGCTTGGTGAGCAAAAGAAATAGAAGGCGCAAGAGTTGCAGCCGCTAAAATAAGCGCAGAAAGTTTTTTCATTATTTAACCCATTCCTGTAATAAGTAAAATCTCCGCTAAAAATATAACCATTTATTGGTAATTATGATCTAATGCCGATCACAACTTTGGAATTATTTTTGCAGAAAGTGTTATTTCTCTTTTTATTATTTATCAATACTATTATTTATAATTGATCCACATCAAATTTCCCATTAATACCATTTTTTCTTATAATTAAATTTATTATTACTATTATTTTTTGAATAAAAAATACCCTAACAAGCCTTATTTGAAAATAAAGTTATCTTTGTGTTAAAAATATGTTTTATTTAATTTAAATGATAAGTGTAATTCGATTATTCGCATCTAGAAAAACGTGAAATAAGAGGATCGAGATAAAATATCCCTTTTTGCTGTTGTAAAAGGTACAATAGCGCGCATTGACACAGTCTATTTTTATAGGAGCAGTTTCATGCCTACCACGGCACGCACAATCTACCGAGACAGTCTTAATTTTTATAAGAATGAACGACGTAGCATTGTTACTCTTTCCGCTATTCTTGCCATTATTTTAGCGATCATTCATGTCTTCATTGGCCCTAATCCTCAAGAGTACCAATTGATGATTGAATTTGTGGCTAATTTTAAAAATACACAGCTTTCTTCAGCCTCTCCTGCTGAGTTAGAAGCAATGTCAAACAGTGTCGTGGGTATTGCCAAAAAAGTGTTATCACTGTATGCATTTGAAACATTACAGCAAAGCATCTTGGTTCTAACCTTATTGATGTTCGCTACGGCGATTTCCACAGGTCATAACGTCACCTTAGGTCAAACATTTAATGCGGCTCTACCTCGCTTACCTAAAATGTTCCTATTGATTGTGCTGTGCTCTATTTTGATTAGCGCTGGTTTTATGGTGATGATTATTCCTGGCATCATTTTATTAATTGGTTTTGCATTAGCGCCCGTTGTTTTAGTACGTCAACAAAATATGGGAAGTGCAATACGTTTGGGTTGGAAAGTTGGATTTAGTGAATCGGCTGCGCTTATTCCTGCTTTAGGTATTTGGATCTTATTGCAGTTCGGCATTGGTTTTGTGAGTAATCTTACAATTCAACTACCTGATGTTATCCATAACTTCTTATTCTACTTCCTAAAAAATATGGCTTCGGCTTGGATGATTATTTATCTGTTCCGTTTGTTTATGTTGGTTGAAAACAAATACACAACGCAACAGCGTTAATCTATTCAAAGATTCAAAGCATTATCATTACCTATAAAAAATCCCGTGTATAAGCTAATCACTTATCACGGGATTTTGTTATTTATTATGCACCAATGAAGTTTAGCCAATACACTTAGAGAGTAGATGTATGACTCGTTGTTGGCGCATCTACTGTATTCTCATCATTATTTTCAGAGTCTTGTTTTAGCGCCTCTTTTCTTGCTTCTTTCTGTTTTTCTTTGATCTGCTGTCGGCTTTGATACAGGCGGATCACAAAATAGAGATCTGGGGCAATAATCAAATCATCTTCATTGAGCGAAATTTTATTTCGTTCTATCCAACGATTTAATTCCGTTCTGCGCCCCGCTAGAACCAATTTAACGCCTTTTATTCGTAATTCTCTTATTAACTCATCAATGGCAGCAAATACGCTAACATCATCATAAGTAAAGCTTACAGCAGCATCTACCGCTAACCATGCTGGTCTTTGAGGTGCGTTATCAACCAGTTGTAGTACTCGTTTTTTAAAATAACCCACATTAAAATAAGTCAGGGGTGAATTAAAACGGTACATCATTAAACCATCAATAGGCTCAATACCATTATCCTTATTCATTGAATGGACCATTCCTTGTTCATCAACACCCAATAACTGATCGCTAGGTCGAAAAACAATACGTAAGAATTGTAATAGGCCTAATAAAACCGCAAAACCAATACCATTAATAAGACCTGCCAATAACACAGCTAATAATGTAAATGATGCCAATGTAAATGCTTGTTTATTACGCTTACGATAAGACCAAATATGACGAATACTAAGCAGTGACCAAGAAGAAACTATCAACACTATCCCTAACGAAGACAGTGGAATATAAGCAAGAAAATCGGTCATAAATAGCAACACGAGCAAAATCATCAATGCGGCAATAATAGAAACTAACTGCGTTTTCCCCCCAACGGAGTCATTGACCGCTGTACGACTACTTGCCGCACTTACAGCGAACCCTTGAGACAATGCGGCGGCAATATTGGCAATACCTAATGCTTTTAATTCTTGGTCTGCATCGACATCATAACCATTTTTGCTGGCAAAACTGCGGGCTGTCATCATAAAACTCACAAAGCTAATGACAGCCAAGTTTATGGATGGAACTAATAATTCTCGTAATACACCAGGATGAAATCCACTCATCGAGACTACTGGCAGAAATAGATCAGCATTCCCAGCCTCTTTATTCACGATAGCAATACCAAAGCTTGCCAAATCAAATTGCCAACTCAAATATGTCATCATAACCATGGCAATTAACGGTGCAGGCCATCGGCTACGAAAATAACGAATCCCTAATAATAAGGCTAATGTTACAGCTGACATTAATACTGTGGGCAAATGAGCATCCATTAATCGAAAAGGAACTTCAATGAGTTTTTCGATTAAGTGATCTGGGGAAGTATCAAAGCCAAAGACTTTGCTAATTTGCCCGACCATAATGGTGATCGCAACACCATTTAAAAGCCCTTGAAGAATGGGACGAGAAAGAAAATCAGTAAAAGCCCCTAATCTAAAATGGCTGGCTAAAATACACCAAAACCCCGTCATCGCTGTCATGATAATCGCAAGTTGCCATCGAGTATTTTCATCACCAGCAGATAGTGGAATGACGACCGCAGCAATAACGGCACAAGTTGCAGCATCTGGCCCCGTAATTAACTGGCGGGAAGTACCAAATAACGCATAAATAATCATGGGGAAAATACAGGCATATAACCCAACAATAGCGTTAATACCCAATAATTCGGTATAAGCAATGGCGACAGGTAATGCCACGGCAGCAACAGAAAGGCCCGCTTTTAAATCATAGCCAAAATATTCACGCTTATAGTTAAACAATAAGCCTAATCCTGGCATCCATTTTATTAGTCTTTTTCCGATCATTGATTTCCTCTTATCAGAAATACTTTTTTATTTATGCATTCATCAAAAAGTAGCGGATGAAAATGATGAGTATATGAATCATATACTAGTGTAATATTTAAATCCTCCTTCATAATTCAAGCTTGAGTTTTAATTTTACATAAATGCAATTGCGTTGATTTTTCATTGAGTTATTTCAGATAAAACTAGTTTTTTTTGTACAAATTAACACTCTGTCGTTAAAGATATGCAATTGTTTACCCATTTTCTGTCGCTTTGCATTAGAATAGCCAAGTTTATGAATTTAATTACCATAGGTTCCTATCTGTTATGAAAAATGGCTGGCTTAAGCAATTACTTGATTTTGCTCCACTATTAGTTTTTTTTATCTTCTATAAATGGCAAGATATTTTCTATGCTTCAGGTGCATTAATTATCGCGACGTGGATCTCAGTCGGTTTAACATGGCTTATTTTCCATAAAGTAGAGAAAGCGCCGCTCATTACCGCTGTGGTTGTCACTATTTTTGGTTCATTAACCCTATTTTTCCATTCTGCTGATTTTATTAAATGGAAAGTGACGGCTATTTATGCCATTTTTGCTATCGTTTTAATTGGTATGCAGTTATTTACGCCAAAAACGTTAATGGAAAGAATGTTAGGCAAAGAACTCGCTATGCCGCCTGCAAATTGGAAGAAACTCAATATTGCATGGGTGGTTTTCTTTTTTGCTTGTGCACTTGGTAATATTTATGTGGCATTTTCTTTGGCGGAAGAGACTTGGGTTAATTTTAAAGTCTTTGGCTTAACTATTTTAACCTTTATCTTTACTATCGCCAGTGTGGTTTATATCTGGAATAACCGTTTACCAGAAGAACAAACTGAAAATGAAGCTACAGAAAATAGTGAACACAAATTATCAGATAATATGACAAAGCAAGCATCTAAACCGACATCACACGATGCCCATTCAAAATCTGAATAATTATTTTTATTTTATTGGGAGATATGTGCTCTAAATAATTTAAGTTGTAGCTATTAGAGTATAGCCTGTAGATACTCTAAATAATTTAAGTTGTAGCTATTAGAGTATAGCCTGCTGATACTCTAAATAATTTAAGATGTAGCTAGGCGACAAGTGAATGAGACGCTAGGAGCATACATTAGTATGTGACTAGTGCGAATGAACGAAGTCAACAACGCTACAACTTGAAGTATGACGAGACTCTTACTCTAGATAATTCGAGGTGTAGCTAGGCGGCAAGTGAATGAGACGCTAGGAGCATACATTAGTATGTGACTAGTGCGAATGAACGAAGTCAACAACGCTACAACTTGAAGTATGACGAGTAAACTTGATGTATACGAGTAAATATCTCCTTGGTTTCAACATTATTTTACAGATACTTTATTTCCATGACTGAACAACAATCTTTGCCTAATGGTGAGCTCGTTTTACGCACCCTTGCCATGCCTGCTGATACTAACGCTAATGGTGATATTTTCGGTGGCTGGTTAATGTCTCAAATGGACATCGGTGGTGCAATTTTAGCAAAAGAAATTGCGTTAGGTCGTGTCGTTACTGTAAGTGTAACAGGCATTACCTTTCTTAAACCTGTTGCTGTTGGTGATGTCGTTTGTTGCTATGCGCGTTGCTTAAAAACGGGTAACTCTTCAATTACTGTTAATATTGAAGTATGGGTTAAAAAAGTCGCCACAGAACCTGTCGGCCAACGCTATCGTGCAACAGAGGCTGTGTTTACCTACGTTGCCGTTGACGAGAACAATTCTGCTCGTCGCTTACCTGAGGGTAAAGCTCACTTCACGCTAACAAGTACTATGGAATAAAACGCCATTACGACAATTCGATTACGACGCTAATAGCGTGAAAGCATTAAAAATTGAATACTAAAAAAGGCACTTATTAAAGTGCCTTTTATTTATCTGGTATCAAATAGGGATATCGCTTTGTTTAACGGCTAACTTTATAAAAATTAGCTTGCTGACACCCCTGTCATTTTGAACTCAATGAGAACCACTTTTCCTTTATAAGGAATTTTTTCATAACGCCATTGACGCATCGCTCTTTTAACATCTCTTTCAAATACATTCTTAGGATCAGCAGAAAGTATTTCTACATTATCTACTCGCCCATCAGCATCAACATCAAAACGTACTTTTATAGATCCTTCAATACCCACGGCTTTTGCTCTCTGAGGATATTCAGGTAAACCTTGGCGTACTGCATTGGGTACTTTGCCTTCACCACTGCTTGCCACGGCAACCGGTTTTTCATCGCCTTTATCACTTGGCTTTGCCGTCGGGTTAAGATTTTTGAGATCATTACCTTTATTAACAACTAAAGGTTGTGGTCGCTCAACAGGCGGTTTCGGTTTATCCACAGGTTTTGGTTTAGGTTTTGGTTCTGGTTTTTTCTCTATTGGTTTTTCGATAATAGGTTTTACATCAGGAATAGGTTCTGGCTCGGGTTCTGGCTCAACAACTGGCTCAGGTTCTGGAGGAGTGACTTCTTCAACCACAGGCTCTGGTTCGCCTGCAGGCTCATCTGCCGCAAATGCCAACATCTGTATAGAGATAGGCTCAGGTGTAACTGGCTTATCTTCTACAACATATAACATCGCAGCCGCAACAAGTGAGGCATGTAGACAAAGTGATATGAGTACCCAAAGCTTCCAACGCATAACTGATCTTATTTCACCTAAAGAAAAAATATGCCCTAGTTTAAATGCAAATAGCAATCATATTCAATAACGTTTAACAAAATGATTGATATTAACTGTTAAAAAGTGAAATTATGAGTTCCATTCTATGTGTTGTACAAATAAAAGTGCTCTATGTTTTCTAGAAGTATCAAGTTTACGCAGTTTATAAATTCGGAAATTACGACGAGATTGCCCTTCTAACCATCGACGACGTTTACGTATAGCTTGTCTCATCATCCGCCAACGAGCTACTTCAGTCCTACTGTGTCTCATGCTATCAGCACCTATTTTTTCGAATAAGTGGACTATTATAAGACGTTCATTTTGTGATCCAAGGGGTGATTTATGATTTGCTTGAATTTCATCCATTATTTAAGCATTTCTCACAAAGAAAAAATGAATAAAGAGTTGTATCTTATTGCTTATTTGATGCTTATCTCTTAAGAAAGAGATTTGACAGAGATAATAATCCTGATTTAATAGCAACATTCGGCAAATAACAAAAATAATGAACTATTTTTAGTAAATTGCCTTCAGCTTATCCATGCAATTCATTTTCAACGGAAAATAGCTCTACTATGACAACATTTTATACTGTATTAAGTTGGCTAACCTTTTTCTTCTATTGGCTATTAATTGCGGGGGTCACATTTCGTGTCCTAATGCATCGACGACCAGTTACATCAACAATGACATGGTTATTGATCATCTATATTCTGCCATTAGTCGGGGTTATTGCGTATTTTGCTTTTGGTGAATTACACCTAGGAAAACGACGCGTTGAACATGCTAAACAGATGTGGCCTTCTGTTGTTGCGTGGCTTGAAGACTTGAGGAAATGTAAGCATATTTTTGCTACAAGTACGAGCGATATTGCGACTCCTCTTTTCCAATTAACCGCTAAACGCCAAGGTATTAAAGGTGTTAAAGGTAACAAAATTGAACTTTTAACCACCTGTGAAGATTCACTAAATTCAATTACACGCGATATTAATAACGCTCGTGATAACATTGAAATGGTCTTCTATATTTGGCAATCAGGTGGTTTAGTCGATGAAGTAACCGACGCCTTAATCAGAGCCGCTAAACGCGGTGTAAAATGTCGAGTTATGGTTGACTCAGCTGGAAGCTGGAACTTCTTTCGTACCAAAGGCCCAGACGCAATGAGAGCCGCGGGTATTGAATTTGTTGAATCACTGCATGTTAATTTATTCCGTTTCTTCTTGCGCCGCATGGATTTGCGTCAACATCGAAAAATCGTATTGATTGATAATTATATTTCCTACACAGGGAGTATGAATATGGTCGATCCTCGTTATTTCAAACAAGATTCCGGTGTCGGTCAATGGATTGATATTATGGTAAGAATGGAAGGTCCAGTTTCTACCACATTAGGGATGATTTATGCCTTTGACTGGGAAATGGAAACAGGTGAACGCCATTTACCACCTCCTCCTGATGACAATATTATGCCTTGTGAGCAAGAAAGTGGTCATACAACACAAGTTATCGCATCAGGCCCTGGCTTTCCTGACGAGCTTATTCAGCAATCCTTAATTACAGCCATTTATTCCGCAAGAAAAGAATTAGTGCTCACAACACCTTATTTTGTACCTAGCGATGATCTTGCCCATGCAATCTCAACCGCGGCGATGCGAGGTGTTAATGTGAGTATTATTGTTCCTCGCAGTAATGACTCTTTCCTAGTGCGTTGGGCAAGCCGTTCATTCTTTACAGAAATGCTGGAATCTGGTGTAAAAATATTCCAATTTGAAGATGGTTTATTACATACAAAAAGCGTGATGGTTGATGGACAACTTAGTATGGTAGGTTCAGTTAACCTTGATATGCGTAGCTTATGGTTAAACTTTGAAATCACTGTTGTCATTGATGATGAAGGCTTCGGAAGTGATTTAAGCATTGTGCAATATGATTATATTGCTCGCTCTACAGAATTGACACTAGACGAATGGGAAAAGCGCCCTTTCTTAAATCGTGTATTAGAGCGCATCTGCTATTTCTTTAGCCCTCTGTTATAATCAAGAAGGTAATAAAAATAGGCAATAGAATATTTTGCTAAATGAGCAAAAATGCTATACAAACAACGCGATAATTATTGGAATAATAGACAGGCATTACCATGAATGAACCAACCTTAATCAGTGAAGACGATGCTTTAGAACAAGCTTATGATCTATTTTTAGCTCAAGCAGCTGATAATTTAGATGTTGCAGACCAATTACTCTTTAACCTGCAATTTGAAGAAAGAGGCGCAGCTGAAGTGGTTCCATTAGGTAATGATTGGCAATTTATTGTTGGCCAGCCTGTCACATCAGCCCGTTTTAGCGAAGTGATTATTGGCCTTGCTCCAGACGATGATTCCGATATTGATGATATTTTTGGTCGAGTCCTGATTAGTCGCGATCCATTACAGCCTATGTTCCATATTATTTGGAAATCATAATCACTTTATCTTCACCTGCTTATATTTTAGCAGGTGATTTTTTATTTCAGAGAGAAATAAAATGAGTGAAAGTCACTTTATTATTGATACTATTTTTACCTTAGCTTTCTTTGGTGCCTTTTACTGGTATATCTGCGTAGCTATTATTATCGTCATGCTCTATACCACAATAAAAACAAAAAAAACGTTATTTCGTATCTTATTTATACTCATTGCTTTATTTTTTGCTTATTTACCTTTCATGCAATACCTCTGGTAAAAATTAAGCAAATAAAATCAAAAGCGCCCTATCAGCGCTTTTCTCTTGATCATTATTTGAGACATATGATTTGCGTAGGTAATACTAATTACTGACGCAAACTCACAGCAATACGATTAAAGGCATTCATTAATCCAATTGCCAATGTCAGATCACTCATTTCTGTATCTGTAAAATACGCTTTAACCTGCTGATAAATATTATCCTCCGTACCTTTTGCTGAAATATTACTGACCACCTCTGCCCATAGCAATGCAGCTCGCTCTTTATCAGTAAAACGTTCACTCACTTGCCAACCATTTAGTGCATCTAACTTATTTTGAGCAACACCATGATTACGCAACGAATTATTGTGCATCTCTAAACAAAAAGCACAGCCATTGATTTGAGACACTCTTAAATAAACAAGCTCGATTAACGTTATATCCAGTGAACTTCCTTCTAGTGCAGTTTTACATTGAATTAAACCAGCATAAGCTTTAGGACTGAGTTTTGGGTAAGATAAGCGAAGCTTTGACATAATTTCCTCTCGATTCACAATAAAGATAAACCCACAACTAACTGTATATAAAAACAGTGATAATATATTCAATTTATAGCGATGGTTTTATCAATTTTGTGGTATTTGCGTTTAGAGGCGATGATCTTCAGTATAAGTAACTTAATTTACGACCTATTCTTTATTAGTTATTACGCGTAATATCTGTTACTCAAAGCATTTAGATGAATGAGCAATAGTTAAAAACATTGTGCCCTCTCTTGTAAGTGTACTGTCTTGTTTTATTGGTGGTGATTTGACCATTCTATCTATTTCAGTTGAAGAAAATTTATTACTTGCTTCATTATAAAAACACAAACATTGATCTTTACTCACATTACTATAGACACTTAATGTATCCATACAATATTCAATAAATTTATTTTCTCTTGATTCAGAGCAAGCGGGTAGTAAAAATAAAGATAAAATAACAATTAAGGCTTTTTTCATAACTATTCCAATGTTGTGTTAGATCTATTTAATTATGAAAAAATTATTTCATTAAAGCAGAAGGTTTATCACGATATAAATCAAACTTGGGTGGATAATTATTATTTGAACAAGATAAAAAGAGAGAACTTTCACTTTTCTCCTTATTTTTTATCTTTAATATTCCTTTATTTAGTATTTATACTTATTTTTATTTAATCTTAAATGTAACAATGGAAAAGGATTGCCTTGTCCATCTAATTCTGAACGCCCTATTTGCTCAAATCCAATATAAAGATAAAAGCCAATTGCTTGAGGATTTTGCTCATTTACATCTAACTCATCAATATGCAGTGTATTTATCGCGAAAGTTGTAAGTAATTTACCACAACCATGCCCTCTAGAATTCGCATCGACAAAAAGCATTTCTAACTTATTTTCTGCTGTGCCTAAGATCCCATGAATAACATTATTATTGTCTATCGCGATATAGGTATTAAGCATAGGAAAATACTGTTTTACAATATCTTTTTTAAGCGAGAAGATAATATCTTCAGATAGAAATGCATGCGTAGCTCTAACTGAAGATTCCCAAACTGCTATCATTTCATCATAGTGTGAAGGTTCTGCTTTTATTACAGTTAACATAATTCTCTCTCCATAAAATATGGCATCTTAAAGATCCTTTATTGACAGTCAAGCACCCCGAATAAAAAACACACATTTAATGTATATTTAATGTGCTTTGATAAGTGAATATCCTACATATAGTGATGCATTTACATTTGTATTCACAAAAAGGCCACATAACGTGACCTTTTAAAAAAATTATTTATTAGCTTAAAATTAGAAACGGTAACCAACACCTAATACCCAAGTACCAAATTTTGCATTATCTAATTTAGAATATTCATAAGATGCATCAATTGCTACGTTTGGGATTGGATTAATTTGTAAGCCTACCCCATAAGCCATAGACGTTTTGCTGTATTCGTCATTAACATAATAATATTTATCTTCTTGGCTAACGTGACCAAGCCCAATTAAACCATATGCACTAAAGTAATCATTAAAACGATAGCTAGGCCCAGCCGTTAATGAAACATAATCAATTTCAGTTGAACCAATTTTTCCCCAGCGGCTATAATAATTATAAGTTAATTTTGTGTACGTCAGTGATCCAATAAAACCCCAATCATTATCAAACTCGTGATTGTATTTAAAGTTAATTCCTTTAGGTTTATCATCGATTTTATAATCACCCAATTTAATTGAGCTCTGAGCATAACCTACGGATAAAGTATTATCTAACGCTGCTTGTGCATTAAAAGAAAGTGTAGAAATAGCTAACAGTGAAGTAGAAAGAAATAAATTACGACTCATCTTTATTCTCTATATAAAAAAGGATAGACAAATGGAACTAAATTAGAATTTAGCTCTCTTATTAAATTGAGTGCAATACTCAATAAAAATTATTGATAAATAATACGTTATTTATAATATTTTATAAAGAAAATCTTATGATTAGAGCTACAATTAAAACACCATTCGCCTCAACAATAAACTTACCTTATTTTTTGCTATTATTAATAGAATATTAAGATCATAACGTTATGAAAAAAGACTAATTTTGATTTATCATTAACTTCAATCGCAGTTTAAATATGATTTAAACCACGATTGATAATCTATTTTTAGAGATAAAAAAATAAAAAACACTCGCTAAGTGAAATTAATTTACTTTAACCTCTGGAGCATTGATTAATATTTAATTAAAAGCTTAAAGTGGTATTTAAAATAAATTATTTTATTAATTTTAATAGGTATAAAAAAGCCACTTATAAAGTAGCTTTTTTATACGACTAATCATACATTATTAGCAAGTTGCATTTTTAACCAAAAACTTTGCTGGCATAAATTAAAAAATTCTTTTCTACAAGGAGAAATCGGTTTGTTATTCGACTCTACAATTTCCCAAGTTATCCAATGTTCAGGACATTGAGCATCATTATCATAGTGTTCTGTTTCTATCTCTTCTGTGCATTTCAAGATGACACCATCAGAAAATAACCAAGTATGAGTTGCCCTGGTTATTTCTGTTAAGTTATCCAAAAAATTCTGAGTACTTAAAATTTGATAGCTATCTTCTTGGTTTACAATTTGAGATATATACTTCGCTAACATCACCTTCTCTCTTGCCTTACTTCTTATTATTTAGTGTACCCATTATAAATGAGTCTAGTTTTATTACTTTATTTTTCATCAAAAGCATCCGCCATAAGTAAAAATTTAGGCTCAGCTTTTTTATATGCATTAATCATAGGGACTAATCGCTGAAAATGTTCACTAGCACAATGCACATCAAGCGCAACATGATCTGGCCATTGTTCAATAAAGACAAAGTGACCAGGATCTTTCTCATCAACATATAAATTGTAGCTAATACACAGAGGCTCTTTCTTAGTCGCCTCAACAAGTTCTCGATAAAGAGGTAAAACAATTTCTATCGCTTCTGTTTTAATAAAATCTTCAGCAATTACTTTTAACATCACATTTCCCTTAGCGTAATTGATCAATACAGAATACTGTATAAAAACACAGATAAATATAATCGAGTTAACTTAAGAGATCTACTCTCTTTACATAAGAAAATTGCATCTTTTTTAAATGCTAACAATAGAGTGTAATCCATTGAAGTGATAACAGGTGCTGTTTCAAACAGAAAGCAGTAAGCATCAAACATTTATCTTCTATATGAGTGAAAATATGCATTTAAATAAGGTGGATTCTCTTTATATAATAGCAATTCATTAAGTAATACAGAGAAAGTAGGATTGGGGGTTAACGTGTGGCTTGAACAATTTGGTGTACTCAATATCTGGACATACCTCGCAGGCATGTTTTTTATTATCCTCGTTCCTGGCCCTAATACACTCTATGTGCTAAAAACAAGCGCATCAGGTGGCGTCAGTGATGGTTATCGTGCTGCATTTGGTGTCTTTTTAGGTGATGCCATTTTGATTTTTCTCGCCTTTATTGGTGTCGCATCTGTTATAAAAGCCTCTCCAGTACTCTTTACTATTGTCCGTTTTTTAGGTGCTTTTTATCTCCTGTATTTAGGAATAAAGATTATCCATGCGACTTTTTTCTCCAAAAAAGTACATTCAGAACAAACAACAACGGTACAGAAACACATTTTCAGAAAAGCGCTTACATTAAGTATGACCAATCCTAAGGCGATCCTATTTTATATTTCATTTTTTGTTCAGTTTATCGATTTTAATTATGCACATACCGGATTATCTTATTTAATTCTCGCTTCCATGCTTGAAGCGTTTAGTTTTATCTATCTCTCTTTTCTAATATTTGGTGGTGTAGCCCTTGCTCGTTTCTTTGGCTCACGTAAAAATATCGCTAAACTGGGTAATGGTGTTATCGGGCTTTTCTTTATGGGATTCGCAACTAAATTAGCAACATTATCATCATAGTTTTTAATAACAGATATCCATTAAAGAAACGGCAATCGAAATAAGATTGCCGTTTTTTCATCTACGATTATTTACGTATATTATAAAGTCTTATTCCTATTATTTTATTAAATACTATTCATTCTCATTTGATTTTAAGTTTAAAAAACCCTTTTTTATTTAGTTGTTATTATTTGACCTTATTTATTAGAGATAATATTGATTAATATTACTAAAATAAATCATCAAACATTATATTATAAGTTATATAACCCTATAAATAGGTATTGAGATGAATAGCCAAATTGTTATTGACTCTAAAAAATGTATTGGCTGTAAAACATGTGAAGTTGTTTGTTCAGTCGGTCATACATCAGAAAAGGATGGAAATGATTTTCTCAATAAAAAGAATTTTCATCCAAGGATCCGCATTATTAAATTAATGCATCAATTTACAGCTTCTGTTTGCCATCAATGTGAAGATGCACCCTGTGCCCAAGCTTGTCAGACAAAAGCATTAGTGCGTGGTGAAAATTTTGTCGAAACACACCCTGAAAATTGCATTGGATGTAGAGCTTGTCTTTTAGCTTGCCCATTTGGCGCCATTGAACTTGAGAAAAAGGCGCATTCGGCACCTACTTATTGTTTAGATCTTGGTCAACAATTTCAAATTGATATCGTTAAATGTGATTTATGTAATCATAGAGAACAAGGCCCTGCTTGTGTTGAGTTTTGTCCTCAAGATGCCTTAATTTTTGTCTCTGATAATGAATTGTCACAATTGACTGCTGAACGTAGAAAAAACTCTATTTTACGTGAACTACCAACGATACCTTATTAAAGTCTATGCCTATTTAATAATCACCACGTGATACAAAAAGTTTATAGCCTTATTCAGTTTATATAAGGCTATTACTTCTTACTTTTTACCGCCTTGAAATCGCTTAACTGTAGTTATCTATATCGAAACCACCCTACCATCTGGTATCATTGGCGACTTATCAATTTTCTTGCCATAAATAACTTTGTTTTTCACACAACTTATTACTTGAGCCTATAAGATATTTTATATATTTATCATATTGTTAAGGCATCAAAACAGCGAAGAACAAAGCCTTGGTTAGCAAGTTACAGAATAATCAGCAACGATATAGAACCGTAAAAAATGAGCATCCCAAAAGAACAGTATAATTTCAACAAACTACAAAAACGCTTACGCCGTGATGTTGGGCAAGCTATCGCTGACTTTAATATGATTGAAGACGGCGACAAAATCATGGTCTGCCTCTCTGGTGGTAAAGATAGCTACACGCTACTTTCTATCTTAATGAATCTGCAAAAAAGTGCGCCAATTAATTTTTCACTTGTTGCAGTCAATTTAGACCAAAAACAACCCGGATTCCCTGAGCATATTTTACCTGAGTATTTAAATGAACTTGGTGTGGAATATAAAATTGTTGAAGAGAATACCTATGGGATCGTTAAAGATATTATTCCTGAAGGTAAAACAACCTGCTCTTTATGCTCACGTTTACGTCGTGGTATTTTATATCGCACAGCGACAGAACTTGGTGCAACTAAAATTGCTTTAGGCCACCATCGTGATGATATTTTAGAAACATTATTCTTAAATATGTTTTATGGTGGAAAACTTAAAGGTATGCCACCTAAATTAATGAGTGACGATGGCAAACAAATCGTTATTCGCCCTCTTGCTTACGCTCGTGAAAAAGATATTGAGCGTTTTGCACAAGCAAAACAGTTTCCAATTATCCCTTGCAATCTTTGTGGCTCACAACCGAATCTCCAACGTCAGGTTATTAAAGAGATGCTAAGAGATTGGGATAAGCGTTACCCTGGTCGTATTGAAACCATGTTTAGAGCAACACAAAATATTGTCCCATCACACTTATGTGATACTCAATTATTTGATTTTGTGAATATCAAGCATGGTGATGAAGTCATTAATGGTGGCGACTTAGCTTTTGATAAAGACGATATTCCAGCCGTTCCAGTCATGTTCCAAGAAGAAGATGATGAACGCCCTGACTTTAGCCAAAACAAACTCGATATTGTTGAAGTGAAATAATGCACTATCTCCTAAGCCTTGCATTCAGGGCTTAGGATTTTTATGGCTAAATAATCGCCAATAATAAATTTAAGCAAAAAAAACCGATGTTAATAAACATCGGTGTAATAATGGTCAATTATTCTGTATTAAGAACTCAATATGAGAAAAACTACAATTATGGAGCACAACGTTCATCGCTCAACGTTGTATTCACCTGCGAGAGTTATAATGCCAGATGTTCTATTTTAAAAAATTGATATATCTCAAACAGGGTTAGAGAATTCTTTTTTAAATCCATTTAGTTACGATTAATTTGCTGAAATTTTACAACCATCTACTACGCTTTAACCACCAAGTAACAATCACAATCAAAACAAAGAGAGATAAACAAAAAATGGTAAAACCATAAGGAAATTCATTTCCGGGTATGCCACCTAAATTGACACCAAATAGCCCTGTTAGAAACGTTGTTGGTAAAAATAACATCGCCATTAGAGACATAGTATAAGTACGTCTATTCATCGCATCAGCCATCATTGATGTTATTTCATCTGCAATTACCGCCGTACGAGAAATACTACTGTCCAAATCTTCTAAACGTCGAGAAAGTCTTTCTGAGATTTCTAACATCGTGACTCTATCGCTATCACTCATCCACGGTAATTTTTCAATAGAGAGTCTTGAAAATACATCTCGTTGAGGTGCCATATAACGACGTAAAACAATTAACTGCTTTCTTAATAATGCAAGTTCACCTCTTGCTGGTATTTGTTGATCGAGGATCATATCTTCCAATTCAATTAATTGGTCATGAAGCGTCTCAACAAATTCGCCTATTTCATCAGTCACTGCATCAGCCATTGTAATTAGCCAATCACCGCTATTTTCAGGGCCATTACCAAGTTCTAATGTATGAATAACAGAATCTACAGAATTGACTCGGCGATGGCGACTTGAAACAATTGTTTGGCTGTTAATATAAATTCTAAAAGCGACAAGCTCATCGGGCCGATCATTAGGATTATTATTAATTGTTTGCAAATTGATGACGATACCTTCACCAATGCGTTGTGCTTTTGGTCTGACGTTCTCTGCAAGTAATATATCTTTAGCAATAGGTGGAAGTAATTCTGTCTCTTGTATCCATTGAGCACTTTGTGGCTTGCGGTAATCTAAGTGCACCCAATATGGATTTTCATTTGTTGCAACAGTTTCGGCCGTGATTTCTGCTGCTCCTCCATGCCCATTAAGTTGTGCTGTATAAATAGCATCTGAATCTTGTATAACAGAGTCATTAATTGTTTTCACTTAACTTCCTCCATAACTTTTGCTTTAAAAGTAATATTTGAATTAAATACTCAACTGTCAAATATGATTAATCTACCTTCATTTTATAACGCTATGTTTTGAACCGTTATTCTATACTTTTTTTCTAGTTAACTGTATATCAGCACTATTTTTGTTTCATTCATCTAAAATATCTAATTATCTTTATTACTTTAGGATTATTACACTAAATCAAATACTGATAGTTGCGTTAGTATATTAATACTTAGAACAACCGCAGGTAACTTATTTTATTTTCAGGAGAAAAGTTACCTACTGTAATTTATAATAACTATCTAACTGGTGTATACTAAATATTCTTTAATGCATTTGTTGCACCCTAAAAATAAGGTCATCAATATGAAAAAATTTATCGCTATTCCTTTATTTTTGCTTTTGGCTGGATGCAATGACGCAACTTCAACTGAAAGTGCAAATACAACATCATCTACGGGAACAACAAAAACGCTTCTAGTGGACTCACAACTGTATGATTGTGTGGGTGTCGCGCCAATGAAGTGTATGAAGGTGAAAGAACTGCCTTCTGGAGAATGGTCCCTGTTCTATCAAAATATTGATGGTTTTGAATATAAAGCAGGCACTGAATATACATTAAAAGTTAATGTTACAGATATTCCTAACCCACCAGCAGATGCATCAAGTGTAAAATATACACTGATTGAAGTTGTAGATAAAAAATAGAACATCGCACTAAAATCTGGCTCACAATAGGTATTAAAGCTTATTGTGAGTATTTTACCTATTACGCTCAATTACTACTCCCTTCTATTTAAGTAATTTCTTATCATTTCATTGCACTATCATTAAGATAATTAATAAATCTTATGCTGTTTAATAATTAGCTATTTATAATAGTTTGATTTTTTATTGAGTTTAAAAATAAGCATTCAAACTTTTTTTAAGAGTAATTTCAATCAATTAATATTGAAATCGACATTTATTTTACTAAAAATGGTGTTCTACACATCAACATAGAAACTCCATAATGAATAAATTAGTCCTTATTTTAATTAGTTTAGCTTTATCTTATTCCTCTACATTACATGCCTATGATAAGACGCATACCCTCTCTGGTGGCTATATTTATGGCAAAATAAAAGGTGACACAGCAAAAGGTGAAATAATCAGTTATCGTTATGAAACAGAAAATGCTTGGGGAATATTAATTTCTCTACTACGTTTAAATGCCAACCATAAAGAACATTTTATTGATCCTCGTTTTACCATACCTTCAACAATAAAATACCGAACTAAAACCACAGGACTATTAATCGGCCCAACTTATAGAATAACACCTGAAATTTCTGTTTATGCTCAAATGGGGCCTAATAAATTAAAGCATCAGGAAGATAAATATCACCCTAAAATAAATACAACAGATTCCCATATAATTAATACAACAAGTGTAATTGGTCAAATTGGCATCGATTATAATCCTGTTAAGGATATCTCATTTAGCTTGGGCTATCTTTATTCTGATACCACAGCCAATAAACGTCATATTGAATTAAATGCCTTACAACTCTCTTTGGGATATCGTTTTTAAATCGTGTTGACAATCTGTAGTGTCATTTAACACTTACAAAAAGAAAAACAGATAGATTCATTTATAAAACCATCAAACACCATAACAAAATCATTAATTATTGTTATAATTAAGAGTTTAAAACTATAAATAAACAAAAATACAATATTTAACATCACGCACATTGCACGATTAGTCAAAACAATGTCGCAAAAATGTATTAACATCCTACTTGCAATGTTTATTCCTTTTGAGTCTCCTTCTGTTTTCATAACAGAGGGATTTTTTTTGTTATAAATATTTTATTAATCACTGTAACAGTTAGATACAATAAAAGGCGTGCAAAGAAAGTATTAACAATATAATTTATATCTAGATAATAAGTTACCCTGCTTTATTTTGCTACGCCCCTTTCTAAAAGGGGTTCTTTTTTATTTTTTCTATAAAAAACACTCAATTAAATTGAGTGTTTTCTGTTTATGTTAAAATAAAGAATTGAATCAATGTTTCAATATATAAAGTGTATGGCTATAAGCAACATCTTCTGGGTTCTCAATGGGATAACCTTTTAACCACGGCTTTATCAAGCGTCCATTTGTGTATTGATAAATAGGTGCGATTGGTGCATCTTCAGCAATTATTTGCTCAGCGCGGTTATACAGACTATTTCTTTCGTTTGTATCAATAGTCATACCAGACAATGTTAATATTTCATCATATTGCTTATTCTGATATTTAGGGATATTACCAGCGTGTTTAGAGCCTAATAAGCTTAAAAAAGTAGAAGGCTCGTTATAATCGCCAACCCATGATGCTCTTATAACATCAAAATCCCCAGAATTTCGGCTATCAATATATGTTTTCCATTCCTGATTACGTAATTCGACTTTCACGCCTAACTTTTTCTTCCACATAGAAGCAACTGCAATAGCAATTTTCTGATGATTCTCTGAATTATTGTATAGCAATGAGAGTGTTAATGGATTATGAGGGCCATATCCCGCAGCCGCTAATAAGATCTTAGCTTGACTATCTAATTCATCTTGATTGTATTCATCATAAATTGTAGGTTCTGGGGTAAAGCCTGCCGTTACATCAGGTGTAAAACGGTTTGCTGATTTCTCCCCTGTTCCTAATACTTTATCAGTGATAATTTTTCTATCTATTGCCATCGCTAACGCTTTACGTACACGAATATCTTTTGTTGGCCCTGATTGGGTATTAAAAGCATAATAATAAGTTCCTAACTGGTCAGGAATATAAACCTCATTAGGAATATCTTTCATTAATTTATGATATAAATTTTTCGGGAACGACTCTGTAATATCAATATCACCCGCTAAATAACGCTTAGTCGCATGTGATTCATGATTAATCGGCACAAAAGTGACTTTGGTTAATACTGTATTTTTATGATCCCAATAATAAGGATTTGGCGTTAATACGATCTTCTCATTAACGACTCTATCTTTTAAAACAAAAGCTCCATTTCCGACTAAATTGCCAACCTTAACCCATTCAGTGCCATATTTTTCAATGCTATGATGAGGTACAGGATATAACGAAAAATTAGTCGTTAAACTTGGAAAATACGAGACTGGTCGTTCTAAAGTCACTTTTAGCGTTTTTTCATCAAGTGCTTCCACGCCTAATGATGTTGGTTTTAATTTTCCATCAATAATCTTTTGTGCATTTTCAATAGATGCAAGTGATGCATACCATGCAAAAGGTGAAAGATTCTTAGGGTCAACTAACCTTTGCCAGCTATAGACAAAATCTGTTGCGGTTACTTTTTCACCATTAGACCATTTGGCATTATCGCGTAAAGTGAAGATCCACACACGATTATCTTCTGTACGCCAACTTTGAGCAACACCTGGAATGGGACGTCCATGCTCATCTTCTATCGTCAACCCTTCAAATAAATCACGTTGCACTTGAGCTTCTGTTAATCCTACTGCATTAATGGGATCAAGTGATGCTGGCTCATCTTTTAAATGTCGAACGACTTCTTGCTTTTTATCGAGTATCGTTCCTGCGGGGACTACTGCCGCATTTATCTGCGATGTGAGTAATCCTTGAACGACAAGTGCACATGAGATGACGAATATTTTGCGCATGTCTGTTTCGTCCTGTAATCTGTATGAGAATAAACTGCACAATTATAAGAGCCTGATAAAAAGGCACAATCACTGATTACAAATATTTTATAAATTTTTATGTTTTTAGTGATGACTACGCCAATAGTGGCAAATTTTAATAATGGTTAAGCATTAACGAAAATTATCGTTAATACTGAGTATTAATAACAGTTAGTCTGACAACTAATAAAGGAGAACAACAATGGCACATCAAGTTACTTTACAAGGAAATGCAGTGGCACTATCGGGTAATTTCCCAACAGTCGGTCAAAAAGCAGCTGATTTCTCTCTTGTTGGTAAAGATCTTAATGATGTTTCTTTAGCGAATTTTGCAGGTAAACGTAAAGTTCTAAACATTTTTCCAAGTGTAGATACTGGTGTTTGTGCTGCAAGTGTTCGCCAATTTAACAAAGTTGCAAATGAATTAAATAACACAGTTGTTTTATGTATTTCAGCTGATTTACCTTTTGCTCAAGCGCGTTTTTGTGGCGCGGAAGGCTTAGATAACGTTGTGACATTATCTACAATGCGTGGTGCTGAATTTAAAGAAAACTACGGTGTTGCAATTACATCAGGTCCATTAGCTGGCTTAACAAGCCGAGCAGTGATTGTTTTAGATGAAAATAACATGGTTATCTACACCCAGTTGGTTGACGAAATTACAACTGAACCCAATTATGATGATGCGTTAAAAGCACTGAAATAATACTGATAAAAAAATAGACGAGTATTATGCTCGTCTATTTTTATTATGCACAAAATCTTACTACTCAATTATTCTTCAGACTTATCACTCTTTTTATTCGTAAGATTATATTCTCTTAACTTATTCGCAATAGCGGTATGAGAAATACCTAAGCGTTTCGCTAATTTACGTGTACTTGGATAATCACGGTATAAACGCGTTAAAATCGAAGCCTCAAAGCGTTTTGTCATTTCATCTAACGAGCCGTCTAATAGATTCTCATCAAATAATGTTTCATCCGTGTGCTCAGGTAACGTAATATCTTGAACACGCAATGTATTTCCGACTAACTGTGCCATTGCTTGATAAACAGTATTCCGTAATTGGCGAATATTACCCGGCCAAGAATATTGCATTAAATAATTTGAGAAATCAGTAGAAATGGACGGTACACCCACTTTTTGTTCTTGACAGTACTGATTAATAAAATGAGTTGCCAACGGAATGATATCGTCCTTTCTTTCCCTTAATGGCGGTAATGTTAATGTTAATACGTTCAAGCGATAATAGAGATCTTCTCTAAACAATCCCTTTTGTACTAATTCCCACAAATTTTTCTGAGTAGCACAAATAATGCGCACATCTACATTCACTTCTTCTTCTTCACCCACTCGACGGAACGTTCCATCATTTAAAAAGCGTAGAAGTTTGATCTGCATTTGCGGGGACATTTCACCGATTTCATCAAGTAAAACAGTACCGCCATTGGCTTGCTCAAAAAAGCCCTTTTTTCCTTCAATGGCATTAGGATAAGCACCCGCTGCATAGCCAAATAACTCACTTTCAACAACATCATCAGGCATTGAAGCGCAATTTAAGCCAAGAAATGGATATCTTAAACGGCTACTTAGTAAATGGCAGGCTTTTGCTAATAAATCTTTTCCTGTACCTGTTTCACCCACTAATAACAATGGATCATTCATTATTGCCATTTTCTTTGCACGAGTAATAAGCTGCTTCATTTTAGGTGTTACGGCAATAATTTGGTCAAACCCACTTTGATCATTAGTCACTAATCTAGGGTAATTATAAATAATTTCATTATATTTCAGTAAAACAAAAGCCCCAACGCAATGATTATATTGGTTATCGTCTGTCAGTTTAATTGGGACTATTTCCATTTCAAAATTCTGTTTTTTCACAGTAATAGGCACCTTTTGAATAAAGTGCTCTTTTTGTTCTAAAAAACGATGAATATTAAAATTTGGGATAAATTGGTTAAATGTTTTCTCAGCATGATCATCTGGAGATAAACCAAAAAGCTGTCTTGTTGCAGGGTTAAGTAATTTTACCTTACCCTTGGTATCAATAGAAAAAACAGGAACAGGAACAGATTCTAATAATGTCCAAATTGCACGATGTTCTTGCTCTGACGGCATAAATGCAACAGTACGTACATCAATAACACCATTTATTCGACGTATCTCCGCCATAAGAGGTTGAAATATATTAAAATCTATCTGTGAGAAATTCAGGTAAATAAGACCAATTGGGAATATTTCAATTCCACGCAAATCGATATTTTTTAATACGAGCAGATCTAATAATTCACGGGTTAACCCGATGCGATCTTCACAAGTGACCTCTAAACGCATTATAAACCTTCTTAATACTGAGTGACCCTGAACTAATTCTAGATATTATACATAAATATCAACGAAATAAAGAGGATTGTCAGCAAAGGTTGACACCACTAGCATTTATTTTTACACAACTAAATCAATCTCCTAATTTTTAAGCAAGATTATTTATGCTTTAAAAAAACCGAATAACGAAAATGAAGAGGTTTTTATTATTTTTTTTAGTTCAAAATCGATAAGATATTCGACATCCTTTACCAAAGGGCTTAATTCTCGACGGATCACCTTTTTAATAGTTTTACATCCATTATCAAAACAAAAGAGGAGATACTCTAATGCGTTTATTGCCTTTTCTTTCTTATCCGACTCAGTCAGATATTCAAAAAATTGGGATATCTCTTTTATTTGAAATGACTTAGGTTGCTTTTGATATTGTCTTTTTTTAATCTCACTGATCGTCTCATCAAGAATAGGGATTAAAATACTTAATTGGTTGTCAATGTTTGAAACATTAAATTCTGAACTTAGGTAGAGTTGACGTCTTGCTTTAGAGAGTTTTTTTATTACTGAAATTTGTATTTCTTTCATTTTTTACCCTTCTTAGAATAATTATTTATTAACTATTTTCTATTTTTTACAAATAAAAAACCGCCTCTGTTTACTAAATAACGAATAACTTACAAATTAGATGTTTGAAAATATATTGATAGAATAGGTCTTGCGATACATTTTTGCGGTAACATTTAACGCTATTTATTAAACCAAACTCAAGACTATTTTTCTTTCAAAAAAGGAATATTTTGATTGAAATTACAAATATTTCACTAGAGGGAAGCATATTATTCTTTATATACAAATAGTTATAACTATCTCAAATTTTGTAAAAATTGACTCTTTTTAAAATTTCTTATCACGATAGTTTCCATTTAAAACAATAACATTATTGGTAGTAAAACTATAAAAACACTTTATAGCATTCAGTGACTTATTTTAAAATAATATTTTATCATCTTTATTATTATGGCTATTTTATATAAATAACACCTTACCAATCTTTATACAAAAAAACCGCAGAATGGCTTCTGCGGTTTTTATTTAAAATTATTAAAAGGTGAAAATAATAATTTATTCTTTTTTCTTACTACCAATGGTATTTTTTAATTTTCCAATTAGCTCTTTTCTAAAATCGCCTAGCTTAGGTTTATTATCATCAATCCAAGGTAAAGGACGGCATAATTCCATTGCTTTTATTCCTAAGCGTGCCGTTAATAAACCTGCTCCAATACCTTGAGCGGCTCTTGTTGATAATCGTGCTGCAAGATCTTGTGAAAGCCAGTCCATTCCAACTTCTCTAACCAGTTCTGTCGCACCCGCAAATGCGATATTGACTAGAACAAGGCGAAAGAGTTTTAGACGACTATAGTAGCCTAATTCGATACCGTAAATTTCTGCAATACGGTTAATTAAACGAATATTACGCCAACCAATAAAGGCCATATCAACCATTGCCAGCGGACTGACAGCGATCATTAAGGTTGACTCTGCTGCAGAACGACTAATTTCAGCTCTAGCTTGTTTATCCAAAATAGGTTGAACAAGTTGACTATAAAGTTCTAATACTTCTTTGTCGTTATGGGTGTCGTGTAATGCACTTTGCCAACGAATTAATGCAGGGTGTTGTGAGCTAATACCCGCTTGTTTAGCAAGTTTTTCACAAAATGGTCGACCATTCCCCATCGCATGGCTATAAAGTAACTCTTTTGCTTTATCTCTTTCATCTGCCCGTTGACGTAAACGATAAATACGGCGCCACTCTGTTATAACTGATCCAATCCCAGCGACAACAATTAATCCACCCGCACTGGCTGCACCCAACGCAATCCAGTCAGAATTTACCCATGAGTCATAAATCCATTGTCCCGTTTGGGCAATAACACTAATCCCTAAAATGGTACTCGCAATCGTTAATAAACGTTTCCAGATATTTTTTTTCGGTTTTAAAATTGATTGAACATCACCTTCTAATTGCCCTTCATTCTCTTCATCCAATTGTGGATCAATAGGCAAAAATTGCTCATTTTCATTAAAGCCAACACCTTTTTTCAAGATGACTTCTTCGTGAAGTATGGGCTCTTTAAAATCAATTCGCGATTTTAATGGCTCATTCATTTTAATTTATCCCCTAACAAAAACTCCATTGCACTATCCATACGAATATGAGGAACCGCACTATCTCTTGATATTTGTTGCGGCCTAAAAGATTCGAAACTAAACCCTTGTTTTTCCCAAAATGTTTTTTCAGGTAATCGCTTAGGAACCTCACCGGGAAAATATACTAATGGTGTGTTATCCCTTAAACGAAAACCTTTTAAAGCTGGTATTTTTTCGCCATGATGATCAACAATCCCACTTTCAGTTGCCGCAATAGAAGCTAGTCCCATGCAATCTATACTGATCCCCTCAAAAATAGCATTTTGTTTAGCATCTTGAATAAGCTGTTGAAGCAATGACACTAAGTTTTCGTGTTGATCAACCGTGATATGGTCGGCTTTTGTGGCTGCAAACAGAAGTTTATCGATACAAGGTGAAAATAAGCGTCTAAGTAAAGTTCTTTTTCCATAATGAAAACTGCGCATTAATTGTGTTAATGCTTGGCGCATATCATTAAAAACATCTGCACCTTGATTTAAAGGTTGCAGGCAATCAACCAAAACAATTTGTCTATCAAATCCTTGGAAATGATCACGATAAAAACCTTTTACAACATGCTGTCCATAATATTCATAACGCTGTTTTAGCATACCAATATTAGTGCGTTTATCTGCATTCTTTAATTTAGCAATATCATATTGTTGCAAATCAGCCCAAGGGAAAAACTGTAAAACAGGTGCTCCCGCTAATTCACCGGGTAATACAAAACGTCCAGGTTGAATAAAGTGAAGCCCTTCTTCCTTGCACGATAATAAATAGTCAGTGTAAGCGGAGGCAATATCAGCTAATAACGTTTCATCAGCTGGCGCAAAAGGATCACATTTTTTAAGGAGTAATTGCCAATGCTGTTCTGGTGATGTTCTTTGGCGATTGACCTTATTCATTTGCTCTGACCATTCAAAATAGTCTTGCTCAAGCATAGGTAAATCTAATAGCCATTCGCCGGGGTAATCAACAATTTCTAAATAAAGAGAAGATGTTTCTTTTATAAAACGTGTTAAAGATTCATTCGAGCGATAACGTAGTTGTAAACGAATTTCGCTGACCCCTTTTGTAGGAGCGGGCCAACTTGGCGGTGTATGATAAAGAGATTCCATTCCCTCATCATAAGTAAAACGAGGAATATTTAAATTATGTTGAGGAATGCGTTTTACACCTAGTAGTTGTTTATTTCGTGCAGCCGAAAATAGTGGTAAACGCGCGCCTGTATGCACATTAATAAGTTGATTAACTAAAGAGGTAATAAATGCTGTTTTACCACTTCGACTTAATCCAGTTACGGCCAAACGAAGATGTCTATCAACACCACGATTAATAAAAGCGGTAAGTTCATTTTGTAGGCGTTTCATGTTTCTCCCAAGACATTTGACGCGATAGCTTATTAAAACCTGCTTTGATAATAGGTTCAGCTATCAATAGAACCAGCCAACGTAACGGTTTGCTACTTACTCGTTTTAATATACCGCCTGTGATTGCAGCTGGCCCAAATAAAGTGAATAACATTAACCCAAATGTTAACCCTTTTTTGGCTAATTGGGCGAGTTTATTTGTTTTTAAAGAAACGAATACTTGATTGGAATTCACAATAGGCTCCTCAATCAGAAATTTTATTCTCTCACAATACAAGCGTTGAAAAAGATAAACGGACTGAAAGAAAGACGCTCCTAAAATGGAGCGTCTTATCAGATTAAATGGCAAAAATATTACAAATCTCGAAAACGTTTATTTAACTGATAAGTAGAAGAGGTAATATAACGTTCCATTTGTTGTAAACGTTTTTCACCTTGCATCAATTGATTATCTACCCCGCTTAAAATGTCTTTTAAGCTCTCTTGCTGATTTTCACCTTGCTGGTAATTAGCAGGAGCTGGCTCCATAAAGAAACTTAAAACAAAATAAGCAACAATAGTTAAACCGAAAAAACCAGCAAACAGCGCAATCACCGCAATAACCCTGATAAGTAAAACAGGAATATTAAAATAATGGGCAAGCCCAGCACATACACCACGGATCATGCCCTCTTGTGGCAAGCGATACAATTGCTTGCTTTGCATCGTCATTGTGATTGCCTCCAGTTAGGATGTTCTGCATCAAGTATTTGTTCTAACGTCTTAATGCGTTCCTGCATTTGCTGAGCTTTATCCACCAGCGCGCTCAGTCGCTGCATTTCTTGATGGGTTAACTGAACATTACCTCCACCTTTCTGACTGTTGTAGTGCAACCACAACCAAATAGGGAGAATAAATAAAACGAAAATTGTCAGTGGTATTCCCAGAAATATATAGCCCATTACATATCCTTTATAAGATGGTTATTACGCTTGCTGTTACTCTTTATTGATATTGATTTTAGCTTTTAATGCCGCTAATTGCGCGCTAATTTCATCATCAGCTTTTAATTCAGCAAACTGTTGGTCTAAAGATTTTTCCTTTCCTAAACCATAACTTTGAGCTTCACCTTCCATATGGTCAATACGGCGTTCAAATTGTTCAAAACGCGCCATTGCTGCATCCATTTTACCACTGTCTAATTGGCGACGAACTTGGCGAGATGAATTTGCTGCTTGATGACGCACAACTAAAGACTGCTGTTTTGCGCGTGTTTCAGTTAGTTTGTTTTCTAATTCACTAATTTCGCCTTTTAAACGAGTTAGCGTTTCATCAATAATAATCAGTTCGTGTTTCAATGTGTCATTAACTGATGCTACACGTTGTTTTTCGATTAATGCTGCACGAGCTAAATCTTCCTTTTCCTTGATAAGAGCTAACTCTGCTTTATCCTGCCAATCTTTCATCTGTTTTTCAGCTTGTTCGATACGGCGCTCTAATCCTTTCTTTTCAGCTAAAGTGCGTGCAGAAGTTGTACGGATCTCAACTAACATATCTTCCATTTCTTGGATCATTAGGCGGATCATTTTTTCAGGATCTTCCGCTTTATCTAATAAAGAAGCGATATTGGCATTAATAATGTCAGCAAAACGTGAAAATATACCCATGATGTTATCCTTAATAGCTATGCTAATTAGTGACGTTAAATTATTTCAGTAATGGCGCACTGTCGTAACGCCGGCATACTTTAGTTAATACAATTTGCGTGCCAACTTTTAAAATTCACTTAACCTATTAATAATAGGTAATTTATATTGTTCGCCTATTTTTCAAACACCTGATAGACTGGTAAAAAATACCTCAATATGGTGAATTTAACCAATGAATGAGAATTTAGAGACAATAATCGGCGTTGATAGTCAATTTATTGATGTATTAGAACAAACCTCAGCACTTGCTCAATTAAAAAAGCCTGTATTAATTATTGGTGAACGAGGTACAGGCAAAGAGTTGATCGCTCATCGCTTACACTATCTTGCTCCTTGGTGGCAAGGACCTTTTATTTCAATCAACTGTTCTGCGCTCAATGACAATTTACTTGATTCTGAGCTTTTTGGTCATGAAGCAGGCGCTTTTACTGGTGCTAGAAATCGTCATCAAGGGCGTTTTGAACGTGCGGATGGAGGTTCTCTTTTTCTTGATGAACTGGCGACTGCTCCCATGCTTGTGCAAGAAAAGCTTCTGCGCGTCATTGAGTATGGTCATTTAGAGCGCGTTGGGGGCAGTCAATCTCTGCATGTTGATGTTAGGCTTATTTGCGCGACAAATGCAGATTTACCCGCAATGGCAGAAGAAGGTAAATTTCGTGCCGATTTACTCGATAGATTGGCGTTTGATGTTATTAGACTCCCGCCATTAAGAGAGCGACGTGCAGATATTATGTTGCTTGCTGAAAATTTCGCTATCTCAATGTGCCAAGAGTTAGGTTTACCTTTTTTTCCTGGTTTTAGTGATAGTGCGCGCCAAGTACTTTTAGATTATTCATGGCCAGGTAATATTCGTGAGCTAAAAAATGTTGTTGAACGCTCGGTTTATCGTCATGGAACCTGCGATAACGTACTCACCAATATTATTATTGATCCCTTTGCCGGTCTTCAGACGTCAAAAACACCCACATTAAAAAAATCACCTAAAGAAAATTTTTCACTACCTATATTACCGTTGGATTTACGCCAATGGCAAAATGATGTAGAAAAAAAATTAGTAAATAGTGCATTAAAAGAGAGCTTATATAACCAGAAAGAGGCGGCTGAAAAATTATCACTAAGTTACGATCAATTTAGAGGGCTAATTAAAAAACATCAAATAATAACTTAATTTATTGATAAATATAGTTTTTTAATTGCCAAGGGGGAGGCGTAAACAATAGGCAAAAAAAAAGCCAGCACCCGAGCTGGCTAGTAAAAAATACTGGAAGCAATGTGAGCAATGTCGTGCCCTCTGCGGAAAACCTCTTACCGCTGAAGGACAATACGGATGATAATCTTTATCATTAGCATTTGTAAAGCATTTTATTGAGAATTTTTCTCACTTTGTTTTTTTGACTATTTGGGGATAGAAAGTTTTTTAAGTTACAATAGCAAAATCGTTTCTCTAAAAGACATTATTTATGCGCCCTATTTTATTTATTGGTACTTTGCTACTCACCTTTACAAGCGTAACTTGTATTGCGGATGTAGCACCAAAAACACAAGCACCATCTATAACGCTTGAGCCAACTCCAATTAATCAAAATGGCTTTGTTTACTGTGTTGATGGCAGTGTAAATACCTTTAATCCACAACTATCAAGTAGTGGATTAATTATTGATCCTCTAGCTGCACAGCTCTATGACCGTCTTTTAGATGTCGACCCATACACTTATCGCCTGATCCCTGAAATTGCAGCTCGATGGGAAACATTAGATAACGGCGCGACATACCGCTTTTATTTACGTAAAAATGTCTCCTTTCAACAAACATCTTGGTTCACACCAACACGTAAACTTACCGCTGATGATGTTATTTTTAGTTTTGAAAGGATGATCAATCCACAAAATCCTTTCAATCAAATTAATGGCGGAAAATACCCCTATTTTGACAGCTTAAGTTTTGCCAATAATATCCAATCGATAAAAAGACTAGGTCAATACACGGTAGAATTTAGCTTAAAAGAGCCTGACGCCTCCTTTCTATGGCATTTAGCAACACATTACGCCCCTATTCTTTCTGCCGAATACGCCCAAAATTTAGAAAAATCAGGCGATCAAACACAGCTTGATTGGAAACCAGTAGGAACAGGCCCTTTCTTTTTAGATGAATATCAACCAGGGCAATTTGTTCGTTTATTTAGAAATAAAGATTACTGGAAAGGCCAACCCAAAATGCAACAGATTGTTATTGATATGGGTGCAGGTGGTACAGGCCGTATATCTAAATTACTCACTGGTGAATGTGATGTTTTAGCCTATCCTGCCGCAAGCCAATTAAAAGTCTTACGTGACGATCCACGACTAAGATTAACGTTGCGTTCTGGTATGAATATCGCTTATTTAGCCTTTAACACCAGCAAACCACCCCTAAATGATCTTAAAGTTCGTCAAGCTATTGCTTATGCCATTAACAACGAACGTTTAATGGAATCTATTTATTATGGTACGGCAGAAACGGCAGCATCAGTGCTTCCTCGCGCATCTTGGGCTTATGATAACCGAGCAAAAATTACAGAATATAATCCTGAGAAATCGAAACAAATTCTTAAAGAGCTAGGCCTTGATGGGCTGAAATTAAATCTTTGGGTACCTAGCGCCTCACAATCTTATAATCCAAGCCCATTAAAAATGGCGGAACTTATTCAAGCAGACTTAGCGCAAGTGGGTATTCAAATGAGCATTCGTCCTATTGAAGGACGATATCAAGAAACGAGTATGATGGATCGCACCCATGATATGACCTTATCTGGTTGGTCAACTGACAGTAACGATCCTGATAGTTTTTTCCGTCCTCTCTTTAGCTGTGCAGCCATTGGCTCACAAACTAACTTAAGTCATTGGTGTTTACCTAACTTTGATGATATTTTGAAAAAAGCGCTTTATAGTCAGCAACTTGCTTCAAGAATGGATTATTATCATGAAGCTCAAGATATTCTTGCTCAAGAGTTACCAGTGTTGCCTTTAGCAAACTCTTTACGTATGCAAGCATATCGTTATGATATTAAAGGATTGGTATTGAGTACTTTTGGTAATGCGTCTTTTGCTGGTGTTTATCGAGAGGCAGAAGTAGACGAACAAAATCACAAGAAAGAGGCTGTAAAATAATCCATGATTATTTATTCAATACGTCGATTGCTTTTATTGCTTGTGACACTGTTCTTTTTGTCGCTAGTGAGCTTTAGCCTAAGTTATTACACACCAAATGCCCCGTTAAGTGGTGCATCACTCACCGATGCCTACTTTTTTTATGCCCATAATATGATCCATTTTGATTTTGGTATTTCCTCTATCAATGGTGAACCTATCAAAGCGCAATTGGTAGAGGCACTTCCAGCGACCATGGAGCTTTGTACATTAGCTTTTCTTTTTGCCCTTATTGTAGGTATTCCTGCTGGTATTATTGCGGGAGTTTGGCGTAATAAATCCGCCGATATTATTATCAGTAACTTCGCGCTTTTAGGTTTTTCTGTGCCAGTATTTGGACTTGCATTGCTGCTAACGCTTTTCTTCTCACTAAAATTGGGTTGGCTACCTGTTTCAGGCCGTATTGATTTGCTTTATAACTTACAACCTATTACAGGCATTGCATTAGTGGATGCGTGGTTATCTGATTCACCTTATCGTCAACAAATGATCATTAATGTATTACAGCATTTAATTTTACCTGTAATAACTCTGGCTATTGCACCAACAACCGAAGTTATTCGATTAATGCGAAACAGTACGGAAGAAATTATGTCAGAGAACTACGTGAAAGCAGCCGCAACTCGAGGTCTTTCACGTTTTACAATTATTCGTCGCCATATTCTTCATAATGCTTTACCCCCAATCATCCCTAAATTAGGCTTACAGTTCTCCACCATGCTTACGCTAACTATGGTAACAGAAATTGTATTTAACTGGCCGGGGCTTGGTCGTTGGTTGGTTACAGCAATCCGTCAACAAGATTACTCTGCTATTTCAGCTGGCGTAATGTTGGTGGGTTCAATGGTCATTATTGTCAACGTTTTATCGGATATTGTGGGCGCAATGAGCAACCCAATGAAACACAAGGTGGGATATGCCTTTAGATAGCCAATTTTATAAAGAGAAAAAAACACCCACACCCGCTGCGGTGATTTGGCAATGTTTTTCTAAAGACGTTATCTCAATGGTAGGGTTTTATGGCGTTCTTTTTCTCTTAGTGCTCAGTATTATAGGCCCTTATATTGCGCCTTATGCACTCGACCAACAATTTTTTGGCCATCAACTCACTCCGCCATCTTGGTATCAAAACGGCAATGTCTCTTATTTCTTTGGTACAGATGATTTAGGACGTGATGTATTCAGCCGAATTTTAATTGGTACAAGCATGACCTTTGGTGGTGCATTTATTGTTACTTTTGCAGCGACACTGATGGGATTAATTATCGGTTGTTTTGCAGGTATGACTCATGGCTTAAAATCCGCTATTCTCAATCATATATTAGATACCCTGTTATCAATTCCATCCCTACTGCTTGCTATTATTGTTGTAGCTTTTGTTGGAACAAGCCTTGGTCATGCGATGATAGCGATTTGGCTGGCGCTGTTACCTCGTTTAGTCAGAATGATTTATTCTGCGGTTAATGATGAATTAAACAAAGAGTATGTTATTGCTTCTCGACTTGATGGTGCATCGAACATTTCCATTTTATGGTATACCGTACTGCCTAATATTACGCCTGTATTAGTTTCTGAATTAACACGCGCTTTCTCAATTGCTATTCTTGATATTACAGCATTAGGTTTTCTCAATTTAGGTGCCCAACTTCCTTCACCAGAATGGGGAGCGATGTTAGGTGATTCGTTAGAGTTAATATATGTTGCTCCTTGGACAGTCTTAATTCCGGGCGCCACAATTATGATAAGCGTTTTACTGGTGAACCTTTTAGGTGATGGTTTACAGCGTGCAATAAATGAGGGAGTTGAATAATGCCTTTATTAGATATACGCAATTTAACCATTGAATTTATGACACCCGATGGCCCAGTAAAAGCGGTAGATCGTGTTTCTATAACCTTAAATGAAGGTGAAGTGAGAGGTCTTGTTGGTGAATCAGGGTCGGGTAAAAGCTTAATTGCAAAAGCGATTTGTGGCGTTACAAAAGATAATATCAGTGTGACAGCCGATCGCTTTCGTTTTGATGATATCGACTTACTTAAATTATCACCAAGAGCTAGACGCCGAGTCATTGGTCATAATGTTTCAATGATTTTCCAAGAGCCACAATCTTGTCTTGATCCTGCTACAAAAATTGAACAGCAACTTATACAGGCAATTCCTGGTTGGACTTTTAAAGGCCATTGGTGGCAACGCTTTCATTGGCGAAAACGTCGCGCAATTGAACTATTACACCGTGTAGGTATTAAAGATCACAAAGACATTATGCGCAGTTATCCTTATGAATTAACTGAGGGTGAATGCCAAAAGGTGATGATTGCCATTGCTATTGCAAATCAGCCTCGATTGCTGATTGCGGATGAACCGACTAACGCTATGGAGCCGGCAACACAAACCCAAATCTTTCGTTTACTGACTCGACTTAATCAAAATAACAATATGACCATTTTGTTGATTAGCCATGATTTGCAATGGATGAGCAAATTGGCGAATAAAATTACGGTTATGTATTGTGGTCAAACCGTTGAAACGGCATCCCCTGACGAGTTATTAGTGACACCTTATCATCCTTATACTCAGGCTTTGATCCGCTCTATTCCCGATTTTACCAACTCATTGGCACATAAGAGCCGTTTAAATACATTACCCGGCGCAATCCCCTCTCTTGAGCATTTACCTGTGGGATGTCGCTTAGGGCCTCGCTGCCCTTATGCGCAGCGACAATGTATTGAAGCACCTCGGTTACGTTTATTTAAAAACCATGCCGTGGCTTGTCATTTTCCGTTAAATGTGGAGCCAACTGATGTTCGATAAGCTGCTTGAGGTGAAAAATCTATCAAAAACATTTCGCTATCGTACCGGATTATTTCGGCGTCAGCAGTTAGAAGCCGTAAAACCTGTGAGTTTTACGCTAGAACCCAAGCAAACTTTAGCTATTATTGGTGCTAATGGTTCGGGAAAATCTACACTAGCGAGAATGTTATCAGGTGTGACAGAGCCTACGGGTGGCGATATTTTTATTAATGGGCATCAACTGACTTTTGGTGATTACCCTTATCGTAGTCAGCGAATTAGAATGATATTTCAAGATCCCACCAACTCATTAAACCCGCGCCAGCGTATTGGTCAAACATTAGAGATCCCTTTACGCCTGAATACAGACTTAAGTGCGATTGAGCGTGAAAAACGAATTTATCAAACATTACGCCAAGTGGGTCTTTTACCTGAACATGCAAACTATTATCCTCATATGTTTGCATCAGGTCAGCGTCAACGAATTGCGCTTGCACGAGCATTGATATTACAACCTCAAGTCATTATTGCCGATGAGGCAATAGCTTCGCTGGATATGTCTTTACGCTCACAAATAATAAACTTGATGTTAGAACTGCAAGAAACCCATGATATTGCCTATATTTATGTGACACAAAACTTAGGCATGACAAAACATATTAGCGATAAAATCATAGTGATGGATAATGGCGAAGTCGTTGAACGTGGTAATACAGCAGAAGTCCTTGCGTCACCATTACATGAAGTTACTCGAAGATTGGTAGCAAGTCACTTTGGTGAAGCCTTAACAGCAGAAGCTTGGCGTCAAGATTTGACTTAAGTGTAAACAATATAAGCATAATGTTGATTGTACATTATTTCACCCTTTTCCCTTAACTCCTCGGAGGTGCTAGGGAAATTAAACAAATTTACAAATGTCGTGGTAGAATCAGCCACGTTTATTAACAATAAGCGTGATAACCTAACAGATAAATAAAACTGTGAATGATGTTATTATCGCGATTTACGAAAAAACAAGGATACAGCTATGGGCTTTATGACCGGCAAACGCATTCTTATTACTGGTGTTGCTAGTAAATTATCAATTGCTTATGGTATTGCCAAAGCTATGCGTGACCAAGGTGCAGAACTTGCATTTACTTACCAAAATGAAAAACTGAAACCACGCGTTGAAGAATTTGCAGCATCATTAGACTCAAATATCGTATTAGAGTGTGATGTGTCAAAAGACGAAAGCATCGATACCATGTACGCAGAACTTGCAAAAGTTTGGCCAAAATACGATGGTTTTGTTCACTCTATCGGTTTTGCTCCTGCTGACCAATTAGATGGCGACTACGTTAATGCCGTAACTCGTGAAGGCTTTAAAATTGCTCACGACATCAGTGCATACAGCTTCGTTGCTATGGCGAAAGCAAGCCGTGAAATGCTAAATCCAAATTCAGCTCTATTAACTCTGACTTATTTAGGCGCTGAACGTGCAATCCCTAACTATAACGTTATGGGTCTGGCAAAAGCCTCTTTAGAAGCTAACGTTCGTTATATGGCAAATGCTATGGGTCCTGAAGGTATTCGTGTTAACGGTATCTCAGCAGGTCCGATCCGTACATTAGCGGCATCTGGTATCAAAGATTTCCGTAAAATGTTAAGCCATTGCGAGTCAGTAACTCCTCTGCGTCGTACTGTAACAACGGAAGATGTGGGTAATACAGCCGCATTCTTATGCTCTGACTTATCTGGTGGTATCACAGGTGAAATCATTCACGTAGATGGTGGTTTCAGCATCGCTGCAATGAATGAATTAGAATTAAAATAATTCTATTCTATAAATAAATAGAAGCCAGTCTTACTGTTAAGGCTGGCTTTTTTATTATAACAATGCTGCTATTTATCCTTACTTTTTAATTGATTTTTTTCTTCTATTTTTTAGCTTATTCCTATAATCTTTTTTATACTAGCGATAAAATAATCACCTATTAATAAAAGGACTTAATGTATGAAGAAATTTAGATTTCTGTTTTATATTTTTGCTCTTATTGGTGCAATTATTTTTGTTGTGGCGTTGTTTGTTATTAAATCTGAATTAAATGTAGTAAGAAATGGAATAGAGACAACAGGTGTTGTTATTGACCAAAGTGTGAGTAAATCTTCGGATGATAGAAGTATTTATCACCCTATTATTAGATTTAATACGGAAGATAATAGAGAAATAACGTTTCGCTCACCAGAAGGTGGCAATCAATCCCGCTTTTATCTTGGTGAAAAGATTAACGTTATTTATCTTCCAAGTGATCCACAAAGAGCAACAATAAACAATTTTTTAGGCTTATATGGCGCGGGTACTATATTAAGTATTTTTGGATTGGTATTTGCATCAACAGGGCTTATCCCTTTGTATTTTATCAGAAGAAGAGCAACAAGGGATCAACGACTAAAACGTGATGGGATGCCTATCAATGTAAAAATATCCGAAATTATTATTAATAGTCATATTCGTTTTAATCACCGTTCTCCCTATCAAATTATTGCTGATTATCATGATACATTAAACAATCGATTAATTCGTTATAAAAGTGGTTATATCTTTTTTGATCCCACACCTTATATTAATAAAGAGCTTGTTACAGTCTATGTTGATAAACGAAATCCAAAAATCTATTACCTTGATATTTCTTTTTTACCCTCCTTTGAAGAGTCATAATTGAAGACGTCTTATATCCTATTAATATAAGGGGCATTTGTTTTCGTGTATTTTCATCAATTAACTGCCTTGTTCACAGATTTACAAAAGCCTTTTTTATTCGCACCATTTGAGTTTGCTAATTTCTTAGAACCTCTTATCATCTTATATTAGTGAAGATATTCTGATATCTGTAAGTTAATTCACCACCTCATTGATAGGGAGCTATTCAATATGAAATTGTACTACACGCCAGGTAGTTGCTCGCTTTCCCCTCATATCGTTTTACGTGAAACCGGTTTAGACTTTTCAATAGAGCGCATCGACTTACGTGCTAAGAAAACAGAATCGGGGAAAGATTTTCTAACCATCAACCCAAAAGGCCAAGTCCCTGTTCTTCAATTAGATAATGGTGATATTTTGACTGAAGGTGTTGCAATTGTTCAATACCTTGCAGACTTAAAACCAGATAGAAATTTAATTGCACCGCCAAAATCGCTAGAACGTTACCATCAAATTGAGTGGTTAAACTTTCTTGCCAGTGAAGTACATAAAGGCTATAGCCCTCTATTTTCACCAGATACACCTGAAAGCTATGTACCTGTTATTAAAACTAAATTAAAAAGTAAATTTGCTTATATTAATGATGTATTAAGCAAGCAAAAATGTGCATGTGGTGAGCATTTTACGGTTATTGATGCCTATTTATTTACATTAAGCCAATGGGCACCGCATGTGGGTTTAGATTTAACTGACTTAACACATCTGCAAGATTACCTAAAACGCATTGCACAACGACCTAATGTGCATAGCGCACTGGTCACTGAAGGGTTAATTAAAGAGTGAGTTAAAACGTAATAAAAAATAAACTTAATACAATAAAAAAGCGGACGTAATATTCATATCCGCTTTTTCTTTTCTTAGGATTTTGTGTGGTTTAATCTATCTGTGTTGCGCAGAATCTGTGTGTTGGATGCACCATTTGATCTTGAGCAGCAACGAGTTGCAGTTCGTACTCATTCATCTCTTTCGTTTTTAGCATCACTTCATAAACTGCCGCGGCAACGTGTTCTAATGCAGTTTGTAATTCAACACCTTTAAGTAAATCCACTAGCATTAAACCACTGGTTAAATCACCGACACCCACAGGTTGACGCTCACCAAAATCAACTAATGGACGGCTCACATGCCAACTATGTTCTGCGGTAACTAGCAGCATTTCAAAACGATCATGACGATATCCAGCGCGTGATAAGTGTTTTACTAATACAACCTTTGGACCTTGTTTACACAATTCACGGGCAGCATTGACACACTCATCAACATTATGAAGGGCTTTGCCACCACTTAATGTTTCAAGTTCTAACAAATTAGGCGCAATGATATCGCTGATAGGTAACGCTTCTTCACACAGTACACCAGATACTTCTGGCGGCACGATACACCCTTTTTCAGGATGTCCCATTACAGGATCACAAAAATACCATGCGTTAGGATTCGCTTGTTTTACTTTTTTAACGATATCAACAATGCGCAAACCTTGTTCAGCCGATCCCAAATAACCACTTAGTACTGCATCACATTGTGAAAGTTTACCAATTGCGGCAATACCATCAACAATCTCAGTAATATGTTCTGCTGACATGACGCAGCCAGTCCATTTTTCTGGATATTGTGTGTGATTTGAAAATTGCACTGTATTTAGAGGCCAAACATTTACCCCCATACGACGCATTGGAAACTCAGAGGCGCTGTTACCTGCATGACCGAAAACAACATGTGACTGAATAGAGAGTATATTTTTCATGACATAAACCGATTATTGTGAATACACACAACACCCAAGCTTTATCATCATAGGCGAGGTATATACGTTTATTTATTGTTATTAAGAAAAAGGGCAACTCATCGGCTGCCCTTTACTGTCAATTATTTCCAGATAACGAGGCAGTAATGTTTTTTACCGCGACGCAAAATAGAATAATGACCAAATAAGAAATCTTTTTCTTCAAAGACGTATTCAGGATTGTCTTGTTTTTCGCCATTAATTGAAACTGCGTTAGAGCCAATCATTGTACGAGCCTGACCGCGAGAAGGAACTAATTCTGCGTTAACCAGTGCTTGTTGCAAATCACTGCCTTTTTCTAACTCAATTGTTGGCATACCATCTTGTGCTAATTGTTCAAGGTCAGCTTGTGTTAAGTCTGCAATTGCACCAGAGAATAAGCTTTCTGTAATACGTTTAGCAGCGATTAGACCTTCTTCACCATGAACTAAACCAGTGACTAGTTCTGCTAATACACGTTGAGCACGAGGCGCTTGACCGCTATTTTTATCTTCTTCTTCAAGTGCATTAATTTCTTCAATGCTCATAAATGTGAAGAATTTTAAGAAGCGATAAACGTCAGCATCTGCTGTATTGATCCAGAACTGGTAGAATTTGTATGGGCTTGTTTTCTTAGGATCTAACCAAACCGCACCGCCTTCTGTCTTACCGAATTTAGTTCCATCAGATTTAGTAATTAATGGTACAGTCATACCAAATACTTGTTTCTGATTGAAACGACGGGTTAAATCGATACCTGAAGTGATATTACCCCACTGATCAGAGCCACCGATTTGTAATTCAACACCTAAATGCGTATTTAATGACGCAAAGTCATAAGCTTGTAATAGGTTATAGGCGAATTCAGTAAAAGAGATACCCACGTCGTCACGGTTTAAACGTTGTTTAACCGCTTCTTTGTTGATCATTTGGTTCACAGAGAAGTGTTTACCGATATCACGCAGGAATGTCAGCACATCCATTTGACCAAACCAGTCATAGTTGTTTGCTAATTCCGCACTGTTTTCACCACTGTTGAAATCTAAGAAAGGTGACACTTGTTTACGAATTTTTTCTACCCATTCGTGAACAGTATCTTGGGTATTCAGTTTGCGCTCAGTGGCTTTAAAACTAGGATCACCAATTAGACCCGTTGCACCACCCACCAACGCCACAGGCTTATGCCCGGCTAGTTGGAATCGTTTTAAACACAGCAAAGGAACCAAATGCCCCAAGTGCAGGCTATCAGCGGTAGGATCGAAGCCACAATAGAGAGCGATAGGACCTTGCTCCAAACGCTCTACTAAAGCTGCCTCATCCGTGACCTGAGCGATTAGCCCACGCTCCTGCAATTGTGTGATTAGGTTCTTGCTAGACATCAATGACTCCATCGGTTTATTGTTTTTTGTCTATTAAAATATAAGTGAAACACAAGTGGTATAGCATAAAGCGCCACTACATTAAGTACCAGTAGAAAAAGACTTTTTGAGGCAAATTTATTAACACAGCATTAAGGTGCTAATCGCTCAATGTCCCATCCTTGTGGTGATTTTTGGTAGATAAAGCGATCGTGTAGACGATTTTCTCGTCCTTGCCAAAATTCAACAGAATCAAATGTCACACGATATCCACCCCAGAAACTCGGTAATGGCACTTCTCCATTTTGGAATTTCTGTTTTAATTCCAGAAATTTACTTTCTAATACGCCTCTTGCGGAAATGCGAGAAGACTGTTGAGAAGCCCACGCTGCAATTTGACTATCTTTAGGACGACTATGAAAATATTTAATCACTTCGAGTGAAGAGAGCCTCTCTGCTTTACCTAAAAAGCAAACTTGTCTTTCCAAGGGATACCAAGGAAACAACAGACTGATTTTTTGATTATGCTCTAAATGACTGGCTTTGCGGCTACCCAAATTGGTATAGAACACGAGCCCTTTTTCATCAAAGTGTTTTAATAACACGATACGTTGATAGGGTTGTCCATTTTCATCAACTGTGGCGACACACATGGCAGTAGGATCGCTTAAACGTGCTTCACAAGCCTGTTTTAGCCACTTTTCGAACAAGACTAATGGCTCTTCTGTTAATTCATGACGTCGTAATCCGCCTTTCATATATTCACGGCGTAAATCTGCAACATCAATAAAATCAAGTTCTGTCATTTTTCACTCTCTCTTTTGAGAAACTGCGTTCAGCATATCACGCTTAACGAGGATTTGTAGGGTAAATCGCCCCTAAAACGGTTTCTCTTGATGCCCCTGTTACAGAAGGCAAATTCCCTGATTCATTTGCGATAGTTCGAGCGGCTAACCAAGCAAATGCCAACGCTTCCATATCATCGCCACTTAAACCATATTTATCCGTTGTTGCGACTTCTGTACCTGGTAATAATGAAGCTAAACGATGCATAATTTGCCCATTTCTCGCCCCACCACCACAAACGAGTAAACGTTCACATCCACCGTTTAATTGGATCTGTTGCACAATACTTATCGCGGTTAATTCAACTAAAGTGGCTTGTACATCTTCAGGAAAAACATTCGGTACTCTTGCTAAATGGTAATTTAGCCATTGTGTATTAAAATATTCTCGCCCTGTACTTTTAGGTGCTGAACGCGAAAAATAAGGATCTGAAAGCATATCTTTCAATAAAGTTGCGTTTACAGTGCCAGTAGCAGCCCATTTACCATTATCATCATAGGGTGTTTGGTTATGGATCCAATTCCAGCTATCTAATAGCATATTTCCGGGTCCTGTATCGTAGCCTTTGACTGCAATACCAGGTAATAACAATGAGATATTGGCAATACCACCAATATTTAAAATAACACGTTTTTCAACAGAGTGTCCTAACACGGCAAGATGAAAAGCGGGTACTAAAGGTGCACCTTGTCCGCCATAAGCAATATCTCTGCGACGAAAATCACCAACTGTCGTAATTCCTGTTAGTGCAGCAACACGGTTGTTGTCACCAATTTGCATAGTAAATGGCATATCACTTTCTGGCTCATGCCAAACGGTTTGTCCATGACATCCTATCGCCGTAATATCACTCGCGCTAAGTTTTACTTTTGCGAGTAACTCTATAATTGCTTGCGCATAAAGTTCGCCCAGTTGGGCATCTAATAGGCCGATTTCATGCAAGGTAGTAGGTTGTCCTTGGCAAACAGCTAAAATTCGTTGGCGTAGTTTTTGTGGATAAGGCAGAAAGTGATTTTCTTGTTGTGCTACGAACTTATTATTGATTGCAGCTAATACAACATCAACACCATCTAAGCTTGTGCCAGACATCACGCCAATGTACCGCCCTGCTATCATGTTCTTTTCCTTATAATCAAGATGATGCAAATTTTTAACATATAATGTTATATTCTCTCTTTTCAGAAATCTCTTCTGTTTTTACGATCGGCCTTTACTATATAGTAAGCTATATATTATTAAAATCAGTGTCGACATACGCAAAAAACGAGCTATAACTGATACTAGATAACATTGGTATAATCTGAATAATTTACCTCAGATTTTCTTTAGGAGTGACTATGTTTAAGCATTTACTTATTGGTCTTTTTACAATGACTGTACTTACTGGTTGTGTGAATACAAATTCACTATCTGGTGACACTTATACCGCAAGCCAAGCAAAACAAGCTCAAAATATTACTTATGGTACAGTGGTTTCTGTGCGTGCAGTAAATATTCAAGCGGGTAGCGATGAGAATATTTTAGGCGCTATCGGTGGTGCCGTTCTTGGTGGTATGCTAGGTAACACTGTGGGGGGTGGTACAGGTCGTAATCTTGCAACAGCCGCGGGTGCAATAGCAGGTGGTATGGCAGGACAACAAGCACAAGGCGCTTTAAATACCACTAAGGGTGTTCAAATTGAAGTTCGTTTAGATAGTGGTAGAACTGTCGCTATCGTTCAAAAAGCAGATAATACTGTTTATAGCCAAGGTCAACGTGTTGCAGTTATTGGCAACGGAAATAACTTAACTGTTTCTCCTCGCTAATGAACAACAAAAAACAGGCAACATTAAAGTTGCCTGTTTTATTTTATGACTCAATAATAAGTAACCTAAAGAGAGAACGAATATATAATCTAGTTATGACAATTAGGATTATATAATGATTTTTGTTATATACTCGTCATATTTCAAATTTCAGTATTGTTGACATCGTTTACTCGCACCAGTGACATATTTTATATATCCCTAGTGACTCATTCACTTGTTATCTAGCTGAACATCAAATTATTTAGAGTATAGTTATCATCATGTCATTAATCTTATTTAAATAGAATATATATTAAATTTGAAATTATTAGTCATTTAACCTATTTATATTTTTTTCTAATTTTTGGATTGTACCTATTAGCCTTTCGATTTCGTCTAGTTGGATACCACCTAATATTTCTCGTCTCGTTTTTTCTATAACAGTATAAACCTCATTAATAAAAGGCTCAGATTCTTTTGTTAATTTTATACGTTTTGCTCTACGATCATTTGCACATGTATGCCGACATATCAGCTTTTTTTCTTCCAGTTGATCTAAGGTTCTCACTAAAGACGGTTGCTCGATCCCTATTGCTTTTGCCAATTGGATTTGTGACTGCTCTGGAGGTAATTGGCTGATATTGTACAAAGTAACCCAGTGGGTTTGGGTTAATTTTAATGGTTTGAGACGATGATCAATTAAAGCACGCCACAATCGAACTAAACGCGCTAAATCAGCTCCTAATGTTGATTCCACTTATCTCTCCTTAATTAGCATTTTCAGTCAACTTATTACAAAGTTTAGATATTCATTTTTAATACAATATTTACCTATTCTTTTTAATTAAAACATTACCTTTAATAACTAATATAGTTATAACCCTATTTATTAGATAAGTAATTATTTTCCAGATATAATTAAAGCTTTTCTTTCTAGCAAAGAAAGTTCATAAAGAATAACCTTGTTATAAAAACTAATCTATATTTTTTTACATAATAATTATTATTATTTTAAATCCAACACTAAAACCAAGAAAAAAACCATTCTTATCAATTGATTGCAAATAAAAATAGAGCAACAACACTTTAAAGTTATAACTTTATATTAATAAAGAAAAAATAATAAACCACATAACTACAATAAATAACAATAATGAATTAAAAAGATAGTTAATTATTATTTTAATATTAAAAAATAAGTAGCACATTTAAAATAAATTGAGTTGATCATTTTCTCTTTCAATTGAAGAACCCAGTTTTTTTAATGTTCTTAAATAACGTTGCTGACAAAGTCGTAATATATTTCTTTTCTCTTGTTGACTCATTATTGACCAATTAAACCGCTCTTGGCGACTGCGATAGCACCCAACGCAATATCCTTGCGCATTCATTTCACAACGCCCAATACAAGGACTAGGAATATCAAAAAATTCTAATTGTTCTTGCATTTGATTTTCCCTCCCTATTGTTTGTTACAATAGAGTATAGTTAATAGAGATATTATCTGCACAACATGATTTATTGAACTGTTAAAGGCGTAGTAAAATTGAACTTTAGGGCTTTAACGCGTTATAGTACTCCGCCATCAGTTTAACTGTAGGGTTTAATCATTAGAAAAACACAAGAGGTTTATATGCGAGTACTTCATACCATGATCCGTGTGGGCGATTTACAACGTTCTATCGACTTTTATACCAAGGTTTTAGGTATGCAACTTCTACGCACTAGCGAGAATGAGGAATATAAATACTCGTTAGCTTTTGTTGGTTATGGTGATGAAAGCACTGGTGCGGTTATCGAATTAACCTATAACTGGGGTGTAAACAGCTACGAAATGGGAACCGCTTTTGGGCATGTGGCATTAGGTGTTGATGATGTTGCCGCAACCTGTGAAGCCATTCGCCAAGCTGGCGGTAATGTTACCCGTGATGCGGGTCCAGTAAAAGGTGGCTCAACAATTATTGCTTTTGTTGAAGATCCTGATGGATATAAAATCGAGCTCATCGAAAACAAAAGTGCAAGTCACGCTCTAGGTAACTAATATTTATTAAAACCAGAAAGATAACATGTGTATCTTTCTGGCCTTACTGATTATCAATTTCCGATATTCTATTTTTATCGGATAAGTACAACTTAATGCCTGATATAAATAATCCCAATAAGCTTTGTAACCGTTTTCGGGGTTACTACCCTGTTGTCATTGATGTTGAAACAGGTGGATTTAATGCGAAAACAGACGGTTTACTTGAAATCGCCGCCATTACACTAAAAATGGATGAGCAAGGTTGGCTAAAACCTGATAACACATTACATTTTCATGTTGAACCCTTTGAAGGGGCTAATTTAGAGCCAGCAGCCTTAGAGTTTACAGGTATTGATCCAACTAATCCTTTACGTGGCGCAGTCAGTGAATATGAAGCCTTTCATGCCATTTTTAAAATGGTACGTAAAGGAATGAAGGATGCAGATTGTAATCGCGCTATTATTGTCGCTCATAATGCAAATTTTGATCACAGCTTTGTGATGGCTGCTGCTGAGCGTGCTGGATTAAAACGTAATCCTTTTCACCCTTTTGCCACCTTTGATACAGCGGCTTTAAGTGGATTGGTATTAGGGCAGACAATTTTGGCTAAAGCCTGCATCACTGCTGGCATTCCCTTTGATAGCAAATTAGCGCACGGTGCATTATACGATACTAATCGCACATCATTACTTTTTTGTGAATTAGTTAACCGTTGGAAAAAGCTTGGTGGATGGCCATTGCCTACACCTTGAAACTATGATTTCGCTGATACATTTATGAATAACAGAAAAAAGCCCGTTCATCATTGAACGGGCTTTTTTATCGAAGATCTCATTATTTTATGCGTTTCAATACCGACACAATAAAAATTAATTACTGTGCTTCTTCTTCACCACGGTATTTATCAGCAGTCTCTTTTAATAACTTCTGTAATTCACCGCGCTGATACATTTCTAAAATAATGTCACATCCACCGACTAATTCACCATCTACCCATAATTGTGGGAAGGTTGGCCAGTGTGCATATTTTGGTAGCTCTGCACGAATATCTGGGTTTTGCAAGATATCAACATACGCAAAACGCTCACCACAAGCAGAAATAGCTTGAACTGCCTGAGCAGAAAAACCACAACTTGGTAATTTTGGTGAACCTTTCATGTATAAAATAATTGGGTTTTCATTGATCTGGCGTTCAATTTTTTCAATAGTCGTCATTTGTAAGTCCTTACAGCCTTTTATATTCGATATGCTTTATAGGGGAAAACATGAAAGAAGAATACCACTTTATATTAGAAACCTCTATATAAGTTTAGTTCTCGATATAAAACAATAAGTTGGTATTAATCTATGAGATTATTGATGAGAAAAAACACAATAAAGCATAAAAAATAAATCAATACGTTACCGATGGTTATGAGTGTGTTTTATCCTATTAGCTCCCCTTTTATTTTTGCAGTTTTTCCTTTCTTAATTTTAAGAGCATTTTTTCTTCACTTGATTTTAAAGTATATGAAGCACTGCTTTATTATTAAATGAAATAACAACGGCTTTAGTTTTACATCAAAATCAATATATTAAATTTCATAATCTATACATTAAGATAAAACGCTACTTTATTAAAAGGATATAATGTATATAAATAAATTTGTTATAAACCTTGATGAGTATTAACTATGGATATGATTTTGCTGTTTCTTTTAGTGGGATGTATCACTGGCTTTTTTGCTGGACTACTTGGCATAGGAGGCGGTGCAATCATTGTTCCGGTAGTTATGTATGTAGTGAGTCAACAAGCTATCCCAACAGATATGGTGATGAAAATTGCCTTATCTACCTCGTTCTCTGTCATTATATTTTCCACAGCATCTTCAGCGTATTCCCATAACAAACATAAAGCCATTTTATGGCAGCAATTTCCTCTATTATCCATCGGCACTATCATTGGTATGCTTGTTGGGACATTTTTGGTACAAAAAATGTCAAACACGATATTGCAAATCGTGTTCTGTATTTTCATGGTATATACCATCTATGGATTATTAACTAAAAAGAAAGAAGCAGAACGCATAGAAAACGTGAAAGATCCTGTTGTTTCAAAACCAGCGTTAACCAATGGTGGCTCTTTAATTGGCTTTATATCCAGCTTTATCGGTATTGCTGGTGGGACTATTACCATTCCTCTTTTAAGTCATTGGGGATTTAATACACGCAAATGTATTGCAACCTCTTCAATGATTGGTGTCATCATCGCTTCCATAGGCACAATCATGGGTATTATCTATGGTTGGAATCAAACAAATATTGATGACTATTATTTAGGCTTTGTTTATTTACCTGCCTTTATTGGAATAAGCATTACCAGCATTCTCTTCGCCCCTGTCGGTGTAAAAGTTGCTTATCGCCTACCTATTCCAAGAGTTCGCCAAATATTTGCATTATTCCTATTCTTAGTCGTAGTGAAAATGATGTATACACTGATGATAGAGTAAGCAAAAAATGCAACAATCAGAGGATATAGGCTCTGAACACAGTCAATATTTTACTGCTTTACGAGTTGCTCTGTGGGATATACTCTTATGAGTATAATTAATCTATATGGCTTATAACTATAGATAAAAGATATTTAGCTGTTATTTCAGCAGATTTTTGTTAAAATAATTAGCAAAATAGTAACAACTTAGTGATTCATTTGCCTCATTCTATCAATTCAAATGATTTTGATGGAATGATTTCAGGCACAAAACCCGAAATAGATAGTTTAAAGGAGTACGCAATGTCTTTCGAATTACCAAAATTACCTTATGCGTTAGATGCTCTTGAGCCACACATCTCTAAAGAAACTTTAGAATATCACTACGGCAAACACCACCAAACCTACGTAACCAATTTAAATAACCTGGTTAAAGGTACTGATTTAGAAAGCAAATCCTTAGAAGAAATCATCAAATCTACTGATGGTGGTATCTTTAACAATGCAGCTCAAGTATGGAACCACACTTTCTACTGGAACTGCTTAGCACCAAACGCAGGCGGCGCACCAACAGGTAAAGTTGCTGATGCTATCAACAAAGCATTCGGCTCTTTTGAAGAGTTCAAAAAGCAATTTAATGATGCGGCAGCTAAAAACTTCGGTTCAGGTTGGACTTGGTTAGTTAAAAAAGCAGACGGTTCAGTTGCAATTGTTAACACGTCTAATGCTGCTACTCCAGTTTCAGGCGCAGACAAACCTCTGTTAACAGTAGACGTATGGGAACATGCTTACTACATCGACTACCGTAATGCGCGCGTTAAATATTTAGAAGAGTTCTGGGCACTGGTTAACTGGTCATTTGTTGAAGCTAACCTTGCTTAATTGAGCTTGATAATCAAAGGTGAGTGATTGAGATTCATTTTTGGTGACAAAATAACAAAGGGCCTTGAGCCCTTTGTTATATTCAGATATTCGATAATTTATTATTTAAATTGATCGGATATTCTATAAAGCAGTGATTAGAACAACATAGTCGAAAATAAAACAATCATAACAAGCGCTGCTACTGCTGTACTCAAACCAAATTTCAGATCCGTATCCATCTATTTCTCCCTCAAAATGATTATAATACACTTTTTTAACCATAACCTTGTCATGGTTAATTATTATCACATATCAAAATTTGCTAAAATAGCGACTAGTGCACAATTTATAACATTGATTAATACTTTCACTTTTGAGCTAGATCATACAAAATTCACAGCTAATCGCTAAATTATTGCCAGTGTTTGCCCTATGTATGACTATACTGGCAGTTAAACCATAAAATTAGATAAAAGAGACCAATGAAGGTCAGGAGTTTTCCACACCATGGCAACAATAAAAGACGTGGCAAAACGCGCAGGCGTATCAACCACGACTGTTTCTCATGTGATCAACAAAACACGTTTTGTTGCTGAGAACACACGGGCAGCAGTTTGGGCCGCTATAAAAGAATTAAATTATTCGCCTAGTGCCGTTGCGCGTAGTTTAAAAGTCAATCACACCAAATCTATTGGCCTGTTAGCCACGTCCAGTGAAGCTCCTTACTTTGCTGAAGTGATTGAAGCTGTTGAAAATAGTTGTTATAGCAAAGGCTACACACTGATTTTATGTAATTCACATAATAACCTCGATAAACAAAAAGCCTATTTAGCGATGCTGGCACAAAAACGTGTTGATGGGTTATTAGTCATGTGTTCTGAATACCCCGATCACCTTCTGTCACTGTTAGAAGGCTATCGTAATATTCCAATGGTTGTCATGGATTGGGGTAAGGCGCGTGGTGACTTTACCGATACGATTATCGATAATGCTTTTCATGGTGGTTATATTGCGGGTCGTTACCTTATTGAACGAGGTCATCGTGATATTGGTATTATCCCTGGTCCATTAGAACGTAATACCGGTGGTGGTCGCTTACAAGGTTTCTTAAAAGCCATGGAAGAAGCAAAAATCACAGTAAAAGATGAGTGGATTGTACAAGGCGACTTTGAGCCAGAATCTGGTTATAAAGCCATGTATCAGATGTTAAATCAAAAACATCGCCCTACTGCTGTTTTTTGTGGTGGTGATGTGATGGCAATGGGCGCAATTTGTGCCGCTGATGAGCTAGGTTTACGTGTTCCTTTCGATATTTCCATTGTGGGTTACGACAATATTCGTAATGCGCGTTATTTTACGCCAGCATTAACCACAGTCCACCAGCCAAAAGAGCGTTTAGGTCAAATGGCTTTGTCAATGTTGCTTGATCGCATCGTCAATAAACGCGAAGACGCCCAAACAATCGAAGTTCATCCACGATTAGTTGAGCGCCGTTCAGTTGCTGACGGTCCTTTTATTGACTACCGTCGTTAATTCAGATTTATTCGGCTATCTGATTTCTAGCGAAGCCATTCCTCATTTAAGGTTTGGCTATCTCCAAGATAATCTAACAACCATGTCAAAGCGGGTGATTCACTTTTATCGACCCACGTCAGGCAGCATGGGCTGTCTGGCAATGGTTGTGCCAGTTGTAAAGTAACCAGCTTACCTTGTTCAATTAAAGGTTCAGCACGATGCCAAGGCACCATTCCTACGCATAATCCCGCTAACAAACATTCAAGCCCCATATCCCATGTCGGAACAACCATTCTACGCTGATTATTTAGCGCCCAAGTGTCACGCTTTGGTAAACTGCGTGAAGTATCTTCTAAGCATAAACTTGGATAAGGTCGCATCTCATCATCCGTTAATGGATGTTGTGCTTTCGCTAAAGGGTGATCAACATGACAAACACAGCGCCAAGGCATAAATCCCATATCTCTAAAACTATAACGTTCACCAATTGGTGAGGCTCTTGTTGCACCAATCGCTAAATCAACACGACCATTAACTAAGGAGTCCCATACGCCATTAAACACTTCAGGGTAGACATACAGCTCAATATCAGGAAAATGGCGGTAGAAATCGAGAATAAGTTGTTGTGTTCTTTCAGGTTTAACAATGCCATCAACTGCTATACTAAATTGACCACGCCACCCATTAGAAACTTGTTGACAAAGATGTCTAGTGTCATTCATTTTTTTGATAACAGATCGTGCTTCTTTGATGAAAATTTTACCTGCATAGGTTAATTCTACATCACGGTGACGGCGCTCAAACAAAGGAACGGCAAGCCATTCCTCTAATTGCCGAACAGTGTAACTAACGGCGGATGGCACTCTGTGCAATTCTTGAGCAGCGGAGCTAAAACTTCCTGTTCTTGCAACTGCATCAACAACTTCTAAAGAGTATTCTGACCACATAGAGTTTATTCCTTTGAAAATTTTTCACAGCATTAACCAAATATTCCCGTTTCACAAGTAAAATAAGTCTTAGTTACAATACATAAAATGTTCTACATCACATAGCATAGAAAATAAAATGAATTCTAAAACTTCCACACAATCAAAAACACCTATGAGCTTTATGGTGTACCTAGCGGGTTTGAGTATGCTAGGTTACTTAGCTATTGATATGTACTTACCTGCATTTGGTATGATGCAGCGTGAGCTCTCTATCAGCGAAGGTGCTATTAGTAATAGCTTAAGTATCTTTTTATTTGGCTTTGCTGTTGCTCAATTACTTTGGGGACCACTTTCTGACAAAGTCGGTCGTAAACCTATTCTACTTATTGGTTTAAGCCTTTTCTCTTTAGGCTGTCTTGGTATGCTGTGGGTTGAGAGTGCAACTGGCTTACTTGCTATGCGCTTCCTACAAGCTTTCGGCGTCTGCTCTGCGGCTGTTATTTGGCAAGCTCTTGTCATCGACCGTTTTGATGAATCTCGCGCTCAGCACGTTTTTGCTTTAATTATGCCACTGGTTGCATTATCACCAGCACTTGCGCCTTTAATCGGTGCATCATTATTAGATCACGGTGGCTGGCGTATGATTTTCATGGTGTTAATGGCTGTAACATTAGTTCTAATGTTACCGACATTAATGCTAAAAAACATTAAACAAAAATCAGTCACTGATGAAAACCAATCTACCGCTTCATTTACGACTTTACTAAAATCCCCTCTCTACACAGGTAACGTATTGGTTTACGCTTCTTGTAGTGCAGGTTTCTTTGCTTGGTTAGCTGGCTCACCAATCATTCTTGAAAAGATGGGCTACTCTCCACAGGATATCGGTTTAAGTTATATTCCACAAACTGTTGCATTTATGGTGGGTGGTTATGGCTGTCGTATTTTACTGTCAAAAATGGCAGGTAAAACGCTACTGCCACTGTTGTTAATTGGTTATGCTGTCAGTATGACTGCGTTATACCTTGTTGCTAAATTTACTGAGCCAACATTAACGACTATTTTAATTCCATTCTGTATTATGGCTGCAATGAATGGTGCATCTTATCCAATCGCAGTATCTAATGCTTTATCCGCTTACCCTGAAATTAGTGGTAAAGCAGCTGCGTTACAAAATGCACTTCAACTGGGTCTTTGTAGCTTAGCGAGTTTTATTGTGTCCGCATTTATCAGCCAACAACCGCTGATTAACACCACGGCAATTATGGCGTTAACAGCAATTCCAATGGCGGTTGGCTACTTTATTCAGCACAATAAATCTGTTACCAAGCACACGGTTCAAACCGCAGAATAATCGCCCCCTTATTTTAAGAATCATCTTAAAAAGGCCATTTTATAAAAATGGCCTTTTTCTTTTCTAGAGAAAAACATTCTACGTCTCTATACTTACTCATACGCTGTAATAGCGTTTTATTTATTTTTCTTTCGGATTTTGAGACATTAAACAGATTATTTGCTGATTATGTCAGATTAGTTGTTTTATTAATTCTATTCGTTCAATTCATACTGAACACAATACCATTTTAATACTATCAATCTGTACACATCCTTTCTTAGCTTTATGTTTCAAAACCCGCTTAGTTTACGCGGAGAGTATATGAGTACATCTTGTGTAGAAGAAGGCCGAAAGACCTCCAACGATCCTTATAAAAAGATCGCAACAGAACTGTTAGCTCACGCTGATATTCGAGTTAATGGCTCAGAACCTTATGATATTCAGGTTCATAATCAAAATTTTTATAAAAGAGTATTACAGCAAGGCTCATTAGGTCTCGGCGAAAGTTATATGGATGGTTGGTGGGATTGTGAGCGACTAGATATATTCTTTCATAAAGTTTTACGTGCTGGTCTTGAAAATAAGCTTCCACAAAATCTACGTGATCTTTTCAAGATTGCAACAGCCCGCCTTTTTAATCTGCAAACACAAAAACGCGCATGGATGGTAGGTAAAGAGCATTACGATCTTGGTAATGATCTATTTGCCGCCATGCTTGATCCTAATATGCAATATTCCTGTGGTTACTGGAAAAATGCAGATAATTTAGCCCAAGCCCAAGAGCATAAATTAGATTTAATTTGCCGAAAATTAGATTTAAAGCCAGGTATGACCTTATTAGATATTGGTTGTGGCTGGGGTGGACTAGCAGGCTACGCAGCCAAATACTTTGGCGTATCTGTTACGGGTGTCACCATTTCTGTTGAGCAACAAAAACTGGCACAAGCTCGATGCCAAGGACTTGATGTTAATATTATTCTAGAAGACTATCGTGATTTACATGAAAAATTTGATCGCATAGTTTCAGTGGGGATGTTCGAACACGTTGGGCCTAAAAATTATGCAACTTATTTTGATGTAGTTCGTCATAATTTAAAAGAAGATGGTCTGTTTTTATTGCACACCATTGGTTCTAACCGCGATAAAGTGAATGTAGATAGCTGGATAAGCAAATATATCTTTCCTAATGGGTGTTTACCGTCTATTCAAAAAATTGCTCATGCAATGGACAATAAATTTGTGATGGAAGATTGGCATAACTTTGGCGCTGATTACGATAAAACATTAATGGCATGGTATCAGCGTTTTTTAGCGTGTTGGCCAAGTATTGAATCTAACTACACACCGCGTTTTAAACGTATGTTTAGCTATTATCTTAATGCCTGTGCTGGCGCATTTCGTGCCAGAGATATTCAGTTATGGCAAATAGTGCTAAGCCCTAAAGGCCATATTGGCGGTTTACAGATCCCTCGTTAATTATTTTTTTCTAACAAGAGAAAAGCCAGTTTGATTGATAAACTGGCTTTTTCTTTGGTTCTCTTTAAGAATAACAACATTAATCATTAATTGTGTGAAGCTTGTTCTTCATTTTCAATTTGTTGTGTTGCGAATAAAGCTTGTTGCTGTGCTTGTTGTGCCATAACGCGCTCTACTGTATCGACAATCGCTTGAGTTTGAGGATCAAGCTCAATATTGACTTTATCACCAAGGCGCTTACGACCTAATGTCGTTCTATCTCGAGTTTCTGGAATTAAATGGACACAAAAACGGTTATTAACCACATCGCCCACAGTTAAGCTTATTCCATCAATACCAATAAAACCTTTGTGTAAAATATACTTCATTAATGCTTTATCAAAAATACGAAACCATATTTGTAGATTATTTTCTGAGGTAATAATTTTGGCAACTTCAGCCGTTGTTACAATATGACCAGACATCACATGCCCGCCAATTTCATCACCATACTTAGCCGCACGTTCAATATTTACTTCGGAGCCGACTTTTAATTCACCAAGGTTAGTTAAACGTAATGTCTCTTTCACCAAATCAAAGCTAATATGTGTACCTTCAATTTTAGTGACCGTTAAACAGCAACCATTATTTGCAACAGAAGCACCTGTTTCTAAATTGCCGACTAACTCGCTGGGTAATTCAATGATATGGGTACGAAAATCGCCTTTATCTTCGATAGCAATAACCCGCCCTTTTCCCTGAACAATACCTGTAAACATCTTACATCTCCTTGGATCGATAAACTGGTAAACTCAATTTAGGTTTATGCTATTAAGGATAACATAGCTCGTATTAATACAAAGGAACAATTATCGCATTTATTCCTTATCGATTATTGTCGTTAAATATAACGTAAAAACACCTAATAAATTATCAAAATTCTGTGCTTGAAAAGCTAAACTTCTTTCGTTGCTAATTAAACTTTTATCATTAGAATAGGCGGTCTTGAGGATCTCTTTACGTCATTTTAACAATACGACGTTTGTTCTCTTCCTTTCCTTTCGTTTTCTTATAATAAATAAAGGTGTATGCGTGCAGAAGTACATAAGAGAAGCGCGTAGCTTACTTGCTCTCGGTATCCCCGTTATCATCGCGCAATTTTCCCAGACAGCAATGGGTGTGGTTGATACTGTCATGGCGGGTGCTGTAAATGCCACAGAAATGTCGGCAGTAGCAGTAGGTACGTCTATTTGGTTACCAACGATTTTATTAGGCCAAGGCATATTAATGGCATTAACCCCAATCGTTGCACAATTAAATGGTTCAGGACAACGAAAACACATTGCTAATCGTACACAGCAAGGTTTTTGGCTCGCCACTTTCTTATCAATCATGGTAATTGCTATTCTTTATAACAGCCGTTTTATTATTGAAGCGCAACATGATATCGAACCGGAATTAGCCGAAAAGGCCATTGGATTTATTCACGCCATTATGTGGGGTGCGCCAGGTTGCCTTTACTATCAGGTACTAAGAAGCCAATGTGAGGGATTATCTAAAACAAAACCCGGCATGATAATTGGTTTTATTGGCTTATTAATTAATATCCCTGTTAACTATGCGTTTATTTACGGTAAATTTGGCGCACCACAATTAGGGGGTATTGGTTGCGGTGTTGCAACGGCCTCTGTTTTCTGGGCAATGTTCTTAATGATGCGTTATTACGTGCGTCGAGCACCGACACAACGTGATGTTATGCCAAAGAAACGTTTAGTAAGTCCTGATTTCCACACGATAAAACGTATTACATTTTTAGGATTACCCGTTGGTTTAGCCTTATTCTTTGAAGTAACACTCTTTGCTGTTGTTGCATTATTAGTTTCACCTTTAGGCGTTACTGCGGTTGCTAGTCATCAAATAGCACTTAACTTTAGTTCCCTGATGTTTATGTTCCCTCTGTCATTGGGAATAGCGGCAACAATCCGTGTTGGTCATAACTTAGGACAACGCTCCACAGAACAAGCCCGCACTTCAGCCATTACAGCACTTGCTGTTGGGCTAATGTTGGCAAGTTGTACTGCGATTTTCTCTATCATCTTTAGAGAAAAAATCGCATTAATGTATAACGATGATATTGAAGTGGTGACATTAGCATCTCATCTTATGTTATTCGCTGCGCTTTATCAGTTATCAGATTCTGTGCAAGTTATTGGCTCAGGTGTATTAAGAGGTTATAAAGATACCCGCTCTATCTTCTTTATTACCTTTATTGCCTACTGGGTAATTGGATTGCCTTCTGGTTATATCTTAGGGCGTACTAATTACGTTGTTGAAGCGATGGGACCTGCTGGTTTCTGGATTGGCTTTATTCTAGGTTTAACTGCCTCAGCAATTATGATGGGTTCCCGTATTTGGTGGATCCAACGCCAATCTGATGAAGTGGTGTTATTACGCTCAGAGCGTTAAAGATAAACAGTTATTTAGGCAAGGGAATGACACAAATATCAACAAATAGCTTTAAATACGAGCAGTTGAATATAAATTTGTGTTTTTCCTCTTGCCAGAATCGAATCATCTCGTTAATATTCGTCCCCGTTGTCACCCAATAGATAATGCGTCCATAGCTCAGTTGGTTAGAGCACCACCTTGACATGGTGGGGGTCGGTGGTTCGAGTCCACTTGGACGCACCATTTATTTTTCGGCAACATCTCAATACAGTGCGTCCATAGCTCAGTTGGTTAGAGCACCACCTTGACATGGTGGGGGTCGGTGGTTCGAGTCCACTTGGACGCACCATTTCTCTTTCTCTATATTTTCTTATTGTTGTTCATCTTACCTACCCTACAAAATAATTAATCTAGCTTGCAATATTTTATTGCGCAACAAATTGTTTAAAAAACAAGCAGTCAGCGCTGTATTTTGATCACATCACTTAAATTTACCTTTTTTCGATTTTCTTCATAGAAATTAACCTCTATAATACGAAACATAATTTTGTTGAAAGGTTTCAGCGTATTGATTTACGGGCATCTTTAGAAAACAGAACAAATGAATCGTGATAGACTATAATGTAAGATGTCTACCAACCCTTGAAACAAAATAGTGACAAGATTTTTATGATGTTGCTGAACCATTAACATGTTGCGCAACTTATCCATTAGAGGTGAGTTTGTACATCCTGTTTTGCACCGTTGATACAGTTAATAGAAAACGGCGACATTAATCCTTATTCATCCATTACAATACAACCATTAAATAGACTGCCATGAAAAAGACAAAAATTGTTTGCACCATCGGGCCAAAAACCGAATCTGAAGAAAAACTGAATCAATTACTAGACGCAGGCATGAACGTTATGCGTCTAAACTTCTCTCACGGTGACTATGAAGAGCATGGCAACCGTATCAAAAACCTGCGTAACGTTTGCGCTAAAACAGGCAAAAAGGCCGCTATCTTATTAGATACTAAAGGCCCAGAAATCCGTACCATCAAATTAGAAGGTGGTAATGATGTTACTTTAGTTGCAGGTCAAACTTTCACTTTCACCACAGACAAAACTGTTGTGGGTAACAAAGACCGCGTTGCTGTGACTTACGAAGGTTTCGCTAAAGACTTAACTGTTGGTAACACCGTTTTAGTTGATGATGGTCTTATCGGCATGAAAGTAACGGCTGTAACTGATACAGAAGTTGTTTGTGAAGTTTTAAACAACGGTGACTTAGGTGAAAACAAAGGTGTTAACTTACCTGGCGTTTCTATCGGTTTACCTGCATTAGCTGAAAAAGATAAACAAGATCTTATCTTTGGTTGCGAGCAAGGCGTTGATTTCGTTGCTGCATCATTTATTCGTAAACGTTCTGACGTTGAAGAAATGCGTGCTCACTTAAATGCACACGGTGGCGAAAACATTATGATCATCTCAAAAATTGAAAACCAAGAAGGTTTAAACAATTTTGATGAGATCTTAGAAGCCTCTGACGGCATCATGGTTGCTCGTGGTGACTTAGGTGTTGAAATCCCAGTTGAAGAAGTTATCTTTGCACAAAAAATGATGATCGAAAAATGTAACGCTGCGCGTAAAGTGGTTATCACTGCAACGCAAATGTTAGATTCAATGATCAAAAACCCACGCCCTACTCGTGCTGAAGCGGGTGACGTTGCGAATGCTATCTTAGATGGTACTGATGCGGTTATGTTGTCAGGTGAAAGTGCTAAAGGTAAATACCCAGTAGAAGCTGTGACTATCATGGCAACTATCTGTGAGCGTACAGACCGTATCATGCAATCTCGCCTTGATTACAAACAAACAGCTGCGAAATTACGCGTAACTGAAGCAGTTTGTCGTGGTGCGGTAGAAATGGCTGAAAACTTAGATGCACCTCTGATTGTTGTTGCAACTTTTGGTGGTAAATCAGCTCGTTCTATCCGTAAATACTTCCCAACTGCACCAATCTTAGCATTAACAAACAACGAAGAAACAGCTCGTCAGTTACTGTTAGTTAAAGGTGTAACAACACAATTAGTTAACGAAATCTCTTCTACTGATGACTTCTACCGTATAGGTAAAGAAGCAGCATTAGCAAGTGGTTTAGCTCACTCAGGTGACCGTGTTGTTATGGTAACTGGCGCATTAGTTGATAGCGGTACAACAAATACTTCATCTGTTCACGTTCTGTAATTCTTTATTCATTTAGTCGCTTTACAATTTAAAACACCACTTCAATATTTGAAGTGGTGTTTTTTTAATGCTTTATTTATTAGTGACAATTTCCTTTACCTGTTCGTCTTTTTATTACACGTTATTCTTATTTGTCTCTTCTTTATTTTCTAATAACAGATAATGTGTTGCACGAGCACGAGGATGAATAAAAAAGTGCCCTGCTGGCGCATTATGGCTTTTAATGTGAATTAAGGAGACGTTGCTGAGTGTTTTACCTTGTTTAGAACGACACACGTAAACAATAAAGGGTAAAGCAAAGATAACAAAGAAGCCGACTATCAGTAAGGTCACATACGTTTTATCACTACTTGCGTTTGGCAAAGAGCTTGGTGGGAAAAAAGAAACCACAAACGCAATAATAGAGAGTAATAAACCAGCCATTGCAACAATAAGTTTAACATTTTTACCACCAGGAATACTAAATGCACGTTTTTTATCTACTTGCTTACAAGTAAGTTGCATATACCCTAAGAAAAGCATGAAATAACTACAAAGATAAATAACGACCGTTAAGGCTAAAGCAATCAAGAATGACATATTACCGCCGCCACCAGTGTTAGTCAGAATAATGATCGCAATACTTGTTATCAATAATTGAGAAATCACTAAAGCAACAGGTACTCCGTTTTTATTCACCTTCGCCAACGCTTTCGGTAAAATTCCTTTTTCAGCGGCAACATACATGCCACGAGAAGGTCCTACAATCCAAGAAGCTATCTCGGCTAAAACTCCTAGCAATAATAACGTAGCAATAATCCTAACCGTCCAATCAAGTGTACTACTGAAATGGGAGACTAAAACACTGAACGTTTGTACCACGCCTGCTGATAAATTAATTTCATTATTAGGTATCACTGCTGCAACAGATAATCCCCCAATAGAGCTTAAACAAATTGCCACTATCATGAGTAAAAACATGGCGATGGGGTAATCTCGTCCAGGGTTTTTCATCTCATTAACATGAGTTGCTGAAGCTTCTACGCCCATATAACTTAAAATGAATGCAACAAAAACCACTAATGTCCCAATTTGGGTAAAGTCAGGGAAAAAGGTTTTTGCGCTTATTTCAATCGCTAATGGTGCACCACTCATTAAATAGCTAACAGCTAAAATAATTAAAATTAAAGCTGGTAATAAAATACCTGCAAAAAAACCAAGTTTGGCAATAGATGCCGTATATTTTGTACCGCCAAATTGCGTAAATGCTAATACCCAAAGAATAATTAAAGCTGCGACTGTTTTAATTACTGGATCGGTATTTAATTCAGGCCAATTGAGAATATAAGAAAGCGCGCCTAAGACGAAGTAAAGCATAGGAATAAAACCAATAGCAATTTGTAGATAACCAAAAGAGATGGCGGCAAACCCCCAGCGTTCTCCTAATGTATTCGATACCCAAGCAAATATTCCCCCTTCTTGCCAGCCTTCTACGGTAGCCATTTCAGCTGCACATAATGCAACAGGAATAAACCACAATAATCCACCTAAAAGTAAGAAGAAAACAAGGCTAAAACCAGATGTGGCAAACGTCGGATATTCATATACCGCCATCACCATCGAAGCGGTAATAGCAAAAAAACCGACTAATGTAAGTTGTTTTGGTGCTGAATTTGTTGATGATGTAGTCATACAATCCTCCTGAACTTTATTCAGAAAAATAATTACGGTCGAGTTATTATCTAGAAAGAGGTTGAGAATAGATAAAGATCCTCAACCTCAAAACGAACAGAATTTAGCTATGGTTAAAACCTCTACCATCTTCTGCTGATAGAGGATTGCAGACAGGGTGCTTATCAAAATATTCTAGCGTACGTTTGAAATCATCAACTAATAATGAAGCAAGATCTAGACTTACACCATGACGAACTAAAATACGCTGGATCACTAAATCCTCCCGATTAGCTGGCATAGAGTAAGCGGGAACCTGCCAACCACGACTACGTAATTTATCTGCAACATCGTATAAAGAGTAAGTGACTTTAGCCCCTTTTTTTAGTTTCCATGCTAATGCGGGGATACCTTCTTTACAGTCACCACTAAATATCATTTCAAAAGGGCCTAACTTTTCAATTTCCCTTGCTAAATATTGTGCTGTTGAGTAGCAAGCATTATGAATTTTTGCATATCCTTCTCGGCCTAAGCGTAAGAAGTTATAATATTGAGCGATAATTTGACCACCAGGGCGTGAGAAATTCAGCGCAAAAGTAGGCATATTGCCGCCTAAATAGTTCACATTAAAAATAAGCTCTTCAGGAAGATCTTTTGCTTCACGCCAAATAACCCAACCCGCACCTAATGGTGCTAAACCAAATTTATGCCCCGAGGCATTAATAGATTTTACTCGTGGTAAGCGGAAATCCCATTCAATATCAGGTGCGCAAAATGGTGCTAAAAAGCCCCCACTTGCACCATCAACGTGTATTGGAATATCTAATCCCGTTTCTTTTTGAAGTTTATCTAATGCGTCATGAACCGCTTTAACAGGCTCATAGGTACAGGTAAAAGTAACGCCTAATGTTGGAACAACTCCAATGGTATTTTCATCCACACGTTTAATGACTTCTTCTGGGCTCATCATTAAACGATCACCTTCTAAAGGGATCTCTCTTAATTCCACATCAAAATAACGAGCGAATTTATGCCAACAGATTTGAACAGGACCACAAATCAAGTTTGGTTTATCAGTCGGTTTTCCCTGTGCAATACGTTTTTTACGCCATTGCCATTTTAATGCTAACCCGCCTAACATTGCGGCTTCTGATGAACCGATAGTAGAACAACCTAATGTATTTAATGCATCAGGCGAACACCACAAATCAGCCAACATATGAACACAACGATTTTCAATTTCAGCTGTTTGCGGATATTCATCTTTATCTATCATGTTCTTATCGATAGAAAGATCCATTAAATCGCGTATTTCATCATCAACCCAAGTTTGACAAAATGTCGCTAAATTTTGTCTTGAATTTCCATCTAACATTAATTCATCACGAACAGCATCAAAAACATTACGTGGATTATTTTCTTTCTGTGGAATTTTTGTTTTAGGTAAGGATTGAGAGAGATCGAGAGATGCATATACATCATCTAGGTCATTATAATTTGATGATTTGTTTTTCATATTATTACCCTACAATAATAAATATTATAAGACATGGAATAAGCTTAATGCTTATTTATTAAAGATAGTCAACAATATAAAAAGTGAGAAATTAAATTCAAATTTAATTTTTGAACTTTACAATTAACGCGATATTTTGTTTTGAAAAAAAATCAAACTTCAATGTAAAACATTGAAATAATAAAAATTATAAGTGTAAATACCCATCATAAAAACATTTCATTATCATAAAAACAACATTAACATTATAAAAAAACAAGCGCCATTTTACTGAGTAAAATGGCCTCATCTAGTACTTATTAATATTTTTTTACCCTATGAGATTTATGTTTGGTCTAATACAAAAGTAACGCTATATTAAACAAATATAAAAAATATCTTATGTAAATGGTTGTATCCAATACTATGTATTACAAATACTGAATTAATTCTATTAGGAATAAACTATGCCAGAAAATAACATTGATAGTAGAGTATTCGCTTGTACTACCCTCGCAATTAAAGATAAGAAAAATCGTATTTATCATGGTAGAACAATGGAATTTTCAGTAGACAAGCCTGCTTCAATATTTGCATATTATCCTAAAGAACATACTTTCCAGCAAAAAGCCCCTGATGGCACCCTAGGATTAAAATATACTGTCAAATATCCTTTTATGGCGATCGTTGCGCCAATCAATTTAGAAGGCACAAAAGACGTACTTGAAGGTGTTAATTCTCAGGGACTCTCTTTTAGCTTAAATATGTTACCCGATTCAAATCTCGATGATATTAGCCCACAAGATTACGCAACGTCAGTGCCTATCGCGGCAATTGGTGAATGGGCGTTAGCACAATATAAAACCGTTGAAGAATTAAAACTCGCTATCCCTAAAACGGTATTTTGGTCACAAAAACTACTCCTTTTACGTAACTTACCCAGCCCTTTCCATTATGCATTTTATGACAAAACAGGAGCTTGTATTGTTATTGAAGTTTCTGATGGAAAATTACATATTTATGATAATCCTACTTATTGCATGACCAATGGTCCGTTATTTCCATGGCATTTAACCAATTTAAATAATTACACCCATCTTTCGAATGTTAATATTTCCACCAGCACATTAGGAAATATAAAAATAAAACAACCTGACAGTGGAATTGCTTTAGCCTCGTTGCCCAATTCTGATACTTCTGTAGATAGATTTATTCGTGCTGTTTACTACACAACCTACTATCACAAAGTGTCTGATCCAGATACACAGTTAGTTGAATTAGCACATATTATGAATAGGTTCGATCGACCTAAAAACGCCACTATTGATCCCCTATTAGGTCACGATACGTTAAAAGCACTTCATACTAGTGAATTTTCAGTATGGACAACACTAACGGATTTAGAACGCGGAATACTTTTCTTTAGGGGATACAACGATCTCAACTTCCAAAAATTTACACTTGAATCGTTTAGAAATGAAGTAGAACCCATTTTCATAAAAGTAAATTTAGGTGGTGCTTTATAGCTATAAATATAAGTAACAATAGAACAATGTAGATAAAAATGTTTTTCTATCAGACTTTTATGAATAAAAATCTTTTGTGAAATAACACGCATTTTTTGTACTGAATATTTGCGTTTTAGGTGTTATTTTTTCTATTGTTCAACTAATGGTTCAGTAGAATGTGATAAATAAATCCAGCATTTTCCTATATATGTGCCATACTTATTAATGGTTTCATATAAATGCTACTTGTTCCTTTACACAAACTAATAATAGAGGTTGTAACTATGAAAGCGAAACTTGTACTAGGTGCAGTGATTCTGGCTTCAGGCTTATTAGCGGGTTGTTCTTCTAGTAATAATGCACAATTAGATCAAATCTCTTCTGATGTAAGCCGCCTGAATACTCAAGTTCAGCAACTAAGTGGTGATGTACAATCTGCTCGCGCTGAAGCTAAATCAGCTTACGACGAAGCAGCTCGCGCAAATCAGCGTTTAGATAACCAAGTCACTACTTATAAAAAGTAATTTGACTCACTGATAGGCTGAAAACAGCTTTAGAACAGTACTAATAGCAAATAGCAAAGCCCCAATCTACAATGATTGGGGCTTTATTTTTTCAAAAAATAAACTATAAATTAAGCTCCTCTAAATTCTGCTGTATTATCCTATTTTTCTCTAATTTATGATTAATTTTATCGGCCACATTTCTTTTTAATAGTTCAATCTCTCCTTGATATTTTTCATTTATATTTTTAAGTAATGCAATAATGTTATCGTTTTGAGTAGTTTCGCAATCACTTTTAATAGTAAAATTATTATTAATTAATTCAAATATCTGTGATTTTAATAAATCGTTATGACCAGGATTAATATTCTTCTGAAAATGTTCATTCGCCTGTTGATAAACCTGATACAGTGTCGCCAGCATTATATTGACTGATTTATCGGAGTGACCTTCATTGGCTGATAAAGATTTTTTTGTTTGATTTAATAGTTCATTTTTGATGGAAGAGAATAATTTAGTCACATCATTAGTCAATGTTTTATGGGTTAGCTTAGTACTAATACATCCACTATCATTCAATTTTTTTTCGTCTAATCTTTCATATTCATCCTTTTTTGTTTTTGTTGAGATCCGCTGAATAAACTCACCGCATGTTTTATTAATATTCTGTTGTCTTTTCGCTTCACTTCCAACAAAAAGAGTTTCTGCACTATTTTTTATTGAAACGACTATATTTGCCAATTGACTAAATTTATTTTCAATACTGGAAGTAATACGTTCATAAATACCACGAGTAACATTTATTGAATTAATTTCCATATCTATAACTCACTTATTTTACAAAAAGAAGTTACTTATATTAAAGAATAAAACGTCAATTTAATGTTAAAAATATACCTTTATTAGATTAAACTGTTTTATATAAATTATTATTAAAAAAAACAGATGCTTAAGGCATCTGTTTTTTTACAATATCATCCAATCTTAGTAGGCTGTAACCTCTACAGGAATACCTGAACGTCGAATAAGCTCTGCATCGACTTTATTTTTATCGACTTTGCCACTTTCATACCAAGTATTGAATTGTTTCGTGAATGTAAGAGGCATGGTTTGTGGATCATCATTTTCATTACGTGATAATGGCTGATGGACTTCAATAAACTGTCTGCCATCAGCAGTTTCAGTAAATTTAATCGGTTTATTGATAATTTGAACACGACTGCCTTTAGGAACCACATTAAACAAGGTTTCAATATCATTTGGTCTTAAACGAATACAACCTGAGCTCACTCTTAATCCAATACCAAAATCTGCATTTGTACCGTGAATTAAATATTCGCCACGACTATGAGCCAATCTTAATGCATAAGCCCCCATTGGATTTTCAGGGCCAGCAGGAACGACCGCAGGGAGCGAGATCCCTTTTGCTGCATAGTTTTTACGAATATTGGCCGTTGGAGTCCATGTAGGATCTTTAATCAACTGAGAAATAGACGTCACCATTTCAGGCGTTTCTCGTCCTAATTGACCAATGCCGATAGGATAAACATCAACGGTGCTACCCTCTTTCGGGTAATAATAAAGACGTAATTCGGCAAGATTGATGACAATACCTTTATGTACCGTATCAGGCAAAATCATCTGCAATGGAATATTTAATGTTTTACCTGCATCAGGTAAAAGCGGATCAATACCAGGATTTGCTTCCATCATATTAAGCAATCCCACTTGATATTCAGACGCAATAGCTTCTAATGAACGCTTATCATCTGGCACGATATACGAAACATTCTCGCCGATAATACGCTGACCATCAGTGGGTAACAGGTATTCTGTCGCATAAGATAAGTGGCTGTTCATCCCTAACAGCGATACTCCCAATAGGGTTAACCATTTATTCATCGTTTATCCCGTGTGTTAGAAATAAAATAAACTGACTATTATGATGATAACATTATCATTGTTATGCTATTCATATAATAAGTCAGTTTAGAACATTAATGTGGGATTAGGTAACATTTATGCTACAGCGTATTCTGAAAAACGCTTAATCAGTGTCGTGACCATCGCATGCAAGCCTTGAGTTCGAGAAGGTGTTAAGTGGCTTTCTAGCGCTAGTGATGAAAAATACTGTTTTACATCTGTGGATAATGCTTGTTCGAGCGTCTTCCCCTGAAATAAGATAATTACCAAGGCAACAAGCCCTTTGACAATGCCTGCATCGCTATCACCCGCGAGAATCAGTTGCTTATTCTCATTAAGAGCAACAGCGATCCACACTTGACTTTGGCAACCCTCAATAAAATTAGCTGAAGTGCGTTGTTCATCTGTTAATGGTGGAAGGCGCTCGCCTAACTCCATCATATAGAGATAACGTTGTTCCCAATCCTGACAACGAGAGAAATTGCGTAATAATTTTGCTTCATCTGGCAAATTGGCCACTGCCATGAATAACCTCTTTTTTAATCTTTAACCTAATAACATTTCAACACGTAATAACGCATTAACCAACGCATCGATATCATTTTTATCGGTATATAAACCAAGAGATGCACGACACATTGCAGGAACTTGGTAATAATCCATAATTGGCATTGCACAATGATGCCCTGTACGAATCGCAATACCATAATTATCAAGAAATGCCCCAACATCATAAGCATGGTGTTTACCTAAATTAAACGCTATCACACCTTGTCGAGAATCATTGCCATAAAGCGTTAAAGATTTTACTTTTTGCAACTGCTCTTGGGCATACTTCATTATACTATTTTCATACTCAGCAATATTATTCATACCTAACTGTGAAAGATAATCTAATGCAGCGCCTAAACCAATCATTCCCATTATATTAGGTGTTCCCGCTTCAAAGCGCCAAGGTGCATCTGCGTAGGTAATATCACCATTAATATGAACATGTTTTATCATTGCGCCACCGCCTTCCCAAGGCGGTAATTCATCCAGTATCGCTTTTTTACCATACAGCAAACCAATGCCAGTAGGCCCATAAAGTTTATGGCCGCTACAAACAAAAAAGTCACAATCAAGTTGTGAAACATTAATCGATTGATGCATGGCACTTTGCGCCCCATCAACCAATATATGTAGCTCCCCTCCTTGATCAATAGCATATTGGCGAGCATCACGAATAATTTGAGCGATAGGATTCACTGTGCCCAATACATTTGATTGGTGCGTAAGGCTGAATAATTTAGTTCGTTCGTCGATTAAGCGAGGTAATTGAGCTAAATCGAGCGTGCCGTCTTGTAATAGCGGTAACACACGAACATTAAAACCATACTGTTTTGCCAACATATACCAAGGAACAATATTTGCATGATGTTCCATTTCTGTGATGATGATATTGTCACCATCATTCAAAAATCGTTGGCTATAAACATTCGCAATTAAGTTGATGCCTTCGGTTGTTCCTTTAACAAAAATAATCTCGTCTTCGCTATTGGCACCTAAAAAATCACTGGCTTTTTTACGGACATTTTCAACTAAGGTTGTCGCATTTGCACTCAAGGTATGAATGCCGCGGTGAACCGCGGCATATTGTGTTAAGGCAAATTGTTTTTCATGTTCAATGACGCAAGCCGGTTTTTGAGCACTTGCGGCACTGTCGAGATAAACCAGTGGTTTTTCTTTCACTTGCTGTGAAAGAATTGGAAAATCATCTCGCGCTTTTTCAATGGAATGCGTCATAATGCCCTATTTTATACCTCTAATAAGCGCTGATTAATTCTGTCTAATACATGCGCCTTGATCACACTATTTTCTAGCGATTCAGTTAATTCAGCCGCAAATGCATGGATGATCATTTTACGGGCGTTACTTAAAGAAATACCGCGTGAACGCAAATAAAATAGTTGCTCATCATCAATTCGCCCCACCGTGGCTCCATGACTACATTTCACATCATCAGCATAGATTTCAAGCTGTGGTTTAGTATCAATTTGCGCTTTCTCACCCAGCAACAGATTATTATTAGTCATTTGACCATCTGTTTTTAAGGCTTGAGGTGTCACCGTGATCATACCGTTAAATACAGCTTTCCCTGCATCCATCGCAATACTTTTATGCAGTTGACGACTCTGGCAATTTTTCTCACTATGAACCAGCCATGTACGAGTATCTGCTATTTCGCCTGCTTTAGGTAATACAACGCTATTCATTGAAAGCTCTGTATTTTCACCTTTTAGTGCCGAACTCGTGTGATGACGACTAAGTTTAGCGCCTAATAAGAAAGCATAACTATTGACACGAGCATCACGCCCTATTGTCAGATCGTTATGAGCAAAATGCTGACTTACGCTATTCTCAAAACTTAATTTGATATGGTTAAAAGAGGCATTATCACCAATCGCTGCGGTTAATCTTGCCCCTGTAAAGTGACGGTTTTCGTTGTCACTGCTGATATAATGCTCTACCACTTGCATCTGAGTATTTGCACCAACATCGAGGTGAAAACGATAATTTGCACTATTTACCTCTGCGCTTTGATCACCTTGAGTAATATTGAGGATATAAAGTGGTTTATCCGCAATAACACCCGCTTTCAGGGTAATCAACAAAGGATGTGGCGCTAAGCTTTCAACTAAATGCAGGAAAATTTCACCATTTACCGCTGTAGGTAATTCACTTTGATTATCAAGTAACGTCACTTGATAAGGACCAAAATCTTTACTGCTTTCTGTCGGTGAGAATGTGCCATTCACCATTACAATACGATAACAATCAAAAGATAAAGCTTGTTTAGCTATTAAGCTTTGCACATCAAAAGGTGGCAATTGTTGATAACTTTGGCTTAACGTTTCTTCTAATGGCGTATAGTGCCAATCTTCATGACGATAAGCGGGAAAGCCCATTTTTTCAACTTGCAACCAGTGATTACGTGCATTCAGATTTTCGTCACCTTTACGTTGATGATATAACGTTGAAAATGTTTTTAATGCTTGTTGATTACGCAGTTCAACTTGGCGCTGTTTTTCACGCTTTTCATTGAGGGTCAATAAGCCAGCCATAACCTTGTTCCTCCAATTTTTGCGCCAATGAAAAATCACCAGATTTAATGATTTTTCCCTGATAAAGCACATGTACAAAATCAGGTTTAATATAGTCAAGAATGCGTTGGTAATGTGTTACAACAATAAAAGCACGTTTACCATCACGTAAGCTATTAACACCATTAGAAACGATTTTTAATGCGTCGATATCAAGTCCTGAGTCTGTTTCATCTAAAATACATAATTCCGGCTCTAACGCAGCCATTTGCAAAATATCGTTACGTTTTTTTTCACCACCAGAAAATCCCACGTTAACTGAGCGTGTTAACAAATCTTGTGGCATATCTAGCAATTTAATTTTATCTTCAATAAAGTCTTCAAAATCAAAGCGATCTAATGGCTCTTGACCACGATATTCTCTCACTGCATTTAAAGAAGATTGTAAGAAAAATTGATTGCTGACACCGGGTATTTCAACAGGATATTGAAATGCCATAAAGATGCCTTCACCTGCGCGATCTTCTGGTTCTAATTCCAATAAATCTTTATTTTTAAAGGTGATTAAACCTTCATCGACTTCATATTCATCACGACCAGCAAGTGTTGCTGATAAGGTACTTTTACCCGAGCCATTTGGCCCCATAATCGCGTGAACTTCACCTGCACGAACCTGCAAATCTAATCCTTTTAGGATCTCGTTGCCTTCAACACTGACATGTAAATTTTTAATCTCTAACATAATATATGCCTTCGGTATCTTTATACTCAGAATTTGGTTAATAGTTAACCGACGCTATGTTCTAAGCTGATAGCTAATAATTTTTGTGCTTCCACAGCAAATTCCAGCGGTAATTCTGAGAACACATCTTTACAAAATCCGTTTACAATCATTGAGATTGCATCATCTTCGCTTAATCCACGCTGACGACAATAGAACAACTGATCCTCACCAATACGTGACGTTGTCGCTTCGTGTTCAAGCTGTGCTGAGTTGTTCATTACTTCAACATAAGGGAAAGTATGCGCACCGCACTGCGTACCAATTAACATGGAATCACATTGGGTAAAGTTACGGGCATTTTGCGCACTAGGGAGTACTTTTACGAGTCCACGGTAACTGTTTTGGCTTTTACCTGCAGAAATACCTTTAGAGATAATGGTTGATTTGGTATTTTTGCCGATATGGATCATCTTAGTGCCCGTATCTGCTTGTTGATTGCCATTGGTTAAGGCAACAGAGAAAAATTCAGCGCTTGAATTATCCCCTTTTAAAATCACACTTGGATATTTCCATGTGATCGCAGAACCGGTTTCTGATTGCGTCCATGACATTTTGGCGTTTTCGCCTTCGCAAATTGCACGTTTAGTCACAAAATTAAGAATGCCGCCTTCACTATCGCCACCAGAGAACCAGTTTTGCACAGTAGAGTATTTTACTTCGGCATCTTTATGGATAATAACTTCAACCACAGCGGCATGAAGCTGATAGCTATCACGAACAGGTGCTGAACAACCTTCGATATAACTAACGTAACTACCTTCATCAGCAACCAAAATAGTTCGTTCAAATTGACCTGTTTGAGCCGCATTAATACGAAAATAAGTCGATAATTCCATTGGGCAACGAACCCCTTTTGGAATATAAACAAAAGTACCATCAGATGCGACCGCAGCGTTTAATGCAGCAAAGTAGTTATCATGGCTTGATACAACGGTGCCTAAATATTGGCGCACTAAATCAGGATATTCTTGAATAGCTTCGCTAAATGAACAGAAAATAATGCCATGTTCAGCAAGCTCTTCACGATATGTTGTTGAAACGGAAACAGAATCAAAAATAGCATCAACAGCAACGGCTTGCCCTTCTCTTACAGGCACACCGAGTTGGTTAAAAGCATCTTCAACTTCTTTGGTTAAATAATCTTGCGTGGCTTGTTTATCACTCGTAACCGCTTCATTCGCGCCACCAGCACAACTGCCATTAGCGCAACATGAACTACAAGATGGCGCTGAATAATAGCTATAATCTTGATAATTAAGCGATGGATAATCTGCTTTTAGCCAATGAGGCTCTTCCATTTCTAACCAATGGCGATAAGCATCTAAACGAAATTCCAGCATCCACTCTGGTTCGTTTCTTTTTGCCGATATTGCACGTACAACCGCTTCGTTTAATCCTTTTTCTAAGGTATCGGTTGAGATATCGGTATAAAAACCTTCTTTATAGTGGTGATCGCTTAGCCATCCCTGAACTTCATCACCAATTTCAACATTGCTCTGAGACATAATCTGACTTCACTATGTTATACCCCGAAGCTCTCACCACATCCGCAGACGTTTTGAGCTTTAGGATTATTAAATTTAAACATTTGATTAAGTCCTTCACGAACATAATCAACAACCAACCCATCGATAAATGGCATTGCTTTTAATGAGACAAAGAGTTTTGCTCCATTATGTTCATAAACAAGATCATCATCATTTGGGGCAGTAGCGAGTTCAATAACATAACCATACCCTGTACAACCAGAGGGTTTAATACTTAAGGAAAGCCCTTGTTTTTCTGGGTTTTTCTCAACTAAATGGCAGATATGCTTTGCTGCATTATCCGTTAATACAATGCCTTGCCAAGGTGTGTCATTAAGAGAAAAAGTTTCAACGTTGTTTGTCATTTCTGACCTCATTTCGAAAGGAGATTGATATCTTTCCTGACACTAATGGTAATGATAACCCTTATCACTTCAACCATGTCTTTTGAAAGGATATTCTATAAATGTGTATTTTTTGTTCTATTTTTGAGATTACCTTGTTAACAATTAATGTTAACACAATGTAATATAACACTTTTCTGCTCTTTCATTACAAAAAATAAAACTTTTAATTTTTCTTATATTTCGCACAATACGCATATAAGTTGCAATATAAATACACTTTATATGTTATCACTGAAATTTAGAGAAAAAAGCATAAAAATGTGTTTTTACATTACAGCCTATTAGCTCTGTTCACATTCACTTTTATGCTTATTATGAAGGATAAGATAGCACCACTTATGTGATGACCTCTTATTGGATTGTGTGCTCTTTGAACTTATTTACTGATAGTGATGGTTTGAATATATTTGTTTGTACATTCAAGGATTTGACTGTTTTTTTGTTTGTTCGATTGGCTATTGAAGTTGCTAATCAATTGTAGTTGCCATACTCGGTTCGTTTTAAGATCAGCCGCTAAAACACCTTCATAGCTCACATTCTCTTTTGCGTATTCCCCTTCAAAAAAGACATGTCGGCTTTCCACATTTGGGATAGTTAATGGTTTTATCGATGTGGATGTTTCATTCATACCATCTATTATCGCAATATTATCAACTATGCCTTGTGCTCCTGCATCCACATCGTAACTCATTGCATCAATCATTTTAAAATAAACCAGACGAACTTCTGTCAAATCACAAATAGGTTCTGATTTATAAACCATCATTTCTGTTGTGACGTCCTGAATATTATCTGGTAATGATTTAAAATAATTTTCAGTATCTTCTCTGCTCATTGTAAATGAAGTGGGATAAGCCATATTAAAGCCAGAAATAGTTTGTACTGGAATATTACTTATATCATTACTCGTTTCAGAGGTAGAATTATTATCGCATCCGCTGATTAATAAACCTGCAATTAATAATACTGTAGTGTTGAATTTAGAAATAGTTAACATTATTGATCGTCTTATCTTTTATTATGAAGATAATGATTATCATTAAAAATAAAATCTAAATAAAGAAATAATTCTATTTTCTCTCTATTTTTATTCTTTTTGACATTATCTATAAACATAAAAAAACGCACAAAGCGAGTATTTCACTTTGTGCATATGTCTTTTTTATTCTTTAAGAAATAACAGATGTTGTTAATCTAGAAATACACACTTGACGACCTTCATCATCAAATATTTCTATTGACCAGACTTGGTGTGAGCGCCCTAAATGAATAGGTTTGCATACACCTCTTACCTTGCCGTCTCTAGCAGAACGAATGTGGTTAGCGTTAATTTCTAAGCCCACAATTTTCTGTTCGCCTTCAGTACAAAGATAACCCGCAACAGAGCCCAATGTTTCAGCTAAAACAACAGAAGCACCACCATGCAAAAGCCCCAAAGGCTGCTTAGTACGATGATCAACCGGCATTGTTCCTTCAAGATAATCATCACCAAGGCAGGTCAATTCAATACCTAGATGACTCATCATATTATTTTGCCCAATATGATTAAGATGCTCGAGTGTCGTTTCACGTTTCCATATCATGGCATAATCTCCAAAAGTGCCTGTAGTGGGTGTTTTAGCTCAATATTATCAATACGTTTCACTTGACTACGACAAGAGTAACCGGTGCTTAAACAACGCATTGTTGGTAATGTTTTTAATACATTACCCCATGAGAGTTGATAAATGCCCAACGAGTTTTCATAATTATTTAGTTCATGTCCATAAGTACCTGCCATTCCACAACATCCCGTGCTCACAAATTCGAGTTGCTGCCCATAACGTTGGAAAATAGCCTGCCACTGTTTCATACTTTGTGGTAGCGCCGTCACTTCTGTACAGTGCCCGAAAAGATACCATTTTTCAGCATCATCGCGAACTGCTATTGGCTCAGATACCAATTTACTTAGCCATTCATGAACAAGTTGAACATTAAAATCCCCACGTTTATCACCCAGTATTTCACGATATTCATCACGATAACAAAGCACTAATGCAGGATCGACTCCCACCATAGGGATACCTAATTTTGCAACACGATTAAGCATGGTTGAGGTTTTTTGCGCCGTTTTACTAAATTGCTGTAAAAAACCTTTAATATGCTGTGCTTTACCGTTAGGTGAGAATGGCAATAAAACGGGCTTAAATCCAATTTTTTCAATCAGTTTGATAAAATCTGCGACGACTTTCGCATCGTAATAACTGGTGAAAGGATCTTGAACCACCAGCACATGATGACTACGTTGCTTTTCAGATAACCGCTCTAAGTCTTCTAACGTCATATCTAACGCTTTATGCCCAGCCAATTGCTGTTTTAATGTCGGTGATGACAATAAAGGTAAATCGACCATACCAATAGCGTGTTTACTTAACGATTGCACCAACGGTTGCTTCATAAAAAAGTTAAAGAATCCCGGTGCTTTTGCCATAATCGGCGTTGTTAATTCAACATTAGCAACAATATGGTCTTTTAACGGACGTAAATAACGCTGGTGATAAAGTTCAGTAAACTTAGAACGAAACGATGGTACATCAATTTTAATCGGACATTGCGTTGAACAAGCTTTACAAGCCAAACAACCGTTCATTGCAGCTTTAACTTCATGAGAAAAGTCATATTCGCCACGTTTGGCTTTCCAAGTATTACGTGTTTTCTCGATTAAACCTCTTAAGCTAGGTTTGTTATTTTCTAGGCTAGATTCAAGTTGTTTTGGGCTAACGCCTTGCTCTGTTAATAAGCGTAGCCACTCTCTTACAAGTGCCGCTCGTCCTTTCGGCGAATGAATGCGTTGCCCACTGATTTTCATTGAAGGACACATTGGGCTTTTGGCATCAAAGTTAAAGCAAAGTCCATTACCATTACAATCTAATGCACCTTTAAAATCTTGACGCACAGATAAAGGAATTGTGCGATCAAAAGTACCTCGTTTGATAGTATCAACCTGCTTCATAGGTTCATCGACCTCTAATGGAGGGCATATTTTCCCAGGATTCAGTCTATTTCGAGGATCGAACACCGTTTTGATTTGACGCAGTTCATGATAGAGCGTTTCACCGAAAAATTCGGGGCTGTATTGCGCTCTAAAGCCTTTTCCATGTTCCCCCCAGAGTAACCCACCATATTTGGCTGTTAACGTGACAATGTCATCTGAGATGGATTTCATCAATAATTCTTGTTGTGGATCACACATATCAAGCGCAGGTCTTACGTGCAATACGCCTGCATCAACATGTCCAAACATGCCATAATTGAGCTGATGGCTGTCAAGTAATGCTCTAAATTCTGTAATATAATCAGCAAGATGCTCTGGTGGCACACAGGTATCTTCTACAAAAGGAATTGGCTTTGCTTGCCCTTTTGCATTACCTAATAAACCAACCGCTTTTTTACGCATGGCATAAATACGGTTTATATCTGCCAGATCTTCACAGACTTGATAACCGATAACACCACTCTGACCTTCTTTCATTAATAAATCTAAGCGTTGGCATAATGATGCGACTTGTGAAGCGATAAGATTTTCATCATCACCTGCAAATTCAACAATATTAAGGCCTTGCATATCTTTATCAGGTATATCAGTGATCAACTCTTTGACGGAGTGCCACACAATATCTTCACGAGCAAGATTTAAGACTTTGGAATCAACAGTTTCAACAGAAAGTGCATTCGCTTTAACTAAGAAAGGTGCATTACGTAATGCTGAGTCAAAAGAATCGTATTTTACATTGACTAGACTGCGCTGTTTAGGAATTGGCGTGATATCCAGCGTTGCCTCAGTAATAAACGCAAGTGTTCCTTCGGAGCCTGTTAAAATTCTTGTTAAATCAAATCGTTTCATGTCATCACTAAAGACATGACGTAAATCATACCCAGTTAAAAAGCGATTTAATTTAGGAAATTTTTCAAGAATAAGCTTTCGCTGCTCTTTGCAACGAGATAAAACGGTACGATAAACTTTACCGATTGCAGAGCTCTCTTGGGCAATATTTTCTGCTAACGCGGTATCCATAGCCCGCGTTTCAAGCAGTTCACCACCTAATAAAACCGCTCTAACACCGAGAACGTGATCAGAGGTTTTACCATAAACCATTGAACCTTGCCCTGATGCATCGGTATTGATCATTCCACCTAATGTGGCGCGGTTACTGGTAGATAGCTCAGGTGCAAAAAAGAAGCCATACGGTTTTAAAAAGAGGTTTAATTCATCTTTAATGACACCAGCTTCCACTTTTACCCAACGTTCTTCTGGGTTTATCTCGATAATACGTTTCATATAGCGAGATAAATCGACGACAATGCCATCTGTTAAAGCCTGTCCATTAGTCCCTGTTCCTCCTCCTCTTGGAGTCAGAGAAAGAGAATGAAATCGAGGTTCATCAACTAAGCGAGCAATAATAGTTACATCGGCTGTTGAGCGAGGAAAAACAACCGCCTGTGGCAATAACTGGTAAATACTATTATCTGTTGCCATAGTGAGTCTGTCAGCGTAACTGCTGGAGATATCACCGGTAAAACCGTTTTTTCGAAGGGTATCAAGAAATTCTGTTGTGAGTTCACTGACTTGCGGTGCTTGCGATATACGTGGGATCATTTGTTATAGCTCTTTAATCTAATAGTCCACATTGCTTAATTTTAGATGTTGAAATGTATGCTAAGAGGTACTTTGCCTCATTTTGTACTTTCAGACCGATACCTGTTCACCTTATCATACAATTCTGGCAAATTGCGTAGTGATATAAACAACGTGATATTTGCAATGTTTATTCATCTGCTTCTAGCATTTTTATTCGTGTAGGGATTTAAAACCATGGAAAAACCGCAGATCCATACAGATATACCCAAAGTTTTATTCACTGTTCTTTTTATTTCTTTTTTTATTATCGCCAGTTTTTGGATCCTAAACCCCTTTATTGTGGGTTTCATTTGGGCTGGAATGATTGTTGTAGCAACGTGGCCTTTACTTCTTATTATTGAAAAACGGGTAAAATATCGTTGGCTATCAACCATGATAATGATGATTTTGATATTACTGATCTTCGTTATCCCTATTATCTTATTAATTAGTAGCGTCATTGATAATAGTGCCCCCTTAATTGAATTAGCGAAATCACCATCGAATATTCAACCACCGCAATTATTATGGCTTAACGATGTCCCTATGATAGGGAGTAAGCTTTATGATACATGGCACTCTATTCTTGTCTCAGGGGGTAATGCGTTAATCTCAAAAATCCAACCTTATGTTGGGCAAGCTGCAAACTGGTTTTTTGCTCAAGCCTTAAATATTGGTCGATTTGCCCTACATTTGGGGGTGATGTTGTTATTTTCTGGCTTACTGTTTTTACAAGGTGAAAATGTCGTTTCTTGGTTGCGTCATTTTGCTATTCGCTTAGCAGGCCAACGCGGGGATGCCGCAATCTTACTTGCTTCTATGTCTATTCGCGCCGTTGCATTAGGTGTGGTTTTAACTGCCTTAATTCAGGCTATTGTTGGTGGTATCGGCCTTGCTGTATCTGGCGTACCTTATGCTACGGTATTAACCGTCCTTATGTTTATTTGCTGCCTTGCTCAATTAGGTCCTTTATTAGTATTGATCCCTTCAATTTTATGGCTATTTTGGACGGGTGATACCACTTGGGGCATTGTCATGGTGATTTGGGGTGGTGTTGTTGCAACAATGGATGGCGTATTACGACCTTATTTAATCAAGATGGGTGCCGATTTGCCTATGGTATTAATTCTCACAGGCGTTATTGGTGGGATTTTAACATTAGGTATGATTGGTTTATTTATTGGCCCTGTTGTTCTCGCTGTTGCACATAGTTTATTAAATGCATGGATTAATGAAGTACCAAAACCTAATCCTGATTTAACTGAAACAGTAGAATTTATGAATAAAAACTTTATCGAAAAAGAATAAATAATAATGGAGCATGTAAGTGTAGCTACTTACATGCTCTAAAAATAACAGAGCAAAGTTTAATAAAGATTATCAATTTAGGAATAAATCATTATATTTCTATATTAAAACTTACATCTTGAAACAAATTACATTTTTTTAAACCTGTTTGTTACCAGCAAGTTATATTCAATTTTAAATAAACCAATATTCTTTTTATTGAGATAATTCTTAGAGCATAATTAACGCATTTCTCTTAATATAAATATCAACGAAACAAATGTTTCATCGAATTAATAATTTCGCCGTTCATATTAATAGATTAATTGGCGGGATTAAAGAATATAAAATATTGCTGTGTGTAGTCTTTGCCTGTCAGCCCATGATAGGCTTTTTTTTTGCCTATTATTTAATAATTGTATAAAAAAAGCTCACATAATATTGTGAGCTTTTTATTTATAACGATGATATTAATTCTATTGTGCTAATTTTACCCAAGTTTTAATTACGGTATCTGGGTTTAACGATAAACTATCAATTCCCTCTTCCATTAGCCATTGTGCGAAATCTTCATGATCAGAAGGTCCTTGACCACAAATACCCACATATTTTCCATTACGTTTTGCGGCTTGGATTGCCATTGATAATAAGGCTTTCACTGCATCATTGCGTTCATCAAACAGTGCAGAAACCACACCTGAATCTCGGTCAAGACCTAATGTTAATTGGGTCATGTCGTTAGAGCCGATAGAAAAACCATCAAAGTGTTCTAAGAATTTATCCGCTAATAAGGCATTTGATGGAATTTCACACATCATAATGACTTTTAAGCCGTTCTCACCTCGTTTCAGACCGTTTGCCGCTAATTCGTCAATCACTTCTTCAGCTTGGCGTACAGTACGAACAAATGGGATCATGACTTCAACATTTTCTAAACCCATATCATTACGAACACGTTTGACTGCTTCACACTCAAGGGAGAAGCAGCGACGGAAATCGTCAGAAACATAACGACCCGCACCACGGAATCCTAGCATTGGGTTCTCTTCATCTGGCTCATAACGATCGCCCCCTACTAAGTTGGCATATTCGTTAGATTTAAAGTCAGATAAACGAACAATAACGCGTTTAGGCCAGAATGCCGCTGCTAATGTTGCAATCCCTTCCGTTAGTTTACTGATGTAATACTCAACTGGAGATTCATAGCCCGCCATCATTTCATTGATTTCGGCTTTCAGTGCTTCAGTTTGGTCGTCATACTCTAATAATGCACGAGGATGCACACCAATCATGCGGTTAATAATAAATTCTAAACGCGCAAGACCGACACCATCATTTGGTAGGCCAGCAAAATCGAATGCACGATCAGGATTGCCGACGTTCATCATAATTTTGAGCCCTAATTCAGGCATATTATCGATTGCGGAGCTTTGAATAGAAAAATCCAGTTTGCCATCGTAAACAAATCCTGTATCACCTTCAGCACAAGAAACGGTTACAACTTCTCCTTCAGCAATACATTCTGTTGCATCACCACAACCTACAACAGCTGGAATACCCAATTCACGGGCAATAATTGCAGCGTGACATGTTCTACCACCACGGTTAGTTACAATCGCAGAGGCTTTTTTCATGATAGGTTCCCAATCTGGGTCTGTCATGTCAGTAACCAGCACATCACCCGCTTCAATTCTATCCATCTCACTTAAGTTATGAATAACTTTAACAGCACCTGTACCAATACGATGACCAATAGCACGACCTTCAATAATAACAGAGCCACTTTCATTTAACTGATAGCGCTCCATAACTTGTTGGTTAGAACGAACTGTTTCTGGACGTGCCTGAACAATGTATAAACGGCCATTATGTCCATCTTTAGCCCATTCGATATCCATTGGACGACCATAGTGACGTTCAATCAATACAGCTTGTTTAGCCAGCTCTTGAACTTCATGATCAGTCAAAGAGAAACGATTGCGCAGTGACTCTGGTGTATCTTCGATACGAACTTGTTTACCATGTTCAACGCTATCCGCGTAAACCATTTGGATCTTTTTAGAGCCAAGATTACGACGAACAATAGAAGGTAAACCTTTTGCTAAAGTTGGCTTGTGTACATAGAACTCATCCGGGTTAACAGCCCCCTGTACTACCATTTCACCTAAACCATAAGCTGATGTAATAAAGACAACTTGATCAAAGCCAGATTCAGTATCGATAGTAAACATCACACCTGAAGAAGCAAGATCAGAACGCACCATACGTTGAACACCCGCAGATAATGCAACACCACGATGATCATAACCTTGGTGAACACGATAAGAGATTGCTCGATCGTTAAATAACGAGGCAAATACATGTTTGATTGCAACGAGTATGGCATCAATACCTTGAACGTTTAAAAACGTCTCTTGTTGACCTGCAAAAGAAGCATCAGGCATATCTTCTGCAGTCGCAGATGAACGAACGGCAAATGAAGCTTCAGATTCACCTTCACTTAATGTGAGATAAGCATCGCGAATATCTTTTTCAAACTGAGGCGTAAAAGGTGTATCAATTACCCACTGGCGAATTTGATTACCTGCTTGAGCCAGTTGATTAACATCATCAACATCAACGCTATCAAGCAATTCATAAATACGCTGATTGATACCGCTCTGTTCCAGAAAATCATTAAACGCTTGCGCTGTGGTAGCAAACCCATTAGGAACAGAAACACCCAGTTCCGCTAGGTTTGTGATCATTTCACCGAGGGAAGCATTTTTCCCACCAACACGATCAACGTCATTCATACCTAATTGGTTATACCAAAGCACATTGCACGGGGTGAGGCTATTGCTGGACATTGAGAACAATCCTTTTTTAAACAATTATGAGAGAGAGAAAAAAAGAAAAACCCGCTGTCAAAACGACAACTGAAATAAGCGTATCACAATGTGATGCTGAATATAGAAAGGTGAATCGATCAACCAGAAAACTTTATTTTTTTATCCTTTATAATCACTAAAAATGCTTTAGATAATATTGTTTGATTTGCTAATTCAGCTAAAAAAAGGTGAGCGTTATGATATTAAGCTTGAATTCTATTAATTGTGATAATAATGAACCCATTGATAGAACAGTCTTTTTTATCTCTGATGGTACAGCGATTACGGCAGAGGTATTAGGCCATGCGGTACTTTCTCAATTTCCATTAAAAATGAAAAGTTATACATTACCTTTTGTTTCTACTGTGGAAAGAGCTGAAGAAATAAAACAGAAAATCTCTGAAATTTATAAAAAGAGTGGCGTTAAGCCCCTTGTTTTTTATTCTATTATCAGTCCTGAAGTTAAACAGATAATAAATAGCAGTGAAGGTTTTTGTCAGGATATTGTGCAATCTCTCGTAATACCACTTGAAAAAGAAGTAGGGATCCAGGCATCGCCAAAATTAAATAAAACTCATGGACTGACTGAAAAAAATCTTAGTAAATACGATGCTCGTATTGCCGCCATCGAATACACTCTTTCCCATGATGATGGCATATCATTACGTAATCTCGATCAAGCACAAGTGATCTTAATTGGTGTTTCTCGTTGCGGGAAAACCCCCACCAGCCTCTATTTAGCAATGCAATTTGGTATTCAAGCAGCTAACTATCCATTTACTGCGGATGATATGGATTTCTTAAAACTCCCCGCAGAACTAAAAGAATATCAGCATAAATTATTTGGCTTAACCATTGCGCCAGAACGTCTTGCCGCTATTCGTGGTGAACGCCGCGAAAATAGCCGTTATGCCTCTATTCGTCAATGCAGAATTGAATTGTCCGAAGTAGAAGCACTTTTTAGAAAAAACAATATCCCTTATCTCAACACCACGAATTATTCTGTTGAAGAAATTTCAACCAAGGTAATTGATTCTATGGGATTAGCAAGAAGAATGTTTTAATCCTTTATGGCGACTTTTTTATTCGTTTTTCTCTGTGAACGCTGTTGAAATTAGCTGAATTTCGTTTATTGTGATCTTAATCACTGGGTAGACTTACCCTGTATATTTATTGAGATGAATTATGTTAAAGACAGACGAACTACGGACTAAGGCTTTAGACAGTCTGGTAACACCAGAAACCTTAGCAAAAGAGTTCCCCATTTCTGATGAGATAATCCAAAATATCACATCAGCACGTAAACGCATTGAAGCGATCCTTACCGGAGAAGACAAGCGACTATTAGTGATTGTAGGGCCTTGCTCTATTCATGATCCTAAAGCTGCCAAAGAGTACGCCACTAAGCTTAATCAGCTAAAAGAACGCTATCATGACCGCTTAGAAATCGTCATGAGAACCTACTTTGAAAAGCCACGTACGGTCATTGGCTGGAAAGGTTTAATCTCTGATCCTTACCTCGATAACTCTTGCAACGTCAACGAAGGTATTCGCCTTGCAAGAAAGCTATTAATTGAAATAAATGCGTTAGGTTTACCCACTGCAACTGAATTTCTCGATATGGTCACAGGCCAATATATTGCAGATTTAATTAGTTGGGGCGCCATTGGTGCTAGAACGACTGAAAGCCAAGTTCATCGCGAAATGGCTTCTGCGCTTTCTTGCCCTGTTGGCTTTAAAAATGGCACTGATGGTAATACCCGTATTGCGATTGATGCTATCCGTGCCTCTCGTGTTGGTCACACCTTCTTATCGCCAGATAAAAATGGCCGTATGACAATTTACCAAACCAGTGGTAATCCTTATGGTCATATTATTCTGCGTGGAGGTAAAAAACCGAATTATCACGCAAGCGATATCGCTGATGCGGTTGATGCACTAAAACAAGTGGATTTACCAGAGTATCTTATTATCGATTTTAGCCATGGTAACTGTGAAAAAATTCATCGTCGTCAATTAGAAGTAGCCAGAAATGTTGGTCAACAAATTAAAGATGGCTCACAAGCGATTGTTGGCGTGATGGCTGAAAGCTTTTTACAAGAAGGTTCACAAAAAGTGATACAAGATAAACCGCTTAATTACGGACAATCTATCACCGATCCTTGTTTAAGCTGGAATGACACAGAACAACTTCTTGAATTATTAGCACAAGCCGTTGAAAGTCGATTTCAATAAGCTAAATACTAATAAATAGCAAAAAGGAGAGCCTCTGCTCTCCTTTTTTATTGTGTCATTCACACAAAAAAATTGTGTTAACGCAATAATTCACCTTGAGATTGAATAATACTTTGATACCAATAAAAACTTTTTTTACGTTTTCTTTCTAATGAGCCTTTTCCTTGATCATCTCTATCCACATAAATAAAACCATAACGTTTAGACATCTCGGCTTTTGACGCACTCACTAAATCAATCGGTCCCCAACTGGTGTATCCCATTACATCAATACCATCTTCAATCGCTTCACCAATTTGCACCAGATGGTCATTGATGTATTGAATACGGTAATCATCATTGATTTCACCTTCTGGCGTAACTTTATCAATCGCACCAAGCCCATTTTCCACAACAAATAAAGGTCTTTGATAGCGATCCCACAATAGATTAAGCACGATGCGAATACCTTTAGGATCGATTTGCCATCCCCATTCAGAGCTTTCTAAATAAGGATTTGGCACCATACTGAGAATATTCCCTCGCTTCATCTCATATTCTTCTTTATCTGCTGTAATACAACCCGTCATGTAATAACTAAATGACACAAAGTCTACAGTTTGCTTGAGATCCTGACGGTCTTCATCCGTTATCACAACATCAATATGATTATCTTTAAAATAACGCAGCATATAAGAAGGATATTGACCACGACATTGCACATCACCAAAAAATAGCCATTTACGATTTTCGTTCATAGCTTCCCAAACATCATCTGGCTTGCACGTTAATGGATAAACTAAGCCTCCCAATAACATATTGCCGATTTTTGCATCTGGAATAATTTGATGACACGCTTTAACAACCCTGGCACTGGCAACTAACTGATGATGTATGGCTTGATAAATTTCTGATTGCGTTCTTTCACCCGCTAATCCAACTCCCGTCATTGGCGCATGTAATGACATGTTAATTTCATTAAAGGTGAGCCAAAGTTTGACTTTATTTTTATAACGCTGAAAAACACTACGGGCATAATACTCAAAGAATTCGATAGTTTTACGATTTCCCCAACCACCATATTCTGTTACCAGATGATAAGGCATTTCATAATGAGATAAAGTTATAATTGGCTGAATATTGTATTTAGCCATTTCATCAAATACACGATCATAAAATGCCAGCCCCTCTTCATTAGGCTCAGATTCATTTCCCAATGGAAATATACGACTCCACGCAATAGAGGTTCTTAAACAGGTAAATCCCATTTCGGCAAAAAGTGAGATATCTTTTTCATATTGATGATAAAAATCGATGGCAATATCTTTGATACAAAAACCATTTCTTGTTCTTTCAACCACAGAACCAAAAATACCTTGTGGTTGAACATCTGAAGTACTTAATCCTTTACCCGCAGTTAAATAAGCGCCTTCAACTTGATTAGCGGCGACAGCACCACCCCATAAGAATGTATTAGGAAATTTTTTCATTGTTAACTCCTTATTTGTAATTAACGCTGATAAGCGCTGAACCTGAACTCATCGATTTATTTAATTCCAATCCAGTAATTGAACTGTAATCATCGGTATTACTCACAATAACGGGGGTTGTTAAATCGTAACCAGCCTCAAGAATTTTTTTACGATCAAAGGTGAGTAATAAGTCGCCAGTTTTAAATTTATCCCCTACTTTAACTTTCGGTGAAAAATACATTCCATCTAACTTAACGGTATCAATTCCAACATGAATAAATAACTCGATACCCTTCTCACTTAATAAGCCCAAGGCATGACCCGTTTTAAAAAATGACGCAACTTCACCATCAAAAGGCGCATAAACCTCACCAATACTTGGAATAATGGCGACGCCATCGCCTAATAAGCCACTAGCAAAGGTTTCATCTGGTGTGTTTTTTAATAAGATCACCACACCTGATAACGGTGAAAAAATAGTTTCTTGCGTTGGATTTTTCCCAGCGCTATTAAATGGCGTTGCTGGTAATTGAATAGAAGATCTAGACTCTGCGTTATTTTCCTTTTTCAACCCAAATAAGCACGTTGCTATACACGCAAAAACAAATGAAATTAACGAGCCAATAATGGCACCCCAGACGGTGCTATCAATTCCCGTTGCAGGAATAATTTGTGTGAAAGTGAAAATATTTACCAGACCAAACGAAAACGTAAGTGTGTTGCTATAACCGACAATCGCCCCACCAATTCCCCCCCCAATACAAGCAAAAATAAAAGGTCGACGCAGAGGTAAAGTCACTCCATACACCGCGGGCTCAGTAATACCAAAGATACCCGCTGTTACCGATGAACCAGCCATAATACGTAATTTAGTATCACGAGTTGCCCAGAAAACCCCAAGTGTTGCGCCCACTTGTCCTGCAATTGCGGGTAATAATAGAGGTACAAGCGCATCTTGACCCAATACACTCAGATTATTAATACTAATCGGTATAATGCCCCAATGCAGACCAAAAATAACGCACACTTGCCAAATTGCCCCCATAATCGCACCGGCCACAACAGGTGTTACGTTATAAACAGCTTGGAAACCGTCTGCAATCAGCAAACTTATCCATGTTGCTAAAGGCCCTATAACTAAAAAAGTCAGCGGAACAATAATTAATAGGCACAATAACGGAGAAATAAAATTTTTCATGGATGAAGGCAAAATAGTGTTTAATTTTTTTTCTAATAAACAGCTCACCCACGCAGCAAAAATAATAGGAATAACCGACGCACTGTAATTAATAAATGTGACTGGAATACCTAAAAAGTATTCCGTGGTTTGTTGTTGAAATGCCGCAAGCATTAACGGATGCACTAATGCACCACCAATCGCCATAGTTAAAAATGGATTTCCTCCAAATTTATTTCCCGCGGTATAGCCTAAAACAAGCGGGAAAAAATAGAATAGTGAATCACTTGCAGCAAATAGGATCTGATAAGTTCCATTTGAGGCTGACAACCAATTTAAAGTGACGACTAATGATAATAGCCCTTTTAAAATCCCCGACGCAGCCATGATCCCTAATACTGGGGTGAAAATACTGGAAACAATATCTATAAAATGGCTAAAGATATTATCCTTACGTTTTTTCTTTTTGTTATTACTGCTATTTTCACTTTGAGTATTTCTATTTTGTACTTCACCGATAAGAGCAATAATCGCTTTATAAACCTCACTAACATGATTACCAATAACAACCTGAAATTGCCCTCCACTTTCAACGACTGTAATAATGCCCGTGTTCTGCTTTAACACTTCAGCATTGGCTTTAGTGTCATCTTCCAGTTTAAAACGCAAACGTGTTGCACAATGTATAACACTGGCGATATTGCCTTTTCCACCTACATTATCAATGATCTGTTCTGCTAATGTTCGGTATTCCATACTCAATTCCTTTATGACTTAAATAATGAAATGCTTAACCACCAATGAATATGTAAAAAAAAACCTGACTACCCCCATTAATAAATGAGAGTAAATCAGGTTTTGCCTACCGAATATCGGTAGTAACAATCCATCACATTTTAATTTAATATTTTTATATCAACACAATATACCTTAACAATTAATCGTGTCGTTTCTTTCTTATCCGTTCAATATGGATCACTAAAAACATACGCTCTTCATCCGTTAACTCGCGCTGATATTTATTCAGTAAAAACTGACTTATTTTTTCTGCACAGCACCAAGAAAGCGGATAATTTTCTTTGATAACAATATGCATAGAAATATCATCATTAGGCACTGTGTCTCGACTCATCATTCTGTGGGTAAAAAACTTCAAATGCGTAACAAATCTTTGGTAATCTAAAGTATCTTCTTGATATTCAATATTAAAATGATACTTAACAATATTCATGACTTCATGCATGATAGTCATGGTTTCCATCACAGCTGGCATATCACCCGTTAATTGCGCATTAACAAAGTGAAGAGCGATAAATCCCGCTTCATCAACCGGTAATGTTACTTGTAACTCTTGTTCAATCAGCTTTAATCCTTCTAATCCAAGTCGATACTCTTTAGGATATAAACGCTGAATTTCCCACATCATCGTATTTGAAATAGCCAAGCCTTTTTTCTGTCTTTCAATAGCATAATTGCAGTGATCTGTTAACGCGATATAAATATATTCATTAAGCTCTCCTAATTGGCAGCGAGCAACAGAAATAATACTATCGCAGACTTTCATGACAGAAATTGGAATGTGGCTTAATAACTCACTTAACCGAGAAATAAGTTCGTTGCTACGTAACTCAAATATTTTCTCAATTTTATCTTGTTCAACGTCTTCATTTACTTTCTTTTGAAACGCCAATCCCCTTCCCATAACAACGAGCTCTTGGTTATTTTCACTTAAGGCAATGACCACATTGTTATTTAATATTTTTGCGATCTTCATTTTATTTCCCCAAAAATGAAAAAACCCGATAGTCCCATGACAATTCATGGTCTTATCAGGTTTTGCCTACCAATATCATTGGCAGTAACAATCCAGTAAACTCGCTTTTACTGTAAACAAATCCGAACCGTTATTCAAATCACAAATTTTAAAAGTGTGAGTTTCACATCATTTTTATGCCTCAAAAAGTTTTTTTCATTAGATTTATTTCTCAATTAAACCATTTTATTTATTATTGATTAATTTATTCATTTTTTAATTTTATTTCTTATCTATAAGAGTAAAAATTTTAATCTAACACCACATTCAATCTATTATTTATAAATAATAAAATATGTCCAATTTATTATTATCATATGAACTTGATCACACTTATTAATACTAATCATAAATAGTGTGTTTTTTTATTATATTTGGTGCTAACGTTATCGATGTTGGATTGTTACTGTTAAAAACAGGCGAAACCTACGTAAGATAAATAGAACAAGCATAATGCCATTTATGTCTTGTCTCATTTCTCTAGCGTAGGTTTTTTTTTGCTTATTAAAAAGACCATTCTATGGGGATTATTATGAAAAAATGGCTTATAGCATTAATTTTAGCAATAAGTACAACAACCAGTTTTGCTGCAGAAACAGCTATGGATGTTAAAGAAAATGACGGTATCACTATCTATTTTGCTCGTCATGGCAAAACGTTGCTAAATACTTTTGATAGAGTTCAAGGTTGGGTAGATTCGCCATTAACAGAAGATGGTATTCGTGTTGCTCGTTATTTAGGTGAGGGTTTAAAAGGGATCCCTTTTGATAATTTTTATTCTAGCGACGCTGGACGTCAACGTGAAACAATGAGCGTAATATTAAAACAAGCGGGTATCGAGAATTATAAATTAAATGAACTTAATGGATTACGCGAAGCTTTCTTTGGTGGATTTGAAGGCGGATATAATAAAGATATGGCGGATGCAGGTGCAAAACAATTAGGCCTTAAAGATGGCGCGGCTTTATTTGCTCAAATGAAAGCTGGCACCATCACTGCAGAGAAAAACCAAAACGCGTTAGCCGCAGCTGATCCTAAAAAAATGACAGAGAATTATCAGCAAGTAAAGGAACGGACTCAAGCTGCACTTCAGACCATTGTTAAAAATGCCCAAGAACGTGGTGATAAAAATATTCTGGCAATTTCATCGGGCATTGCAATGCAAATTATGATCTCTGATTTAACTAATGATATTGCAAAAAATAAACCACTCTCTAATGCCGCTATTGTTAAAATTATTTATAAAGATGGCCAATATACTGTAACTGAAATTGGCACATTAAAATATGTCGAGTTAGGAAAACAGTCTTTAGATAAAAAATAAAATTAATATCTAATCATTCAATGTAGTTATTAAATATAGTTATTCAATATGGTTATTCAGGCGAAATATTTTCGCTTGAGTAACTACGCCTATACCTCGGGGAATATTATGAAAATAAAGATGATAAGTATCATCATACTTTTATTAATTAATCCAATAAAAGCATTAGCTGAAACAGCAGAAAATAATATCAAAGAAACTACTTTTATTAATAATGTATTTGAAGATCCTTTATTTAGCCAATCTACTATGTCGCTATCATTAAAAAATTATTGGAAATACTTAAAAGAAGAGGATACAGGTAAAACCCGTGTCCATAATGCATGGGGACAAGGCGTTGGGCTTGATTTTAAATCTGGTTATTTCGCTGATATTATCGGCTTTGACGTTGCTTATTACGGGGCGGTTAAATTGGGTGCGAGTGATTATTTTAATTCTCGTGGCGTTTTGTATAATCGCGGTGAAGGGAATAATAAAAACAATGCCGAAGGTTACTCTAAATTTGGTCAACGTAATATAAAATTACAATATCAACTTGCTGATATTAATTTTAGTACCCGTTGGGGTTGGCAGACAATAAAAAATTTTGGTGTAATTTCTAATTCAACACGTTTATCACCAACTACTTATTCAGGTTGGACTGGAGCGATCAATTATGGTGCACTAACATTACGAGGTGCTTATATTGAAAACTCCATGGATCGTAATTCACCTGATAAAAAACAATTTCAAACCAACAGTGGCAAATATATTAATCATATCGCTAGTGGTGATTTATTGTGGAAAAGTAACAATCTAAATATACAATATGGATATGGTGAAAGCGATAATTACCTACGCCGAAATATCTTATTTTTAAATATAAAGCCTATAAAAGAGCTAAATATAGGTACACAAATTTATGCAACTCAGGCCTTAGATAAATATAAAATAATGCCTGCGAATAAACGTGACTTTGATAATAATGCTTGGCATTTTGCCATAGATGGTAAATGGCAGGCGGATAATTGGAGCACTAAATGGGGATTAGGTTATACCAATGCAGATAAATCCAATGAAGTGGGTTTTTATCCTCGAGCAATGAGTAAAAACTCACGAGGTACGTTTACTTCAATGGCGTTTGCTGGAAATGATTATATGCGTGATGGTGAAATTGTACTTTCAACGATGACTGATTATAACCTAACTCCTGAGCTAGCCATTGGGATTGCAAGTAATATTGCTCAATTTAACTATCGAGGTAATCATATTCGCACAGGTGAAATTAATACATTCAGCCGTTGGGTTCCGACTAATTCAAAACTCAAAAATCTCACTGTTTGGGCAATGTTTGGGTCTGGTTGGTCTTATCAAATGAAAGGTAAAACCCCTGTTCTAACTGAGGGTAAATATCATCACGCCAATACGCTCTCGTCAGAAGTTATCATCGAATATAAATTTAATTTATTTTAATTATTATGTCTCATCATTTTGGTGAGACATATTCCCTCTTCCCTATCGCATATTTAACGCTTAATCACGATAGCATTATAAAAAAATACCTTTTGTCATTCAGGTTATTAATCCTTTGTGTGATTTTTCTTCAGTTTCTCTTTCACATCGCCTAAATGATTCACAATATGACTTAAATTTACGTTTTCACGTTAAAAAAAGCTTGTCTAAACACTTTTGTTAACGATAATGATTATCAGAATGATAACGCTTATTACTCTTAGTGTATTATGAATAAAAAAGCTAATAATTTGGAGAGTTCTTTAATCAGACAGAACTCTCATTCTTCAATAATTCAATCTATTAATAGCGTTGAATTATTAGGCAAAGATGGCGTGGTTTACATTCAACATAACGGAGAGTTGTATCAACTACGTCAAACAAAAGCAGGAAAACTGATCCTGACTAAATAATCTTTTTTGACAATAACGTGCAAGCCACCTATCGACTCAGCTAGGCAGCCAGCTAAATAACTCCATATACAAGGACTTTTTATGGATATTTATGGTATGTGTATGCTGAAAAAACATTTCAAATATTCAGGTATAGCAACAGCACTTTGTCTGCTGTATTCCCCTATTACCTCTGCACACCTTGAAAATACAGGAACGGACTCTCTTACTGTTATTGGCTATAACGACGATCGAGCCTCAGATTTTCACTCTGTTATTGATGCTTCTTCAGCTAAAACACAAACCGCTTCAACTGCGGGAGAAATATTAAAAGATGTTGCTGGTGTAACGTTATCAGGAACGGGTATCACGAATGGCGCGAATATTCTGATGCGAGGATACGATCAAAAAGGCGTCAAGATCCTCGTTGATGGTATTTATCAACCACTAGAAAACACCATAAATAATTTAGGTGGTGTCTTTCTTGATCCTGCTTTAATTAAACGTGTTGATGTAAAACACGGCTCTGCATCCACTTTGCATGGTGCTGGTGCTATGGGGGGAGTTGTCGCGTTTAATACTCTTGATCCTCAATCTATATTAAGTACGGATAAAAAATTAGGCGCAAAACTATTTAGCTCAGTTTCATCAGCAGATCGCCATTTTTCTTATGGTGGCATAATTGCAGCAAGACACGATATTGCAGAAGGCTTATTTGCGTATAGCCAACGTCAACGTGGTCCTATTCGTCTTGCTAATGGTGATAAATTAGAAAATCACGAGCATATTAAAAATTTCTTTGCAAAAGCCTATTTCTATCCAACTGAAAATCAAACGCTTATTATTTCAGCTCGCCATTATGATAATTCAGGTGAACAACGAGAAGTTTTGCATCGAATGGGTGGATTTGGCAAGAATGAAAGTAACCAGATGCAGCGCGATACTCAGCAAAAAAATTATGCGCTCACTCACCACTATGCTTCTGATACAAACTCATGGTTAGATTTAACCACTTATCTTTACTATTCACAGTTTGATATTAACCAAACTTTTTTAACGGATACTAAATTAACAACGTCAGATTTAAAAAAAAATATCCAAGGTAAAATAGGTAAATACGAAGCACGTACACAATCAACTTACGGGCTTAAATTTGAAGATAATGCCAGTATCAATTGGTTTGACACATTCAATCAATCTGTGATTATTGGTACAGAAGCTTATCAGCAGAAAATGCAATCAAATGAAGAAGCAAAAAACTTTCCTTTAGCGAAAATGAATTATATCGCAGGTTGGTTGCAAAGTTCTCTCAGTACACCATCACTCCCTCTCACACTCACAACGGGTATACGTTATCACTATTACAAAAATATACCTGGTGAAGGACTTGATCCTTTCTTCAGTAAATTTTCGGCTAAAACATTACAAGCAGAAAAACATACATCGAGTTATCGAGGAACAACTGAAAATATCACGTTAGCATTCACACCAACACGTTGGTTACAACTTTATTCTACCTATTCAACTGCGTTTCGCGCGCCAACTTTAAATGAAATGTTTAATGATTCATTCCATTTTAAAGCGGGTTTTTTTAATGCGCATTGGGTGCCTAATCCAAACTTAAAACCTGAAAGAAATAGCACTTGGGAATATGGCGCTGATTTCTCATTTAAACAGCTTTTATCACAACAAGATAAACTCATTTTAAAAGCAGCTTATTTTGATACTAAATCAAAGGATTACATTACTTATGGTCCTTGGCATTCAAGTTCATTTGCGGGTAAATTAAATCTCCAAGCATTTAATATTCCCGAAGCAATGATTGAAGGTATTGATCTTAGTCTGCGTTATTCACACCCATTAATTTCTCTAGGTTTAAGTTATAACCGTACTCATACCCTTGAGTTAACCACACATGAAACCATTTCGCCTGTTCGCCCTGAAATACTGACGACCTTTATTCAACTTCCTGTTACTAAAACCCCATTCTCATTAGGGTGGTCAGGAAAATTCGCTAGTGCTACTGCCAATAAAGGTACACATCGAGGACAAGCGCCTCATGTAAAAGGCAAAACCACAAATCGAATGCAAGAACTTATTACCCAATATCCGGGCTATGGTATTCACGATTTTTCAATTAGTTATCAATCTCAAAACAATAAAGATATTCAAGCCGCGTTAGTGCTCGCCAATGCGTTTAATCGAGAATATTTCTCAGCATTAGGTGTGCCACAAGAAGGTCGAAATATCAAAATGTCCATCAGTTATCGCTGGTAGATGAGGAGCAATAATCTACATAACAAAGGGCTGTATTTAACAGCCCATTAAATAACGGAGATCCATCTACATGTCTCAGTCATCCCTATTGATTAAATTCAGTTTGCTGGCAATTGCAGTTTCTTCTGCTTGTGTATCTGCACAAGAGAAGACGCAAACTAATGAGAAGAAAAAAACAGAAGTGCTTACAGTTTATGCGACGGGTAATGAGCGTGATAGCTTTACATTACCGATGATGTCAACAGTTATAAAAAATAACAATGCGTTGTCAGAAACAGCAGGAAGTGCTTCTGAATTACTTCGCCATGTGCCTGGCATTTCAATTTCAGGCGCAGGTCGTACTAATGGTGAAACCATCAGTATGCGTGGATACAGTAAAAATGGAATACTGACACTTGTAGATGGCGTTCGCCAAGGAACAGACACCGGTCATATCGACAGTATTTTTGTTGATCCTCTGCTTATAAAACAAGTTGAAGTTATTCGTGGTCCTTCTGCTCTTTTATACGGTAGCGGTGCCCTTGGCGGTGTTATCGCTTACGATACGGTTGATGCAAGCGATCTACTTTCAAAAAACGAACAAGGCGGCGTACGTGTTACAGGTCTTGGTAATACAGCACAACATAGCCAAGGTCTTGGTGTAACAGCTTTTGGCCGACATGATAACCTTGATGGACTCGTTGCATTATCAGCCCGTGATAAAGGTGATACTCGTTACGGTGGGGGTTATCGCGCTCAAAATGACGAAACCATTATTAATCTCCTTTCTAAAGGACGCTGGTTAATTGATGATAGCAACACATTAAGTGGGCAATTCCGCTATTACCATAACAATACAAATCAACCTAAAAATCCTCAAGTTGCCAGTGACCCAACATCTGCAAACGTAGAAACTGATCGCACCACGACACAAAAAGATGTTCAGTTAACCTATCAATTTGATCCTTCAGATTCACAATGGATTAATTTGAAAACACAGGCTTATTACAGTGAAGTTGATATCAATGCCAAAACGATACAAAAAGGATTTGAAGGTCGAGAGCAAAAAACCTATGGCGTAAAACTGGAAAACCGCTCACAAGTGGGTACGTACAGCTTTGCATCACATGGCTTTACTTATGGTGGCGAGGTTTATAAACAAAAACAATCACCAAGCCAAAATGCAGAAAGCTTCCCACAAGCCGATATCCGTTTTATGTCCGGTTGGGTACAAGATGAAGTCACTTTACGTGATTTACCTGTCTCCCTAATTTTAGGAACACGTTTTGACAAATATAAGAGCCAAAACGATCGTTATGATGATATTACCGCAGACAAATGGTCATCAAAAGGTGCAATAAGTATTACACCTACCGACTGGTCAATGCTTTATACCTCTTACTCACAAGCATTTAGAGCACCAACTTTAGGTGAGATGTATAACGATGCGAAACATTTTGATGCACCTTTTCCTGGAGCACCAACAAACTATTGGCGCCCAAATCCTAATTTAAAGCCTGAAACCAATTCAACCACTGAATATGGATTCGGTTTTCAATTCGACGACTTATTATCTAATAATGATAATCTGAAAATTAAAGCTGCCCATTTCAATACTCGCGCAAAAGATTATATTGATGCAGATGTTGCTATTTTTCAGGGATATACACAGTCAACAAATATTCCAAGAGCAACTATCTGGGGATGGGATGTTTCGATGAGCTATCAATCAAAATTCTTTAATTGGGATTTAGCTTATAACCATACCAAAGGAAAAGATAATGCGACAAATGCCTCAATTACCTCAATTGAGCCAGATACATTAACCAGTCGCTTTGATGTTCCTGTACCAAGTACCGATTTTTCTGTGGGTTGGGTCGGTCAATTTACCAAAAAAACGGACTTTACCAAACATGACCGTTTTAATCGCCCAACCAATCGCCAACAAGCAGGTTATGGCGTTAATGATTTCTACCTTCGTTATGAAGGTAATGCCTCATTAAAAGGATTAACAACCTCATTTGTACTGAGTAACGCATTTGATAAAACTTATTACTCTTCTGCAGGTATTCCTCAAGAAGGCCGAAATGCAAAAGTACTTGTAAGTTATCAGTGGTAATTAACAATAAAATCAACTATATAATAGGAGTTTCTGTGAATAAACCTCTTTATGAGAGCTACCTGCAAGCTAAAGCGGACAAAAAAGCTTCATATGCACGAGATCTCGCTACTTACTTAAATGTCAGTGAAGCCGAACTCACTCATGCCCGTGTAGGACACGATGCAAAGCGTCTACGCAATGATGTACAAGAATTATTAAAAGCATTGAGTAAAGTAGGTGAAGTCAAAGCGATTACTCGTAATGATATTGCCGTTCATGAACACCTTGGTGAATACACAAATGCCCGTTTTAACGATCACGCAGGGTTAATCTTAAATCCGCGTGCAATGGATTTACGCTTTTTCTTCGCTTATTGGTCAAGTATTTTTGCACTTACCGAAGAAACATCAAAAGGAACGCGTTATAGCATTCAATTCTTTGATATGCATGGTGATGCATTACATAAAGTCTATGCAACAGATAACACAAATATGGATGAATGGAATGCACTTATTCAAGCATTTTTATCTGAAGAAAACCCCGTTCTAAATATCACTCCTGTTGAACCATACTCAAACACGCCTGTTAGTAATGAATTAGCGGAACAACTTGAACAACAATGGCGTTCAATGACTGACGTTCACCAATTCTTCAAATTACTAAAAGAAAATAACTTAAGTCGTCAACAAGCATTCAAAGCGGTTCCTGATGACCTTGCTTATCAAGTTGATAACAACGCGCTGAAAACCTTATTAGAGCTCGCTAAAGAAGCGCAAAACGAGATCATGATATTTGTCGGTAGCCGTGGCTGTGTACAAATTTTTACAGGCCAAATTGATCGTCTAGTACCGCATCAATTTGAAAATAGTGAGCAAGTTTGGATCAACGTTTTCAATCCTGCTTTTACACTTCATTTAATTGAAAGTGAAATTGCAGAGAGTTGGGTAACACGTAAACTAACTCAAGATGGGTTTGTTACCAGCCTTGAAATCTTTGATAACAAGGGACAGCAAATTGCTCAACTCTACGGACAACGCACTGAAGGTACTGCTGAGCAACTACAATGGCGTGAACAAGTGAATACCCTCACTAAAATCGCCTAATCGGAGAATTATTTAATGAAAAAATGGCTTCTTTTGATCCTGTGTAGCGTCATGTCGTTCATTAGCTCTGCCAATGAACGTATCGTAACCATTGGTGGTGATATCACAGAGATTGTTTTCGCATTAGGTGCAGGCGAGCAGATTATTGCAAGAGACAGCACCAGTTTAGTTCCTGAACAAGTGAAAACACTTCCTGATGTGGGTTATATGCGAATGCTAAACCCAGAAGGAATTTTATCTGTCAAACCAACGTTGATCATTACCAGTGAACTCGCTCGCCCTTCTTTAGCATTACGTCGTATTAAAGAGGCTGGAGTTGCTGTTAAAACGATTACAGGTACACATTCATTAGAAGCCATTAATGAAAAAATAGACACCATTGCGACGGTTTTAAATAAAGAACAAGAAGGCAATCAACTAAAAGAGAAACTCGCCCTCTCTATTAAGCAAATTTCAACCACTCCTATCAATAAGAAAGTCATTTATATCATGAGTCATGGTGGTGTTGTTCCAATGGCTGCGGGTCAAAATACAGCTGCGGATACCATTATTTCACTGGTTGGCGGTAAAAACGCTATGCAAGGGTTTACAAGCTATCGCCCACTTTCTCAAGAAGGTGTTATTGCAAGCCAACCTGATATTTTGCTAGTAACCAAAGAAGGTATTAAAGGTATTGGCGGAATTGAAAAACTATGGGAGTTACCTGGCATAAAATACACACCAGCGGGTAAAAACAAGCATTATGTTGTTGTTGATGACATGGGATTATTAGGCTTTACCCTTTCAACACCAGAAGTCATGCATCAAATTCGTCAAGCGTTGGAGCAATAATGTCTCGTTTTCGTTCACCGTGGATGAGTATTTTAGTTTTACTCTTTTTACTCACTACGGTTACATTAATTTCTGTGAATAGCGGTGCATTAGCCCTTTCGTTTCATACATTATGGAATAGCTCTTTTGATGATATGGAATGGCAAATTTGGCTAGATATCCGTCTACCTCGCGTATTATTAGCCATTCTTGTTGGAGGAGCTTTAGCAATATCGGGCGCAATAATGCAGGGATTATTTAGAAACTCATTAGCTGATCCTGGTTTACTTGGTATTAGTAGCGGTGCAGCACTAATGGTTGCCATTGTGATTATTCTACCGTTCTCTTTTTCGCCAGCCTTTGCATTTTACAGTCATATTGTTGCCGCCTTTATTGGCGGTTTAATTGTGGCAATGATTATCTTCTCATTGCATCAATTAAGTGATGGTAATTTAGCGCGGTTATTGCTTGCCGGTATTGCTATCAATGCGCTATGTATGTCTTTTATTGGTGTATTAAGTTACATCAGTACCGACCAACAGTTACGTCAATTCTCACTTTGGATGATGGGTTCATTAAGCCAGATTGACTGGAAAACTTTATCTATTGCAACCATTGTGATCATTCCTGTCAGCATTTTGGCATGTTGGCAAAGCCATAAATTAAACCTATTACAACTTGGTGATGAAGAAGCGCATTACTTAGGGCTAAATGTGAGAAGAACCAAGTTTATTTTGTTACTTCTTAGCGCTATTTTAATTGGCTGTGCTGTCGCACTGAGTGGTGTTATTGGATTTATTGGACTTGTTGTTCCGCACCTTATTCGTATGCGCATTGGGAGTAATCATGTATGGCTATTACCTGCCACTATTTTAGGTGGTGCGACACTATTACTCGCTGCTGACACATTATCACGAACATTGGTATCTCCAGCAGAAATCCCTGTGGGGCTCATTACAGGATTAATTGGTGGTCCTTATTTCCTTTGGCTGATCTTACGACAACCCGCAGGAAGAATGTCATGATTGAAAAACAAAACACGCCATTACTTTATGGAAATAATTTAACTTACCGAATCGGCAATAAGACCATTATTGATGATGTGTCGCTTTCGTTTAATGCTGGGGAATTAGTTACCATTATTGGCCCTAATGGCGCAGGAAAATCATCGCTATTACGCTTATTAACAGGCTATACAACACCAACACAAGGTCAATGTTATTTTAAACAAAAAAACTATTCACAATGGAATAGCCAGCAATTAGCGCAAAACCGTGCTGTTATGCGACAAAATAGTCAGCTTTCATTTTCATTTTCAGTCGAAGAAGTGGTTGCTATGGGAAGAACTCCTCATGGGCAGCAACATAAAAAAATGGCAATTGAAACCGCGCTACTCCAAACAGACTGTTTAAAATTTAAAGATAGAGACTATCGTCAATTATCGGGAGGAGAACAACAGCGAGTACAACTTGCTAGAGTGTTAGCGCAATTATGGCACCCTACACCACAAGAAGCCGTATTGTTCCTTGATGAACCAACCTCCGCACTTGATCTTTACCACCAGCAACACAGCTTACGTTTATTAAAAAAATTGGCAAAAACACAAAATCTTATGGTGTGTTGTGTTTTGCATGATCTTAATTTAGCGTCTCTTTATGCTGATAGAATTTTATTACTGCATCAAGGAAAGTTAGTTTGTGAAGGTACACCACACAGCGTACTCACAACAGAAAATATACAAAAATGGTATGGCGCAGATGTGAGTGTTAATACTCATCCAGAACATTTATATCCTCAAGTTTTTCTACGCCCCTAAAAAGAGCACTACCTGAATTTTTATTACCAAGCCACCTTTTAGCATTACTTTCTAATAGGTGGCTTAGTTAATTTATTATCAATAAACTTATCAATTGAAAATAAAATGGTGAAGGTAATATCACATTAATTGATTAATAAATCTTATTTTAATTTTTCGATACTCAGTCAAATAAATTGAATTTCAAATACACCTTAATCAATGATTAGCTTGCGTTTCACACCAAAAAGCATAACAGAGCGACAAATAAAAGGTATAATAGAACTATTAAGTTAAAAAAATAAATCAATAAATTCAACAAAGTAAAAGTCATACAAAATATCATTTTTAATCAGAAATATTCAGTAAACTGAACTTTACTTAAACTACATAAGTCACACCTATCGTTATGATAATGATTATCAATCACGAAAAGCACTTTTTGCCTACCTGTTATTTTCCCCATGCTTAAAATAGGTTATAAATAACATACGTTACTATTCTATTTACTTGGGCACTGTGTCCCCACCATTTTTGTGGGAGGTTTTATGGCTGAAAATGTCGTTAATGATATTCTGAAATGGTTAGAAACCCAGTTACAACGTAACGAAGGTATAAAAATCGATACGATTGCAAATAAAAGTGGCTACTCTAAGTGGCACTTGCAACGCATTTTTAAAGATTTTAAAGGCTGCACATTAGGCGAATATGTTCGTAAACGTCGCTTATTAGAAGCTGCTAAATCATTACAAGAAAAAGATATGTCTATTTTAGATATCGCTTTAATGTATGGTTTTAGCTCTCAAGCAACATTTACACGTATCTTTAAAAAGCATTTCAATACTACACCCGCTAAATTTAGAGAAAATGGCAAAATGCCAGACACTCATTGCTTTATGTCATGTGAAAATCACTAATCAATTTCACATCACAGTATTCTTCATGAAAAAAACCAGCTTTTTAGCTGGTTTTTATGCTTATTGTTTATCGTTTTCTAACGTTGATAATAATTACGCTATCGCTGTCACAAGCCATTCTTGAAGCTCGTTAAGCTCTATTTTATTATTAGGATATCGCTGAATGAGTTGCTCAATAAGCGCTTTTAGAGACTCAGGTGTGTAACGTTGCCCTACCAACATCTCTGATAATGCTTCTAATGGCGCAGGATCTAAACTGTCTGTATATATTTGACTTCTAATAACGTTGCCACGCTCAATATCAAAATGCAGCTCAACGCCCCCCCATTTAAAACGATTATCTAAAAGATGTGAAAATGCAGGTGCTTGTCCAAAATTCCATTCCCAACTACTTTGTTTAGTGAAAGTTTCTTCAAAACCGGGTAAATCAGGTAATTTTTGCGGTGAAATAATCTCTGCTTCTACTCGTTCACCATAGTATTCAAAAAAGCTTTCAGTGATAGTTTCACAAAGTTTTTCATGGGTAATATTAGGTTTAAGCTCGATCAAATTAGCCACTCGAGAGCGAACAGAAGTGATACCTTTAGCTTGAAGTTTTTTCGGATCTGGATTGAGGTAATTAGCTAGTCTAGATAAGTTAGCATTTATTAATAATGTACCATGATGAAAACCACGATCTTTAGTCTCTTTATAGGCTGATCCAGAAACCTTTCTTTCACCATCATCTTGAGGAACCACCAAATCGTTACGTCCTGATGCCGTAGCATTAATGCCTGCTTTTAACAATCCATCAAGAATAATTTGAGTTGAAATTGTTTTATTATATTCTGGCTTTCCTGCCATAAAGGTAAAACAGGTATTGCCAAGATCATGGAAAACAGCCCCACCACCACTTGAACGGCGAGCTAATTTCACACCATCTTCATCCATTTTACGGGTATTACACTCTTTCCATGGATTCTGTGCTCGACCAATAACTACCGTATTATCGTTACGCCAAAGAAAAAGTACGCGTTGATCAGCGGGCATTTGTCTAAAAATACACTCTTCAACAGCAAGGTTAAACCAAGGATCATAAGACTCGGAAATTAACAGACGCAATTTGCCTGACATAAGGAATACCTATATGAAGAAAATAAGGTATAAGATACCATAACTCTCAATATATTAGGCTGTTAAATGGCACGAAACTACAATCGGCGAGCCTGCCAAAATGTCTTTTTCCAATAGACATTATCAAGGGATGAACGAGTTACCCCTTTGCTAGTTGATGCATGAATAAATGTATTATCAGTATCATAAATACCGACATGAAGCCCATTTTCACCACCGCCCGTTTTGAAGAAAACCAAATCACCAGGCATTAAATCACTTTTACTGATTTGTGTACCATATTTGGTTTGATCAATGGTCATTCGAGGAAGTTTTATATCAAAACGATCACTGTAAGTTTTATACACGAAGCCTGAACAATCAATACCAGAAGGCGTCATTCCACCATAGCTGTAAGGCGTACCATACCATTGCTCAAGTTGCGATTTTAATTGCACTATCACCATGATGGGATCGGAAAGTTGTGTTTTTAAGGGAGGCGCTGGTGGAATACGCTTAGACGGACTAGATGAACACCCAGCCAGCAGAATAATACAGAGTAAGAAAGGATAAAAAACGGACTTTCTCATTGCATCCACCATTGTTATTACCATAGATTTTAAAATCTATCTGCTTTTTTAAGCAAAAACAAGTTATTGAAGATGAATGAGTGATGATTGGTAGAATAAATCACACAATTAACAACAGGGATCAGAAAATAGATTCTGCAATCATTAAGTTAATGTGATTGTGCTTCTTTCGTTTTTTGGCTTATTAACCACACTCCGACCATGATAAATGCTACACCCGCTGTTTTTGTCCATGATGGTGTTTCTTGAAACCAAGGCAATATCACTGCAAGAATATAAACAAACACATAACTCAAGCTGATCAGCGGATAGGCTTTATTTAAAGGAATGGTACGTAAAGTGAATAGCCAGCAAACCATAGAAAGAACATAACCGACAAGGCCAGCAAACACGATAGCGAGTGGCGTTACATTGGCCCACAACCATGAAAAATCAACCCACTGTTTTTCTAGCTGTAAAGCTGGTAATTCAGACATACCAAACTTTAGCAACAATTGAGCCGCCGTCACTAATAATGCGCTTCCAATTGCCCATAGATAGCCTTTCATGCTTGTATACTCATCAATAAAATACCAATCATAATTGACGCGATACCAATCCAATGTTTTACATTAACGGGCTCTTTATAAACAAACTGGCCAATTAATGTCACCACAATAAAGTTAATACTTAACATAGGATAAGCAATACTAAGAGGCAGAATTTGTAATAATCGTAACCAAAACAACATCCCCAAACCAAGCATTGCAATGGCAATAAAAAGCCAGAAAATCGTTTTTCTGGCTTTTGTTAATGAGTCACTTTGCCAGCTAACCACCGCTTGCTTTTGACAAACTTGCCCTATGCAGGTCAAAAAGCTCACGATCAGCAATAAAACAAATGACATTAATTACGCTTCTCATAAGTTAAAATAGCAACTCGATGGTTTGTCACCAGCTCTTCAGGTCTTGGTAATTGTGCTAGTTTCTTAGGATCTTTAAAGGTAATAACAACTGAAACATTCCCTTCTTTTCTTGCTTCTTCTAACCACTGAGCAAAATTATCAGGTTTAATTAATTTATGCTGAGAATCAGGGTACTCTTCAACACCGTAAGTCAATTCGCCTGTTCTTTCATAAAGGTAAATATCGCTACGCTGTAATTCCCACGCTAATCCCGCGCCGATACCAACACTATTGCTCACAATGTATTTGCTTGCGTTTAATGTCTCTATATTTTGGCGAATAAATTCTTGAGGTAACTTTCCATCTACGCTGCTATTTGGTATTGCCTGACCGATACATAAGCTAACGCCTAGCGAACAAGACGCCGCCCATAACCAGTGTTTTCCATTAAGTGTAGAGCAAAGATAACCAATAATGCCCCATAATGAAAATGCCACTATAGCTAATACCCATTTAGACCATTCATATGGCATATATATAGGTTTTGAAGAAGCGAGTTGGATAATTAAAATAGCGATAACAACAGCAACACCAATAAAGATATTGATATAACCATTTATACGCAGCGCTTTCATTCTAAATTTGCGTGCACAATCTACGCCATATTTCGCCATTAGCATTGCTAGCGGCGCCATAAACGGCAGCATATACGTCGGTAGCTTACCTTTCGCAATACTAAAAAATAAGAATGGAACGACAAACCAGCATAATAAGAAAAATAATTCAGGACGCTTACGTCTTTTCTTCCATGCGCTAGTTAATGCTCCAGGCAATAGACCAAGCCACGGTATAACGCCGAGTAATACAACAGGAATGTAGTACCAAAATGGAGAACTATGTTGAGCATCTTCACCCGAAAAACGCTGAATATGTTCAACCCAGAAGAAGTAGTGCCAATAATCTGGCTCTGCCTTAGCAATAGCCAATGCCCACGGCAAACTAATTAATGCTGCACTAAATACGGCAAGTAAGCCATAGAGCAACATTTGCGTAAATTGTTTTTGATACAGCGTGATAGGTATCATAACAATGACCGGAATAGCTAACGCTAAAAATCCTTTGGTCATAAATGCCATACCACATGCAAGCCCTAATGTTATCCACGCCAATATTCGTGTTTTTACTGTGGTAGCTTTAAGCGCCCAAAAACAGCAAACCATACTTGCGGTAACCCAAAGTGCCAACATAGGATCTAATACACTGTAAGTACCTACGCTAAACACTAAGAACATGGATAAATAGATTAAACTAGAAACAAAGGCAACTTGGCGGTTACGCCACATCATTCTTGCCAATAAATAGACAAGTAATGTGCTTAAGAGAATAGAAATAACTGAGCCAAAACGTACAGCAAAATTGGTGTGGCCAAAAATTAATTGGCTAACATTATTGATCCAATAACCTGCTACGGGCTTCTCAAAATAGCGAATATCGAGCATATGAGGAACAATCCAGTTCCCGCTCACCACCATTTCACGGCTAATTTCCGCATAACGGGTTTCATCTGGTTGCCATAATAACCGGCTGTTCAATGGAAATAAGTAGGTAAGAACAAAAAAAAGAGCCAAGAGGATGGCCCCGATTTTACTCGCCCGGTTATTCAACATAGTTTCGTTAGACCTCTTGTTGGCACCCTAACCAGCCTTCTCGACCTGGAAAGTCAGATCGAACAACTTTACCCATCGGAAGCGTTTCTTTATCTAGTGGTAATAAATCGCTTAACGGACAGAATTCGATGCCTTCATTTGCAATCATTGCCAGTAACTGCTCAAATTGAGCGGCTTTTGACATTCCTTCAACTTCGGTATGGATAGTATAAACAGGTATTCCACTGTCTTTTTTGATTTCATCAATAATAAATTGATTAAAATCTTCATCCTTTACCTTTGTACCAACAACTTCATCATAAGTTGGTAATGTTACTGGAATTTGCACCGTACCGATAGAACCATTTTCTAAAATGGGCCTAAAAGGATGCGTTCCTCGACAATCGCTATTGTAATCGAATTGAAAAGTTTCTTTCACTGTTAATACGCGTTCATCTGCTCGCCATCCAGCAACTGCCGAACATTTTACAGGGTTTTCAAGTGCTTTTTCCAGTGCTTCAACACCTAAACGAACTTGTTGCATTAATTCTTCTGTTGACCAGCGCCCGACTTTTGCTTGCCAGCCTTGATGATCCCATGAATGCAATCCAACTTCATGTCCCGCATCTTGGGTTTCTTTCATCAAATAACCTAAATTTTTAGCAATTTTTTTACCCGGCCATGCTGTTCCTGCTAATAAAATATCTAAGCCGTACAGTGATGCAGCATTAGATCTCAGCATTTTCCATAAAAATTTAGGCTTTAAAAGGCGCCATAAATGGCGCCCCATATTATCTGGACCCACACTAAAGAAGAAGCTGGCATGAATGTTATGTCTGGCAAATACATCCAGCAGTTGTGGAATACCTTGTTTCGTTCCTTGATAAGTATCCACATCAACTCTCAAACCAACTTTCTTCATTATTTATTCCTATTTAGTGCCTAATTCTTCAACTGCGCCACGTAAGAAGAAATCTAATGTTTCTTCTACTGTTTGGCGAGTTTCAATACTTGGTTTCCAATCCAATAAACGCTCTGCGTTTTTAATGCTTGGCTTACGGTGTTCAACATCTTGGTAGCCTTTACCATAGTAACTGCTACTTTCAATTTTCTTGAAGCCTGCAAATGGAGGGAAGTGACCACGTAACTCATGTTTTTCAAAGCAATCTAACAGCATTTCTGCTAATTCGCGAATACTTGCTTCGTTAGTTGGATTACCGATATTGATAATTTGGCCGTCACATTTGTTATCACGGTTTTCAATAATACGGAATAAAGCTTCAATACCGTCATTAATATCAGTGAAACAACGTTTTTGCTCACCACCATCAACCAATTTAATTGGAGAACCTTCAACCAAGTTCAGAATTAATTGTGTGATTGCACGAGAGCTACCAATACGTGCTGAATTTAAGTTATCTAAACGAGGTCCCATCCAGTTAAATGGACGGAATAACGTAAATTTAAGACCTTCTTTGGCACCATAAGCCCAAATAACTCGGTCTAATAACTGTTTAGATACAGAGTAAATCCAACGTTGTTTATTAATTGGACCAACAATCAGACGTGAATTATCTTCGTCAAACTCTTTATCATCACACATACCATAAACTTCTGATGTGGATGGGAAAATAATACGCTTATTATATTTAACACAATAACGTACAATTTTTAAGTTTTCTTCAAAGTCTAATTCAAATACACGTAATGGATTACGGGTATATTCAATTGGTGTTGCAATAGCCACTAATGGCAGAATAACGTCACATTTTTTAATGTGGTATTCAATCCATTCTGTATGAATGCTCACATCACCTTCAATAAAGTGGAAACGTGGATTACCAATAAAGCGCTCAATTGCAGAAGAACCGATATCCATACCATAAATATCATAGTTATCATCTTTCAATAGACGCTCTGTTAAATGGTTACCAATAAAGCCATTCACACCTAAAATCAGAACACGTTTACGACGTTTTACTTGTGCCGTGGCTTTGGGTCCAACGCGAACATCAGTCACAATGCCCATTTCTGCCGCTAAACGACTTCCTTGAACATAAAGACCATTTTCACTTTGACCAGTAACAACTTCGATTGCACCTTTCGCACACGCAATCACTAAAGGTTCTGTTGAAATGACAGTACCAGGACGTTTGCCTTGATTATCAGCAATAGCGCGTGAACGCCAGATAATCATTTTGCGTTCACCTAAGAAAGTGAATGCACCTGGGTATGGTTCTGTAACAGCACGTACTAAGTTGTGGACTGTTTTTGCATCTGCATACCAGTCGATTAAACCATCATCAGCGCAACGACGGCCAAAATAAGTTGCTTGGCTTTCATCTTGTGCAGTTGTTGAATAATCACCTGATGCAATATGTGGCAACGCGCTAGAAAGTAACTTATCAGCGGCTTCTCTTACTTTTTCATGTAAAATCAGAGAAGTATCATTATCTGCAATAGTGACTTTTTCTTGAGCAACGATATCACCTGCATCAGCTTTCGCTGTCATTTTATGCAGAGTAACACCCGTTTCTGTTTCACCGTTCACAATCGCCCAATTAATTGGTGCGCGGCCACGATATTTTGGTAATAAAGAACCGTGTAAATTAAACGCGCCTTTTGGTGCCAAATTCAGGATCTCATCACTTAACATGTGACGATAATAGAAAGAAAAAATGACATCAGGTTTCATTTCACGAATACGTTCAATCCACAATGGGTGATTGACATTTTCAGGTGCAAATACTGTCAATCCCATTTCTGCACTCACACGAGCAACAGATGAGAAGAAATGATTTTCATTAGGATCGTCAGTGTGGGTAAATACAGCCTGAATATCATAACCTGCTTTTTCAAGTGCTTTCAAACCAACACAGCCAATATCGTGATAGGCAAATACTATTGCTTTCATTAGTCTTTTTCCTGATCTTCGTTGGGTTTATTAATACCAACCACTTTTTGGATAAAATACCGAGGACGCGCTCTTACATCATTATAAATTCGGCCTATATACTCACCTAATAAGCCCATTGCAACGAACTGCGCACCGATAAACATAAATAAGATTGCAAAAAGTGTGAATACACCTTCAGCAGCCCACATTGCACCGAAAATAATACGTAAAATAATCAACAGTAAGGCTAAGACAAAGCCAGATACAGCGATCACACTGCCGACAATGCTTAATAAACGTAATGGTGCCGTGGTTAAACAAGTTAATAGGTCGTACATTAAATTAATCAGCTTTAAAAAACTGTATTTTGAATCGCCATATTCACGCTCTGCGTGTGCAACATCAATTTCAATAGTACGACGAGCGAATGTGTTCGCCAGAATTGGAATAAATGTACTTCTTTCGTGACACTGTAACATCGCTTCAACAATATGGCGACGATAAGCACGCAACATACAACCGTAGTCTCCCATAGAGCGACCCGTTGCTTTAGTGATCATTGAGTTGATCATTTTTGAAGCGGTTTTACGAAACCATGAATCTTGGCGGTTACGACGACGAGTTCCGACAACGTCATACCCTTCTTCAGCAGTCGCGACAAGTCTTGGGATCTCTTCAGGTGGATTTTGTAAATCAGCATCCAATGTGATCACTAAATCACCATCAGCCTGATTAAAACCAGCCATAATTGCGGAGTGTTGGCCGTAATTACGGTTTAAAATAATTGCAATAACGTGATTTTCTTCAATGGCAGCCGCTTCTTCTAACATCTTAGCTGAATTGTCGCTACTACCATCATCAACAAGGATCAGTTCATATTCTTGTCCTAATTGTTTACAGCTTTTAATTGTACGTTCTAAAAGCTGAGGAAGGCTCTCTTCCTCGTTATAAACGGGGATTACAACCGATACTTTCTTGATTTCATCAAATGTTGACACTTAAATATGCTCCGAAAGAATTTCATTGATCGCATCTACAACGCGAATAACATCTTCATTACTCATATCAGGAAACAGCGGCAGCGAGCATAACGTTGCAGAGTTCCATTCTGATTGAGGAAGGGATAAAGAAGGATAGCGCTCACGATAATATTTTTGGGTGTGCGCTGCGCGGAAATGAAGCCCTGTACCAATATCTTTTTGCTTCAATTTCTCCATAAAAGCATCACGATCGATACCACAGGCATTTTTATCAACTCTCACCATAAACAGGTGATTTGCATGTAAATGTGAATATTCAGGGACACTCAACATTTCTAATGGAGAATCTTTGAGTTTTTCACGATACACTGCAACCAACTCAGCACGTTTAGCATTCATTTCATCTAAACGCCCTAATTGCACCACAGCAATCGCTGCATGAATATCAGATAAGTTGTATTTATAGCCAGGTTCAACAACTTCTGCTTGAGGTTTACGGCCTTGAATTTGTCTATCAAAGGCATCTACCCCTAAACCGTGGAATTTTAAGCAACGTACTCTATTGGCTAATTCGTCATTATCAGTAACAACTAATCCGCCTTCTGCACAAGTTACATTTTTAATCGCGTGAAAAGAGAAAATAGAGGTTCCTTTTTCACCAATCCATTCATTTTTATAGCGAGTACCAATAGCATGCGCTGCATCTTCAATAAGAGGAATGCCTGCATCTTGTGCAACTTTTCTTAATGCATCAAGATCGCAAGGTGCACCCGCATAATGAACCGGAATAATTGCTTTCGTTCTAGGTGTAATTGCTTTTTTGACGTCTTCTGCACTCACCATCAAAGTATCACGGTCAACATCAATCATCACTGGCTCTGCACCAAGTAATGTGATGATGTTCATCGTCGAAACCCAAGTTTGTGATGGTGTGATAACTTCATCACCAGCGCCAATTCCCATCGCCATTAAAACAACATGCATACCCGCAGTGGCAGAGCAAATTGCGATAGCATGTTTGCTACCAAATTTTTCACAAAAATCTTGCTCTAATTGATGATTTTGAGGGCCTGTTGTAATCCAACCTGAACGCAGTACATCCTCAACGGCTTTGATTTCTTCATCGCCAATCGCAGGGCGAGAGAAAGGAAGGAAGTGACTCATAAAAATGTAGCCTAGTTAATGAATGAATAAAAAACAATTATATACAAACTATTGTTCACCGACATCCGTCTTATTAAGAAAACATTAAAAAATCCTTAATAATTACTTGGGGATAAGCTTAACAATAGTCATATTATTGCAAAACCCGCCAATCAATATGATCAACATCATTGATGCACTTGATATTTGAATTAAATGTAGTTGATAATAATTTTTCGTCCAATAAGAGTGCAGATGCGCCAGAATTAACCAAATATCCATTTTTTATGAGCCAAACTCTGCCTGCTTTTTGATAAGAATGATTCAAATTATGTGTACTCATAATAACGGCACCACCTTGTTGGCAAAATTTATCAACCCATTTATCCAAAATTGCCAACTGTACGACATCTAAATTATTCGTTGGTTCATCAAGTAATATTAATTTTCCTTTTAAATCATAACTTGACCATAATTGGATAAATGCACCAACAATTCTAACCCTTTGCCATTCGCCTCCTGATAAATGATGAATGTTTTTTGACAATAATTTGTCAATTTTAAAATCATTTAACAGCATATTTAATTGCTGAACATCCATTTTCGACAATTTATGATATAGCGAGAGATAATGAAAAACAGGCATAAATGACAAAGCTTCCAATTGTTGTATAACAATGCTTTGCATTCTAGAAAGATCATCATATTTATAATGTCTTATTGAAGTTTCGTTTAGAATGATTTCACCATTAAATGGAAGCTCTCCTGCGATTGCCATTAAAAGTGTGCTCTTTCCCGCGCCATTTGCGCCAATTAAGTGAACACGTTCGCCATAATTTACTTGTTCTGTAAATGCGTTAAGTCGATTATTAACACTTAAATTCTCAAGTTTAAGTAACGCCATATTACAAACGCCCCATCTCTTTTGTTGCCAATAACCAGATAAATAAAGGCGCACCAAGCGTTGCTGTAATCACTCCTATCGGAACTTCTGCACCATTTAAAATCAAGCGAGATAGCAGATCAGCAAGCAATAATAATCCGCCACCAGCAAGCGCGCACGCGGGTAATAACGTTTTATAATGGGTTATTCCACATAGTCTTAATAAATGCGGTACAACAAGCCCTACAAAGCTTATAGCGCCCGCTAAAGCAACGCTCAGCCCTATCAATAACCCAACGGCTAAAATAAACCAATTTCGCCATTGATTAACGGATATACCTAATTGCTTTGCTCTGAATGAACCCAAAGATAAATAATTAAGAACATCAGCTTGTAGAATAAGAATTAAGACAATAGGGATAAGAGTCCAAAATAAGATTTGATGACGCCAATCAATGCCACTAAAACTCCCCATCAACCAATACATTAATTGTCTTAAATCCAAAGCTGAACTGAAATAAACCAGCCAAGTCATTATCGCGCTTGCCATAACACCTAATGCCACACCAATTAATAGTAACTGAGCATTAGACAGTTTTCTTATGCGAGTAAAAAACATTAATAAGAGAGTGATCCCTAATGCACCGAGTATCGCCGCACTACTTATTAACCAAGGACTTAAACCAATTTGTAAAACAATGATTAATACAACACACACTCCCGCACCACTGCTTACTCCTAGTAATCCTGGCTCTGCGAGTGGATTTTGGAATAGTGCCTGCATAATAGCGCCTGCAATTGCTAGGCTGGCACCAACAGCCACTACTGCAAGTATTCTTGGTAAACGGATCTGCCAAACAAATAAATGGGCTTCATCTGTTAACCATTGATGTGGAAATAACGTAATCTCACCAACAGAGAGGGAAAAAACAAACAAGAAACATAATACTAATGTCATTAGAAACAGCTTTTTTCTGTCGTCAATGCGTTGTCTTTTAGTAAATTTAATCAGAGGATTTATTTCTTTTTCTTTATTCATTTCATTCCCTATCCATGCAACAACGGCTCTTACTGTTTTTATTTATAAAATAATTTTTTAGCAACATAACATGTTCGTATTCAATGATGAAAAACTAAATTTAGAACATGTAAGCCAGTCTCTAATAATGGAGAAAAAATTGGAATTAACTATCACAGTGTTGATATAGGCAAGAGATGAAAAGAAAGAGTCAAAATAAGAAATGAGAATAAAAAGAAAGATAACGAAAAAATAAAAACCTTCCATCCAAATAGAAATATCCATTCAGACTATATCGATAAATATAAACATCCTAATGCGTTTATCATCAAAATTAAATACAGACAATTATGATAAAAAAACGGCTTTCAAAGAAAGCCGTTTTGGATGTTTTTTAAATCTTATTCTTTTGGTGTTGCGCTCTCAACCCGGCTTTTTAACTTTTGTCCTGGGCGGAAAGTAACAACACGGCGAGCTGTAATAGGAATGTCTTCCCCAGTTTTCGGATTACGACCTGGGCGCTGATTTTTATCACGCAGGTCAAAGTTTCCGAATCCAGACAGCTTCACCTGTTCTCCATTTTCAAGAGAACGACGCACTTCCTCAAAAAAGGATTCTACAAGGTCTTTTGCATCGCGTTTGCTAACACCAAGTTTTTCAAACAGATTTTCTGCCATTTCAGCTTTTGTAAGCGCCATAGGTCTAGTCCCTCAAGGATGCTTGGAATCGCTGTTTCAATGCTGCTACACAGTTACTCACTGTTGCAGCAATCTCATCTTCTTCCAGTGTATGCTCGATATCCTGCAAGATTATGCTAATAGCGAGGCTTTTATAGCCCTCTGCTACTCCCTTACCACAATACACGTCAAATAAGTTTATGCCAACTATTTGATTTCCGCCAACTTTCTTACATTCGGCTAAAATATCCTCTGCAGCAACATCATTCGGAACAACTACAGCGATATCTCTACGATTCGAAGGGTAACGAGAAATTGCTTTTGCTTGTGGTAAACTGCGATTTGCAATTGCATTCCAACGTATTTCGAATACTACCGTACGACCGTTTAAGTCAAGTTTACGTTCAAGCTCTGGATGAACAACGCCAATACAGCCAATATATTCATTTCTCAGATAAATCCCAGCACTTTGTCCCGGATGAAGTGCTGAATGATTAGCTGGTTTAAATGTAATTTCATCTAGCTGGCCTGTCAATTCCAGAATTGATTCAATATTACCTTTCAAATCAAAGAAATCAACAGTTTGCTTCTCTAAACCCCAATGTTCTTCATTACGGTTGCCCGCGATCACACCAGCTAACATAAGTTCCTGACGTATTCCATATTCTGCTTGATTATCAGGAACAAAACGCAGACCTGCTTCAAATAACCTAACTCTAGATTGTTGACGGTTCTGATTATATACAGTCGTAGTCAATAATCCGGTTAATAAAGACAGTCTCATTGCTGACATATCCGCTGAAATTGGATTAGGCAGAATTAATGCTTCTTCATTTGGATGTAGTAAAGATTGGATCTTAGGATCAACAAAACTATAAGTAATTGCTTCTTGGAAGCCGTTGTCTACTAGCATTGTTTTAACGCGTTTTAATGACAAGTTCGCTTCGCGATGATTAGTCATCACCAAATCAGCGCGTAATGGTACATCTGGAATATTGTTGTAACCATAAATACGAGCAACTTCTTCAATCAAATCTTCTTCGATTTGAACATCAAAACGCCAAGAAGGAACTGTTGCTAACCAGCCATCATTTTCAACAGAAACGTTGAAACCTAAGCGAGTTAATGAATCCAGAACTTGTGCATCATCAATTACGTGACCTAATAAACGGTCTAATTTTTTACGTGTTAATTTAACTGGTGCAATATTTGGTAAATGTGCTTTATTGGTTACATCAATCACTTCACCAACTTCACCACCGCAAATTTCTAACAGTAACTTAGTTGCACGCTCAATTGCGTTGTATTGCAGCTCAAAATCAACACCACGCTCAAAACGATGAGAGGCATCAGTATGCAAGCCATAACGACGTGCACGGCCTGTGATGGATAATGGAGAGAAGAATGCACACTCTAAGAAAACATTTTTCGTTTTTTCATTAACACCTGATGATTCACCACCGAAAATACCAGCCATACCTAATGCTTGTTTTTCGTCAGCAATAACTAATACATCTTCTTTTAATGTAATTTCATTGCCATCAAGTAAAGTCAGTTTTTCACCTTCTTTACCCATACGAACAACAACAGCACCTTCAACGCGATCAAGATCGAACGCATGTAGCGGTTGACCCATTTCAAGTAGGATTAAGTTGGTGATATCAACAATTGGGTCAATAGAGCGAATGCCTCCACGACGTAATTTTTCTTGCATCCATAAAGGTGTTTTTGCTTTCACATTCATATTAGTGAAAACACGACCTAAATAACGTGGACACGCTTCTGGCGCTTCAACACGCACAGGGAATGTTGCTGAAGAAGTTGCCGCAACAGGCGACATATCAGGTACTTGGCATTCCATTTTGTTGATAACAGCGATGTCACGAGCAACACCTAAAATGCCTAAGCAATCCGCACGATTTGGTGTAATGCTAATTTCAATCGCATTATCATTTAATTTTAAGTATTCACGAATATCCATGCCAATAGGTGCATCAGCAGGTAATTCAATAATACCTTCATGATTTTCTGAAATAGCTAATTCAGAAAATGAGCACAGCATACCTTCAGAGGGTTCACCACGAAGTTTTGCTGCTTTAATTTTGAAATCGCCTGGTAATACAGCGCCAACAGTTGCAACTGCAACTTTTAGGCCTTGGCGGCAATTAGGTGCGCCACAAACGATATCGAGTAATCTGTCACCGCCTACGTTAACTTTCGTTACACGCAATTTATCGGCATTAGGGTGTTGTCCACATTCAACAACTTCACCTACAAACACACCGTGAAAATCACCGGCAACAGCTTCAACGCCGTCAACTTCAAGGCCAGCCATTGTCAGTTGTTCAGAAAGCGCTTCGCTACTAATCGCTGGGTTTACCCACTCACGTAACCAAAGTTCACTGAATTTCATGAGATAATCCCACCTTATTTAAACTGTTTGAGGAAACGAAGATCATTTTCGAAGAATGAACGCAAATCGGTGACACCGTAACGTAACATAGTCAGACGTTCCATACCCATACCGAACGCAAAACCAGAATAAACTTCAGGATCGATACCTACATTACGTAATACATTTGGGTGAACCATACCGCAACCCAACACTTCTAACCATTTACCATTCTTACCCATTACATCGACCTCTGCTGAAGGCTCAGTGAATGGGAAATAAGAAGGACGGAAACGAATTTCCATATCTTCTTCAAAAAAGTTTTTTAGGAAATCATGTAGTGTTCCTTTTAAATTGGTAAAGCTAATGTCTTTATCAACAATTAAGCCTTCAATTTGGTGGAACATTGGTGTGTGAGTCTGATCGTAGTCATTGCGATATACGCGACCTGGTGCAATGATGCGAATAGGTGGCTGTTTATCTTGCATAGTACGAATTTGTACACCCGATGTTTGTGTACGCAGTAAACGCTTCGCATCAAACCAGAAAGTATCGTGGTCGGCTCTTGCTGGGTGATGTGCAGGAATATTCAACGCATCAAAGTTATGATAATCATCTTCGATTTCAGGGCCAGATTCTACAGAAAACCCTAATTCGCCAAAGAAAGTTTCAATACGTTCAATTGTACGAGTTACTGGGTGTAGACCACCGTTTTCAATACGGCGACCAGGCAAAGATACATCGATTTTCTCAGCAGATAAACGTTCGTTTAATAATGCTGATTCAAGATAATCTTTACGAGTATTCAGCGCTTGCTGAACCTCTTGTTTAGCCTGATTAATGACAGCCCCTGCAGCTGGACGATCTTCCGCGGGTAAGTCGCGCAGCGTGGACATCTGAAGCGTTAAATGACCTTTTTTCCCCAAGTATTCAACACGAACCGAATCCAGCGCAGCAACATCCTGTGCCTCTTCGATAGCTGCTTTAGCTTGAGCAACGAGTTCAGCGAGATGTGGCATCGTTTCCTCTTCCTTTGACCTGATGAGGTCTATTAGTTGTTATCAATGATGACGAATAAAATTGCCTTTTTAGTTTCTAACCCAGTATTGGGATCTGAAAACAAAAAAGCCTCCATATTGGAGGCTCAGGCGCTACTTTTCGTTTCTTTTCTTACGCGCAAAAGCCCCCTTGAATTAGGCGCTAAAGTAAAAAAAGAAACGGAAAAAAGCGATATTTAACATTGGTAATGTCTCTTAAAATATTAACTTATTGAATTTATATCATTAAGCCACAGATTTAGACAAAATAAAAGAGGGAGAAAACTCCCTCTTCCATTGCTTAATAAATAATTAAGCCAGAGCACCTTTCGCTTTTTCAACTAAAGCAGCGAATGCTACTTTGTCGAATACAGCGATGTCAGCCAGAATCTTACGGTCGATTTCAATGGATGCTTTTTTCAGACCATTGATGAAACGGCTATAAGACATACCGTTCTGACGAGCTGCTGCGTTGATACGCGCGATCCACAGCTGACGGAACTGACGTTTTTTCTGACGACGGTCACGGTACGCATATTGACCAGCTTTGATAACAGCCTGGAAAGCTACACGATATACACGAGAACGTGCACCGTAATAACCTTTAGCTTGCTTTAAAATTTTCTTGTGACGAGCACGGGCGATAACACCACGTTTAGCACGAGCCATATTAAACTCCTAAATGTCTATATTCTGTTAAAAAAGTGATACTTATGCGTATGGTAAGCAAGCTACGACCAGACCTAAATCTCCTTTAGAGACCATGCCTTTTGGACGTAAATGACGTTTACGCTTAGTTGACTTTTTAGTCAGAATGTGACGGAGGTTAGCATGCTTGCGCTTGAAGCCACCACCAGCAGTTTTTTTAAAGCGCTTAGCTGCGCCGCGTACTGTTTTAATCTTTGGCATTTCTATAATCCACTTCGCATTGTTAATAACATAAAATAATAAGGCGAATAGCAATCAGCCTTTAAAGGCTGACGCTATTACTTGAATTGCCCGACTATTTCTTCTTCGGCGCTAACACCATGATCATCTGACGCCCTTCAATCTTATTAGGGAAAGATTCAACAGCAGCCAGTTCATCCAAATCTTCACGGATACGGTTAAGCATTTCCATACCGATTTGTTGGTGTGCCATTTCACGACCACGGAAACGCAGTGTGACTTTGGCTTTATCGCCATCTTCAAGAAAACGAATCAGGTTGCGTAGTTTGACCTGATAGTCGCCTTCATCTGTACCAGGACGGAATTTAACTTCCTTAACCTGAATAACTTTTTGTTTCTTTTTCTGTTCTTTGAGAGTCTTACTTTTCTCATAGAGGAATTTGCCGTAGTCCATAATACGACAAACCGGCGGCTCGGCATTAGGACTAATTTCAACTAAATCAGCACCTGCTTCCTCGGCTTTCTCAAGAGCCTCTTTCAGACTAACAACTCCAATCTGTTCGCCATCTAAACCTGTTAAACGAACTTCATGAGCGCGAATCTCACCATTGATGCGATTCTGACGCGTTGATTGAATTCTTTTTCCGCCTTTAATACCTTATTCCTCCAACTGATGAAGACTTCTGCTTCTAATTTCTTGCAGAAGCTTTTCTTTAAATTCGTTAACGTCGATACTACCAAGGTCTTTTCCTCGACGAGTACGAACCGCCACTTTGCCTGATTCAACTTCTTTATCTCCACAGACAAGCATGTACGGAACACGACGTAAAGTATGTTCACGAATTTTAAAGCCAATCTTCTCATTTCTCAAGTCTGCTTTTGCTCGAATTCCGGCATCTTGCAATTCTTTGACGAGTTTTTGTACATAATCAGCCTGTCCATCCGTGATATTCATCACGACAACCTGCTGTGGTGCTAACCAAGTTGGGAAGAATCCTGCGTATTCTTCTGTCAGAATACCAATAAAACGTTCTAAGGATCCCAGCACTGCTCGGTGTAACATAACAGGTACTTTACGCTCGTTGTTTTCGGCAACATAAGATGCGCCTAAACGACCTGGTAGTGAGAAGTCTAATTGAACTGTACCACACTGCCATGCACGATCTAAACAATCGTAAAGTGTAAATTCTATTTTAGGGCCATAAAACGCCCCTTCGCCTGGCTGATATTCAAATTCAATATTGTTATCAGTTAAGGCTTTTGCTAAGTCTGCTTCAGCAACATCCCATAATGCATCTTCACCGATACGTTTTTCTGGGCGAGTAGACAGCTTAACAACGATTTTTTCAAATCCAAAAGTAGAATATACATCATAAATCAATTTGATGCAGTCATTTACTTCACTTAAAATCTGTTCTTCAGTACAGAAGATATGCGCATCGTCTTGTGTAAAGCCACGAACACGCATTAAACCATGCAATGCACCTGATGGTTCATTACGATGGCAACTACCGAATTCAGCCATACGTAATGGCAAATCACGGTAAGAACGTAAACCTTGTTTGAAGATTTGTACGTGACCTGGGCAGTTCATTGGTTTGATACAATATTCACGGTTCTCTGAAGATGTTGTGAACATGTTTTCTTTGTAGTTTTCCCAGTGACCTGTTTTTTCCCAAAGAACACGATCCATCATAAATGGACCTTTTACTTCTTGGTAATCATATTCTTTTAATTTACAACGTACAAATGTTTCTAACTCACGGAAAATAGTCCAGCCATCATTATGCCAGAAAGCCATACCCGGCGCTTCTTCTTGCATATGATATAAATCAAGCTGTTTACCAATTTTGCGGTGGTCACGTTTGGCCGCTTCTTCTAAGCGATCTAAGTAAGCTTTTAACTGTTTCTTATCAGCCCAAGCTGTACCATAAATGCGTTGTAGCATTTTATTATCGCTGTTACCGCGCCAATATGCACCTGCGATTTTCTGTAATTTGAAGTTATGACAGAAACGCATGTTTGGAACGTGTGGTCCACGGCACATATCAACATATTCTTGGTGATGATAAAGACCTGGTTGAGAATCTTGGCTAATATTTTCGTCAAGAATAGCAACTTTATAGTCTTCACCACGAGAAACAAATGTTTCACGAGCTTCAGCCCAGCTTACGCGTTTTTTAACAACGTCATAATCTGTTTTCGCCAACTCTAGCATGCGTTTTTCTAGAGTGTCTAAATCTTCCTGTGTTAGCGAATGGTCTAAATCGACATCGTAGTAGAATCCATTTTCAATAACAGGACCAATCGCCATTTTGGTGTGTGGCCATAATTGTTTAATTGCATGTCCCAATAAGTGGGCACAAGAGTGACGAATAATTTCAAGACCTTCATCATCTTTTGCGGTGATAATCGCCAGATTTGCATCATGTTCGATTAATTCACAAGCATCTACCAGCTCACCATTAACACAGCCTGCAATACATGCTTTCGCAAGTCCAGGGCCGATATCTGCAGCGACATCCATGACAGAAACTGCATTTTCAAATTGACGTTGGCTTCCGTCAGGAAGAGTAATAATTGGCATTTAAAATCCTTATTTACAGTGGTGACCCATACGCAAGATCACTTGTAAGCTTTTTATTTCATATATATTCAGTACGTTACGACAATTTCTCACTTTACCTCGCGAGGTTTGTACACAGTTATGTACACATATTTATTTTATAAATATCCATAGCATCACTGAGCCTTATCGTAACTCAGGGGGGATATTATCACAGACTATAAAGATTTATACATTTATCTCATCGGTAATTTTAACATCTCTTTTTTTAATACAGGGAGATAGATAGAATTTTTTCTTTAATTTGACTACCATAACGAGCAAGCGGAAACCGTGGCTTTTAAAATAACATTCTCTGGGGCGGACCAGAATCTTCATTGTTAATATATAAGGTGTGTAACGTGTTTTATCTAAAGCCCCGCTCTCGTAAATTAGTCTATGCTATTACCTTTGAAACTCTTGCGATTTTATTAAGCACTGTTTTACTAGCGATATTAAGCCAAAGCCAATCACATAATTCACTACCCGTTGCAATCGCTGTTTCTGTTATTGCCTTGATTTGGAATTATATTTTTAATTCTTTCTTTGAATTAATTGAATCAAAACTAAAAATCAAAAAGCGTACCGTTATGGTACGGCTTACTCATGCAATAAGTTTTGAATTAGGTCTGTTCTTCTTTACCATTCCACTTTATATGTGGTGGTATAACGTGGATTTTATCAAAGCAATTAGTATGGAAATCACGATATTAGTGTTCTTCTTTGTCTATACCTATTTATTTACACTCGCCTTCGATAAATTATGCCCTCGAGTTTATTCAACAGGAAACAAAGTGGTGTAATGGCTTAATCTTGTCGATACTCAGTAGGACTTTTATTAAAGTATTGGCGAAATGCCTGACTAAATGCAGAATGCGAGTCATATCCTACAACTAAAGCAATATTTTCAATATTTACTGATGTGTATTTTAATAATTCAGCGGCTTTGCTAAGTCGCTGCTGAGTGACATATTGCATCACAGATACTCCCACCTCTGCTTTCATTTTTCGTTGTAACGTACTCACTGACGTATTAAAAGCGCAAGCAATATCATATGTGGTTAATGGTGTATGTAATTTATTCACTAACCAAGCATCCAAACTATCGCGCCAACCTTTTTGTATTTTCATTTGAGCGAGTAATAAACGTGTGATCGTTGAATATTGATCTGGAGGTTGAGGATATTGATGTAGCCACTCTAATAAACCAATGGCTGCTGGTGATAACACAAATTGTCCACCTTTCTCACTTAATTGCCATTGAGACGTTGCAGGGAGTTCTAGAATAAGATTTTTATTATCTATATTGCCTGAAAAGGCATGATGAATAGTTGGAGGGATAATCAAACAGTTTTGATTGGAAATCAGAAAATCTTCTCGATTGAAATTAACTTCCATCGAACCCGAAAGCCCGAAAATAATCTGCCATAAATTATCATGCTGATGAGATACCGTCTCTTGTGTATAACATCGCAAATGCAATTGAGGTAATAACAAAAGACACTCCTTTATATCCATCCTGCTATTGAATAATTACTATATCAAAACTCAGCCGAACATCACTATTTAAGAGTGTCTTATCAAGATACTTATTTTTTAGGCTAAACGCGAGCCATTTGGTAAAGGTAAGTTAAACTCAGCCAATACAATTGCTCCTGTTTCATCAGGTGCCCCTGTAATTAAAACTTCAGATTTTATACCTGCAATGCGTTTAACTGGAAAATTACATACACATAAAATACGACGTCCCACAAGCTCTTCAGGTGTATAGTTTACCGTAATTTGAGCACTTGAACGCTTTATACCTAATTCGCCCAAATCAACTTCCATAACATAAGCAGGTTTATTCGCTTTTTTATTTATTTCTGCGCTAATAATCGTTCCTACTCTCATTTCTACTCGTAAAAAATCATCCCATTCAATTAAATCTGTCATTTTTTTACCAATCTATTGTGTTTATGGTTATATCACTATTACTGAATTATAGATTAACACGCATGATGCTGGCTCACCTGTGGTGAGACAATCATTCTCTGTTGAGAAAGAGTCACTCACACTCTTTTTTCTCTATTTTCATCATTCTGAAATTTATCTACTTTTTAATAACCTTTTAAATAACCATATCAATTCATAAATTTGTTATGTATAAAAAGTATTCTTAAGAAATGTGTTTTTATTCCCCCCAGAGAATATTTATGATGAAAAAAATAACAGAGTGGACAACATTAGAAGGAAAACTTGTGCGTTTAGTGCCCCTAAGTATGGAACACTACTCAGAACTCTATGAACTAATTGAAAAAGATAGACCCGATGAGCTTTGGTATACCACCGTTCCTTCAGTAACAGAATTACAACGCGATATTGAGCATAAACTTCAGTTACAACAAAAAGGATTAATGTTGCCTTTTACCATTATTTCTAAAGCTAATAGCCGTGTGGTTGGCATAACAACCTTTATGAATATTGATAGCCAAACTCCAAGATTAGAAATTGGTTCAACGTGGTATACCAAAGAAGTACAAAGAACAGGAATAAACACTGAAGCTAAATATCTCTTACTTAAATATGCCTTAGAAGACTTGCAATGCATTGCTGTTGAATTTCGTACTCATATATTAAATCAAACTAGCCGTAGAGCGATTGAACGACTTGGTGCAAAACTGGATGGTATTTTACGTAATCATAGATTAACGACGACGGGACAAAAAAGAGATACTTGCGTTTATAGCATTACTGATTATGACTGGGGATCGGTAAAAATGCATTTAGAATGGCTTATGAAAAAATACTAATAAACATTAAGAATATTACGAGGAAAATAACTTTTATCTCGTTTAATTTGTTATCATAATTACTCCTTAATTACCTGTTATTGGGAGCTTTTATATTCCATGCACTCTGTTTACCAGTTTTTTCAGGCTATCGGTCTTGGTCTTATTTTGCTTTTGCCTTTAACTAATCCATTAACGACTGTTGCTCTTTGGCTTGGCCTTTCAGGCAATATGACAAAGGAACAACGTAATCAACAATCCTTAATGGCATGTGTGTATATTTTCCTTATTATGACCATCGCGTTCTATGCGGGACGGATCATAATGACAACCTTTGGTATTTCGATCCCCGGTCTTCGTATTGCAGGCGGAATGATAGTTGCCTTTATTGGCTTTAGTATGCTGTTTCCAAATACTCCTAATGTCGATGATCCTATTTCAGACGAAAACAATCCACATCGTAATCCCAAAGAACCTAATATTGCCTTTGTTCCTTTAGCAATGCCAAGTACAGCGGGTCCCGGAACAATTGCAATGATAATCAGTACGGCGGCTTCAATTCCCTCACGTACTGATATTGCACAATGGGTATTGTATATCGCCCCTGTGACAAGCTTCTTTTTAATTAGCGTTATTGTTTGGGTATCACTTCGTGGCTCCACCAGCATTATGAAGTATTTAGGCCACAGCGGTATTGACGCTATTTCTCGCGTAATGGGATTTTTATTAATCTGTATGGGCGTTCAGTTTATGATCAATGGCGTTCTTGAAATTATTGCTGATTTGCCTGCTTTATTAAAACAGGCTCAAGCCGCAGCTAATTTGCCAGATTAATTATCACCTGCATGGTAAGCCGCTCTCACTTTTGCTAAATAACGCGGCGCTTGAGAAGCTGGATGATTTTTTTCGACATAACGATAAAAATCATCCGCACTCATTGAATTAATTTTAGCGATGGCATTATCTCTATCTTTATCAAATGTTCTTAATAAAGCGCCTGCGCCATTTACATAAGCAAGGATAGTGGCGTAATAAAGAGTTTCAGGATCGGCAATACCAACAAGGTGACGCTCTCTTAATAATTGAATATAAGCTGTACCCAAATCGATATTAATGGCGGGATCTTTTAGTTGAGCCGTTGTTGGTTGCCCTGCCTTACCTCTATTTTGGTAAACATCTCTTCCCGCAGTTGATGCTTTAATTTGCATTAACCCAACTGCATTTGATTTGCTAATAACTTCAGGTCTAAAGTTTGATTCAACTTGGATAATCGCCTTAATTAATGTTTCATCAACATCGTAACGGCTTGATGCTTGCTGTATATGGTTATCAAAAGGTGTTGATTTCCATTGTGCCGTTGAAATTGAAGCATTATTAACGCGGTTCTCTACTGGTTTTTGGCTTAAGAATCGTGATGTTTCTTTTTGAACAGGTTGACGAGCATGATCAGCACAACCAGCAAGAAGCAAAATTGCCAAAGAAAAGATGATGTTTACTTTCACGTTTTATCCTTTTGCATAAAGGGTTGCACGAAGACATGTTTTATATATCAATAATTTATAGATATATTATTCTATTTTCATTCAAAAATGCATGCTAAAATATGGCAAAACATGAGAAATAAATCAATCTATTACGACTTCTAGTGTGTGCGTTTTATCTCAAATTAGCTCTTCTATTATACTCTCCATACTATCCAAAAACTAACTAGATCCGAGATGAACCTCATGAAGCGAACCCAGAAAGAAAAAAAGATAATGGAATTATTTAAGCCTGAGAATCTTGCATGAGTAGCTGGTGAAATAGGCTCCCCTCCTTTTGAGGTTTCTGATGTAGCTTAATGCTTAAAGGATAGGATTCTTTTAACAAGAAAAAGATTCTCGAATCTACTTACAAAACACTAGATGGTGTTGTTAAGGATGGCTTATTAGAAAAGATATCCCGTTACGAGAGGCGACAAAACAAATACCGAGACTAAGTAATTCATCCTGATGTTCATTATGTCATTAGTCGTTATGGATTGCAGGGGGAATGCCATGTTGTGAAATATGAAAATAGCGGAGGAGATTTTATTGAAGGCGAATGTGTTAAGATTAATTAAATAACTGACTTTTTTTAGTATTCACTTAGAACAAAAAGCCTCCGTTAAGAGGCTTTCAAAACGATACTAGTTAATATTATATACGTTTGTTCATTACCACTTATCACGGTAATCAAATGCTACCTGGTAATCGTATTTATTTAGCTCAATTTTATGTTTAAGGTGCTTCTGCAGATAAGGAACCCACGCAGAAATAACATCAAAACCGCCGTTATTGATGATGTTTTCTGTCGGCTTAACGGTTTGTTCAATAACCGTATCATCATCACCCAGATCTGTTGAATATTCTTTTCCAATAAAGTCTTCCGTTTTTTTATCAAACCATTGTAAATGTACTTTCAATCCCATGATATTTATTCTCCTTACAAATATTTTTTGATATTACGTTTTGGATCAGCCGGTTTTATCTGATTACCGGTTTTCGGATCAAAGGCGCCGATATGCTGTCCGTCACTGGCTCGATACCCCTCCAGTTCACCATGCTGAGAGTCCCACTCGTAGATTTTACGGCCTTTGTCTCCGAACCAGCGCGCACGTTTACCACCTCCGCCTTGTTTAGGCGTTTTCCACTTTCCTTCTTTTAGCTCACCCAACCCTTTAATTTCTTCAGTCTTCGGTGCTGGGTGATAATCATGACCTTTTTCTCTAACACCTTGGCGTTTTTTATCCTTAGCCTCATTGACCTTATCTTCAGCTGCTTTTTTCTTGCTCTCAGCTTTTTTGCGACTCTCAACTGCTATCGCTAGCGCTTTTCTCGCTTCATTTAGCGCTATTTCAGGCTCTTTAACCTTCGCGTTATAAACTAATTTGATTGCATTGGCAGGTAATGAAGAATATTTTTTTAACCACTCATCATATTCCGCTTTTTTAGCTTCATATGTTTTTTGTAATGAGGCAACATTTACCTTTAATGTATCCTCTTTCTTCTTCGCAACGTCTAACTCAATAATAGCTTCATTTAAAGCTTGTTTTGCCGCTTCAAGAGGATAAAGCGCAATCCAATCTTTTTTCGCTTGCTCTATCAGTTTTTTTTCATCTTCTTGAGAAAGTTGCTCACTAATTGAAACATATAGAGGTTCATTATCATTACCAAAATCAACAATAGCATGATAATTTTTTAGCTCAATAGAAGGAAGATACTGTGATACTGGAGGCTGAGTATTCACTACAGTTCGTTGCTTCTTCCATTCTTTTTCTTGTTCAAGCTTAATTTTTACAGGCTTCATATTAGGAATAATTTCTGCTGTATAAATACCTTGCATTCCTGTTGGTTTAGCTTGAACAATGGGTACTGAGAGTGCTCCGTTAACAGAAATAACTGTTTTCTGTTTTTGTTTAATTTCATCAAAAGCAGAAGTAATATAGGTATCAACCACAACTTGCTTTTCTTTGATAAATCTCCCTATTTCAGTAGCAATCACTGATGCAGGTAATGTCGATACCTGATAGGCCTTCTTTTCATCATAAATATGTAAAAAACCATGCTTATTTAATAATGCCATTTCCTCCTTCGTAGACATTATATTGTTATTTGGCATTAAACCTTCAATTGCAATTCCCCATGGCGTAAAACGATTTAATAATGATGCCTTACTCACTAATTGTGCGACATTATTTTTAGCAAAATTAAACGCCGTTGTAATAGCTGTTTGAGTTGCACTTAAATTACCACTAGCAATAGTAAAATTAAGTACCCCATTTTTTAGTGGGAATAGAAATACGGTACTACCTACGGGAATAACTGAGGCGGCTTCAGGGCTCTCACTTAAATTTATATTATCGTCATAATATTCGCTATAACCTCCGCTCTCTTTCTCGTGATTTCCAGTTTCATTATCTTCTCTATCATCACGGTCATTATCAGTATATTCAGAATTATCATTTGAACTACTAATACCATCAGTGATTTCAATACGAATATCATTATCATCATAGTCACTCATATAAACTCCTTTTTATATTAGAAACACATAACACCTGTATTTAAATACAGTATAAATTATGAGGCAATAATCTTATTTCGGTTATGTTCGGAATAATCATCATTAAAAACTAACTCATCCTTAAGCTAAGTAGATTTAATCAGTTATCAATTTCTGGTGTCTTATTGGTATCATGATTTTCTTCCTTTCCTTTTTGTCTGAGTTCTTCTTCCTCTTTCTGTGCTTCTTCTATCTCACTCACAATAAGTAGCACTAAAATTAAAATCGCTCATCATAAAAAGGTAAATTGACTAAAATAAAAACAGCCAAATTATTAAAAATAAGAAGCATTACCATTAAAATGGTGTAGAGATAATTTTTCATTAGGAGCTGGATATGACTAAAAAATATTATATTAATAATATGTTCTGGGGCTATTTTATGATGTTGGTGATGGTTTATCTTAATTATAACGATCACACTATTGAAGGTTTATTAATGCTAACTTTAAGCATACCTAGTGCAATTTTTTTTCCTTTCTCCAAAATGCTTATCGAAAAATTCGCATTAAAATATACAACAAAAAAATTCTGGAATACTGGATTATTTATAAATACACCAGCTAAACATGGTGGAGTAGCTCTATACCACTTATTTTGTTTTATATTTTCAATTCCATTTAGCATCATATATCTAGCTCTATATTTCACAAAAAATAGGATAACCGATTAAAATCGATTATCCTATTAGCCTACATATTAAATACCTATCGCACTGCTGACTTTTTCAACCAAAGCGTCGTCAATCAAGGCACCAACTGTTGCAATGATGAGGGCATACCCTAAAATTCCAACAGGTCCACCAATAATTAAACTAAAGGCAAAGGCTGTCAATGCCACTGCTGCCATACCAGCAGTAATTGCAGTGGCTTTAACAAAAAATGGACGCCAATTTCCCGTTTTAACCGCTTTTTTAAATTCAACAAGTAATTCCACGGCATTAATCGCGTGATTGGTATATCCAAGCCCTTTACTAAATTTACCTAAGTTTGAAGCTAACTGTTTTGCATCAATAGATTCTAATGCTTTTATAATAGCAGCTCGATCTTTGGCATTAATTTTATTATTAATATTTTGCCCATATTTTTCATATGTACGTAAAGCATCTTCTACACTTCTGATTGTTTTCCCTTTAGATTGCTCTGCTAACTCTCTAGATAATTGTGCTGCTTTTTTACCAAATTCCTGTATCACTTTCTCGTAAAATGAAATTGTAGATTTCACCCAATTTTTAATATTATTAAACTCTTTTTCCTTCTGAGGACGCGGATCTTTATCCTTAAGTTCAATTGCAGGGAAGCCCGAATAAGCATATAAAGGCGATAAGTTTGAATTTCTAGGAAACACAATAATTGCGTCATTAAATTGGTGTGGATATGGTGCTTCTATTCTTTTGTTTTCTACCTTATTAGGTAATTCTACTTTTTCTGGATATGAGAATTTTTTATTTTCATTTGAGTAATTTTGAATAACATTTCCTTGTAAACCAGGGCCGCTAGAGGAGCTAGTGGGTCTAAGCAAATATTCAATCCCCATATTCTTAATATCTACATGATAACTATTAGCAGCGTCATTAACTTCATATACAGGGACTTTTTTAGTCACTAAAACACTATCTGTGATGTAAGCAAAGCTTCTTTACGTAATCGATTTTCGTCAGCTTTACCAGAGAGAGAAAACAAACCTACTTTTCATGAAATAAGAAGCTTATCTGCAAGACTTTATGAAGAAGAAAAAAGCGCTGAGTTCGCTAAAAAAATATTAGGCCATAAATCCATGCAAATGACTGATAGATATTTAGATGATAGAGGTACTGGCTATACTGAATTGTGAGCTAATAGTGAGCTTTTGTGAGTGTGTAAAAGTAACTTATTGATATACAGTGATGAATATTTAAATAACCTTTTACACAAATAGTTACGAACTATTGTTAATTTTTGTGACAAAACTCGACAATCTACTTAACATTTATTGGAATACATGTTGTTATCTTATTTCTGGTCGTTATCAAATGAAGCTTTTTACACAGAGATAACTTGACTTTTTTGAGATGGTATTGATAATCATTATCAATTGAGAAAATAACTCTGCAACTATAAGGCAATAATAATATGGATATATTTCGCTCTGTAAACAAACTTTCACTTACGGCTTTATGCCTTATGGCATCCGTATTTTTAACAGCACCTACACAAGCAAAAGATAAACTAAAAGTCGTCACCACATTTACTATCATTCAAGATATCGCTCAAAATGTAGCTGGAGATGCAGCTATTGTCGAATCAATCACAAAACCTGGTGCTGAAATTCACGATTACCAACCTACTCCTAAAGATATTGTAAAAGCTCAAAAGGCTGATCTTATCTTATGGAATGGCTTAAACCTTGAACGTTGGTTTGAACGCTTTTTTAATGAGTTACGTAACGTACCTGCTGTTGTTGTCACTGAAGGCATCACACCAATGGCAATTAGTGAAGGTGCTTACAAAAACAATCCTAACCCACATGCGTGGATGTCACCGAATAATGCATTAATTTATATTGAAAATATTCGCAAGGCACTTGTTGAACACGATCCCGATAATGCGGCTATTTATAATCAAAATGCGGCACGCTACGCAGAAAAAATTAAACAGCTTGACGCACCATTAAGAGAAAGACTATCCCGTATTCCACAAGAAGCGCGTTGGTTAGTGACCAGTGAAGGTGCATTCAGCTATTTAACTAATGACTATGGCTTTAAAGAAGTTTATTTATGGCCCATCAATGCAGAAGAACAAGGCACACCACAACAGGTTAAATATGTGATTGATACCGTTAGAGAACACAAGATCCCTGTTGTCTTTAGTGAAAGTACAATTTCAGATAAGCCAGCTAAACAAGTAAGTAAAGAAACTGGCGCAAAATACGGTGGTGTTCTTTATGTTGACTCACTTTCCGCTGAAGGTGGCGAAGTTCCTACTTATATTGATTTGATTACTATTACAGTAGATACAATTGCGAAAGGATTTGGGCAATGAGCAATATAAAAGCTAATCCTACGTTGACTGTTGATAATGCCACAGTGACTTACAACAACGGTCATACGGCTATTTTCGATGCAAGTTTCTCTATCACTGGTGGCACTATTTGTGCCCTAGTGGGTATCAATGGCAGTGGTAAATCCACACTATTTAAAACCATTATGGGGCTGGTAAAGCCCTCTAAAGGAAAAGTGACGTTAAACGGTAGCCCAATCCAGCAGGCGTTAAAACAAAATATGATCGCCTATGTTCCACAAACAGAAGAAGTTGACTGGAATTTTCCCGCCCTCGTTTCTGATGTTGTAATGATGGGACGTTATGGAAAAATGGGATTTTTTCGTATTCCTTCAAAACGTGACCATAAAGTTGTTGAAGCATCATTAGAGCGCGTTGGCTTGTCAGGCTTAGGGCATCGCCAAATTGGTGAACTTTCTGGCGGTCAAAAAAAACGTGTTTTCTTAGCTCGAGCAATGGCTCAAGAAGGTACTGTTTTATTACTCGATGAACCTTTTACTGGTGTCGATGTTAAAACAGAAAATGCCATTATCGAGCTGCTACGCAATTTGCGCGAAGAAGGCCACTTAGTTTTAGTTTCAACTCATAACTTGGGAAGTGTACCTGAATTTTGTGACCACGTTATTTTAATCAATAGAACAGTGTTAGACAGTGGTCCAACTGAAACGACATTTACACAGAAAAACTTAGAGCACGCATTTGGTGGTGTGTTACGTCACATTAGCCTATCGGGTTCTGATCTTCATGATGATGACGATCCTCGTTCACTCACTGTCATTACCGATGATGAACGTGCTGCGGTCTTTTATGGTCATCAAGAAGAACACACTCCAGCGCACCAAAGCCAGCGCAAACAAGGAGATTAGCCATGCTAGATTTACTCCTACAGCCTTTTGAATATAACTATATGGTGAAAGCGATTTGGGTGAGTGCCTTAGTCGGTGCTGTCTGCGCTTTTCTTTCATCCTATCTTATTTTGAAAGGTTGGTCGTTAATGGGGGATGCCCTTTCCCACTCAGTTGTTCCCGGTGTTGCAGGGGCTTATATATTAGGTTTGCCTTATGCAGTTGGTGCTTTTTTTACGGGTTTGCTTGCCGCATTATCAATGACATTTATTCGTCATATCACACGCCTTCGTGAAGATGCCGTTATTGGTTTTATTTTCTCCACTTTTTTTGCCTTTGGTCTGTTGCTGGTTTCGCTTAAACCGACAGCCGTCAACGTTCAGACCATTATCCTCGGAAATATTTTAGGTATTGCTGATGAAGATGTATGGCAAGTTGTGATTATTACAGGTGTCTCTTTCTTAGTTTTATTTTGTATTTGGAAAGACTTGCTGGTGGTTTTTTTTGATGAAGTTCATGCAAAATCAATCGGTTTATCACCACTAAAATTAAAAATTATCTTTTTTACTCTTTTGAGCGCATGTACTGTTGCGGCTCTTCAAACTGTTGGCGCCATTCTTGTCATTGCTATGGTAGTGACTCCTGGTGCAACGGCTTATTTACTCACAGACCAATTCAAACGACTTGCCATTATTGCTATCTGTATCGGCACAATCACAAGTGCAGTAGGTGCTTATCTTAGCTACTTCTTTAATGGTGCAACAGGTGGTGTGATTGTCACAATGCAAACATCACTCTTTTTGTTGGCTTTCTTATTTGCTCCTAAACACGGTATGTTAGCCACTCGCCGTCGTGCTCGTCAGAGTTCACAACAGTTGATTACACAATCTCATCAGCATAAAGGATCAACAAAACCAGAAGAGGTGAAACTATGAATGAGTTGTTGGCGTTTTTCATTGAGCCTTTTCAATACCCGTTTATGCAACGCGCTATTATTGCAGCCATTATCATAGGTATCGCCTGTGCTATTTTATCTTGCTATATGGTATTAAAAGGCTGGTCTTTGATGGGAGATGCAATCTCTCACGCTGTTTTACCCGGAGTTGTTCTTGCTTATGTCACCGCAATCCCGTTAACAGTAGGCGCCTTTCTTTCAGGTCTATTTTGCTCTTTTGCCACGGGTTATTTAAAAGATCACAGTCGCATTAAAGAAGATACTGTGATGGGAATTGTGTTCTCAGGTATGTTTGCAGTGGGTTTGGTCATTTTTGCCAGTGTCGATACAGACCAACATTTAATGCATATTTTATTTGGTAATATTTTAGGCATTACACCTGATGTATTAACTCAAATTAGTATTATCTGTGTAATCACCATCACTATTATGCTTGTTAAGCAAAAAGATTTTATGCTTTATTGCTTTGATCCTAACCAAGCAAGGATTATTGGTTTACCTGTCACATTATTGCACTATGGATTGTTGTCTATTTTGGCATTAACTATTGTTGCTTCAATGCAGGCTGTTGGGATTATTTTAGTGGTCGCCATGCTTATTTCACCAGGGATCACCGCGTATTTATTAACACGCAGTTTTTCACGCATGATTATGTTAGCAATTGTATTTTCTGTCGCATCTAGCGTTATAGGAACATTTATTAGTTTCCATATTGATGGAGCAACAGGCCCATGTATTGTGCTAACGCAAGCTGTATTCTTTATTATTGCGTTACTCTGTAATCAGATAAAATTGGCAAAAATAAAGCGACAAATAAAACCCGCTAACGCCTGATAATATTCTTTATCTTCGCAAAAACGGGATAATCATCCCGTTTTTTAGCTTTATACTTTATTGGTTTAATTAAAGTGTTATTGTCATAGTATAAACATCGCTCGTTATTATTTTATTTGGGTCTACTAAGTAAACAACTTTGCGAGGTGTAAGTATGTGGCAGAATATAGGTCGTTTACTGGAATCAAACTTAGGATTTTCAGCAAAGATAAACGAAAAAATCCACCTTTCTAGTGGCGATATTCATCATACATGGAAAATTTATTATGGTGAAACGCCAGTTTTTGTGAAATCTAATTTGCGTGAATTTCTGCCTAATTTTAAAAATGAAGCAGAACAACTCGAAATGTTGGCAAAAAGTCAAACCATTCGAACACCTCGGGTTCTTGGTATCGGTAATAGTAAAGATGCCAGTTTTCTACTCCTTGAATTTTTGCCTGTTCAACCATTTACACCTCATAGCGCCTACTGTTTTGGACAACAACTAGCAAGACTACATCAGTGGGAAGATCAACCTAGCTATGGCTTTGATTTCGACACCCAAATCGATACAACACCTCAACTCAATAGCTGGGAAAAACGCTGGAATCACTTTTATTCTGAAAAACGTATTGGTTTTCAGCTACAACTAGCTTCCGAGAAAGGCATGATTTTTGGGGATATCGACGAGATAATTCAAATCATCAATCATCGCCTTGCTGATCATAATCCACAACCCTCTCTGCTTCACGGCAACTTATGGCCTAAAAACTGTGCTGCGATTGGTCAATCAGAAGGTACAGTATTCGATCCTGCTTGTTATTGGGGTGATCGAGAGTGTGATATCGCGATGTTACCACTTTGCACAGCAGTGCCTGCGAATATTTTCGATGGTTATCAAAGCGTTTGGCCATTATCAGATAAGTTTTTATCACGTCAGCCTATTTACCAACTCTATTTCTTCCTCAACCGTTGTAATTTATTTGGGGGCGAAGAAAATTATTTAGAAGTCAGAAAAATAATTGATGACCTATTAGCAACACCTTAATAGGAAAAGAAAGAAATAGCTCTGAGATTAAGATACGTAAACTAAAAAATATAACCTCGCCAGATTCAGTTGTGCGAGGTTTATTTTTCCCTTCAGTTAATATCAATGAACCGTCCTCGTTCACTTTAAAGCAGTATTACCATCCTAAAAATTTCATCAAGAAATAACCTATTGCAATAACAACTAAAGGTGACAGATAAAGCACCATAATTTGAGTAAAGATAGTATGTCGCGGTAATTTGATATTTTGTTGCAACTCCTCAGCCGTCACACCACTTTTCATTGCACGTTCGATAATAAGCTGATCTTGTATATTTTCTTTCAAATATTTCACTTGGCGATAAATTCGTAATCCTGATGCGCTGAATGCTAAACCAATAAACATAAAAAGAAAAATGACAAAAAAAGTGATATTTTCTTGGCTAAATCCCATTTGAGTATTAGGGATAGGTGAATTTCTCCAGAAAAAACCTAAAAAAGGTGTGTTAAATTGCACCATTTCCGCTAATACACGAAAAAAGTCATTAATTACGGCATTTACACCATCACCACTTGGGCGTTGTATTGCAGCCAACCCTGTCAATGATACGGCTGTCGAAATAAAGGCAGGAATAAAAATAAGCCAGCCAAGTACACGCTTTAAAATGGCATACAATCCTGCATATTGATAACTCATCACATCCTCACTAGTAGAATTCGTCAATATTTATCTGTTTTGTTTATCGTAGTCTAATTAACGGCTAATACGACAATAAATTAATAGTAGCTATTCTCTCTATTTATTTTACAAAATAAATAAGAAACTGATTAAAAAGATTTTCCTTGTAACTCTTGCTACAATCGCCACTCGACAACATAGACCTTATTTATGGAGAGTAACATGTCTTTTAAATTCCCTATTGAAGCTGCAATATTTGATATGGATGGTTTATTAATCGACTCTGAACCATTTTGGCAGCAAGCAGAACATGAGGTCTTTGCTGAATTAGGCGTCGATTTATCCCTTGCATCGGCAATGCCCGATATGGTTGGGTTAAGAATAAATGAAGTCATTGATTTATGGTATAGAGCATCACCTTGGCAAGACGTTTCAAAACAAGAAGCAAAACAAAAAATGGTTTCTCGTGTTGTCAAATTGGTTGAAGAAACAAAGCCACTATTACCGGGTGTTGAATATGCCTTAGAGCTTTGCAAATCATCGGGGTTAAAAATTGCACTTGCTTCAGCATCTCCTGATTTTATGCTTGAGCGTGTACTTGAGTTGTTTAATATTCGTCATTACTTCTCAGCCGTCGTGTCTGCTGATGAATTACCACACAGCAAACCACACCCTGAGGTTTATCTAAACGCAGCTAAAGCACTTAATCTTGATCCTATCCACTGTGTCTCATTAGAAGATTCTCGCAATGGTATGATTGCTTGTAAAGGCGCAAGAATGCGCTCTATCGTTGTACCAGCAACAGAACAATTTAATGATAAACAATGGGGCTTAGCTGATGTAAAAATTGCATCACTCAATGAGCTAACACAACTGCATTTATTAGGCTAATTTCCATAAATAAAAAGGATATCTTGCCTTGTCAGATATCCTTTTTGTTCTATTTTTAATGTTTATCGCCTCGCGAACCATTTTCTACTTTTAAGTATTCCTTTTATATATTTTGCTTACTGCCATTCGCTGTTATCTCACTTTTTAGTTTCTTATCCTAAATTCGATCATTTTTAAATCAATCAAATAAAATATCCCCGTTATTCCTTAATATTTAAGACAATTTTTATCTTTTTTGTCTGTTAGTTATCGTCAAAACCTTTTATACTTCATTACTGTATAAATGAACAGCAAACGAACAGATATGGAATGACAGCAGAAGGACATCTACTTTTTTCTGTGGCAACACTTGTGTTAGCACAGAAGCTTGAAATAACGCCAGCTCTTGCTGATGGTGATTGGTTTCACATGATCCCTGCTGTCTTATTAGGCTCACTTCTACCTGATTTAGATCACCCTGGCTCTATTCTCGGACGATTATTCCGTATTATTTCTCTGCCGCTATCAAAGCTCTGTGGTCATCGAGGTTTTACGCATAGTTTACTTGCGTTTTGTGGTTTAGCTATTTTGTGGGAAACCCAAGTTTCACCACGTTGGGATATTTCTGCCGATATCTTCCATGCCCTTTTATTGGGTTATCTTAGTCATCTCATTGCAGATATGTTAACTCCCGCTGGCGTTCCTTTCTTGTGGCCTTTGAAAATACGTTTTGCATTACCTATTTTAGGTAAAAAGAATAATAAAAAAGGCGAGAGATTTATCTCTGTTTTGATCCTTGTTGGCGCACTTTTTTTACCTCCACACCTTACTGTTACACTGCCTTCGCAAGTCAACAACTGGTTACAGATGTACCACGATAAGCGCACTAATTTTTAACACCCCCTGACAAAACCCTACATTTTTCTATTTATTTATAAATTCTTACATCTTTTTATGCCTACTTTCCTTGTTTTTATAACCAAACGATTATATAAAATAATAATTAATTATAAAAAGTTATTAACAATCCTGTTACCATATAACGAATTGATGCTGTTATATCCTTTCTTATTACCTAAGAACTCATATCGCATCCAATCGTTGAAATTATATAAATAAAGATCTCGTTGGAGAGTTAAGATGAATTTTCCGTTAATCATTAACGTACTCGTCTTTGTTGTGCTATTACTCATCTTGGCTAAATTAAGTCAACGTCAGTGGAGCCTTTCAAAGAAAGTTCTTGTTGGTTTAGTTTTTGGTGTCGCTTTTGGACTAGCACTACACGCATTTTATGACTCACACGATCCTATTATTAAAGAATCTATTCTTTGGTTTAATATCGTGGGCAATGGCTATGTACAGCTGTTACAAATGATCATTATGCCATTAGTATTTGCCTCTATTCTTAGTGCTGTAGCTCGTTTGCATCAAGCATCATCACTAGGAAAAATCAGTGGCCTAACTATTGGTACACTGTTATTTACCACCGCTATTTCTGCCTTAATCGGTATTGTTATTGCTAACCTATTTGGCTTAACAGCAGAAGGCTTAGTACAAGGTGAACAAGAATCACAGCGCTTAATTGCGCTTGAACAAAATTACATGGGCAAAGTTTCTGACTTAACGATGCCACAGCTTATTTTGTCATTTATTCCTAAAAATCCATTTGCTGATTTAACAGGTGCAAGCTCAACATCGATTATTAGCGTTGTTATCTTTGCAACTTTCTTAGGCATGGCTGCATTGAAATTACTCAAAGAAGACCAGCCTCGTGGTGAGAAAGTTTTAGCCGCGATTGATTGCCTACAATCATGGATCATGAAGCTGGTTCGCATTGTTATGATGCTAACACCTTATGGTGTAATGGCTCTGATGACTAAGGTTGTTGCAAGCTCAAATATGCACGATATCATTCAATTAGGAAGCTTTGTTGTTGCCTCTTATGTTGCTATTGGCTTAATGTTTGTTGTTCATGGATTACTGGTCAGCTTCACGGGTTTAAATCCTATTAAATTCTTCAAAAAAGCGGGACCTTTATTAGCATTTGCATTTACAAGCCGCTCAAGTGCTGCAAGTATTCCGTTAAATATTGAAACTCAAATTAAACGTGTTGGTGTACCTGAATCTATCGCAAGCTTCTCATCGTCTTTTGGTACAACCATTGGTCAAAATGGTTGTGCGGGTATTTACCCTGCGATGTTAGCTGTCATGGTTGCGCCTACCGTGGGAATTAACCCATTAGATCCAATGTGGATCGCAACTTTAGTGGCTATCGTGACTGTTAGCTCTGCTGGTGTTGCTGGCGTGGGTGGTGGTGCAACATTTGCAGCCCTTATCGTTTTACCTGCAATGGGCTTACCAGTGACATTAGTTGCTCTGTTAATCTCAGTAGAGCCGTTAATTGATATGGGACGTACAGCATTAAACGTTAGTGGCTCAATGACAGCGGGTACAATCACCAGTCAAATTATGGGACAAACGGACAAAGCAGTCTTCAACCAAGATGAAGAAACTGAACTTACCGTAAAATAAACGTTATCTACCTCTATTGATAAAGCCAGTTCATTTGAACTGGCTTTTTTTTGTATCTATATTAAGTTACCTATCTTCTATCTATGCAATTCACCAATATCAATAAAAAACCTATAAATATAACAAGGTAAAATCGTGCAAAAAATTATGCGAGTTTTACGTAAACTCTATAAATATGAAAATAGCCAATATGAACCAGAACGCCAAGTTTCACTGTATCCCCTTGATGTTCTTTCAGACAAAGAACAAACCTTGTTATCTGAGGCCAATTGGCAACCTAATATCATAGAAAAATTTGCTGATCACACTGATGTTATTTCGAAATTAAATAGCTTAAAGAATGATCCATTACTCACCCAAAAGCGTTGCTTAGATGCTTTTGTTGCGGGTGTTGGAGGCAGTTATCTTAGAGGTCGTTCTGTTCTAGGGGCTTTTCATAAATTACAAAATCTGCCATTACATAATTATGAAGAAAAACCTCAATATGCCTGCTGTTGGGTTTGTAGTGATGGGGATCAGCAAAAACATATTAATGACAGCTATTTTCAATATTGCCTCTATTACGGTAATTCTTATACGGGCAATCCTTCCTATGCTTACTTGAATTTAAAACATCTACTGACCGTCGCTCCAGTCAGTCCAACACTCGCAGATAAAGAGATCTTTAAGCAATTACTCCATTTATTACGCCAAGCTCCTGAAGATGAAACTCCGGGTAAGTTTGAAAAGCGGTTAAATGAAGCTAAATTAATTTCTGGTGATAAATATACCAAACGAGGTATTTTGCACTCACTTGCCTTAGTTGGTGTTATTCCCAATGCCTATATTCCATTATCTTTGGATCATTGGGCTAATTTCGGCGATATTACCATTGCAGAAAATCAACTTAATAACACAAAAGGTCGCTCTGATATGGAAATGCCGTGGGCGGGCTGGAAAGGCAGTCTTAAAATTGATGAGGAAAAAATGGTGACATACTTTGGCGAGTATTTAGATTAAAGCCCTATTCTTCACAAATAGAAAGCGCCCAATACTTTCATATTGAGCGCTTTAATTTTTTGAGAGTTGGCGATTAAACTCTCAATCTTATTTCAGATACTCACCATTGCGCAGTGCTTCAATACGCTTATCTAATGGCGGGTGAGATAAAAATAACTCGCTGAATGACTTATTACGGCCATTAATACAGAAAGCCATCATGCTACTTTCTTCTTGCGGCTCGTAACTCGTTTTCAAACGTTGTAATGCAGCTATCATTTTCTCACGGCCAACAAGCTTTGCAGAACCAGCATCCGCATGGAATTCACGATAACGAGAGAACCACATTGTAATAATGCTGGCAAGAATACCGAATACAATTTCCAGAACCATTGAAACTCCCATATAGACCCATGGGTTTCCATTGCTATTTTCACTCTCTTCATCATTAGAAATAAAGTTAGCAACAAATTGAGCGATGATACGAGAAATAAAGATAACGAAGGTATTCACAACACCTTGCAGCAAGGTCATGGTTATCATATCACCATTAGCAACATGGCTAATTTCGTGGGCAATAACCGCTTCTGCTTCATCACGGCTCATACTAGCTAACAAACCAGTACTCACGGCCACCAGCGAAGCATCACGACGAGCACCTGTCGCGAACGCATTAATATCAGGTGCGTCATAAATTGCTACTTGTGGCATTTTAATACCGACTTGTTCAGATTGTCGTCTTACCGTATCTAATAACCAACGCTCTACTTCTGAAGTTGGGTTTTCAATAACTTGACCACCCACTGAACGTAATGCCATCCATTTTGACATTAATAGTGAAATGAATGCACCACCAAAGCCAAATAAGCCTGCCATGATCATCAAGCCTTGAACACTACGACCTTGTATACCTGTTAAAGATAAGATGATCCCAAAAACAAACATAACGGCTAAGTTTGTTAACAGGAATAAAGCAATTCTCATCATATTGATACTGTTCCTATTTTATCTAATTATCACATTGCTAAAGCTGTCTTATAAATAAGGCTTTTTCAGATTTTATCAAGCCTTTTAACTTATTTAATATTAAAAACGATATAACTTTACATTTTGATAAAAAAATAGCCAGTGAACACCTAATATTAGGCATCATTTAAAACTTAAGTATAAAGTGTGATTAATAATAGATGATATGAATTTTCTGTTTTGTCGAACGGAAGGAATTTATTTAAGAAAGGCTTGTATTGTTTAATATCATAACAATGGGTTTACCATAAAAAAACAGCGCAAGTTGGCATATAGACGCCATCTTTTACGATAATCGATAGACCAGCTATCTCTGTATTTTTATGCACGACTCACAATGTATGCAAGTCGTGCATCTGATACGAGCAATAAACTCAATTAACGCTATAGATTACATTTTAAAACGATATGTTGTTGTCATAGAGCCAGACAATGAGTGAGCTCGTTGTGAGTGACCATCATAAAGTTTTGGTGTGGTATAGTCGTTTTCTTGCTGGTGGTGCCAGCCAATACCACCGCTTAAAGAAACAGAAAGATTCGCGGTTGGTTTCCAGTAGCTAAATAAACCAAACTGTCCTTGTTTTAATCTTTCGCCAGAATAGCTGAATTCACTATAGTTGGTACGCGCGCCAATAGACAGCTCTTTGCTAACTCTGTATTCAGCTTCCAATGCACCCATAACCTCACCATCACGTACATAGTCGATATCGGCGTAAGCTGGTGAGTTAAAGCGTCCACGGGTATTACCAATTGGGTTACGAGCAAATTGACCAACACCATTAGCTTTTTCTGCATCGGTATACGTCACGCCTGTACGTAATGTCCATGGTGACTCAGGAATGCGCCATTCCATAGTACCTGCAAAGTGCCATGCGTCATTATCAAAGTTACGTTTACCCTTATTGGCATCACTTAATGTACGTTTACCATCACTGCCGTAATCATGATAATAAACAACACCGCCAACAGTAACATCTGAGGTTAATTTATATTTTGCTTCTAAACCATGTTGACGGAATACATCATCCGCTTGACCATAGAAATAAAATACTTTTAACGGTTTGGAGTTGTAGTTAATGCCACCCGTAAGAACATGATCGATATTATGTCTAACACCATTACCATCACTGAAATACATTCTGTCGATATTTGGGCTATCACGACGCATTACTTTTCCGTCAAGGAATAGTAAATCTAAGCTCCAGTCGCCCATTGCTGTATTAGTTGCATAACCATTGTAGCTGTTTAATGATAAACGCTGTGAGTTTGTAAAAATACCGGTATTTTTCAGTGTAAACCACCCTGCTTTACCGTTAATTAATACAGGATCTAAATCGAATTTAACTTTTGCAAAACGTTGACCAATTTTGTTATAGCCTTTTGCATCGCCATCATCATTATATAAAATTGCACGAGAGGCGAAGTCTTTACTTGCACCTAATTTGATACCACCATAATAAGAGACATCAAATCCTAGAATGCCACCTAAATAACCTGATCTGAAATCAGCTTGGAAGTTTTGCCCCCAAGCATTAGCAACTTGCTTTCTGTAGCGTTGCTCTTCTTTATCAAAACGGTTTTCAGTTTTCAAGTATTTCCACATATTGATTGTAGAAAGTTCAAGTTCTGAATCTGAAATAAACGCACTTTCTTTAATTGAGTCTTCCCAATTCGCAGCATTAGCAGCGCTTACCGCTAAGAAGCAAGGAGACAACATAAACAATACTATTTTTTTTACTTTCATTTAAATGCAACCTGGTTAATAAATATTTGAATTAAGTTATACTGACTTATATTCAGCAAGTTTAATAAAACACCATTTCTTTATTTAGCTAAAAAATAACCTTTGATTAAATTTATAGTTGCACCATTTTCAAGCAATAGAGTCATTTTTTGGCGTAAAAAATCCAATATGGATATCTCACCATATTTATATTCACTTATTTTTTTGCAATAAAATCCTATAAGCAAATTATAGATTATTTGCCTTTAGTCATTATCCCTTACGTAGAGAACCTTACTCTGAAAATATATTATTTTAGTTATGATATGTTGCTCTAAAAATATATTTTTGAACTTATAGAATAAAGATAACTCATCATTTAGGTAAGATTTTAGCTAACGCGTCAATATCCAAAAATGACGCAAATATTTCATAATCTGTATACTATAGTAATCTTATGTCAATTTTAGAGATCATTGTCACAACATGTTACATTTATTACAATAGATATGCCTTCAAATGAGATCTTAATCACAATAAATAATCCCTTTATCTTTTCATTCCACTTATTAGATAAGAAACTCACTTCTTATCTAAAAATTAACCTAGTATTCTCTCTATAGCTTACAAAACTTATTCAAGATATATTTCGAATTAAAAATTAAGTGACATAAAGTAAAATTTAAATATCCATTTATTAATAATTATTTATATTACTGGTAACTTAATATAGTGAATAACTAAAAATATGAAGGGTCCTATCCAAGAAGATATTATTGGTTTTGTTAAGAAGATTTTTGATGAAAAGCCTGATGAGCATTGATTGGCAATGATAATCTTATATCTTGATCAATATAAATACAAAACCCCCCAGCAATTGGTTATCCAACTATTGGGGGGTTACTTTAAGTATCCGTTGTTATAACTGATAACTTAATTTAATAATTTCTTAGGCTTAAGCACTTTTGAGAGATCAACCGCGATTGCAGCAGTTTCATCTAAATAAGGATCTGGCCCCTCATAATCCTTAGGCAAATCATCGAGTGATTTCAACGCAGGCTTACCCTCTAATTTAAAACGCTCATTAATGCGGTTTAATTTAATGGCTTCCAGCTCTTTGTTTTCTTTCTCTCTTTCAGCGAAGTTTAAGATAACAAATTTATCTTCACCTTTTGCTTTAGCATCGTTATAACGCTGAATATCAGTAAAGATGTATGAAAACTCTCTGTCATTTGCAATACGCTTAGTATGCTGTTCAGTTAATGGTGCTAACGCCGCTTTCAGCTTGTCTGAATACTCAGATAGCTGATAGCTTGCTGGAGAGATACTATCCCAAGGCAATGCGTTATCTTCAAAACTTTCACCCATTTCAGCACTATCAAAGCTTGGTAACAGCAAATCAGGTGTTACCCCTTTAAGTTGAGTACTACCACCATTAATTCGATAGAATTTTTGAATAGTGTATTGCACTGAACCTAAACCAGGCCAATCAGGGCTTAGCATTTGATCGTAAACACGGGTTAATGGGCGATATTGCTGAACTGTTCCTTTACCGAACGTTTGCTCACCGACAATTAATGCTCGTCCGTAGTCTTGCATTGCAGCAGCAAAAATTTCAGAGGCAGAAGCACTAAAGCGATTCACGATAACAACCAGTGGCCCTTTATAATACACGACATCATCTTTATCGAAATCTTGTCGTACACGACCATTATTATCTCTGACTTGCACAACGGGACCACTTGGAATAAATAATCCTGAAAGTGAAATCGCCTCGGTTAATGCTCCACCACCATTGCCACGCAAATCAATGACTAAAGATGAAACATTATCTTTCGCCACTTTTTGTAACTGTGTTTTTACGTCATTGGTTAAGCCAACATAGAAGCTTGGAATATCCAAAATTGCAACTTTATCACCGTTAATTACTTTTTCAGTTAGCTTAACAGCTCTGTCTTCTAAACGGATTTGCTCTCTGACTAAAGTGATTGTTCTTGGTTTAGCGCCTTTCTCATCAGAAATAACTTCTAATTTTACTTGGCTACCTTTCGGCCCTTTAATCAAAGCAACGATATCATCAAGTCGCCAGCCGACAACATCAACCATCGTTTTATTTTGTTGCCCTACAGCAATAATTTTATCGCCAACTTTCAACTCTTTGCTTTTTGCAGCGGGACCACCCGTTACCATAGAGTTGATCATAGGATAATCATCATCCATCTGTAATACAGCGCCAATGCCTTCTAAGGATAGACTCATTTCAGAATCAAAGGCTTCGGTATTTCTTGGTGATAGATAACTTGTATGAGGATCAATTTCGCGGGCGAATGCCGACATAATGATTTGGAAAACATCTTCGCTTTGGCTTTGCGTTTGACGACGTAATGCAGCTTTATAACGCTTAGTGAGTGTCTCTTTAACTTCGCTATCTGTTTTTTCAGATAGTTTCAGCGTTAGCCAATCATATTTTACTTTTTCATCCCAAAGTTTATCTAGCTCAGCTTGAGTTTGCGGCCACGGCGCTTTTGTTCTATCTAACTCAAACTTATCTTGACCAGTTAAATCTATGGGTTTATCTAGGCGGTTTAAAGCATATTGAAAACGTTCAAAACGTCTTTTTTGCGCTAAATTAAAAAGATCATAAAGGGGCTGAAGCTCACCTTTTTTCAGATATTCACCTACTTTGGTTTTTTCTTTATCAAATTGGGCAATATCTGATGCTAGCAACACATTGTGGCTATAATCTAATAAATTAAGATAGCGATTAAAAATCTTTTCAGAAAAGCTCGCATCTAGCGAGAACTGACGGTAATGAGAGCGTTCAAAACGAGAGGTTACTCGCTCGCTCACGGTAGAATGCTGTGGCTCTTGCTTTAAGTCGGGTAACTGATCAATAGTTACCATTGCTGGAGTGGCTGGTTTTTCAGCCATCACAACAGAAGTGCCTGTTAACGTTAATCCGATTGCAAAAGCCACATTTAAAAGTTTGTTCATGCTCTGGTTGGCCTCCGTATCAGAACTTTAAATGTTCCGTGCGTACATTCATTGCCAAACCGTTAGGCAATTGTACACGTACACCCTCTTTCGCTATCTCTAGCACTGTCGCGTCCATCACGCTGCTACCAACGTTAACTTTCAGCGATTGACCTACAGTAAGAACTGATGTGTCTTTCACTGGAATTAACTTTTCAGTATTTTGGCGTGGTGGTGCTTTACGAGGTGCTTGAGTCGCTTTTTGAGGACGAGGCTGCCGTTTTTCACCCTCTTTAGGTGGCTGACGACGCGTATTATTTGGCTTTTTCGCTGCCGGACGTTTGCTGGTCTCCTTATCACCTTCAGCTTCGCGCTTCTTAGCACGTTGTTCTGCTCTCTGAGCTTGAACGCGCGCCTTAGCTTCTGCTAATTGTGTACGAGCATGTTCAATATGCTCAGCTTCCAGTTCGCCGCAGTCATTACCATTCAAATCGACACGTTTTGCTCCTTCTTTAACTCCATAAAGGTAGCGCCAACTTGAGGTATATAAGCGTAATGCCGAACGTAACTGTGTTTTACTCAGTTGAGTTTCATCTTTTAGATCTTCAACAAGATCTTGAAAAATGCCAACTTTCAAAGGGCGAGCTTCGCCCTCAGCAATAAAACACTTAGGGAAACGTTCAGCTAAAAAAGCGATGATTTCTTTACTACTATTCAACTTAGGTTGATTTTCCATGAAATTTCCTGATTACAACGGTTTTGCCAACCAGCGCAGGCATGAACAAGCGACATTATAATAGTGTTGCCAACAATTTCTATGGCAAACGCCTGTTAACTTACACAAAATTCACAATATTTTGCTGTATGACAAGTTTTTAAATGCTCGCAGAGCACGTCACACAACGCTTTAAGCCCATTTTCATCTTTTTTATCAAAACGATCAAAAATAGGACTATCAATATCGAGAACGCCGATAATTTGTCCATTTACTTCTAACGGGAGAACAATTTCAGACTGACTTGCACTGTCACAAGCAATATGACCACTAAATTGGTGAACGTCGCTTACTCTTAAAATTCTGTTTTCAGAGTATGCAGTTCCGCAAACTCCTTTCCCAAAACCTATTCTGACACAAGCAATTTTGCCTTGAAATGGGCCAAGGACTAATGAATCACCATCATTAAGATAAAACCCAACCCAATTTATCGTATCTAACTTCTCGTAAAGAAGCGCGCTGGTATTAGCAAGTGATGCGATAAGATCATTTTCACCAGACAACAAGGCTGACAAATTATCAGTGAGTTCCTGATAAAAAAGCGATTTTGGCATCATTAAACCCTATTTGCGTAACTAAAATAGATAACATACTCGTAATTTAGCCTATTTTATCTTGAGGTTGAATACTCCATTTTCAAGAATTGGGTAAAAAAACGATAATATTCACTTAACACCCACAAAAAAAATCAGACACTTTGTATTGTAAAATGAAAGGCATAAATATAATAAAAATGATAACTTGTGAACCATTGAGTATAGGTACTTTTTTTTAGCTTAATCAAACGATAACTCTTGAGAAAACCAACTTAGGCGAATTAACGAGCAACATAGTGAACAATATCGCAACAAAGGAAAAAAAATCAATACGCTGTCAGGAGTGTGATCACCTCGTGACACTACCTCTCACATTGAAGCGTGGAGAGGATGCCTATTGCCCACGTTGCCAAGCCAAACTCGCATCTTATCGATATTGGTCATTAACTCGTCTACTTATTCTCTCTATTACAATGCTTATTTTGGCATCAATAGCATTTACTCAGCCACTAATTAAAATTCATCTATTAGGCACGATGATAACGGCGAATGTGCTTGACGGTATTCGCATGATGTCAGAGCAAGGCTCTCCTCTTACAGCAACGATGGTAGCTTTTTGTGCTATTGCTGCACCACTTAGCCTCCCCATCGCTATTTTATATCTTCATTTAGGATCTCGCTTACGCCTTAATCTTCGCCCAGTCTTATTAATGTTAGGGAAATTAAAAGAATGGGTAATGTTAGATGTCTATTTGATTGGTCTTGGTGTTGCAACAATAAAATTAGGTGACTATGCAACCGTCTATATTGGCAATGGCTTAATTGCTTTTGTTTCTTTAATGATACTCAGCTTATTAATGCTAATTAACATTAATATGGACCAACTTTGGCAACGCTTTTATCCACAAAAAGAAATAGAAAAAAGCCCTGCGACTTGCCATGCTTGTCATTATCATTTTAAAAGAACACCATCAACACACTGCCCACGTTGTAAATCTTGCTATACCCCAAGACAACCAATGAGTTTACAAAAAACATGGGCGGCATTAATTTCAGCAATAATTTTACTCATACCTGCAAATTTATTACCTATTTCTATTTTCTATTTAAATGGTCGACGTAGTGAAGACACTATTTTTTCAGGTGTGCTTTCCTTAGTGAATTCAGGCAATACTCCGATCGCAGTTATTGTTTTTATTGCCAGTGTTTTTGTGCCTTTTTTCAAAATTATAATTATGCTGGGCTTATTATTAAGCATTCATTTTAATTCTCGTATTGACCCCCTACTTCGAATGAAACTATACCGTTTTGTCTCTTGGATAGGTCGATGGTCAATGCTTGATCTCTTTGTGATTGGGCTGATGATGTCATTGATTAATCGAGATCAATTGATGACTTTCACAATGGGACCAGCGGCTTTTTATTTTGGTACTGCGGTTATTCTTACTATCCTTGCCGTTGAATGGTTGGATAGTCGTTTACTATGGGATACTTATGCAACAAGAAGAAAACGACGTTCAGGACACACAAGCCCAAATACGCCGTAAGCGTAAAATTTCGACATTTTGGCTACTCCCTGTTATCGCCATTTTTATTGCTAGTTGGTTGCTTTTCCAACATTGGCAAGATAAAGGCGTACAAATCACGATTGATTTTCAATCCGCATCAGGAATTGTCTCTGGCAGAACACCTATTCGTTATCAAGGCGTTGATGTGGGTCTTGTTAAAGATGTCACTTTAAGCGATGACTTACGTCGAGTTATTGTTACAGCTGATATCCGCAAAGATCTCGCGACTACACTGCGCAAAAACACACAGTTTTGGTTAGTTACACCTAAAGCCAGCCTTTCTGGCGTATCTGGGCTCGATGCTTTAGTTGGTGGTAACTATATCAGCATGTTACCGGGTGACGGTGAAAAGCAGTTTAAATTTATTGCTCAGGAAGTTCGTCCTCAAGCTAATATTGATAAAAATCAGCAGTTAATAACGCTAACGACAGAGAAACTGGGATCACTCAATGTTGACTCTCAAGTTTATTATCGCCAAGTTCCTGTTGGTAAAGTATATAGCTATGCGATTCGCCCTGATAATCAAGGCATTTTTATTGAACTTAGTATTGATAAACAATACGCCCACTTAATTCGCCAAGATAGTCATTTTTGGAACGTCTCGGGCTTTCAAGGTAATTTCAATTTAAAAAGTGGCGTATCAGTGAAAATGGAAAGTGTTTCTGCTTTAATCAATGGCGCAATTGCGTTTGATTCCCCAGAAAACAGCCCTCCAGCACAAGAAAACCAGCAATTTGTTTTACAATCAGCAACCTCCGTAGATGCGGGTAAAGCAATATATGGCGAAGATGGATTAATCATTTCTCTAACCAGTGAAGAAAGTTGGGGCGTCGATGCAGGACAACCTATTCTTTTTAGAGGAATTACTATTGGACAAATCATTCAGCGTAATATGAGTGATGATGGGGTTATTTTTGATGCAATTATTGCCCCTGAATATAAACATTATATTTATGAAAATAGTAAATTTGTTGCCAATAGCCGAATTAACGTCAATATGGGTCTAAATGGCATTGAAGTTCAAGGTGCGACACCTCAAGAATGGCTTGAAGGAGGCATTCATCTTATTCAAGGTACTAAAGGAACACCTAAAGAACAGTATCGCCTTTATCGTAACGACTTTTTTGCTAAAGCCAGTGTTGATGGTAATGAATTACCCGTGACACTCACTTTAAAAGCATCAAGCCTTCCTGGGATACAAAAAGGTTCAGTGGTTCTTTATCATCAATTCCAAGTCGGTGAAATTACTGATGTTCGACCTTTGATGGATGAATTTGATATTGATGTTTATATTTCAAAGCAATATCGCCATCTGCTTACAGAAAAGAGTGTATTTTGGACTGAAGGGGCAGCTAAAGTCTCTGTTAATGGCTCAGGATTAACTGTTGAAGCAACACCACTAAATCGCGCATTAAAAGGCGCAATCAGTTTTGATAATTTCGAAAATATCAATAATAACGTTTCACGTTACAAACTCTATCCATCAGAAACTAGCGCACGAGCTATCGGTGCTCAAATTACTTTAAAAACATATGACGCAAGCAAACTCTCTGAAGGAATGCCTATTCGTTATTTAGGCATTGATATTGGACAAGTCGAATCATTAATCCTTTCACCAGATAGAAAAGCAGTGACTGTATCTGCTGTTCTCTACCCTGATTATGTCAAAACCTTTGCGAGATCAGGCAGTCGCTTCGCTGTTGTTACTCCCGAATTAACAGCATCAGGATTAGATAACTTAGATTCACTTATACAACCTTATATTAAAGCAGAACCAGGCAATGGTGGCGTATATCGTCAATTTGAATTGCAAACATCTAACATTACAGACTCACGCTATCTCGATGGATTAAACCTTGTGTTAAATGCCACTGAAGCGGGTTCGGTACAAATTGGTACACCAATTTACTACCGTGGTCTTGAAGTTGGCGCCGTAACAGGTCTTGAACTAGGAAACATGTCTGACAGAGTATTAATTCACATCCGTATTAGTAAAAAATACCAATACCTAGTTCGAAATAATACTGAGTTTTGGCTCTCATCGGGATATAACTTCTCGTTTGGTTTAACTGGCGGCGTTATTCGTAGTGGTACATTCAAGCAATTTATACGCGGGGGGATCACTTTTGCAACCCCCCCTTCCACACCATTACAAGCGAAAGCAAAACAGGAACAGAATTTCATTTTAAATGATAAAGAACCCAAAGATTGGGATGAATGGGGAACAGCAATACCTAAACCTTAAAAATTAGACAATTCTGCCCTATTTCAGATAATTTATTTAAAGCGGATCACAAAAAATGATCCGCTTTTTTTATTTCCAAAAAATATTTTGGAAATAGATTCCATTTATACTATGCTTAATTTTGTTCGGTCAAAAAGCATTCTTTAAAATAAATGCCACCAACAAAACACAACAGAACACAACACGACATCGCTTAATCCGGAGTTTTATTATGAAAAAGACAACGTTGAAAATTGCTTGCTATGAAATTGAAGATATTACTTTGAAACACTCTTCTGATAACCAATTAACTTATATTCATATTCCATGTGATTATGACAAAGAGTTTTGCATGCAATTAGATGGATGGGATGAAAACACAAGTATTCCAGCCCAATTAAAAGATAAAAATATTCTGCTTTATCGTCATGCTTATGATAAAGATAATCACCACTGGATCTTAAAAGTGGCATAACGAGATGCTAAAGCGAAATAACATAAAAAAAGCCAGATAAATCATTTATCTGGCTTAGGGAAATGGCTCATTGCGAGCCGTGCGCTAAAAAGTAATTGTTGATTACTGCATAAACAAAAATCGAGGACTAACTCAGACTTTTCTATCTCACAACCTACTGTTAAATATTAGCTAACAATATGTAAAGATCCAGTAAACAAACTAGTAGCACACCATTTTCTATTCAAAAAATCTTTGCTTTTAATTTTTATCATTTAAATCAATACGATAAAAATAAAAAATCTTAGTCATATTATCAATCACTTGATTAATTACTCTCACAGAGCAACTTAATCGCATTCTGTATCACTTCTACTGATTTTTTCTTTTCAGGTGCATTAGGATCTGGCAGTAAAATAACATCAATTAACTGTGCTTTTACTTTCCCACTTTCCATTTGTTTCATTGCAATTTCATTAAGTGGATACTGCATCAGTGTTGCTGGATTAATCACAAACCAAGCACCATCAGCACGGCAATTGAGCATCACTTCTTCTCGAGTAAATGGCCAATCGTCACCAAATTGAAGTTTACTGACCGTTGAAATAGGTGCCGCCGAGAATGCTTGAAAAGAGAAAAGCATTAACATTCCCGCTAATAAAAAACGTTTCATGTGGATGTCTCACTTAAGAAATTAGGTTTTTTCGATTATATAACAATCTATACGGGTGAGTTAATCGCAAAGATGGCTACAGTAAAAATAACCATTGTTCCAAGTAATAGTTCAAACCAACTATTTACTAGCAACCATTGAAAGTTATTTTTCTTACGGATATGAGGAACTAAGACATAACGATTGATTACAGCTAGGCCAAGCATTAACACCACTAAGCTAATTTTAAGCCATAACATACTTTGATATTCAGATGATAATTGTACTGCTGGCCATTCTGGAATTAACATAACGGCACTGATAACACCAGTAATAATAACCAATAAAACAGCAATATGACCAAAAAGTGAAAACCGCTTCATTGTACTAATGATAGGTTTGATCATTCCATCTGCAAGCTCGTCTTTATTCCGTAAAAATTGCAAACAAGCGACAAATGGCCATAAACCACCAAACCAATAGGCAGCACTAATAAGATGAATACTTTGGTTAACTTTGTAAAATATCGCTTCTGATCCTGCAAACATGGCACCATGACCAATTGATGCATGTAAGATCAACATAATTGAAGCAACAATTAATAAAGAGAAGTTACGTATATAACGTTGGTGTATAAATAAAACGGCTAATGCAACGATTGCTAATACCAATTGCCATTGCCAAACTTGACCAAATGAAGTACCTAATACCGCTTTCCATATTTCGAATGACCAAGCGTCTTCCCATCCATTTCCCATAATACCAGATTGCACAACCATCCATAAATAAGTCGTAATAAAGACAGTGACAGTACTAATGGCTAATGCAGGGCGCAAACGGACTTGAATAAGAGGAATAAACTTATCTTTTGCAAGAATGGCAGCCGAGAAGCTCAGTCCGAACATAAACATGACTGCCACGAAATGGAAAAAACGGCATAAAATATAAACGTCTTCAGGTGTCATTATTTTACACTAAATTGATAAGAACCTTTTGTCTTGTGCCCATCAACAGAAACAACGTTCCAATTAACTAAATAATTACCTTCTGCTAAATCACTTTCTAAAGGCAATAATAATTTAGTGTTGTTAACAGGATCTAAACTCAGTTTTCCTACGGTAATTTCTTTACCGTCGCTATTAGTGACTTTAATTTTGCTAAAGGCTAATTCAATACCTTCAGAAAAGTCTAGTGTGATAACTTTAGGCGCTTGCGCTTGTTCAATAGCAGCACCTTCAGCAGGTAACTGTGATTTTAAGTGTGCGTGTGCTAATGCTTGTTGGTATGACATACCAAGGAATAAAACAGCAATAGCCGATAATTTACCCCAAGATGTCTTAAGTGTATTTAATGACATAATAACCTCTTAAATTACAGGTGATTTTTTTATTTATGAAAATATTTTATAGCAAATTTACGTCAAGATCTTCGCTTCTTGATATTAGAAATAAAAGGTTGTGAACTAGCACTCAAAATATATGTTATTTAGACCAGTTTCTGTTTCAAATATCACCCATTTTTACACTTTGAGAAAATATAATACCCATATTGACAGTCTAAACAGTTCAATACATAACCAAATACAACTAAAAGTAAAATAACCACTCTGTATAAATAACATGGGGTAGGTATTTTTTAGGGTAAAAAACAGACAATGTAAGTAAGAGAAGAGATAAGAATAGCAACAATAGAAAGGGAGGTAATATAGAAGAATAAAAAACGCCCTGCTATTCATTCACAGCAGAGCGCAATAATTCATTTATTAATTTAAGCTATTTAAAGCTTTATTAATAATTAGACATGTGCAGATGTTGATAATGTGTTCAGATCTTTATCTAACAAGAATAAAGCTTTTCCACTGTCACCAACCATTGCTAATTTATCAAGGATTGATTTGAATAATTTTTCTTCTTCATGCTGCTCTGCAACATACCATTGTAAGAAGTTAAATGTTGAATAATCCTGAGTTGTCATTGCAACATGTGCTAATTTATTAATCTCAGATGTAATATGTTTTTCATGTTCGTAAGTTTTATCGAATAACTCAGATAATGATGAAAACTCAGCAGGTGGAGCTTCAATCGCCCCAAGTAAAGGCATTGCACCTGTATCACTTAAGTAATCAAATAAGCGGTGCATATGTTCCATTTCTTCACGAGAGTGAGCTTTTAAAAATTTAGCAGCCCCATCAAATCCTTTATCGTCGCACCAAGCACTCATTTGCAAATACAGATTTGCCGAATAAAACTCTAGATTTAGCTGTTCATTCAATTTGTTGATCATATCTTGATGTAACATATTTTACGTCCCTTGCGATGAAAATTAACATTATGGATATTATGCACAGTTAAAAATAAAAATATAGCTATTTAAGTGTGCTTTTATTTATTTTTTTCAATTAACTAGCCGTAATAAAAATAAAAACCAATCTCATTTGTAATATGTTTTTAATACTATTAAAAAGCTAAATAGTATTTATTATCATTAAGACAAAACATGTATTTAATCATTGCATAAAACAACCTAACGCATTGAAATATATAAATATAATATTTAACTTTTGACTTTTAATTTTAGCTTTTATATTTATTAACTTTTTCTTTATAATCCAAGAAATTAAAATTAGCATTAAATAAAAATCATATTCCAATCATTAAAAAATATTCAAAAATAAGCTTTACCCTATATCAATAAATATATACAACGTAATATCTACAATAATCATCATTAGAAAAATAAAATATCCTTCTATTACTTGTTATCATTCCCTATTTTTTTATGATTTCTATTTGATATTGCTACATATTTATTTTTCAGACAGCAGTTTTTTTCACTCTTTTCACGTAAAAAAATACATAACTCTCAAAAAATAAAAATAATTCCAATTTTTGTGCAGTTTTTCATTTTGACTGATAAGATTAGTAGGTAACTCATATTTGTATGCACAAAAAGTTAATATAAAAGCCCTAATCATAATAAAAGGTTAATTAGGAGCCACTATGACAAAAACAGTGTTAGTACCCGTTGATTTTACAGAGCTTGGTTTATTAGACAAGGTTGTGTCTCATCTAAAAGCATTGTCTGTCGCTGACAAATTGAATATTCATTTTTTATCAGTCATTCCAAGTTATGAGTCTTTTGTCGGATTTGCATTCGCAGGCCAAGATAGACTAGCAAGTGACAAACAACGTATTGAAATTGCATTATCCACACTAAAAGAAAATTTATCGCACATTGATATTCCCAATAGTACAACTCAATTTTACGTGTCTATAGGCAATCCTCGCGATAAAATTTTAGAAACCGCAAAAAAAATTCAAGCAGAGCTGATTGTCATTGGTTCTCGTAATCCTGGTATGAAAACTTATCTTCTAGGTTCTACCGCATCTTCAGTGGTTAGTTACGCAGAATCATCTGTATTAGTCGTGCGTTAATCACCCACTTCCTGCTTCCATAAGAAATCTGGTATTCGTCATAAGCCAGATTTCTTATTCTTTTCACCATAAAATCCATTCAAAATGATATTTTATTTTATCCTGTTTATTTTTAAGAGTAATTATTAAAAATATATTCTGAAGCAATAAGATAATTATTAAAAAATGGCTAGAAATACAGTCACTTTAATGCTTTTTATATAAACTCTTATATTAATAATCTCTTAATAAATTTATATTGTTCATGATGTTAAATTATGTAAAGATACTTTTCTATTAAGGCTAAATTTAATCAACAGAGTAAAAGGAATTAAAATGAATAAAGAACTTTCTGAAAAATGGCAAGAGCGTTTTTCATTTTTTGATAAATATGGCTCACCTAAAACGCCAGAATTTAAAGCTGCTTATAAAGAACTCTCCTTTGGTAAACGTATTCTTATTGGAATGAATATCTGGGCATTTTTCTTTGGTTTTATTTACTTTCTTATTTTAGGTTTATGGCGCAAGGCATTAACATTATTTGCTATTAATATTGCCATTTTTACTATTATTGGTTTTTTACCTGTAAACAATGGTGTTATCAATGCTGTGGGTATCGCAGTTAACATTTTATGGGCGATAACAGCCAACTATGCATACTACTTAAAAGAAACCAAAAATGATCAAAGTTGGAACCCGTTCGAAGGTGTTCTGTAATAATAAAGGGGCAACGCCCCTTTATTTTCCCTTATATCTTTTTTTTTAATAACACTATATCCTCTTATCCTTATTTCATAGTAATTTTATCCATTACTCTATTTAAATATTTTCATCTAATTTACTAAAATAGAAAATAATGAAATAACACTAAAAGTTCGTTTTTATCTCAGAAGAGCACCTTGTTAATGCGCTATAATTCATTAACGCTAAATTGGGGAAAACGTATGTCTGAACACTTTCAAGGTAAATTTGAAGCTGAACTAAAATATCACCTTCAAAATCCACAAAATTTTATTAATGAATTAAAAAAATCAGGAGCCACATTATTTACACCTGAGAATAAAGAAACAGATTGGTACATGGAACATGATAATACTGAATTTTCAACTGCAACCATCAGTTTATGCGTAAGAAAAATGCTACCCTCAGGAATAAATCTTCTTATCGTTAAAGGCCCTGATTTATCACAATGTGAAGCCGTTCGCATCGAAGATGCAGAAAAAACAGTCTCTATGTTTACGACACTTGGCTACCATTGTATTCTCAATTATACAAAATCAAGAGAAATCTATTTTCTAGATGAGTTTCATATCACGATTGATAAACTAGATAAATTAGGCTCATTTGCCGAGTTTGCTATCATGACGGACGACCAAAGCAAACTATCACTCTACACGGATCAATTAAGACATTTAGCCGCAAAATTTGGTTTTACAGAAAAAGATCTTGAGAAAGATAACTATAAAACACTCATGTTAAACAACCTCAAATCATAAACAATTTTATTCAGTAAACATCTCTATAAAAATAATTAAAAACTTTCTCATCTAAGCATCGATATGCTATCAACAGATATTGATGCTTTGTCATTTCTAATGCTTTTTATCTTACCCACTAACAATAAAAAATGGGGTTTAAATAGAAGATTTATTTGAATCCTATATTTATTACATTTATCCAATAATTTTATTTTCCTTATCTTAAATAAACCTCACTCTTAGTCAAAAAATGTCATTTAGATCTAATTTTAAAGATATTTTTGCAATACCACTTATATTAATACACTGTTTTTACTAGAATTAGTAAAAAAATATATTAACAGGAGGGTTTATGCTTGAAAATTACCTTAATATCTTTATTAAGGCAACTTTTGTTGAGAATATGGCATTAAGTTTCTTTTTAGGAATGTGTACTTTTCTTGCTGTTTCTAAAGAAGTAAAAACCTCATTAAAACTAGGTCTTACTGTTACTGTCTTACTTATTATTGCTACACCTATCAACAACTTAATCTATCATTTTATCCTAAAGAAAGACGCGATAGTTGAAGGTATTGATCTTAGCTTTCTTAGATATATTACTTTTATTGGCGTTTTAGCGGCACTAGTTCAAATTTTAGAAATGTTTTTAGATAAATTTATCCCTTCACTTTATCATTCATTAGGGATCTTTTTGCCTTTATTGACTATTCATTGTGCTATCTTTGGTGCCACCATTTTTATGGTTGAACGTGATTACACCTTTACTGAATCAGTGATATATGGTGCAGGATGTGGCATAGGTTGGTTACTTGCAATTATAGCTCTCTCAGGTTTACGTGAAAAAATGAAATATTCAGACATTCCGAAAGGATTGAGAGGATTAGGGATCACATTTATCACAGTAGGATTAATGTCACTTGGTTTTATGTCATTCTCTGGCATTTCACTTTAATAACTTGTTTTTATCTTTAATATTATGTGAAATTTTCATACATCATTAGGATCATTCCCGATGTGATCTTTATTTATAGGCGGAGGGATTATAGCCCTTCCGCTTATAGCGATTTCGTCTGATTTCTTATTTTTTATCTATTTCAATCTTTTTATTTCTCTCTCATTTATAACGTTAAGTTCTCTTATTTGTTCTATTAAATAAACAAAAAATAATTTAATTTATTGCTGTTTTAATCATTATTAATTTTTTATTTTATAAATAGAAACACTGGCATTATTTAAATCTAATTGTTCAAAAATCAACTAGTCAATCACATAAAGTTAATAATAAATCAACAGGTTAACTATATTCCACGAAGGTGATCTCTTTTATATCATTTTTATTATTTATCTTTAACTTTTAATATTTAAGAAAAATTAATTAAAAATCAAAGTGTTACAAAACAAATAAATACATTTAATAAATTTATTAATCAGAACAATAAATAAGCATAAAGAATATTTATAAAATGCCGATACTATTTTTTAGTATTTGAAAAAATCAAAAGGATATATGGCATTAAATCAAAGAGTGACCTAAAAACATATTTTCATTTGTTTTTTAATTCTTTGTCTATACCAGTTACAGGAAGTAAAAATAAAACTTAAAAATCAATAAATTACACAGTTATATTTTTATGAAAAAGGAAATAACATTACATGTTTAAGAACTTCAAACAACGTTATTTGCCAAACGTCTCTTTTAATATGTCGAGTTTAAAAACAACCACCCTAGTTTGGCTTATTACAGGCTCTTTAATCTTACTTCTTGGGCTAGCTTGTGTTTTATTTCTCTCTTCAGTTAATGATTACAAGAGAAACTTAAACACACTAAATAATATCTACCATGAACAATCACTACTAAGCAATACTTGGGAAAATCTACTACAAACACGTAATACCTTAAATAGGGCTAGTTCTCGCCACTTATTAATCATTAATAAAATGGCTACCGCAAATACTGACATCTCCTCATTATTACAACAAACTAAAGAAAAACTTCAGCACGTTGAAAATGGATGGGAAAGTTTCAAGAATTTTCCTCATAATGTTGAAGATCAAAGTTATATACAACAATTAGAGCAGAAATATACTGAGCTTAATGCCGCGCTCATTGAATTTTTAGCCTTTCTAGAACAAGGCAAAACATACGAGTATTTAAATCAACCAACACAAACCTATCAAGACAATTTTGAGCAAGCCTATACTAACTATCATCAACAGCTAGAAAATTATTACACGGCTTCATTGGATGAAGGAGAATTACTGTACGATAAAATTATTTATAGCTTAATCGCTATTTCAATATTAATTGTTATTTTTTCTTTCTTAGTTCAAGTTGTACTACGAAAAAACTTTATTTCACCTTTAAACGCTATAATGAAAAATATCGAAGATATTAGTAATGGAGAATTAGCGACCGATGTCACCACAAAAGGTCTATATGAAATAAATATTCTCACTGCCAATATTCAAAAAATGCGAGATCAGATAAAACGGATCGTCAATAACATCAATCACAGCTCAGGTCTTATTAATTCAGAATTAAGTGATATTGCTGTTATGAACAATAATCTTGCTATTCGTGTTGAACAACAGTCAGCAGCTGTACTCGAAACCTCCGCAGGAATACGACAATTAAGCGTTACATCAAAACAACATGCAGAAAATACACAAGCATCATGTGAGCTAGTAACAAAAACAGATACGATGATCCATCAAAGCAATGAAATGCTCGCTAACGTTGTTGAAAATATGCATGAAGTTGTCACGTTCTCTGAACAAATAAACGACATTACCTCTACAATCGATAATATCGCCTTCCAAACAAACCTATTGGCTTTAAATGCTGCCGTAGAAGCGGCAAGAGTCGGTGAACACGGAAAAGGTTTTGCTGTTGTTGCTAAAGAAGTAAGAGAATTATCTATTAGCTGTAATTTGGCATCAAAAGAGATAAAAGTACTTGTCGCTAATTCAAGTAAAAAAATAAATCAGTGTTTTCAGCTAGCCGCTGACGCAAACGATAATATGGTAGATATTTCTAAACATACTGAAAATATTAATGAAATGATCCACGATATTTCTATTTCTACAAATGAACAAAGTAATGGTATTGCCCAAATTGAAGATGCAATAAATCAATTAGATCAAACCACACAAGCTAACTCAACAATGACACGAGAATTAGTCAGTTCATTAGATTCTTTGCAAACACAATCAGATAGACTAAAACAAGAATTAACTGTTTTTCATCAGTAAATGTTAAGTCTACTCACAGCATAAAAGCTATCTTAATCTTAGGATAGCTTTCTTATTATTGATTTAACCCAATATTAAAAATGGCTAAATTCAGGGATCTCTTTTTTACCATGTGACTCTAGAAAATCTAATACCCTTCTTGGAGTTACATTTAATATACGCTCTTGTGGAAAATCTATTTGAGCTAATACTTCTAATACTCGATCAAAATTTCCTAGTGAAGAAGCAATGTGTGAGTCAGAGCCTAGTGCAATTAATCCTCCTGCATCACGCACTGCTTTCGCTATTTCTATGCAATTCTTCTCACTTCCTACTCTAGAATGAATAAATGATGAGTTATTCATTTCTAAAGCAACGTTGTAAGTAGCAGCTGCTTTTGCAACTTCAGCAATATCTATTGGATATTTCGGATTCCCTGGATGCGTAATCATTTGGACACAGCCACTTGCTATTGTTGCAATTAACGCTTTTGTATTATCAACAAGGCCTAATGAACTCATTACTGGATCATGAAAACCAGCAAGTACAATATCTAATTTCTTGCTCATTTTCTCACTACAATCTGTTTCACCTTTAATATTTTTAATATTCGCTTCTATACCATAAAGAATACCAACACCATCAATAATACGAGGGATCACAGGTAAGTTAGAAAAATGCCATTCATGAGGTGCATCATCCATATCTGGGCCATGATCAGTAATTGCAAACAACTGAATTCCCTGCTTTTTAGCTTGCTGGAAATATTCACTAACTGTACTGTAAGCATGTGTACTAGCAATAGTATGAGCATGTAAATCAACGGGATACATAAACAACTCCTTTCTAAAAACACCTTATGAACATCGATAAGATGGCTTTTATTGAATATAAGATCTATCTAGAATTAATTATCAATTCCAGTAAAAATACGTAATAACCAACAAGCAATGTACTATCTACTGCACTTTTTCTCACATTAGCAAGAAATGAAGATAAATTTTAATAAATATGCTTTAATCTTTAACATACTATTTAATATCAAATAGATAAATAGAGTTTCACTTTAGTACTATACACAGGGATTTTGAAAACACATTATATTGTGTAATTTCATGTTAAACCTAGTTTTCAACTTTATAAAAGGCTATTTATGTTCAACTATCCAGCAGTCGCTCATTTTGATAAAGAAAGTGAAACTTACGAAATTACCTACCGTGATTTTGATAATATACACGCTGTTGCTTATACAGAAGATGATATTGAACTAGAAGCCTCTGATATTTTACATGTGGGTCTTGAGGAGTTTATTGCGAGTAAACAGCCTATTCCTGCTCCATCCAAAGCCCAAGATGGTGATTTTATTGTCTACTTACCTCTTATTAGCTGTTTAAAAATTGCATTACATAATGCGATGTTAGAAACAAAGACAAAAAAATCCGATCTTGCAAGAAAGATGAATTTAACGAGTGCGCAAATAGAGCGTTTACTTGAAATTAATCAAACCTCAAAAGTAGATAGTCTAGAGCAAGCACTTTATTTATTAGGCTATGCTATTTCTGTCAGCGTTAATAAAGATATTAACCAACAATAATAAAAAAAATAAAAATGGCTCTAAATTGATTAGAGCCATTCGTACTAGATTATTTCACAACAAGCATACAGGATAATTAAAGCTTTTTACTTGCTAAGAAATTCGCATGGTTTGTATAAATAGCGATGATATCTTCACCACGCCCTACTAACCCAGCAACCTGATTTACCATATCCAGATGATCTTCAGCATAATTATCTTTGATCAGTTTACCTAATCGCATACTTGTACGACCTACCAAGCCATCATTTTCACGCTCAGTAAAGAATGCACTTAATACACGCATTGCGGCATGAGTAGGATCCAGTAAATTACCTCTTTCACCAGCAATCAAACCTTGGATATAGCTACCAAATGAATAGTAATGAACACCATTTACGATTTCTTTACCTTCACCACCACGAACAGCTGGCAACCCTTGTGGGTACTTTTTATTAAATTCAGTTACATTTTCAGTTGTTAACGCTTCTAATGCAGCGACAGCATCTTGTGGATTGCCACGATTACCTGAAAATGCAGAAATAATAGTACCAATAGCTTTCATTACTGCATCAGCAATATATTCTGGCACACTATCCTTGCGCATAATACGTCGTACTAAATCTGCAATTTCTGAACCGTGGTTTACACCATTAACAGAAGTAACAGAAGCAATGCTCTTCGCATGTTTTGCAGCAACATAACGGCAAGCTAATGGGCCTTGGCTATGACCGATTAAATTTACTTTTTTGGCTTTCGTTTCTTTGAGAATTTTTTGCACAAATTCCCAAAGTTGTTCACCACGAACTTCGTTAGAGTTAAATGCAGAAAGAGATGCGGTGAAAACTTTATGGCCATCTTTTTCTAAGGCATCGGCGATACCATAAAAATAAGGATAACCGACGATATCATCAAAACCAGATAAACCATGAACTAAAATAATTGGATATGTAGTTGACATATTTTCCACTCCTTGGGTTTAAATTAATCTATTTAATTTGCTAAACATCCTATTAGCAATACTTAAAACAACACTTAGAATACAAAGTTTAAAATACAACTTTGAAGTACAAAAATTATAGTAAGCATCGTATTTTTATACCTTAATTGTTCTAAGTGTTTTTAGCTTAATCTTTATTTTACGATCGTAAAGCATTATTTTAATTTTTTATTTATAGTCTTAATTAGCACCCGAGAAAATCAGCATACCTTCAATCATACCTTCTGCTTTTTTCAGTTTTTTTCCAATATATGTATCCGAACATTGATCATATTTTGCAAGCTGAATAAACGTTTTACCAAAAACATAATAATTAATAAGCAACTGATAGTCCTCTTTATTGTGCGCCATCAATCTTTTCATTAAGTCATTAATAATATTAGCATTATGATGAGTACATTTTTTTCTTAACTTTATACGCCCTGGAATAATTTCTTTATTATTCAATAGATTAATGGCATTTTGATCATTAGCCACCCATGATCCCCACGCTTCTAAAGTTTTTGAAATATTTTCCATATTAACATCCTTATTTTCCATAAAGTAATAATCGCATCCTGCAATCATTTGATAATAATCCATTAACACTTAATGAATATTGATATTAATATAGTGAACAACGTGTAATTTACAACTCTGGTTTATAAAGATATTGAGTTTTTAACTTAATTTATTGATAGGAATGAAAAATAAAATAGATGCAACTAGCCACTTTAATTAAAAATTAAATTATTTTTAAATTATAAAAATATTTTCTCTTAAAATGGCTATAAATATAAAAGAGTAGCAATTATGGTAATACTTCTTCTGGACGTAAAGTGAGTACTTCATACCCTGTTGCTGTTACCAAAATAGTATGTTCTGATTGAGCAGATAACTTTTTATCTCTTGTTACAACAGTCCAACCATCTTTCTTAGTTTTTATTTTAGCGCCGCCTTGATTTATCATTGGCTCAATCGTAAAAGTCATGCCTTCTTTTAATTCAACGCCCTGTCCTTTTATACCATAATGTAGTACCTGTGGCGCTTCATGCATTTCTCTTCCTATTCCATGCCCACAGTATTCTCTCACTACACTATATCCATGACTTTGTGCAAAGCTTTGAATAGCATGACCAATATCGCCTAATGTCGCACCTGGTTTTACTTCCTTAATACCTTCCCACATTGCTTGATACGTTGTTTTTGCTAATTTACGCGCAATAGGAGATGCCTCTGGCATAATATACATTTTACTAGAGTCAGCAATGAATCCATTTTTTTCTAGTGTGATATCAACATTAACAATATCTTTGCTTTTAAGGCGCTCATCTGCTTTTGGTACACCATGACAAACAACTTCATTGATAGATGTATTTAGCACATACTCATAACCATATTGACCTTTACTTGCTGGTCTTGATTGAAGTTCATTGACAATAAAATCATCAACTTTATCGTTAATCTCTAGTGTAGAAACACCGGGTACAATAAAATCATCAAGCATTGTAAAAACTTTCGCCAATAAACGCCCTGACTCACGCATTAATTCAATTTCATCAGCCGTTTTAATCGTTATTTTATCCACTCTTCTTTCCTCTTATTCTACGTCTTGCTTGATGGCTTCTTTTTCCAGCATTTCATTGATAATCATTGGAAATGTCTTATCTGGGTTTAATTCTGCTTGAATGCCAATTTTTATCCAAAACTCTGCCTGAGCATTAACAGAGCGTGACATCACATTACTTGCTTTTCGCAAGTACTCATGTAATTCATCAGAAATTTTTACAATACCCACGCCAATCCTTATATACAAATCATAATAAAACATATACGTTCTATAATAGAATCAAACTCTTCTTCTTTCAATTGCTATTCAATACCGCCATAGGCATAAAATGCCTAAATAAAAAAATAAGGAGAAATAGGAGAAATAGGAGAAAATAAAAACTCAAAATAATGAGATCATTTTTTTATTTTCATCTACTTTATTACACCAACCCACAAATGAATAATATTTGGTCTCAAATTATCCTAAATTACAGCTGTTTATCTTAAATACGATTATCCTAAGAATTAGCTGAGAGACAAATTAGAAAGTAAACGCTAATTTGATATTAATAAAAATTAGAAACAAATCTCGCATAAATACTAAGGAAAGCAAGAATATGAATCTATTCAAAACAATCGCATCACTTTCGTTATTGAGTAGTATTTTAATACTAACCTCTGGTTGTACAACAATTGAGAGAAACTATCCCACTAGCTTAAGTGTTGCCAATGAGCAAACTGAAAATAGAGCCCTTTCAACAAAATGGGGAGAAAGTTTATCTTCTGTTACTGAAAGTGTTGAAGCGTATCGATTATCACAAACACCTTCACAAACAACATCTATATTTTATCAAAATGGAGCGCCTTCCAATTCTTATTCAAAAATTGTGTGTATTAGTGAAAGTCCAGTACAGATATCAATCTTGACTGAATACAGAAAGATAATGCCATTATATCACACACAGAATAATCAATATTTACTGTATGGAAAACAGAATGAGCGCTATATTATTTTCTTACATAACACTAGCCATAAAATAATATATGAAGCTGTTATTACTGTTGATGGATTAGATGTCATTAGTGGAACAGCAGGCTCTTATCAAAATAGAGGTTATTTATTAAGACCTGGAGATACTTTATTTGTTGAAGGTTTTAGAAAAAATCAGCAACAAGTTGCCGCTTTTCGCTTTGGCGCTCCTGATGAAGGATATGTAAATTATAGTGCTCAAGGTGATAAAAGAAATATGGGGGTAATTGGTGTTGCACTTTTTGAATCAGAAGAAGGCTCACAACAAATGATGAAGAAATGTAGCTATTTACCAAATCCTTTTCCAAATAGTAACTATGCACCAGAGCCTTGTATCCCTTAATCTTTATCCATTAAATTTCTTCTGCTAAAAATAGCGTAAATTATTACGCTATTTTTTTGAGCAACTATGAAATAAAGCGGCTTAAGATTTATATTAGCATTTAATGCTAGTGCACTTTTTCTAGCTCTATTTCAATCGTGTTAAATTCTAATAAGAAGCCATGATCTGCAAATCAGGTTTTTCTCCTCGCATAATAGCCCGCTGTTGTTCATGAACAGCCTCATTAATTGATTTTTGCTCTCCTGGTGTTCGAGTATTTTTACCACAAACTAATGTAGAACATACTGGACTGCCTATTCTATGGCTCCCTGAATTACCCGTACTAAAAGTAACGTTATCAGTAGTACAACCCAATAATAGAAAAGATAATAAGGTGATTGCTATGCGCATAATTTATCCATATAAAATTAAATTTTAAATTGATATTAAAATATTAATAGGCATCAAAAGTATAATGTGGCTTTTGTTTCCATTTGAATTCAACAGTTTGTTTTTTTTCATTCCAAATAGGCTCAGCAACTGGCATAGTAAAACTTATTTTTTGAATAGGCTTTAATGTTGAATTATTATTTAAATACTGATCGTTGATTGATGGTTTTTTCTCATTTAAACCAACTTTAAAAACTTGTCCAAGTCTTTGTTTTTCTTCTTGAACTTCCATTTCAAAACGAGATTGCTTTCCTAACATAAAAACCAAATTATTATTAACTGCGTGACTATCAGGAATGGAATTATCGGTGTGTGTTTCAATTAATTTAATCTGAGTTACTTTATTATTGGTACATCCAGAACTTACAAATACAGAAAGTAATAACAATAAAAAATAATGCATAAATTGAATATCAATAAGAAATAGGAGTAAATAATTATTCCATAAAATCGATTCATCAACAAAATAAATTTTCCCATTTATATAAAAATAAAGAAATCTGCTCATAAATCGATGATAGAAAATGATTTAAGCTATAAATTGATAAAAAATACAGAACAAATAAATAACTTAACTAAAATAATAAGAATAAACAAAAATATATCCAACGGAAATGTATAGTAACTAACTATATTAAATTATTACCATATAGAAATAAGAAAGGACACCAATAAGGTGCCCCCCAAATTTAATAATTGATATTTAATTATGTTTTTTATAATGTGATTTAACAAAAGAATCTAAATACACTTCTGTTTTATGATGAGTAAATTCTATTTTTTTATCATTTGGAATAAATAACGGTATACCCTCACCCAATAAAATTGGTATTCTAGTTATTATAAGTTCATCAACAAAACCTTCATTAATAAATCCTTGAACTGTTTTTCCACCGTCAACATACACTCTATTATATCCATCATCTTTAAGTCTTTTTATTATTTCATTAACATTTCCTGATAAGATATTTACATTACTAGGTAATGAGCTTGGTAATTCTTTAATGGTATTACTTAATACAAAAACAGGCTGAACATAGGGCCACTCAATATCAAAACCCATTATTGTTTCAAACGTTGTTCTTCCCATAATAATTACATCTATTTCACTAAGAAAGTCAGAAAAACCAAAGTCTAAATTTTCAGGGTTTTCAATACTGGTAAGCCAATCAATATTACCTTGCTTATCAGCAATATAACCATCTAAACTTGTTGCAATATAAACCACAATGTTCATTTTCAATACTCATTCTTAGAGAAGGCATTTGATATTAACATTAAATAAATAAAATTGAAAACAAACATAGAAGTAATGAAAATAAATTATTTTTTAATTTTAAATTAGATTTAATAATAAGATATTGCGATATAAAAAGTATTTTTATCTTTTAGTCATAAAAAAAGCCTTATAACTTTAATTATTATAAGGCTTATCGAAATAAAATAAAATTTATTGACCTGCTGACATTTTTTTCATTTGCTCTAAAGAATCTAAAGCTTGCTTACAAGTACTTTCCTGTACATCTTTAGGTAATGCTGCAAATTGTTCTTTAGCTTGAGTATATTGCGCTTTCATCGCTTCTGCTTGAGCTTTAGTTGCATCATTTTTTGCCATTAATTCGACATAAGAGTCAGTTTCTTTAAAATAGTCTTCACATGTTTTAGATAAATCAGCAGAAACAGCGATAGAAGAAATTGATAATAAACCCAAAGCTAAAATAAAATTTTTCATAAATATCCTTTAAGTATTGTTAACAGTTAGAGAGTTACTTCCATTATCTTTTAAGTCAGTATTATCTCAAAGAATAATAAAATGGGGATAAGTATTATCTTAATTAAAAAATAAAGCCTAATCTAATAATGATTATTATAATAAGTGGAATCAAAATATGATAATTAAATTTAGTTTATTATTTTCCGTATCAGCTAACACATGGATGGTCTTGCATTTCTTATCCAAGTTTGTGACGAGAAGTTTATTAGTGATGACTTGAGTGATGAAGGATATGCATTTACACAATATTATTATGAATCAGAAAATAATAGCTATTTTGAAGATTTCGAGCGTGTTTTAGCCCAAGGGTTATCTTCTTCATATTATGTTGAAAATACATGGGATAATTATGAAAAAATTGCATCTGTAATTACAGATGCATATACAAAGTGGAAAAAGAAGTAAATAGTTAAATTAATCCTTTTCTAAACATCATTTTATACTCTTCATTATTGGGAATAAGTTATTTAAACAATAATTAACTTATTGCTCATTAAATTAACATTCTTAGATTCTAAAAATTATCTTATCTAGTTTATTAATTTTGACGTGATCTATATAAAAGAATCATACGTTATTCTTATATATAGTTGCTCCGTACTTAATAGGTTCTATTAGTCAGGGGGGCTTCCCCCATCAACGGAGGCATTTGATGTCTATAAAATGGGTTTTAATCCTATCTGGATTTATTATTGGTACTCTTGCGTTACTTCTTGGCATTAACGGAAATCCACCTAATATGGGGGTTTGTGTAGCGTGCTTTATTCGTGATAGCGCAGGAAGCATGGGCTTGCATCACACCGAAACGGTACAATATCTTCGCCCAGAAATATTTGGTTTTATTCTTGGTTCTTTTATTGCCGCACTTATCTTCAAAGAATTTCAATCAAAGGCAGGTTCTGCGCCTATTATTCGTCTTACACTGGGTTTTCTAATGATGGTAGGCTGCTTAGTTTTTTTAGGTTGTCCATTAAGAATGGTACTTCGTATCGGCGCTGGTGATTTAAATGCTGTTATAGGATTAGTTGGATTAATAATAGGAATTGGCATAGGTAGTTTATTTGTCAAAAAAGGATTTTCTCTACCAAGAAATTATAACCAATCTCCTATAGAAGGTTTTATTTTACCTATTATATGTATATTCCTATTTGCTCTATTCTTATGGAATAGTGATATATTTAATGCCAGTGTGAAAGGCCCTGGAGCAAGTCATGCGCCAGTGTGGATGTCTATCATCGCAGGGCTTATTATTGGTTTTATTATTCAACGCACAAGATTCTGCTTTATTGGAATGGCCAAACATGTATTTTTATCACGCAATTACAATATGGCGTTTGGTGTAATCGCATTAACACTCGTTGTTTTTTTGGGTAATCTCTATTTAGGCAAGTTTAATCTTGGTTTTGAAAATCAACCAATAGCCCACAGCGATGGTCTATGGAATTTGCTCTCTATGGCGCTTGTAGGCTTATGTGGTGTACTCATTACAGGTTGCCCATTACGACAACTAGCTAATGCAGGTCAAGGTAACTCAGATGCAGCTGTAAGCGTCATGGGTATGTTAGTGGGGGCAGCATTTGCTCATAACTTCACTTATGCCTCAAGCCCTGCTGGAGTTACCGATAATGGTAAGCTAGTTGTTATTATTGGTTTATTGTTTGCTGTCATTGTTGCTGCTATTTATACCTATGTCGCAAATAAAGCAAAAGATAATGGAATTAGTAAAAATGGCGCATAACTATTTATTCCTTTTTCATGAGCAATACGCTGTAAAAAAACTTCAGCAACAACTCCAACAAGATAATTTTTCCGCAAAAATTATTGATGCTCCACGAAAAATATCGTCAGAATGTGAGTTAGCCATATCCATTTATTTTTCTGGCGATGAAATTTATAAACAGTATATTAATGATAACGTTAGAGCTGTTTATAAAATAGATTCAAACCATTTTGATGTACTTTGGAAAGATGAGTTTTAGCATAGTACATAACTAAGTTATTATATTTAGAACCTAGACAGTTAAAAGGCTACAATAGTAGCCTTTTCTTTATATATATAACTATATGGTTTATATAATTTTTTAATTAAAAATAAATTATCTTTCTAAAAACGAAAAACCATCCCTTTTTAGTTGGATGGTTTCTGCATCTTTATGTATTTATAGAGTAATTATTTTTTATTACTCACGCTTCTTCCGGTGGGTTTTTGAGGATCTGATGAATTTCCTCTTTCAGTTTTAGTTTTTGTTTTTTGAGCTCAACAACCTCTTCACCATATCCTCTTCTATCTTTATGTTCTAATCTAACAATTTTATGGTCAAGTTCGTTATGTTGTTCAAAAAGAGCACGAAAATGGGGGTCAGTCTGACGAAGTTTTGAAATTAAATCACGATATTCTGGAAACATAAATAGCTACCTTCCTTATTAATAGTGAATTAAATACTCTTATAATATTTACTCAAACTGATTAATCTGTCATTGTCTTTATGTTAAAAATAAGACCAACATCAATTAATATTTTTAATTCTTAAAATAGCTCAATATTTTTATATTATATACTCTCTGCATAGTTATAAAATTCAATACGTAAGAGCATATAAAAATGTAAATCTACTTAATCTAAAAATTATAAAATAATGATAAATACTTATTAATTTATCTCTTCAAACCAAACATCTTCATATCCATCTCTATCAATAATAAAATTATATCCTTCTGGTAGATAAAGATAATTTATTACTTCAGGTAGCAGTTCTTTCAAATGTTCTGTATGCAATGGTTGATAAAAGTCGTCCTTTGCACAATATTCCTCACAATAGAAAAACCAACTTATAGTACCACCTTCTAAGTGTTTTATGCGTGTACCGTAAATAGGATTACCATTTAGGTTATCCAAAGCAATCGCTACCATGTCTTCTGGCTTTTGAGGTAAAACACCATATCTTTCACACATTATGTTCTGTTGTTCTGAAATTAATAACCCATTGTTTTTATTCATATTATATCTTTAATTTTACAAAAAACACTCGAGAAAAGAGTTTATAAGTTTTTGATTATAATTAACTTATCGTTATCTACCAAGTATTGATAAAAGAGCACATCGCGCCCTCTATTCACATAGCCAAAAGTATAAAAATGAGTAGATCGACGAAACTCCACACAATTAAATAGAATGAAAAAACATCAATTTGCTTTAAAACTAGACGACGTAAAGCATAACAGCACTTTTTACTTAAAAAAAAGCATTTATTGTTAATTTATAAAATGAAAATTCACTACATTTATATCGGTCTCTAATAGTTTTTTATACCCATCTATTCGAGTCACTAAGCCCAATGCCGCCACATTGGGCTTTTTTATTGGCAATGGTTGTTGATATCATTTTCTCATTACAATTAGCTTTACATCTCTTTAACTTTACTCAAATATTTTTTTAGTTTTATTAATATCCATACCTATATCTTAAAATTAATGGGCATAAACTATAATCCATTATTACTGTTACGACTCAATTTTATTGTATAAGTAATAAAATAAGGATGCCGACTCAATTCCATTTTTGCCGGCATTTGTAACTATTTATTAGATGAAATATCTTGCTCTTGTAATTTAGAAAGTGCTAATTCTTTCATCCAATCTGCAAGTAGTGGTGCTGTTTTTATTGAATCCAATAATGCACGCTCTTTTTTTGTTAAACGAATAACAATAACTTCTGTTTTCATTGTAGACATAATAATTCCCCATTTGTAAAAGAGAAAATATTGACACAAAACAGTAACAGAACGGTCTGACTTACACTGTTTTACAAAATCATCATTTAAAGATGATTAGCAGTACATTATCGATAGGATATTTACGATATAGTTCGTTGTTTAAGTTTAGAAAAAACATTAATATATTTATGATAAATTAGTCTTTCTGATGATGGACAGTCACCGCAAGAAATTCAAAAAAGAGAATTTAATAAATTTGCAGATAAAACCGTTGATAAAGTATCTACAATGATTGGTTGTTTTGAACGATCGGAGAAAAAAAGTAAAAGCCCTAACTCTGATAAGCCTCTGCCTTATGAGAAATTAGACAATGAGTTTCTTAAGCTTACTGTATCATTCTTTCAAATTATTCAAGAAATCAAATATTCTGGCGATACAAGTCAATACGCAAAAAATAGAATTACCAGCTCATTATTTGGGATAACGCGTTGGTTAGATAATAAATACCCATTATGGAATAATGAAAGAGCTGAAGTAGAAAGAAACGGCAAAGAAATTGAGAAAAGAGTTAAAAAAGAATTTAAAGCAAAAAGATTTTATAAAACAAAATTTGCTATCCTAGCAATTGCCACTTTTTTTGCTCCCTTTATTTTTTGCTGGTTTTCTCTACAAAAAAAATATCCTAAATGGTTTAAAGTTATCAGTTTCTTATGGGCTCTATTTTTTGCTATTTTAGTATACAGAAACCCCAAAGTATAATAGCTAGGCTATTATGATATTCTCTTATTTAGCTTATGGTGTTTTTTTAAATAAAAAACACCATAAGCTAAATAACCCATCTAAGATATATTATTCTATATAGCAAATAATTATATTTTTCTTTAATAGAATTCACCTTAAGAAAGATTATATTCTAAATAAATTTTTTTACGGTTATTTAAATTGATAAAAAAAACAAATAACATAATCATTAAGCATAAATTAATTATTTTTCACACAATAAAAAATAAAAAGGTCATTTTTTATGCTATTGAATAAACATTTTAGTAAGAATATTATTACTATAAGTGTATTATCTTTCTTAGCCAGTTCTGTTTATGCAAAAGAAAATAATGTACAAGGTGTTATTCTCTCCAATAATGAAATTACTTCTAATTCTACTTACAGTGATACAACAAATCTTTATATAGATAAAAGCCACGAAATACAAAATATTACTCTTTCAAACGAGGCAATATTAAGAATGAATGGTGATAGTCTCGCGATAGGTACTATCGTTAAAGGCGATGCTACTATTAGCATGTATGCTCATGATGCAAAAAAAATAGGTATTCCTACTATTAAAGATACTATAGTAACAGGCACAAGTAATATTGATATGAGCGCAGGTTCATCATCTATAGGCAAATTATTTATAGATAAAAATGCTGAATTATATATTGATAACATTGATGCTGAATCTACTGATGTATCTAAAAATGATCCTGTCCCTTCAACTAAAATCTTTATAGAAAACTTAACACTAGCAGGTAAAACATATATTTTACCCTCATGGAACGAAGATTATGGTGATGATGGCGATGCTCCTAGACCAGAAAAACCAGGCCCAGAATTAATTACTCATATTAACAATCTAGAGATGCAATCTGGTAGCCAACTTGAAATGGAACATTATATTTCTGGCATGCAATTTAATCGGCTTGAATTGAAAACGCTCACCGGTGAAGGTACTTTTATTTTAAGTAGCAGCTTAGCCAATGGTTTAAGCGATAATATTTATATTTCAGATCATGCTACTGGGCATTTTGGATTAAAAATAAATGATAGCGGAGAAGAAATTTCTGATCCTAAAAATACTCAATTAGTTTATGTAAATAGAGGTGATGCTAATTTTAATTTATTAAATAAAGAGGGTCATGTTGAAGTTGGTGTTTGGAAATATAAACTAAATAGCAAAACTAATGATGGTCATACAGAGTGGTATCTTGTAGGTGGAAAATCAGGCGAGCCGGATACTTCTAAACAGCCTGATACTTCTAAACAGCCTGATACCTCTAAACAACCTGATACCTCTAAACAACCTGATACCTCCAAACAACCTGATACATCCAAACAACCAGATACATCTAAACAGCCTAATGTTACTCAACCTATATTAAGCAATAGTGCTCAAGCCGTTATTAATATGGCCTCAGCACCACAGCATATATTGAGTATTGAGACGAGTACTTTACGCCAAAGAATGGGCTTCTTGCGTGAAAATAATAATGATCTCGGAGTGTGGGTTCGCTATTTAAATGATAATTCTCATTTGAATGATAAAGGTTATAGTCAATTCAATTCAAACTTAAATGGAATGCAAGTTGGTATAGATAAGAAGATAGCCATAAATAATAACCAATTACTATTTGGTTTAATAACTTCTTACACTAAGAGTAAGATCAAATCTGACAATATTAATAATGGTGATATTAATAGCTATAGTGGTGGTATTTATTTAACTTGGATTAATCATTCTGGTTTTTATGTAGACTCTTTATTTAAGATGAATCATCTTCATAATGAAATCAATACTAATATGAATGAAGGTAGAAGAGTTAAAGGAAATTACAATCAAAATGCGGTTACAACGTCAACAGAAATAGGCTATCCTATTGCGTTCTCAAACGCATTAACACTGACACCATACAGCCAGATCTTTTATTCTCATATTGGTAAGTCGCATTATTTATTAGATAATGGTATGAAAGCAAACATCCACAATGCGGATAGCTTAAAAGGTGAATTAGGAACCACATTAGAAAGTAATTTACTGATTGCAAACCACAATGTTAAGCCTTACATAAAAGCAGCAATATCTCGTGAATTCATTAAAAATAACGAAATAGAAATTAATAACGTATCATTTGATAGTCGTTATTCTGGGAATACTGGTAAGTACGGCGTTGGTTTAACAACTAATATAGGTAATGATGCTCTTTTCTATACTGAAATAAACTATCAAAATGGTAATAAAATAGAAACTCCGATATATGTAACAGCAGGATTTAGAATGAGTTTTTAACTATTTTATTTTTCATTTTATAAAATTAACACATAAAAAACCTCATAACTTATGAGGTTTTCTATTTCAGTTTCATATTAGTATGTTTTTGCTGATATCAGTTCAAAACCTATTGCATTTGTTTTCTTAAAAACTTCTGCATTTCCCGTTTCATAAATATTACCGTGAACAATTTTAGCACAAATCTTTACTTCACCTTCACTTTCATCATTTATTTTTATACCAGAACATGATCTTCTTCCTTCTACGTATGAGTAACTAGACTTATAGCTACTTATTTCTCCGCTAGTAAAATAAACAATATTAGAAAGTATGAAATATACAATAATAAATATAATCATAATTAATGCTAAAGGAAAAATTAATAAATTTTTTATTTCCTTATTAAAAGTTGGTTTTTTATATATAAAGAAAAAGCATACTAACGAGGCAATAAAAGAGAACCCTAATGCTATTTTAATCGATACATTTGAAACTATAACATACTCTTTAATTTCAATTTTCCAATAGAAAAATACAGCTATAATAAATAAAATTGAAAATACATAACTAAATAACTGAGAATATGAGTATTTTTTCATACCACCTCTAACCTATTTGTTGTAAGAAAATAATTATATTTTCATATAGTGAATTATATCCATATGGTGATCGCAAGGATAAATTCGTGTTGTTGTATTCTTCTTTCTGTATAATGGTTTTTTTATCATATTTCATTAATCATATATAATAATTTTAAATTGCTATTTGATTATTTTATAATCCATTATAATTTTCTTCTTCCTCCTTAAAAATTGTTATTTGTATCAAATTTCAAATTTATCAGCTAAATATACAAAAAAAGGTCACCAAAGTGACCTCTAGTAAGAGCGCTAAATGATTTTCAATAAAAATAGTGGTAATTAACTAGCTTTGCAACCACTCAACACTGGTTTATCTTTTCCTTCGACTAAATCGGCATTATCACCTTTAGTATAAAGCTTATAAGTATAATTTTTATTCATCGCCTCATAGTTTGCACCAGAAGCCATTTTCATGATTTTCATTGGGATCATTTCATCCATTTGATTAATGATCGCATAGCTATCTTTTGCTGTATTTACATAGATAACTTCCATCACTTTATTATTTTCGCACACATAAGAAATTTTGGTTATCTCATCAGTATTATCTGCCATAACAAAACTAGAAGACAAAATACCTACTGCAAGAAAAACACTTTTAAATAAAAATTTCATATAGTCTCCTAAATATCATTAAGTTAGCGTTTATAGAGTATTCTTTTACTCTTCACTAATTTAAAAAAATCTATCTGAAACTCTAATGGGATTTATCCAATTTATAAAATTTACTATTAATCAATTAGTTATCTTTTGTTGGCCCCATACAACGACTATTATGACAACTAGCGAACCCTGCTATCGCTTTATTTGAATATACTCGAGTAAATTTGGGATGAGTCCAAACATTAGGTTGAACATATAACCTAAAGCTTTTACCTGTTGTGTAGTAATAATGTGCTTGCTGAAAAAAGTGATCATAAGAAGAGGCCCAATCTGACTTGTTAGATACTGCACAGGCGATAAATTCACCGCCATGATTCATGGCCTTAACACAAAAATACCGACCATCTTCAATTTTTCCCGAATTAAAATCCGTTAACGTAACATTAGAATAATATTCAATATTATGACTTAATGTATCTGTGGCAAATGCCGCTGGTGTTAATAATAAAAAGGTAAAAAATAGGCTACGCATTAACATACCATTCCTTAAGAAAATAAAGATAAAAGGTCTCTAATCCAGAATAATATTTCTTATTATTTTTTATTCTTCGCGGTGAACAAAGCGACAGTACCTTGTACATGAATAGAGATGTCATGAAATAAAGAGGAAAGCATTTCTTCCAAAGAGTCCACCGAATCAGAATAATTGCAAAAAATACCTTTTTTATTGTAAATAGACATTAATTTTTTACCAAAAAAATTATGTTTGACTCCCTGCCCTAAAATCGTTGTGCCATATAAAACCCCTTTTTCTGTCAGTAAATAACTTATATTTTCTATCGCTTTTTTCTTATCATCCATCGTTCCTGGTAAACAATGTAGTAAATAAAACAATGAGATAGAATTATAAGATGCATTTAATTTATTAGAAAAAGGCTGAAAAACATCATGCTGAAGGCAATTTATTAATTTATCATCAGGTATATACTTTTTAGTATGTTCCAGACTGTGCAAATTAAGATCAGTCAATGAGATTTCTTTTATATAATTTAATGATTTTTTTAAATAAAAGCCCGTTCCAACACCAATATCCATATGGCGCTCACCGAGATGATTTTTAAAATGTGGAATTAGATATTTATTCGTATCACAGTGCCATGCATAGCTATTAGAAATATTAAGCACCCACCAATCATATAGCTTCAATGACACTGGTGTATATACTTTGACTCCATCATGTGTACTTAATGTCATACAATACCCTATCATAAAATGACTATTTTATTTTTTATTTATTGTATGAATAGTTGAAAATACCGAATAATAAATCAGGAAATATTTTTAAAACATTATCTACTCACTAAGTCACTTACTTTATTTCTCTTAATTATAAAAATTTTTTTCATTACTAGAGACTATCAATAATAACAATGAGATATGATTTATTATCCTATTTTTTCAAGTAAATCTCAGTAACAACTAGCAACCATAACTTACCTTTATAATCTAAATATGATTAAGTAATAATACTATTAACTAACTTATTCTGGTGATAGTTATGTCTTGCAAACACAAAATTCCTCTTGGAATAAATGTGTTAGATGCTACTCAAACGCGAATTGAATGGTTATTTGATACTTTTGAACAAATCTCTCTCTCCTTTTCTGGAGGTAAAGATTCTACTGTTCTTTTTCATCTTGTTGCTGCTGAAGCAAGAAAACGACATCGAAAATTCAATGTCATGTTTCTTGACTGGGAAGTGCAATACTCCGCAACCATTAGCCATGTTGCAAAAATGAAATCTTTGTATGAAGACTGTACGGAGCGATTTTACTGGATTGCATTACCTATAACGACGGAAAGCGGGATCTCACAATATGAACCAACTTGGACGGCTTGGGAACCAGAAAAAAAATGGGTAAGGCAACCTCCAGAATACGCAATCACTGATCCAGACTTTTTCCCTTTTTATCATCCGAATATGATTTTTGAAGACTTCACACCTGCATTTAATCAGTGGATCACAGGAAATCATCGTAGTTCAGTTATTTTATTAGGGATCAGGACGGATGAATCATTAAATCGCTTTATTGCTATCAATAACAACCAAAAACTACGTTATGCCGACGATATCCCATGGACAACGGCATCACCCGAAGGTTTTTATTATATGGCCTATCCTATTTATGACTGGCATGTAAAAGATATTTGGACATACATTTCACGTTTTAACCTACCCTATAATTCTATTTATAGTCTAATGCACCAAGCTGGGGTTAGTTTAAGTCAAATGCGCATTTGTGAGCCATTTGGCCCTGAACAACGCAAAGGGCTATGGTTATATCATGTTTTAGAACCTGAGACGTGGAGTCTAGCCTGTGAACGAGTGAGTGGTGCTGATGCGGGTATGTTATACACCCAGCCTCGTAATAAATCAGGTTTTTTTGGACAACGTAAAATCAGCAAACCCGCCCATCATACATGGAAATCTTACGCCCACTTTTTACTAGCGAGCGTACCAGAACAAACAGCCGAACATTACCGAAATAAAATCGCAGTTTATCTCCATTGGTATACTGAGCGAGATTATCCAAATGGAATACCAGATGAACAAGAGGGTGATACTAGCAGTAAACAAATTCCGTCTTGGCGACGGATCTGTAAAACTATTTTACGTAATGATTTTTGGTGTAGAACATTAGCATTTAGTCCTACCAAATCACACTGTTATGACCGATATTGCAAGCGGATACAGGAAAAACGTAAAAATTGGCAGTTGATTTAATAAGAGGTGAATATGACTATTGAAACAGTGTTTTCTTCGCTAAAAGATTATCTGCTAAAACTAAATGATGAGCAAAAAATCGAAGCTATCAACAAAATCAAATTATTTCTTCATCAAATTAGTCCGTTCAAAAATGAACCCATAGATTGTGTTCTTTGGATAAAACAAAATCAAGTCGTAGCAAATGACTACAACCCTAATGTTATGTCTCCCACAGAAAAGAGATTACTCAAAACCTCATTGGTAAAAGACGGTTATACTCAACCCGTTGTAGTATTATCTGCACAACAAAATAAAACTAAACAATTGCAGTGGCAAATCGTTGATGGCTATCATCGTTATTTATTAAGTAAAGAAAACGCCTTAAAAAAACGAATTAATAATTATTTACCAGTCACCATCCTTGATGTTAAAAACAACACAATATCAGATCAAATAGCAACCACTATTCGTCATAATCGAGCAAGAGGACAACATCAAGTCGCAGCTATGTCAGATATAGTTAGAGATCTATCCAGATTGGGATGGAGCGATAAACAAATTGGTGATGAACTAGGTATGTCACAAGATGAAGTATTACGCTTAAAACAAATCTGTGGATTAGCAGAATTATTTTCAAAACACAATTTCTCAGAAGCTTGGACAGTAAAATAAGGCGAACAAGTCACCCTAAATACGTTAACCTCAACGTTTAAAAAAGCGAGAGATAAATGTGGGTTAACTTGGGGAAAAAGCACAGCCCCTACTTTCCATGAACAACGATCTTTATCCGGGCGACTTTATCGTGAGCAAGGAATTAATACACAAAAATTATTGAGGCATAAAACACAAAATATGACCGCTAAATATCACGATAATAGAGGCAAAGTGTGGTAATTATTGCTGTTTAATTGAAGAGTTTTGGGGATATTTTGGGGAAGAATTTTATAGTACAAAAAATAAACGGGAACTAATAAGCTCCCGTTAACTATTTATCAAATCAACAATTATATATGTTTGATAATTGCGTCACCAAACTCGCTACATTTCAGCAGTTTAGCGGCTTCTAGCTGACGTTCGAAATCATAAGTGACGGTCTTAGCAGCAATCGCGCCTTCCATACCTTTAATGATTAAGTCAGCGGCTTCAGTCCAACCCATATGGCGTAGCATTATACCCATAATAATTAGGTAACTTATTAAATAAGTTATAATTATTGTTGGTGATAATCTTTTTTTATGTGATCTTGGTTTGTATGTAACTGGTTGATTTTTAGTTTAGATTGGGGTAGTTTTGGGGAAATTATTTAAAGAATAATAATATCTATTAGTATTGACATAATAATTAAAAATAGAAATATTTAAATAAATTGCAACAAGTATAACCATCTATCGCAACACTAATAAATACATAAAGATCAATCAATGACATACGGAAAAAGCATAAAATTATTCTTAGCTGATGGCTCCATTAACGGGATCCTAACGGCTGAGGTTATAAATTGGACAGGTCATGTCTTATCAGCACCTCGTACAAAACTTGTAGAATTAATAAAAAGAGATGAATGCTCACGTACTGGAATTTATTTTTTAGTGGGATATGATCCAGAAAAAACTTTACCCAACGTTTACATTGGCGAATCTGATGATGTTGCAAATAGATTGAAACAACACAATCGCACAGAGGATGCTGGAGGTAAAGATTTTTGGGAAAAAGTATGCCTAGTTACAGGTAAAGATCAAAATATTACTAAAACTCACATTAAATATTTAGAAAGTCGTTTAATTGAAATAGCCAAATCTAGTGGACAATGTTTACTAATGAATGGCACTGCTCACTCATATAATCGACTCCCTGAATCAGATACAGCTGATATGGAATATTTTCTGGAGCAAATTCAAGTAGTACTCCCCGCTATTGGACTTACATTTTTAAAAGAAATCAAATATCCAAGTGAGCAAATAAAAACTAATTATTCATCAATAAAAGATGAAGCTGATTTTTACTTGTCTATCAAAGGAATAGAAGCTAAGGCTAAAATTATAGATGGTGAATTTTATGTTTTAAAGGGCTCTCAAGTTCGAAAAAATGTAACTGACACTAAACATACTTATGTTAAAAATCTTAGACCTCAATTATTTGATAACAACATTATTGATTCAAAGAATTATGTATTCACACAAGATTACTTATTTTCCAGCCCATCCGCAGCTGGAGCTGTAATTCTTGGTCGAGCATCTAATGGACGAAAAGAATGGAAACATATATCTACAGGTAGTACTTACGATACTTGGCAACAAAATCAAGTAGAAGAATTACTTGATTGATTTTACTTTTTATATGAATTCTATAATGCTAAATTTGGATAAAAGAATTCTAAGTTTTTCAGCTCAAGTAATATATTTGATCATATGGTAACCTACCAACTAATCTATTTTAAGGAAAAATTGGAATCGAATATGTTTCTATACTAAAACAAGATAGTTTTAGTGATAATATTCAAAAAATATTTGTTTAGTAATCGTGGAAAAATCAAGAAATAAGTACACTTAAAACAAGTGTACTTATTTTATATTAATCTGTTTTCTTATTTAAGAAAACAGATTGAAATTTATCTATCTCATGATTTACAACATCATGAATTTCATGAATTAAATCATTATATTTTGCTTTTTCTATACTTTGATCTACAAATACACGAATGAAATATTTTATACTTTGATATTGTTTAAGTTTATCACTACACTCCGTTAATTTTTTAATTTTATAAGTATTATCCATTTCTTTAACTAGTAGTTTTACTTCTGTTTTATCAATATCTTTAAATGCCGTATCTGAAACAACATCAATGGTATATTGATGTTGTTCAAGAACATCACTTAAAATAGGGAGTAATTTTGATTGTAATTCTTTTTTTAATGTTCCATCATCTCTCTTTGTAATTTCTACATTTACAATAGAATGCTTAGCTTCATAAATTTTTGACCAAGGTTTCCTATTAATAATATCATCCAATATTTTTTTATTTATACTTTCTGTTTCAGTGATTTCTATCCATTTTGCAACTTTTTCATTTAAAAAATAATCATCACTACAATCAGTATAAAATTCAACCAAATCAGCAATGCAATCATCTTTTAGATTTGCACTATCACAACATTCATAAATAATAAAATTCTCATCATTTTTACCTTTCATATTTTCACACACTTTATTTAGCATAGATGAGAATGCCCGATTAGTTTTATGAAAATAAACTTGAGAGAATAAACTAGAACGAGCCCCAATAAATTCAGCAATAGAATCAATCCCACTTTCTTTATAAGCAAGATATACCTTACCATTTTCCTCTACCGGTACAATGGACATAAACAGGCGATTATAATCATAAAGTCCGCATTTAACCCCTGAAAAATAACTATCTCTGAGTAAATAATCCATCCTATCGGCATCTATCGGGCATGATGATATTATTGACGTCATCAATGGTAAAATATCAATTTCTTCATCATTAACTTTTGATATAATAACACCATTATCATATCTCTTATCTATTATTTTAAGTACGTTGTCTATATTTATTTGATCCTTACTTTCTTGTGTTTTTAGATCGTTGTATATAACGAGACAAAATATCAAAGATAATTGTTCATGCTCAACACTTTCTGTTGGACTGTTTAAAACATTAAGAATTTTATGATATTTACTATCTAAACACTCAATTAATTGAGCTTTACTTGGCATAAAACTATCAAATTGATGAGACATTGGACCATGTCCAATATCATGCATTAGAGCTGCAAGCCTTAATTCTTGGACATTCTGCTTAGGAATTAAATTTATCTCATTAAATACACTTCCATCATGATACTTTTTACCATAGCGAATGGCATTCAAATGCAAATTTTTAAGTATTTCATTTGATAAATGGAGTACACCTAAAGAATGCTCGAAGCGGCTATGAACAGCAGAAGGAAATACTTTATATAAAAAAGAATTTTGTTTAATATTACGCAAACGCTGATATAATGGGTGATTAATAAATTCGATTTCTAATGCTGTCAAACGAATAATTCCATGGATTGGGTCAAGAATTTTTCTTGTTAACTCATCTTCAATATTCATAGTTAGAACCTTCTATATTCCTGAGTCATTTATTTTAAGAATTTATAAGATTTGTTTATGATAATTTCTCTTATTAAGACTATAAGGTCAACATATTTATTCTTTAATTTTTAAGTCTGTTATTAAGCTTAATTTGAATAAACTAGTGAAAAATAACTTACAAAAACTATCACACTCTGATCTTTATAGGATAAACTATACATACTTTTAGAATAAAAGGCTTTAATTATATATTAATTGATATTTAATAACAAAAAAAATTAATAACTATAATTTCATACCAACATAAAAATACTATTTATTTGGTGAGGTTGTTACATGGCGACCCATTTTCTCACTATTTTTTTATTGATAATCCTTAATATCAATATACTGCACTACATCATCCGTGCTTGAATTTGCACTAGCTCCCGGCAATACTGTTAATTGCCATCGTATTGGTACGATTTTAGTGCCTGAACCGCAACTTCCCACTTCAATAACGGCATGTTGATAAGGAGATATTGGTGTGGAGTAATATCCGACAACTCGACACAGTGAAGCGCATTGGATACCCACTGATAATTCATTACCAATAGGTCTACCATTAGAAAACCCTGTAATGGACTGAATTCTTAATGGTCTTGTTCCTGAGACTTGAAGCAACTGGTTATTATTAAATATCTGAATACCCCATTTTTGGGGTTTGACTTTATTATAATATGAGGCTCTAACGAATAAATAACACTCAAAAAAAACATCACCGTTTTGTTGACAAGTAATGTTCCAATATCCATCCTTTTTTATGACCGAAATTGAGGTAGGAATAACAGATTGTATTGATGTACATCTTGAAAAGACCATTGGC